>NZ_JAJPWR010000034.1:0-94517 GCF_046548995.1 Amycolatopsis sp. lyj-109
CGCAGCGGGTCGTGAGTGGTAATTCGGGTTAGAACCCGAATTACCACTCACGACCACCAGCCACGGCAAACGGTGACTTTCCCCAGGTCACGCACACAAGTGTCCCTGTAGTACTAGCTCATCGTCACGGAGAAGTCCGACAGCGTGAACCGGGCCTTGCCGCCGCCCGTCGAGCAGAACTCGATGCCGTAGCCGATCTGGTTGACCGTCGGGTTCGGGGGGATCAGGCCCTTCCCGATCGCCCACGCGATCATCGCCTTCAGGTCGACACTGCCCGAATACTGCGTCGACCGGGACACGAACGCGACATACCCCGCGTCCTCCGCCCAGACGTCGTACGTGAAGCCGCCCGCCGTGTACGTCGTCAGCTTGTCGCCCGCCGGGACCTGCTTGTGGTTCTCCGTCCAGACCATCAGCTCGCTGACGCCGGCGCCGTTGCCCACGCCGTTCAGCCAGAGGTCGTACGCCACGTCGTAGATGCCCGTGCCCGGGCCGCGGCCGGCGAAGGTGGATTTGATCACCGAATAGTCGTTGAACGGTTTGCCGTTCTGGTTGTTGATGTCCTTGTGCACGTTCGGATAGGTTTTCACCGACGTCGAATCGGGCTGGGTGGAATCGACGTACCAGTTGTCGTACGCGCACGCCCGCAGCGTTTCCGGGCCCGCTTCCCCTGCGTTCCACATGTTGTTGTGGACGTAGTAGCCGCCGTCCGACCAGCCGCCGTCCGCGTCGCTGGTGGTGAACTCGGGGGTGCGGCAGTTCCGGACCGGCGTGGTCGACGGCGGGGGCGGCGTCGGTGGCGGCGAAGTCGCAGGTCGGGACGTCGCCGGGGCCGAACTGGACACCGCGGCCGACGAGGGAGCGGCCGAAGGAGGAGCTGCCGGCGAAGGCGGCGGCACCGGCGCGGCCGCCACGCCGTCGACGGGCGTGGCGCCACACCCGGCGAGCACCGGGAAGGAAATCGCCAACAACACGGCCAGCATTCTTCGTCGCATTTTCCCGCCCGCAGCTGCAATTCCGGCAGAACGAGGCGGAACCCTACCCTGTCGATGGTTGCCAATCCAGCCGGCAGTCACGGCGGAACAACGGCACCGGTGCACGGACCTCCAGTCCGCATCCGCCTACTTTCGGCCGGATCGACAACGGGGAAATCCGGGAAATCAGCCGGGGTCGAGGTCGCCGGACGTGATCGCCCGGCCGGGTAGCGGCGAACCCGGCCGCGCGCTGAGGCCGTCGATCATGATGCCGACGCACCGGCGGGCCGCCATCTCCGCGACCTCCGGCGACTTCGCGCGCATCTGGCGCAGCAGCGTCGCGAACAGGATCGCGATGTCGCCGGCGCCGACGTCGTCGCGGAGCTTGCCCTCGGCCTTGGCTCCGGCGACGAAACCGTCGAGGACCGCCAGGATCTCGTCGCGCAGCCGGCGGACCTCGGGGTCCTGCTTGAGGATCACCAGCGCCCGGTGCGACTCCATCGCCAGCTGCACGCTCAACTGCAGCTCCACCGACTGCCGCAGCAGCCGCTCCAGCGCGCGCCACGACGACGTCTCCTCGGCCGCGATCACGCGCGCGTCGATCAGCACCCGCTCGAAGTTGTCCATGGCGACCGCCCTGACCAGGGCGTCACGGTCCGGGAAGCGGCGGTACAGCGTGCCGACGCCGACTCCGGCCGCGCGGGCGATCTCCTCCATCGGTGCCTCGGGACCGGAAACGGCGAAGATGCTCTTCGCGGCGGCCAGGATCTGGTCGCGGTTGCGGCGCGCGTCCGCCCGCAGGGTGGTCTCGGGGTCTGCCGTCATGCCGTTCGCCTTCCACTGAATCGCGCGGGGTGATTCTCGCACGGTCACCCGGCCACACACCGCCTCCTCGAATGGGTAGGCGGCATCTAGTGGACGACTTCCTTCCGCTTCGGTACCTTGGACCAGAGAACCGGAATGTAATCCTCCGCATACTTTCCGTCCGATTTAGGGGGTCCGAAATGACTGAATTGGCCGAGCCCGCGACCCGGGACGAGGTCTTCCCGCTGGCCCGCACCTGCCCGTTCGCGCCGCCGCCGGCGTACGAGAAGCTCCGCGAAGCGGGCCCGGTCCAGCGCGTCGGGCTGCCCGACGGCTCGGAGGCCTGGGCCATCACCCGCCTCGAGGAAGTCCGGCAGATGCTGACCGACCCGCGGTTCAGCTCCGACCGCTTCAACCCCGGCTTCCCGGTGCTGACGAAGGACGGCCGGCCGCAGCGCCGCCGCTTCACCGCGTCACTGATCAACATGGATCCCCCGGAGCACGGCGCCGCGCGCCGCGAGGTCGTCGGCGAGTTCACCGTCAAGCGGATGAAGGCGCTGCAGCCGCGGATCCAGCAGATCGTCGACGAGCACATCGACGCGATGCTGGCCGGCTCGAAGCCCGCCGACCTGGTCTCCGCGCTGAGCCTGCCGGTGCCGTCGCTGGTCATCTGCGAGCAGCTCGGCGTCCCGTACGCCGACCACGACTTCTTCCAGTCGCGCAGCTCCACCCTGCTGAACCGGGAGGTGACGCAGGAAGCGCGGATGCAGTCGGTCGAGGAGATGCAGAGCTACCTCGACGAGCTGGTCGCGGCGAAGGAGGCCGACCCCACCGACGACCTGCTCGGCCGCCAGGTCCTCAAGCAGCGAGAGGAGCACGGCGACGTCGACCACGACTCGCTGGTCTCGCTCGCCTTCCTGCTGCTCCTCGCCGGGCACGAGACGACGGCGAACATGATCTCCCTCGGCACCGTGGCGCTGCTGGAGAACCCGGACCAGCTCGCGATCATCAAGAACGACCCCGGCAAGACCCTCGACGCCGTCGAGGAGTTGCTGCGGTACTTCACCATCGCGGAGTTCGCGACCGCGCGCGTCGCCACCGACGACGTCGAGATCGGCGGGCAGCTGATCCGCGAAGGCGAGGGCGTCCTGGGGCTGAGCTACTCCGGCAACCGCGACGAAGCCGCCTTCGACAACCCGGACGAGCTGGACATCGAACGCGGCGCCCGCCACCACGTCGCCTTCGGGTTCGGCCCGCACCAGTGCCTCGGCCAGAACCTCGCCCGGATGGAACTGCAGATCGTCTTCGACACGCTGTTCCGCCGCATCCCGGACCTCAAGCTGGCCACGCCGGTGGACCAGCTGCCGTTCAAGCACGACTCGTCGATCTTCGGCCTCTACTGCCTGCCCGTGACCTGGTGAGGGAGACACCATGACCGCCGTTCACGAATTCCCGATGACGCGGACCTGCCCGTTCGCGCCGCCGCCGGCCTACGCCGAGATCCGCGAGGAGGATCCGGTCACCCGGGTGGGGCTGCCCGGCGGCAAGCAGGCCTGGGTGGTCAGCAGGCACGAGGACGTCCGGACCGTGCTGAACGACCGGCGGTTCAGCGCCGACCGGCAGCACCCGGACTTCCCGCAGCTGGTGCCGGGGTTCCGGCGGCCGGACGACGAGCGCACCATGATCACCATGGACGCGCCCGAGCACGGGCCGGCTCGCAAGGCCGTGCTCGGCGAGTTCACCGTGCGCCGGATGGAGGCGCTGCGGCCGCGGATCCAGGAGCTCGTCGACGAGCGGATCGACGCGCTGCTGGCCGGCCCGAAGCCGGGCGACCTGGTCGAGACGCTGTCGCTGCCGGTGCCGTCGCTGGTCATCTGCGAGATGCTCGGTGTGCCGTACGCCGACCACGACTTCTTCCAGACGCACACGGCGAAGCTGATCAAGCGCGACACGCCCCCGCAGGAGCGGCGGGCGGCCGTCGAGGCGGTGCGCGAGTACATGAGCGACCTCATCGCCGGGAAGGAAGCGGATCCGCCGGACGACCTGCTCGGGCGGCAGATCGTCAAGCTGCGCGAAGAGGGCACCTACCGGCGGGCCTCGCTGGCCGCGACCGGGTTCCTGCTGCTGGTGGCCGGGCACGAAACGACGGCGAACATGATCTCGCTCGGCACGGTCGGGCTGCTGGAGAACCCGGACCAGCTGGCGCTGATCAAGGACGACCCGGGCAAGACCCTCGAAGCCGTCGAGGAGCTGCTGCGGTACTTCACCATCGTCGACGCCGCCACGGCCCGGCTGTGCGTCGAGGACGCCGAGGTCGGCGGGCAGCTGATCCGGGCCGGCGAAGGTGTGCTGGCGCTGGGCTACGCGGCCAACCGCGACGACACCGCGTTCGAAAATCCCGACGAGCTGGACATCGAGCGCGGCGCCCGCCACCACGTCGCCTTCGGGTTCGGCCCGCATCAGTGCCTCGGCCAGAACCTCGCCCGGATGGAACTGCAGATCGTCTTCGACACGCTCTTCCGCCGGGTTCCCGGCCTGCAGCTGGCCGCGCCGGTCGACGACCTGCCGTTCAAGGACGACGCGGCCATCTACGGCCTGTACCGGTTGCCGGTGACCTGGTAGAGACGAACTGCCACCCCACCACAGGAGAAGAGGACCATGAAGATCATCGCGGACACCGGCAAGTGCGTCGGCGCCGGTCAGTGCGTACTCACCGAGCCTTCGCTGTTCGACCAGAGCGAGGAGGACGGCACGGTGATCGTCCTCGACGACCAGCCGCAGGGCGAGCTGGTCGACAAAGCCCGCGAAGCGGTGCACGTCTGCCCGAGCCAGGCCCTCTCCCTCCAGGAATAGCCCGAAGTTCGTGAAGGCCACCTTGAGGAAGTTCAAGTTCCTCAAGGTGGCCTTCACGAACTTCTACTTGACCGCGCCCATCGACAGGCCGCGGACCAGGTGGTTCTGCGCGATCCAGCCGACGATCATCACCGGCAGGGAGGCCAGCAGCGCCGCCGCCGACAGCTGTGCCCAGTACAGGCCTTCGCTGGTGATGAACCCGACCAGGAACACCGGGACCGTGCCGGCCCGGGCCGCGGTCAGGTTGACCGCGTAGAAGAACTCGGTCCAGGAGAAGATCACGCAGATCAGCGCGGTCGCCGCGATCCCGGGCGCGACCACCGGCATGATGATCTTGCGCAGCAGCGTCGGCAGGTTGGCGCCGTCGATCCGGCCCGCCTCGATCATCTCGTGCGGCACCTCGAGGAAGAACGACCGCATCATCCAGATGGCCAGCGGCAAGTTCATCGACGTGTACAGGATGACCAGCGCCCACACCGTGTCGAGCAGCTCGGTGTTCTGCGAGATGATGTACAGCGGGATGATCGCCGCCACGATCGGCAGCATCTTCGTCGACAGGAAGAACCCGAGCGCGTTCGACGTGCCCTTGACCGGCGCCAGCGACAGCGCGTACGCCGCCGGGACGCCGAAGAGCAGCACCAGCAGCGTCGACAGGATCGTGACGAACGCGGAGTTGGCGGCGTACGGCAGGAACCCGCCGCCCAGGACGTTGCCGATCTGCTCGAACGTCGGGGTGAAGAACAGTTTCGGCGGGTCGGTGTAGGCGTCCGCCTCCTGCTTGAACGCCGTGAGGATCATCCACAGCAGCGGGAAGACGAACAGGATCGCGATGATCCAGGTCGCCACGGTCAGGGCGCCCTTGCCGTACTGGCGTTTACGCGGTGCGGCGGTGGTGGTCACTTGATGCCTCCGCTCACCGAGAAGGTCCGGAACATCAGGCGCAGCGCGAAGGTCGCGACGATCATCGTCAGGATGACCACGACCACGCCCATCGCCGACGACTGGCCGACGTCGAAGCCCTCGAACGCGCGCTGGTAGATGTAGTACGGCAGGTTGGTGCTCGCCGTGCCCGGGCCGCCCTGGGTCATCAGGAAGATCGCGTCGAAGCTGTTCACGATGTAGATCGCGCCCAGCAGGGTGGCCAGCTGCAGGAACCGGGACAGGTGTGGCAGCGTGATGGAGACGAACGTCCGCCAGCGGCCCGCACCGTCCACATCGGCCGCTTCGAGGACGTCCTTGGGCTGGCTCTGCAGGCCGGCCAGGATGAGCAGCATCATGAACGGCGTCCACTGCCACACGATCTGCGCCATCACCGCGGCCAGCGGGAACTCCGAAAGCCAGTCGACGTCGGTGCCGAAGACGAAGTGCAGCAGCCCGTAGGTCGGGTCGAACACCGTCGTCTTCCACAGCAGCGCGCCGGCGGCCGGCAGGATCAGGAACGGCGTGATCAGCAGCGTCCGGACGACGCCGCGGCCGAGGAACTTGCGGTCGAGCAGGATCGCCAGGCCCAGGCCGAGCAGGAGCGCGACGAACACGCACACCACGGTCAGCACGACCGTGTTGAGCAGCGCGACCAGGAACGTCGTGTCACTGAAGACGTCGATGTAGTTGTCCAGGCCGACGAAGTGCCGTGAACCCGGCCGGACCAGGTTCCACGACTGGAACGAGTAGAACACGGTGAGCAGGAACGGCAGCTGCGTCACCGCGATGACGAAGATCAGCGCGGGCAGCAGCGGCAGCCGCCGCTTGGCCGCGGTGCTCAGGCCGCGTTTCTCCTCGACCTTCGCGTGTGTCTGGGACTGGGGCGTGTCTACGGAGAGCGTGGACATCACTGCACCGCCTTGTAGGAGTCGCCCACCGTCTGGGCGTAGTCCTGGGACTGCTTGAGGGCGTCTTCGACGGACTCGCGGCCGGCGATCGCCGCCGACAGCTGCTGGCTCACCCGGGTGCCCAGGTCCTGGAATTCGGGGATGCCGACGAACTGGATGCCGGGGTAGGGCACCGGGTTAGCCATCACCTTCTGCTGGTTCGCGTCCGCGATGCCGTCCAGCGTGGGCTTCGCGTAGGCCTTCGCCGCGTCCGCGTACTCGGGGATCGCGTAGGTCGACTGGCGGACGCCCGGCGGGACGCGGTTCCAGCCGTAGGTCTGGCCGACCTTCTGCACGTACGCCTTGTCGGTCATCCAGGCCATGAACTTCCAGGCCGCGTCCTTGTCCTTCGCGACCTTCGGGATACCGAGCGCCCAGGTGTAGAGCCAGCCGCTGGCCTGCGTCTTGACGACCGGTGCGGGCGCGTAGCCGGACTTGCCGACGATCTTGCTGCTCGACGGGTCTTCGTTGGTGCCCGCCATGACCGTGGCGTCGTACCACATCGCCGCGTTGCCCTGGGTGTAGCGCGTGCCGCACTCGGAGAACCCGGCGCTGGAAGCACCGACCTCACCGTGTTCGCGGATGAGGTTGACGTAGAAGTTCGCGGCTTCCTCGAACTCCGGCGAGGTCAGCTTGGCGTTCCAGTCCTTGTCGAACCACTGCGCGCCGAAGGTGTTGGCCACGGTCGTGAACGGCGCGAGGCTTTCGCCCCAGCCGGGCTTGCCGCGCAGGCAGATGCCCGCGACGCCGTTGGCCTTGTCGTCGAGCTTCGCGGCGAAGTCCGCGATCTGCTGCCAGGTCGGCTTGGCCGGCATGGTGAGCCCGGCCTGCTGGAAGAGATCCTTGCGGTAGGCCAGGAACGACGACTCGCCGTAGAACGGCACCGCGTACATCTGGTTCCGGTACGAAAGCGACGTCTTGATGCTGGGGATGAAGTCGCCTTCGTCGTAGCCGGGCGTGGCCGCCATGTGCGGTTCGAGGTTCTCGAGCCAGCCGTTGGCCGCCCACTGCGGGGCCTCGTAGTTGCTGATCATGACGACATCGAACTCGCCGCCCTCGGTGGCGGTCGACGCGGTGATCTTCGCGCGGGCCTGGTTTTCCGGCAGGGACACGAACTTCAGTCCGATGCCGGTGGCCTTCTCGAACTCCGGTGCGAGCGCGATCGCGTCCTTCATCTGCGGGTTGGACACGATGGCGATGACGAGCGTGCTGCTGCCGGTGCCGAGCGAGCCGGCGCCCGCGCAGCCGGTGGCCAGCAGCGACGTCGCGGCGATGAGGGTGAGGAGCTTACGCACGGCCACCTCCGGGGAGTACCTGCACCTTGAGGCCCGCGCCGCTGCGCATCTTGGCCAGCGCCTCGGGGTACTGCTCCAGCGGCAGGGTGTCGGTGAGCAGCGCGTCGGTGTCGATCGCGCCGCTCGCGACGAGGTCGAGGGCGGCGCCGAAGCTGTGCAGCACGGCCATCGAGCCGACGATGGTGATTTCGTCGTTGTAGATGCGGAACGGCGAAAGCGCGACGCGGGCTTCGGCCGGGGCGACGCCGAAGACGAGCAGCCGTCCCCCGCGCCGGATCGCGTCGAAGGCGGCTTCGATGGCGGGCGCGGCGCCGGTGCAGTCGACGGCGACGTCGAACTTCTCGCCGTTCAGGTCGCTGACGTCCGTTGCGGTCGCGACGGCACCGAGACTGTTTGCGCGGGGCAGCCGGGCTTCGTTGCGGTCGACCACCGTGACCTGCGCGCCCGAGCGCTGCAGCAGCTGCTGCATGATCAGGCCCATGGTGCCGGCGCCGACGACGAGGAAGCGTTCGCCGGCCTCGACGCCGACGCGGCGAACACCGTGCACCGCACAGGAAACCGGTTCGACGAGCGCGCCCTGTTCCCACGTCATCGCGTCGGGCATGCGGTAGCAGGTGGCGGACGGGACAGCGACGTATTCGGCGAAGGCGCCGTTGACGGTGTCGCCGGTGGCGCCCCAGTTCGCGCAGAGGTTGCCGTGGCCGGCGCGGCACGGGCCGCAGTAGCCGCAGAACAGCGACGGGTCGACGGCCACCCGGTCGCCGACCTTCCACTCGCCCGGCACGTCCGCGCCGAGCTCGACGATCTCCCCGGCGAACTCGTGCCCGGGGACGATGGGGTACGGGGTGGGCGGGAAGTGCCCGTCCGCGATGTGCAGGTCGGTGCCGCAGATGCCGCACGCTCCGACCTTGACGACGACCTCGTGTTCCCCGGGTTTCGGATCGGGCACCTCGCCGACCCTGATCTCACCGGGCCGATCGACGATGGCGGCACGCATGCCTTGCCCCTTTCTCGCGCTCAGATGAGCAACATTGACCTATCGCGTCGAGAACATGTGAAGGCATTACAGGTCTGACGTCGGCAGTACGTCAACCTTTCGGCTGGATTTCGCGCTATTATGCTCATATGAGCGCTTCTCGAAAGAGTGCTTCGCTCACTGAAGCGATGCTGCTCGCCACCGTCGCCCGGCGCTTCTACGTGCAGGGACGCTCCAAACTGGAGATCGCCGACGAGTTCGGCGTCAGCCGGTTCAAGGTGGCGCGGATGCTCGACACCGCCATGGAGTCCGGCCTGGTGAGGGTGGAGTTCTCGCTGCCGGCGCCGGTGGACCTGGCCCTGTCGGACGAGGTGCGCTCGGCGTACGGCCTGGAGCGGGCGTTGGTGCTCGAACGCTCAACCGAGCGGGAGCCGCGAGAGGTCGTCCGGGCGAAGATCGGCGCGCTGGCGGCGCAGCTGCTGGAGGAGATCGCGGTCCCGTCGGACGTCATCGGGCTGTCGTGGGCGCGGTCGGTGAACGCGATGACGGAGGCGGTGCGGTCGCTACCGCGCTGCCCGATCGTCCAGCTCTGCGGGGTGCAGGCCGGGATGGACATGCGCGGCCGCTCGGTCGAGACGGTCAGCCGGGTGACGTCGGTGTCCGGCGGCGACGCGTACCCGATCTTCGGCCCGCTGGTGCTGCCCGACCGCCGGACGACGGAGACGCTGCGGCGTCAGCCGGGGATCGCGGAAACGTTCGGCCAGTTCCGGCACCTGACCAAGGCGGTGGTCAGCATCGGCGCGTGGCAGCCGGGCGAGTCGACGGTGTACGACGCGCTGGACGAGGCCGAGCGAGCGGCGATCGCGGCCCGCGGGGCGACGGCGGAGGTCGCGGCCCGCCTCTTCGACGCCTCCGGCAACGCTCTCTCCACCGGCTTGGCCCACCACGTCCTGGCGATCAGCCACGAAGAGCTGATGGCGGTCCCGGAGGTGATCGCCCTCGGCTACAGCCGCCCGAAAGCCGCGGCAGTGGACGCGGTCCTCCGCTCGGGCATGGTCTCCACCCTCATCACCGACGCCGCCGCCGCGGTCCCCCTGCTAGCGCTGGCGGCGAAGAACCCCGTCGTGAGTGGTAATTAGGGTTAGAACCCTAATTACCACTCACGACCACCCGGGGAGTACGGCCGGTGCGGTTGCGTACTCCGGCGGGAGTAGGTGGGCGCGCCTCAGCTCCGGGGCGAAACCGGGGTCGCGCCCGATGTGTCCGCGCCGCCGCTCGGCGAGCCTGGATCCCGTGACCGCAAAGACTTCTCCCCGCTGGCGCCAAGCCGTCGTCTGGCTGCACGTCGTTTCGTCCGTCGCCTGGATGAGCCAGGCCCTCGCCCTCGTCGTGCTGATGTCGGCGGGCGCGCCCGCGATGGCCGAACGCCTCGACTCCGTCCTGCTCGCCCCCATGGCCAACGTCTCGGCGTTCACCGGCCTGCTGCTCGCCGGCGCGACGGCGTGGGGCTACTTCCGGCACTGGTGGGTGCTCACGAAGTTCGCCCTGACGCTGGTTCAGCTCTACGCCGGGATCTTCCTGCTCTCCGCCGCCCTCCGGGAATCCGCGGACACCGGCACCGTCGCCTGGCTGCAGATCGCCGGAGCGTCGCTGATGGCGAGCGCACTCGCGTTCCAGGCCTGGCTCTCGGTCGCGAAGCCGTGGAAGAAGACGTCGTGGTCTCCCGCCGCAAAACCGCCGACCGCGCCGACCTGGGTGTTCGTCGCGGGGCTCGGCGCGCCCGCCGTGGACGTCGCCGCCGGCATCACCCTCGGCTATCCGCTGCCGGCCTTGGAGCTGGTCATGCTGATCGTGTTGCTCGGGTTTGAGCGGCGACGACGTCGTCGCCGTGCTCGGCGGCCCAGCGCCCGAAGCCCTCGATCGGCTCCAGCAGCGTCGAGCCCAGCGGCGTAAGCGCGTACGCGCCTTCGCGCCGCTCGACGAGGCCGTCGAACTCCAGGCGCCGCACGGTTTCCGTGAGCACCTTCGCGCTGATGCCGCCGATGGTGCGCCGCAGGTCGACGTGCCGCTGCGGGCCGTCGCGCAGCGCCCACAGCACTACCGGGTTCCACGTGTTGGCGACCAGGTCGAAGGCGAGCCGCGTGCGGCAATCCGCGAGGAAGTCCATGGTTACCGTTCGGTTCCTTCCCGGGTTCCTACCGTCGTGCTGGTACCAGCCAAGCACAAGGAGGACGCATGCGGATCGGGATCTTCGGGACGGGCGGGATGGCGGACGCGCTCGGCACGCAGTGGGCGCGGGCGGGCCACGAACTCATGGTGAGCGGCCGGTCCGACCCCGGCCCGTTGGCCGGGCGGCTCGGCGCCACGACCGGAACCTGGCGCGAGACGGCCGCTTTCGCCGACGTGCTGCTCCTGGCCGTCCCCGCGGCCGCGATCGGCGAAGTGCTCGCCGAGGCGGGTCCGCCGGCCGGGAAGGTGCTGGTGGACTGCACCAACGACCCCGGCCTGATGGGCGCCCCGGTGGCGTCGCGGATCGCCACGGACGCCCACGTCGTGAAGGCGTTCAACCTCGCGCACGTCGACGTCTGGCGGATGACGCCACCGGTGTTCGACGGCCGCGCCCTGTCGGTCCCGTTGTGCGGCAACGACCCCGCGGCGCTCGACGCCGTGAGCACGCTGGTCCGCGACATCGGCGCCAAGCCGGTCCACGCGGGCGGCCTCGACCGCGCGGCCCTGCTGGAGGCCACCGCGGCGTTCGCCATCGGGCTGTGGTTCGCGGGCGAAGACGCCCAGGCGATCCTGACCCCGATGGGCTGAGCCTCAGAGGCCGTATTCGATGGCGGTGGCGTCGGGGCTCGCCAGCAGCGCGTATTCCACCATCGATGCGGCCGACGCGGCCGGGGCGACGGCCACGACCACTGCCGCGGCGAAGAAGATTCCGGCCAGCAGGCGCTTGAAGTTCCCCATGGTCCCTCCCGGGTCGCGAAGCCTCCACGCTAACCCCAAACCCCACCGCCGGACTGCGCCGTTGGGCGCAACCCGGCTAGTGCGCGCCCACCGCGGTCACCCGGACGACCGCCATCCCGGCCTCGTCCGACGCGGCCAGGTCGACCTCGGCGCTGATGCCCCAGTCGTGGTCGCCGGCCGGGTCGTCGAAGATCTGGCGCACCTTCCAGACGTCCGGCTGCTGGTCGATCATCAGCAGCTGCGGGCCGCGCGCGTCCGGACCGGTGCCGAGCGTCTCGTACTCCTCGAAGTAGTCCTCGATCGCTTCCTGCCACGCGTCGGCGTCCCAGCCCGACTCCGCGTCCAGCTCGCCGAGCACGTTCCACGCCCGCCGCCCGAACAGCTCGACCCGGCGGAACAGCTCGTTGCGGACCAGGACGCGGAACGCGCGCTCGTTGCGGGTGACGCCCGGCGGCTCGGGCGGCGGCCGGTGCGACACCGGGCCTTCCTCCGACGGGTGACGCAGCGCTTCCCACTCGTCGAGCAGGCTGGAGTCGACCTGGCGGACGAGCTCGCCGAGCCACTCGATGAGGTCCTGCAGCGACTCGGTCTTCGCCTCGTCCGGCACCGTGTGACGCAAGGAGTCGTAGACGTCCGTGAGGTAGCGCAGCACCAGGCCCTCGGACCGGGCCAGCTGGTAGAAGCCGATGTACTCGACGAAGTTCATCGCGCGCTCGTACATGTCCCGCACGACCGACTTCGGCGACAGCTCGTAGTCGTCGACCCACGGGTGGCCCTGCCGGTAGCTGTGGAACGCGCCCTGCAGCAGCTCTTCGAGCGGCTTGGGGTAGCTGACGTTCTCGAGCAGCTCCATCCGCTCGTCGTACTCGATGCCCTCGGCCTTCATCGCGTTCACGGCCTCGCCACGGGCCTTGAACTGCTGCTGCGACAGCACCGGCCGCGGATTGTCCACGGTGGACTCCACAGTGGACACGACGTCGAGCGCGTAGCTCGGCGACTCGAGGTCGAACAGCTCGATGGCGGCCAGCGCGAACGGCGAAAGCGGCTGGTTGAGCGCGAAGTCGAACTGCAGGTCGACGGTGAGCCGGATGATCCGGCCCTGTTCGTCCGGTTCGGACAGTCGTTCGACGACGCCGGCGGCGAGCAGCGCGCGGTAGATCGCGATGGCGCGGAGGATGAGCTTGCGCTGCGACGCCCGGTCCTCGTGGTTGTCCTCGAGCAGGTGCCGCATCGAGTCGAAAGCGTTGCCCGGCCGCGAAATCACGTTCAGCAGCATCGAGTGCGTGACCTTGAAGCTGGACGTCAGCGGCTCCGGGTCGGCCGCGATGAGGCGGTCGAAGGTGCTCTCGGTCCAGTTGACGAACCCCTCCGGGGCCTTCTTCCGGACGATCTTCTTTTTCTTCTTCGGGTCGTCGCCCGCCTTTTCGAGGGCCTTGGCGTTCTCGACGACGTGGTCGGGCGCCTGCACGACGACGTAGCCGTCGGTGTCGTAGCCCGCGCGCCCGGCGCGGCCGGCGATCTGGTGGAACTCGCGCGCCTTGAGGTGGCGCTGGCGGACGCCGTCGTACTTCGTGAGCGCCGAGAACACGACCGTCCGGATCGGGACGTTGATGCCGACGCCGAGGGTGTCGGTCCCACAGATCACCTTGAGCAGCCCGGACTGGGCGAGGGTCTCGACCAATCGGCGGTACTTCGGCAGCATGCCGGCGTGGTGGACGCCGATGCCGTGGCGGACCAGCCGCGAGAGCGTCTTGCCGAAGCCGGCGGCGAACCGGAAGTCGCCGATCAGCTCGGCGATGGCCTCCTTTTCGGCCTTCGTGGTGACGTTGATGCTCATCAGCGTCTGCGCCCGCTCGATGGCCGCGGCCTGCGAGAAGTGCACGACGTAGACCGGCGCCTGGCCGCCGTTGAGCAGCTCGGACATGGTCTCGTGCAGCGGCGTCAGCGCGTATCGGAAGGTCAGCGGGACCGGACGCTGCACCGACGTCACCACCGCCGTCGGGCGGCCGGTGCGGCGGGTGAGGTCCTTTTCGAAGAAGGAGACGTCGCCCAGGGTCGCCGACATCAGGACGAACTGGGCGTCCGGCAGTTCGAGCAGCGGCACCTGCCAGGCCCAGCCGCGGTCGGGCTCGGAGTAGAAGTGGAACTCGTCGGCCACGACCTGCCCGACCGGGGCGTCGGCACCGAACCGCAGCGCGATGTTCGCCAGGATTTCGGCCGTGCAGCAGATGATCGGGGCGTCCGGGTTGACGCTGGAGTCACCGGTCATCATCCCGACGTTCTCGGCGCCGAAGATGTCGATGAGCTGGAAGAACTTCTCCGAGACGAGGGCCTTGATGGGCGCGGTGTAATAGCTGCGGCGGCCCTGGGCGAGCGCGGTGAAGTGCGCGCCGACGGCGACGAGGCTCTTCCCGGAGCCGGTCGGCGTCGAGAGGATGACGTTCGATCCGGAGACGACCTCCATCACCGCCTCCTCCTGCGCCGGGTACAGCTCGATGCCCCGTTTGGCCGTCCAGGTCGTGAAGGCTTCGAAGAGGGCGTCGGGGTCGGGATCCGCAGGCAGGAGGTCTGTGAGAGTCATCAGGTGTCCATCGTGCCATCCGCTCGTCGCAAAGTCGGCAGGGGCGATCGCATCGCGAGTGCGAAACCCGTAGGCTTCGCGTTACCGCGCACCGACCGGGGGATACATTCGGTCCCGCGCGCACACGGGCGGTACTCCGGAGGGCTTAGGAATGGCACAGGACATCATCCCGATCGAACTCGGCCTGCCGCAGGGCGACGTCGTCACCCTGTGGGCGCCGCGCTGGCGGGAAGACGGCGAGGAGTGGGAAGCGTTCCTCGGTGACGAGGACGACCTGTACGCCTTCCCCGACGCCGCTCACCTGGCCGCTTTCGTCCGCACGGCCGAGCGGCACGACCTGCTCGACCACCCGGCCTGGGACGCGGTGCCGTCGCTGAACGTGCCCGAGCTGATCCCGGACGAGGACCACACGTACGACCTCGTCGGCGTGCCGGAGCTCGTCGCCGAGGAGCCGGACGTCTGGCACATCGCGGAGCTGGCGGAGATCGTCGGCATCGTGCGCTCTCTCGCCGATGTCTGCGACCTCGAAGAGGTCCACGAGATCCTCGACTCGACCGAGGGCTTCTCGCTGCTCGACCAGGGCACGCTGCCGTTCACCGGGAGCGTCGGCGTGCAGGTGTGGAACGACCTGTCCGAGACGGTGTCGCAGAAGTGGGACACCGTGCTCGACGCGATCGACGGCCTGGTGACCCAGCCGGAGGTCGACGAGAAGGTGCTGGAGCAGACGGCCGAGGAGCTCGCGGCGTTCCACGAGGAGTCCGCGGAAGCCGAGGCCGGCGCCGAGGGCGAAGAGGACCTCGAGGCGATCGACACGCTCGACTCTTCGGACGACGAGGACTCCGACGAAGAAGACGACGCTCCGGTCGGCTTCTGGGCCGAGGTCGGCATCGACCCGATCAAGATCATCACGTCCGGCGCGGAGTACTACACGCTGCGCTGCTACCTCGAAGACGAGCCGGTGTTCCTCGGCAGCGAGGGCGAGATCGACGTCTTCACGTCCGAGAAGGCCCTCGCCCGCGCCCTCGCCGACGGCAAGGACCTGGCCGACACCGACCTCGCCGACGTGTCCACGTGGGACGAGGTGCTGGCGAAGGCGACGGCGGGCGAGCTCGAGATCGAGGTCGACCCGGAGAACACCTACGTCCTGACGGGCCTGGACGCGGACATCGCGGAGGGCCCGGAGGCGATCGACCCGACCCAGCTGGAACTGGCGGTCGAGCTGATCACGGACGCGGCGGACTGGGCCGGCGACGACTCGGCCGAGACGGCACTGGCGGCCAACGAAAGCCTGGGCTGGCTGGTGTCCTTCGTGCTGCGTCCGGACCCGACGCGCCTGGAGCCGTCGGCGCCGTTCGACGCCGAGCAGGGCGCGTGGCGCAAGCTCGTGGAGACGTTCGAGAACCGCCTGACCGTCGCCTGAGTTACCGCTTCCGAAGGCCGCCTCCCGTGCTTGGGGAGGCGGCCTTCGCCGTGTCGTCCCTCCAGACACGCGTGTCGTCCCTCCAGACACGCGTGTCGTCCCTCCAGACACGCGTGTCGTCCCTCCAGACACACGTGTCGTCCGTCTGGGCACACGTGTCGTCCGTCCAAGTACGCGTGTCGTCCGTCCGGATCCGTGCGGAAAGGGTCAACTCACGTGATTGCGGGGTCGACACGCGTGATTGAAGGGTCGACACGCGTACCTGGGTGGACGACACGTCAGTCGG
The DNA here is from genome assembly GCF_046548995.1 of Amycolatopsis sp. lyj-109. NCBI lineage: Bacteria > Bacillati > Actinomycetota > Actinomycetes > Pseudonocardiales > Pseudonocardiaceae > Amycolatopsis > Amycolatopsis sp. lyj-109. The sequence continues at coordinate 16,025 of NZ_JAJPWR010000034.1, forward strand.
GGGGTTCGGCGCGGACCGGGACCACTGCCACGGCCAGGGCCGGGAAGATCGCTGCCACGCAGAAGGCGAGTGCGTACCTGGTGTCGCCGATCACCAGGCCCAGGAGTGGTGGGGTCAGGGAGGCCGCGATGTTCTGGCCCGTGTTCTGGGTGCCCATCGCGCGGCCCGACCACGCCAGGCCGGCCAGCTCCGCCGAGGCTGTGAAGCCGAGGCCGTTGTCCGCCACCGTGATCACCCCCGCCAGGGCCAGGGCCAGCAGCACCAGCCAGGGCCAAGTGGCGTCGCCGAGGGCCACCAGGAGCATGACGAAACAGCTCAAGACAGCGAGCTGACGCATCGGGCGGAGGCGGCTGCCGACCCGGTCGGACCACCAGCCCGACCCCAGGCGGCCGCCGGCACCCAGGACCTGGACCACCGCCAGGTACCAGCCCGCCGACAGCGGGCTCCAGTGCTGCACCGCCACCAGGTACACCGGCGCGAACGCCGACACCGCGAACTGCGGCACCACCAGCAGCGCGCTGGCCCCGTGCACCCGCCACAGCGCCGCGTGCCGGTACGGCGAAGGCGGCTTGACCCCGCCCGCCGGGCCAGGCGGCCGCGGCGGGTCCGTCACCAGCCACGCCACCAGCAGCGCCACGGCGATCGCCAGCCCGGCCGGCAGCAGGATCGCCGCCCGGTAGCCGAAGTGCGCGGCCAGCGGCGGCAGCCCCAGCGCGGCCACGCCCACGCCGAGCGGCTGGGCCGTCTGGCGGATCCCCATCGCCACGCCTCGCTCGGACTTCGCGAACCAGCCCATCACCACGCGACCGCTCGCCGCGTTCACCGAAGCCGTACAGGCGCCGGCGGTCAAAAACACCCCAAAGAGGAGCCCGACCGGGTGATTTCCTATCCCGGCGTACACGAGGAGTAACCCCGAGATGCCCAGGCCAAGGGCCATGATGAGGCGCTCTCCGTAACGGTCCGCAGCCGCGCCCCACACGATCAGGGTGAACAACAGCCCGATGCTCGGGGCCGCGACGACCGTTCCGGCTTCGGCCAGCGTCAGCCCCTCGGCGGCTCGCATCGCCGGGACCAGGAACGGGATGCCGTACAGGAACGAGCAGCTCGCGGTCTGCGCGGCGAGGCCGAGCGCGAGGATGAGCCACCGGCGTGAACTCCGCTGCAGCTGCTCACCCGCACCGCTCGCGACCTGCACCATCTTCGCCACCGTCTCAAAATCTGAGAAGTTGTTCCTACATGGTGAACGATAGTTGGCATGGCTAAGGACCGCAAGCGAGGTGCGGTCCTCAGCGGGGAGATCAGGTCAGCGCGGCGTACCCGGGCTTGATCACGTCGTCGATCAACGCGAGCCGGGCGTCGAAATCGATGAACGCGGATTTCATCGCGTTGATGGTGAACCAGCGGAAGTCGTCGATACCATAGCCGAACGTCTCGTGCAGCGCGGCAAATTCGCTGGTCATCGTGCATCCGCTCATCAGCCGGTTGTCCGTGTTCACGGTCACCCGGAAGCGCAGCTTGGTGAGCAGGCCGATGGGGTGCTCGGCGATCGAGCGGACCGTGCCTGTTTGGACGTTCGACGTCGGGCAGATCTCCAGGGGGATGCGGCGGTCGCGGACGTACGCGGCCAACCGTCCAAGGTGGACCGTGCCGTCCGCGTCGGTCTTGATGTCCTCGGCGATGCGCACCCCGTGCCCGAGCCGCTCGGCGCCGCAGTGCTGAATCGCTTCCCAAATGGACGGCAAACCGAAGGCTTCGCCCGCATGAATGGTGAAATGCGCATTGTTCTGACGCAGGTATTCGAACGCGTCGAGATTGCGGGTGGGCGGGAATCCGTCCTCCGGACCGGCGATGTCGAACCCGGCGACGCCGGCGTCGCGGTAGCGGACGGCCAGGCTCGCGATCTCGAGCGCCCGGGCGTGCTGGCGCATCGCGCAGAGCAACGTCGCGACGCGGATGGTGCCGCCGTTCGCGGCCACCCGCCGTGTGCCCTCCGTGAACCCCGCCTGGACAGCCTCGACCACCGCATCGAGTGACAGACCGCGTTCGACGAACAACTCCGGTGCGTAGCGCACCTCGGCGTAGACGACGCCGTCGGCGGCCAGGTCCTCGACCGCCTCCGCGGCGACCCTGACCAGCGATTCCTCCGTTTGCATCACTCCACAGGTGTGCGCGAACGTCTCGAGGTAGGAAACGAGTGAGCCGGAGTCGGCCGCTTGGCGGAACCAGTTGCCCAGCTCGGCCGGGTCGGAAGTGGGCAGACCGGCATAACCGGTGACGTCGGCGAGCTCGGCGACGGTGGCCGGGCGCAGGCCACCGTCGAGGTGGTCGTGCAGCAGCACCTTGGGCGCGCGGCGGAGTGTCTCGATGGGCAGAACAGGGCTTTCGTCAGGCATCCCACAACGGTAACCTCGTTGTCATTCCCCTACATGGCCGTAACTCTCAGGCTCGGGTCAACGCTCAGCGTTGACGATCATGCGACGAATCGGCCATCCGGGGGCAGCCTCCGTAATACGCGCTTCACGGGGGCCATACGCACAGCAATTTCGCAATCGTTAAGCTTCGTGGCACGTCCCTCCCATTTCCCCGCCGACGAAGGACACACAGCAGTGACCACTGACAACCACATTGCCGCCCCGTCCTTCGACCGGATGCGCAACATGCTGGTGCGCGCGGCCGAAGTGCGTGAGAGCGAGCAGCAGCAGATCTTCGACGCCCTCGACGACATCTACGCCCGCCTCGCGCCGGTGGACTCGCTGGGCGCGGTCCGCAAGCGCCTCTCCGAGATGCCCGACCGCACCGAGGTCAGCGTCCTGGCCGAGCGCCTCGACGAGACGATGTCCCGCCTCGAGGCGCAGGACTCGGCGCTCGCCGCGCTGACCCGCGCGGTCGAGAGCATCGTCGACAAGCTCGCCAAGCCCTTCGCGCAGCTCGACGGCCGCCTCGACGGCATGGCCGCGCGCTTGGAGGGTGTCGGCGGGCGGATGGACGGGCTCGAGGACAAGCTCCAGAACATCCACCGCCGGATCGACGAGGTCGGCAGCCACCTCGACAAGCAGGACGCGAAGCTCGACTCGATCCCGCAGTCGGTGCACGGCCCGGTCCGCGAGCGGATCGAGCAGGCCGAGTCGGCCCTGCGCGACCGCGTCGACCACGCCGACCACGAACTGCGGGGCAAGGTCGACGAGCTGAGCCGCGTCACGCAGGAGCGGGTCGGCGAGCTGGGCCGCACCACGCACGAGCGGATCGACGCCAACACCGAGGCGCTCAAGGTCGCCCTGACCGAGACCGGCGAGATGATCGACGCGTCCGACCGGCTGGAGAAACTGGGCAGCCGGCTCGAAACGGTCACCACTCGCCTGGACGACCTGGCCTCCCGCCTCGACAAGGTGGAGGACGGCTTCCTGTCCGGCATCGGCGACCTCGACGGCGCGCTCAAGGCCGGGCTGTCGAAGGTCGAGGGCACGCTGTCGAAGCAGCCGGACACCGACTCGGTCGACACGCTGGTCCGCAAGAGCAACGACGAGAGCGTCCGCCGCATCGGCGGCCAGCTCGACGAGGCGATGGCGACGTTCGCGGAGCTGATGCTCGGCGGCGGCCCGGCGGTCCAGCAGATCTCCCCGCCCCCGCCGGCCCCGCGCCAGCCGCGCCGCAGCTCCCGCAACGGCCGCGCCCCGAAGCCGGCCGACGCGAAGGCCAAGACGGGCGAAGGCTCGGAAGAAGCCACGGAGTAAGCAAGCCACACGTGAAGGCCCCCGCCGATCCCGGCGGGGGCCTTCTCGCATGTCGCGGCCCCAGGACGAGATCCGTGAAGGCCACCTTGAGGAACTTGTAGTTCCTCAAGGTGGCCTTCACGAACTTCTGTAGTCACTCGACCGGGTGATCATCTTCGCGATGGTGGTCACATCGGCCGCCGCGAGCGCCGGGTCAGCCTCGGATCGTCTCGCGCACGATCGGGCCCGGGGAGGGTGCCGAGGACGCGATCGTGAAGCCGCCTTCGAGCGCGGCCAGGGCCGGCGGGACCGCGGAAGGCGTGTCCGTGTGCAGCTCCAGCAACGGCTGGCCCGCTGAGACCTCGTCCCCCGGCTTGGCCAGGCACAGGATGCCCGCCGCGGCCTGGACCGGGTCCTCCTTGCGGGCCCGGCCCGCGCCGAGCCGCCACGCCGCGACGCCCACCGCGTACGCGTCCAGCGAAGCCAGCACTCCCGAAGAAGGCGCCGTCACCACGTGGACGTGCGCAGGCGTGGGCAGCGGCGCCGCAGGGTCGCCGCCCTGGGCCGAGATCATCCGGCACCAGACCTCGTACGCCTCCCCCGACGCCAGCACCGCCGCCGGGTCCGTGGCGATGCCGGCCAGCGAAAGCATCTCGCGCGCCAGAGCGAGAGTCAGCTCGACCACGTCCGACGGCCCGCCGCCCTGCAGCACCGAGACCGACTCCGCGACCTCCACCGCGTTCCCGACCGCCCGCCCGAGCGGGACGTTCATGTCGGTCAGCAACGCCGTCGTCGGGACGCCGTGGTCCGCGCCGATCGACGTCAGCGTCGAAGCCAGCGAACGCGCCTGCTCCAGGGTCTTCATGAATGCGCCCGACCCGAACTTCACGTCCAGGACCAGCCCGGACGCGCCCTCCGCGATCTTCTTGCTCATGATCGAGCTGGCGATCAGCGGGATCGACTCCACCGTCGAGGTCACGTCCCGCAGCGCGTACAGCTTCTTGTCCGCCGGTGCCAGCCCGGACGTCGCCGCGCAGATCACCGCGCCGACGTCTTCCAGCTGAGCGGCAATCTCCGAAGTGGACAGTGAAGCGCGCCAGCCCGGGATGGACTCCAGCTTGTCGAGCGTGCCGCCGGTGTGCCCGAGCCCGCGGCCGGACAGCTGCGGCACCGCCGCGCCGCACGCGGCCACCAGCGGCGCCAGCGGCAACGTGATCTTGTCGCCGACCCCGCCCGTCGAGTGCTTGTCCACCGTCGGGCGCGAGACGTCCAGCGACAGCCGCTCGCCGGAGGCGATCATGGCCCCGGTCCACCGCGAGATCTCGCCGGCGTCCATGCCCCGGAGGAAGATCGCCATGGCCAGCGCCGACATCTGCTCCTCGGCCACAAGACCGTGCGTGTAGGCGTCGACGACCCAGTCGATCTGCTCGTCGGAAAGCGTGCCACCGTCCCGCTTCGCCCGGATCACGTCCACTGCCGCGAACGCGCGCTGTGTCAATGGTTCACTCGCAAGCTCGCTCACGGCAGGTCGTCCGGGCCGAAGGCGTCCGGCAGGACGTCGGACATCGGCAGCACGCCACGCGGCGTGTCCACCAGGCACGACGAGCCGCCCAGCTCGAACAGGATCTGCCGGCAGCGCCCGCACGGCATCAGCAGATCACCCGCGCCGCTGCGGCACGCGACGGCGACCAGCCGCCCGCCGCCGGAGAGCCGCAGCTGCCCGGCCATCGTGCACTCGGCACACAGGCCGAGCCCGTAGGAAGCGTTTTCGACGTTGCACCCGGTCACGACCCGGCCGTCGTCGACGATCCCGGCCACCCCGACGTGCAGACCCGAATAAGGCGCGTACGCATGGGAAGCGGCTTCGATCGCCCGGGAACGCAGAGCGTCCCAATCCACAGTGGACATGTCAGGCACTCAGTCCTCACCCCGTCGGTACGGCTGCCCGTCGGCCTTCGGCGGCCGCAGCCGCTGCGACGCCACGGCCAGCACGATCAGCGTCACGAAGTGCGCGGTGTACGGGATCAGGTCCGACGGCAGCGTGTCGTTGGCCCAGTAGATCGCGTACAGCACGCCCGCGCCGACCACGCCGAGCCCGGCCGCGATCCACTGGCGACGGAACAGCTGCACCACGACGATCACGGCAACCAGGATCACCGCGCCGTACAGGAGCGCGAGCACCGCTTCCCCGCCGCCGGCGAGCTGCAGGCCGTCCGCGTAGCCGAACAGCGCCGCGCCGCCGAGCAGGCCACCGGGCCGCCAGTTGCCGAAGATCATCGCCGCGAGACCGATGTACCCGCGGCCGTTGGTCTGGTTCTCCAGGTAGTCCGCGCCGCCGCGCAGCAGCACCAGCGAAGCGCCACCCATGCCGGCGAACGCGCCCGAGATGATCACGGCGACGTACTTGTGCAGGTACACGTTCACGCCGAGGGACTCGGCCGCCACCGGGTTCTCGCCGCAGGAGCGCAGCCGCAGACCGAAGCGGGTCTTCCAGAGCACCCAGAAGCTCACCGGCACCAGGATGATCGCGAGCATCGTCAGCGGCGCCACCTCGGTGACCAGGCCGCGCAGGATGCCGGCGACGTCGGAAATGCCGACGCGCTGCTGCTTTTCCAGGTCGCCGAGCCAGTCCGAGAGGAAGCTCGCCGAGTAGGTGTCGAACTTCGGCACCACCGGCGACTGCCGCGGGTTGCCGGAGATCGGCTCGAAGATCAGTTTCGCCAGGTACTTCGCGACGCCGAGGCCGAGCAGGTTGATCGCGACGCCGGAGACGATGTGGTTGACGTTGAACGTCACCGTCGCCACCGCGTGCAGCAGCCCGCCGAGCGCGCCGAAGACGATCGCGGCCAGCAGCCCGGACCACACGCCACCGTAGTAAGAACCCCAGGCCGCGCCCCAGGTGCCGAGGATCATCATGCCCTCGAGACCGATGTTCACCACGCCCGCGCGCTCGGCCCAGAGGCCGCCCAGCGCGCACAGCAGGATCGGCAGCGCCAGACGCAACGCCGTCTGCGCGGTGTTCGACGACGTCAGCGCGGCGACGCCGGTGGAGTAGGACGCCGTCGAGACGACGGCGATGGCGATCACGGCCCAGATCACGCCGCGCAGCCAGCCGGGGATCCGGCCCCGCTTGCGCCGCACCGGCGTGGTCGAGCCGGATTCGGGAGCGACGTCGGTGATCACACCGCACCCCCTTCGGCGACCGAGGAACCCTTGCCGCCGGCGAGTGCGCGCCCGACCCTGCGTTGTTCGGCGGCGAGGTCGGCCCGGCGCACGATCTCGTACGCCACGACGACCGACAGCACGATGATGCCCTGCATGATCGTCGCGATCTCCTTGGACACGTTGATCTGCTCCAGCGACACCGCGGAGGTGTCGAGGAACGCCCACAGCAGCGCGCCGAGCGCGATGCCGCCGGGGTGGTTGCGGCCGAGCAGCGCGACCGCGATGCCGGTGAAGCCGTACATCTGGGTCGCGGTGATGCCGTAGCTGTAGTCGCGGCCGAGCAGTTCCGGCATGGCGACCAGGCCGGCGACGCCACCGGAGAGCAGCATCGCGATCAGCGTCATCTTCTTGGCGTTGACACCGCCCGCGGCGGCCGCGGTGGTGGATTCGCCGGACGCCTTGAGCTCGAAGCCGAACCGCGTGCGGTTGAGCATGAACCAGTAGGCGCCGCCGACGATGGCGGCGATGAACACGAACCCGAACAGCGTGCCCGAGCCGAGCGGGATGCCCGGGATCCGGCCGGACGGCTCGATCACCCGGGTGCCGATGTTGTTCCCGGTCTGCACGCCGAACTGGTCGGCGTTGATGAGGTAGGCGATGATCCCGGCGACGATCGCGTTGAGCATGATCGTCGAGATGACCTCGCTGACCCCGCGGGTGACCTTGAGGACGGCCGGGATGGCCGCGTAGGCCATGCCCGCGACGACCGCGACCACCAGGATCGCGAGCACGTGGATCACCGGCGGCAGCTTCAGCGCGCCACCGGCGATCGCCGCGACGACGGCGGCGAACCGGTACTGGCCCTCGACGCCGATGTTGAACAGGTTCATCTGGAAGCCGATGGCCACCGCGAGCCCGGACAGGTAGTAGACCGTCGCCAGGTTCGCGGTGTCGACCGCGGTCGAGCCCTTGAACATCTGGCCGATCATCGTGCCGTACGCCTGCAGCGGGTCGGCCCCGGAGATGATCAGCGCGATCGCCGACAGCAGCACGGCGAAGACGATCGCCAGCAGCGGCGGCAGCAGTTTCGTGCGCCAGGAGGTCATTCTTCGTCACCCTCTCCCGCGCCGGTCATCGCGGAGCCCAGTTCCTGCGGGGTCACGGTGGCGGGGTCGGCCTCGGTGACGAGGCGCCCGCGCAGCATGACCCGGATCGTGTCGGACAGGCCGATCAACTCGTCGAGGTCGGCGGAAATGAGCAGCACGGCGAGGCCGTCGGCCCGGGCCTGGCGGATGTTCTCCCAGATCAGCGCCTGCGCGCCGACGTCGACCCCGCGCGTGGGGTGCGACGCGATGAGCAGCACCGGGTTGCCCGAGAGCTCGCGCCCGACGATCAGCTTCTGCTGGTTGCCGCCCGAGAGCGCGGCGGCCGGGACGTCGATGCCCGGCGTGCGGACGTCGTAGTCGCGGACGATCCGCTCGGTGTCGGCGCGGGCGCCGGCGATGTCGAGCAGCTGGCCCTTCGAGACCGGCTCGCGGGTCTGGTAGCCGAGGATCCGGTTGACCCACAACGGTTGCGTGAGCAGCAGGCTGTGCCGGGTGCGGTCTTCGGCGATGTAGCCGATGCCGGCCTCGCGCCGGGCCAGTGTGCCCGCCCTGGTGAGGTCGCGCGCCTTCCCGTCGCCTGTGCTGGTTTCGAACAGCTCGATCGTGCCGCCGGACGGCTTGCGCATGCCCATGATCGTCTCGACGAGCTCGGTCTGGCCGTTGCCCTCGACGCCGGCGACGCCGAGCACCTCGCCCGCGTGCACGGTGAAGGAGACGTCGTCGAGCGCGTTGCGGCCGGAGCCCTCGGCGCCCAGCGTCAGCCCGGTCAGCCGCAGCACGGCGCGGTCGGTGACGGTGGACTCGCGGGTCTCCGGGCTGGGCAGCTCGGAGCCGACCATCATCTCCGCGAGCTGGCGGGAGGTGATGGTCTTCGGGTCGGCGGTGCCGACGGTCGTCCCGCGCCGGATCACCGTGACGGTGTCGGCGATCGCGCGGACCTCGTCGAGCTTGTGCGAGATGAAGAGGAACGTGTAGCCGCCGTCCCGCATCTCCCGCACGGTCTCGAAGAGCGCGTCGACCTCCTGCGGCACGAGAACCGCGGTCGGCTCGTCCAGGATGATGATCTTCGCGCCGCGGTAGAGCACCTTGACGATCTCGACGCGCTGGCGGTCGGCGACACCCAGCTCTTCGAGCAGGGTGTCGGGCTCGGCGCGCAGGCCGGTCCGCTCGGCGAGCTCGGCCAGCCGCGCGCGGGCGGCGCGGCCGATGCCGTGCAGGCCCTCGGCGCCGAGGAAGACGTTCTCGCCGACGGTCAGGTTGTCGGCGAGCATGAAGTGCTGGTGCACCATGCCGATGCCGGCGCGGATGGCGTCCTGCGGGTTGCGCAGTTTCACCTCTTCGCCGTTGATCGCGATGGTGCCCTCGTCCGGCGGCTGCATGCCGTACAGGATTTTCATCAGGGTGGACTTGCCGGCGCCGTTTTCGCCACAGATGGCGTGCACCTCGCCGGCGGCGACGGTGAGGTTGACGTCGGAGTTGGCCACCACGCCGGGAAAGCGCTTGGTGATCCCGGTCAGCTGGACGGCGGGGGCGCCCCGGTCGGGGACGGCCTCGGCCGGGGCCTCGGCTGTGCTCATGGGCGGGAGAATTCCATATCTCGTGTAAACGCGTGAGGGGCCCGGAGGAGAAATTCCTCCGAGCCCCGACGCGCACTGAGTTACTTCTGCGGCTTGTCCGAAACGGTGATCGCGCCCGAGATGATCTGGGCCTTGTACCCCTCGAGGACGTCCTTGATGTCGTCGATCTTGCCACCGGAGGTGGCGTAGCCGACGCCGTCGACCTTGAGGTCGAACCGCTTCGGCAGGCCGCTCGTGTCGCCCTTGGCGACGGCCTGCACGTAGTCGAACACCGCGACGTCGACGCGCTTGAGCATGGACGTGATGATGACGTCCTTGTCGGCCTCGACGGTCTTCTGGTTGTACTGGTCGGAGTCGACACCGATGGCCAGCGCGTTGCCCGCCTTCGCCGCGTCGAACACGCCCTTACCCGAGGCGCCCGCGGCGTGGTAGACGACGTCCGCGCCCTTGGCGATCTCGGCCGCGGCCTTCGCGTTGCCCTTCGGCGGGTCCTGGAACCCGGAGAAGTCACCGGCCGGGGTCAGGTACTCGTCCTCGATCTTGATCTTGGACGAAACGGTCTTCGCGCCCTGCAGGAAGCCGGCCTCGAACTTCTGGATCAGCGGGGTGTTGACACCGCCGACGAAGCCGATGTGGCAGTTCTTGCTCTTGTACGCGGCGGCGACGCCGGCCAGGAACGAACCCTGCTCCTCGGCGAAGACCAGCGGCGTCACGTTCGGCAGCGTGATCGAGTCGTCGTCGACGATCGCGAACTTCGTGTTCGGGTACTTCGCGGCGATGATCTTGACCGACGGCGCGTAGGCGAAGCCGACCGCGACGATCGGGTTCAGGCCCGAGGAGGCCATCTGGTCGAGGCGCTGCTGCTTGGCCGACTCGGCCTCGCTGGCGCTGGCGGTGCTTTCGCTGACCGTCGTCACGCCGAGGTCGGACTTCGCCTTGTCGGTGCCCGCGGCGGCGGCGTCGTTGAACGACGCGTCACCCCGGCCGCCGACGTCGAAGGCCAGGCCGATCTTCAGCTTGCTGCCGTCGACCTTGCCGGTGGCGGCGGTCGAGCTGCTGGCGGCGGCGGGCGCCGCGGGCGGCTTCTGCGCGGTGACGCAGTCGGAACCGCCCGTCGAGGCCGCGGTGTTGTTCGAGCTGTTACCACCGCCGGAATCCTTGGCGCACCCGGCCAGGACGAGCACCCCGGCCATGGCCGCGGCGGCCAGCGCGGTTCCACGCATGCGACGCAACGTGTGTCTCCCTCCCCGCTGATCCAGCGGATGGTCAAGGGCACGACCCGGCCCTACTGCCGAGTCGACCGCCAGACCGTACCCGCCGGACAGGAATGCGCCATAGGAAAGGCACGCTACGTAACACAAACGTTTACTCACGAGTCGCGCGCGCGACGAACTGGACACCGAACGTGATCATCGAGCCCGGCGATGGCTACTTTCGGCGGGTTGCGTCCCTTTGAGACGGCCGCATTGCCGTTCCGCGTCACTCACAGTGCCGGACTGACCCAACGCTGGACCAGCCCAGTCACTCTGTGAGACGAAGTTCGTGAAGGCCACCTTCAGGAACTTTAAGTTCCTCAAGGTGGCCTTCACGAACTTGGGGACTACGCGCAGGTGAGGTGGGCGGAGGCCCAGTCGCTGCGGTCGTAGGAGTTGCCGTCCCCGCCGTCGGTGACGACCAGCCGCAGGTACTGCGCCCCGTGCAGGTCCGCGGTGAGCGGGACCGCCGGGTCCTGCCACGTGCGGACGCCGGTGGAGGCGGCCTTCGCGGCGTCCGCGTAGACCTCGAACGTCGCCGACCCTTGCTTGTTCGTCGCCTCGCGCTCGTCGTCGACGCCGACGTCCGCGGTGAACGCCGTGCAGCGGCCGCCCAGGTAGAAGACGACTTCGCTGGGCGCGTGCGCGCCGAGGCCCTTCGGGTAGACGACGCCGTTGACGGTCAGCGGCTTTCCGTCGCCGGCCGGGATGCTGCCGTTGGACATGTCCCGCTCGACCGGGCCGTAGCCGTTCTTCTCCGCCGCCCAGCGCAGGTCGCTGGCCCACGCGGACGCGGTGGGCGCTGCCGCGGGCACGGTCAGCTGTTGTTCACCGGACCAGGTGACCTGGCCGAACCCGAGCGCGCGGTAGGTGACGCCGCCGCGCAGCACCGCCGTCGTGCCCTCGGTCCCGGCGGGCGGAGTCACCCGCCAGCGCCCTTCGGCCCGCTCACCGGTGCCGAGCACGACGGCCCGCGGTCGCGCCACCTGCTCGACGTGCCACCCCGCGGGCGCCGTGAGCGTCACGCGCGGGTCGAACACCGGGACGCGGGCCTCGTCGGTCGCGGACACCTTCACCTCGAAGGGCTGCCCGGCGGGCGTGATCTCGCCCGGGACACCCGGCACCGACGGGACGACCTCGACGCCGGTGCTCACCAGCGGCGCGTTCCGCCACCACGAGCCGCCCGCGAGGACCCGGTAGACGACCGTCGCGTGCGGCGGGACGACCGCGGAGATCCGCCCCGCCGTCTGGAGATCGCGGTGCGTCCAGAGATCGCGTGCGGTGTACCCGGCGGCCTTCGGCAGCCCGGCGGCGGCCGCGGTGGTGCCGATCGACGCGCTCGACGTCGTCTCGTTGAACAGCGCGATCGCGACATCGCCGCCGGCCAGCGGTTTGGCGAACACCCAGTGTCCGTCCTGGTTGGACAGCACCCGTGCCTGGACGCCGCGGCGGTCCTGGTCGAGCGCGATGACCTCGGCGTTGCGCAGGACGTCGAAGTTCGCTTCCGACACCTTGCGCAGGTCGGCCCCGATGAGCAACGGAGCCGCCATCATCGCCCACAGCGAGAAGTGCGAGCGGTACTCCTCGGTCGTCATCCCGCCGTTGCCGACCTCGAGCATGTCGGGATCGTTCCAGCGCCCCGGCCCGGCGTACGGCGCGAGCGGCGCGTTCGCCTTGAGGATCTGGACCATCTTGGCCCAGTTGTCCTTGATGTCACCGGTGGTGCGCCAGAGGTGCCCGACGTCCGCGCCCCACGCCCACGGCTTGTTCTCGCCCCACTCGCAGAGCGAGTACACGATCGGGCGGCCGGTCTTCTTCAGCGCGTCGCGCATCTTCGTGTAGCGCTCGAGCGCGGGCCGGCCCTGGTTGTTGCAGTTGTCGTACTTGAGGTAGTCCACACCCCAGTCCGCGAACGTCTGCGCGTCGACGTCCTCGTGGTCGAGCGCGCCGGGCATGGTCTTCGCGCAGGTCACCGTGCCCGCACTGGTGTAGATGCCGAACTTCAGCCCCTTGGCGTGGACGTAGTCGGCGAGCGCCTTGATGCCGCCGGGGAACCGGGCCTTGTTGGCCTGCATGCGCCCGTCGGCGTCCCGCTCCGGCTCGGCCCAGCAGTCGTCGACGTTGACGTACTCGTAGCCGGCGGCCTTGAGTCCTTTGTCGACGAAGATGTCGGCGGTGTCGCGGATGAGCCGCTCGTCGACGGCGCAGCCGGTGGTGTTCCAGTTGTTGAAGCCCATCGGAGGTGTCAGCGCCAATCCGTCGGGCAGCGCTTGCGCGGGCGTGACCGACACCACGGGCAGCAGGGCCGCGACGGCGATCACCAGGCCGAGTCGACGCACCAGAACATCACCCCATCGTGAGAGATCCGATGTTTGCCCGAGCGACGCTAGAGACGACGCCCTAGTTGGTCAATGACACACGGTTCGCACCAGCCGTTCGGCGTAGAGCATCAGATATCAGATGTTGCAGAGGTCCGATGACCGGTCACCGGGACACTCCTCGGCGCGGCGCCACCGAGTGCGCTGCACCACACCGCCGGGTGGCGGCGCGGGAGTGCCGGTGTCTGGTCCATCACAGAGGGGAACCCGGAGGTGAGCCGCCTTCCGGGTGCGGGTCTAGCATCCGATTCATCCAGGCTCGATGACGTTGATCTCGGCACAGCCGCCGTTCCCGCGGCGACAGCGGACCTCACCGGCCACCGGGCGCACAGTCAGACGTTGGAGGCCGTTCACCGATGTCCACCACGGCGAGCACTGCCAGCGGGGTGGGATCGCCCCCTCCGGGGGCGGGAACCAACACTGCGGCAGGCGCGAGCGATCGGGCGGGTGCCTCACGCCGGCAGGGGACCTTCTACCGGGGCGACCCCGGCATGTGGTCCTGGGTGCTGCACCGCATCACCGGCGTGCTCACATTCTTCTTCCTGTTCGTGCACGTGCTCGACACCGCGCTGGTGCGCGTGTCGCCGAACACCTACGACCAGGTCATCGAGACCTACAAGACGCCGATCGTCAACCTCCTGGAGGTCGGCCTGGTCGGCGCGGTGCTGTTCCACGCGCTCAACGGCATCCGCGTCATGCTGGTCGACTTCTGGTCGAAGGGCCCGCAGCTGCAGAAGGCCATGACGTGGGTGATCGGCGTGGTCTGGGTCGTGGTGATGGTTCCCGGTGCGTTCTTCATGCTGAAGCGCACCGCCGAGATGCTCTTCGGGGGTAACTGACATGGCCGACCTCGCGCTCGCCAACCCCCGCACCCCGAAGCGCCCCGCCGCGCGGCGGAGCAACTTCGAGCTCTACAGCTGGCTGTTCATGCGGATCTCCGGGATGGCGCTGATCATCCTGGTGCTCGGGCACCTGCTGATCATGAACATCCTCGACGGCGGCGTGCACCGGATCAACTGGGGCTTCGTCGCCGGCCGCTGGGCCTCGCCGTTCTGGCAGTTCTGGGACCTGGCCATGCTGTGGCTCGCCGAGATCCACGGCGGCAACGGCCTGCGCGTCATCATCGACGACTACGCCCGCAAGGACAGCACGCGGTTCTGGCTGAAGATCCTGCTGTACGTCTCGATGGCGCTGATCCTGGCCGTCGGCACGATGGTGATCTTCACGTTCGACCCGAACATGCCCGCGAACTGAAACAGCGTCCGACTCGGAGACTTTTCCATGCAGTTCCACAAGTACGACGTGGTGATCGTCGGCGCCGGGGGCGCCGGGATGCGCGCGGCCATCGAATCCGGCCAGCGCGCCCGCACCGCGGTCCTCACCAAGCTCTACCCCACCCGGTCCCACACCGGCGCGGCCCAGGGCGGCATGTGCGCCGCGCTGGCGAACGTCGAAGAGGACAACTGGGAGTGGCACACCTTCGACACGATCAAGGGCGGCGACTACCTGGTCGACCAGGACGCCGCCGAGATCATGGCGAAGGAGGCCATCGACGCGGTCCTCGACCTCGAGAAGATGGGCCTGCCGTTCAACCGCACGCCCGAGGGCAAGATCGACCAGCGCCGCTTCGGCGGGCACACGCGTGACCACGGCAAGGCCGCGGTCCGCCGCGCCTGCTACGCCGCGGACCGCACCGGGCACATGATCCTGCAGACGCTGTACCAGAACTGCGTCAAGTACGGCACGGAGTTCTTCAACGAGTTCTACGTGCTCGACCTGCTCACCACCCCGGACGAGAACGGCAACCCGGTCGCCTCCGGCGTCGTCGCCTACGAGCTGGCCACCGGCGAGCTGCACGTCTTCCAGGCGAAGTCGATCGTGATGGCCACCGGCGGCGCGGGCAAGATCTTCAAGACGACGTCGAACGCGCACACCCTCACCGGTGACGGCCTCGGCATCATCTTCCGCAAGGGCCTGCCGCTGGAGGACATGGAGTTCTTCCAGTTCCACCCGACCGGCCTCGCGGGCCTGGGGATTCTTATTTCCGAAGCCGTCCGCGGCGAGGGCGGGATCCTGCGCAACGCCTCCGGCGAGCGGTTCATGGAACGCTACGCCCCCACCATCAAGGACCTCGCGCCGCGGGACATCGTGGCGCGGTCGATGGTGCAGGAAGTGCTGCAGGGCCGGGGTTGCGGGCCGAACAAGGACTACGTCGTCCTGGACGTCACGCACATCCCCGAGGAGACGCTGAACGCGAAGCTCCCGGACATCATGGAGTTCTCCCGGACCTACCTGGGCGTCGACCCGGTCAAGGAGCCGGTTCCGGTGTTCCCGACGTGTCACTACGTGATGGGCGGCATCCCGACCAACATCCACGGCGAAGCGTTGCGGGACAACGAGAACGTCATCCCCGGCCTGTACGCCGCGGGCGAGGTCGCGTGCGTGTCCGTGCACGGTTCCAACCGGCTCGGCACGAACTCCCTGCTCGACATCAACGTGTTCGGCCGCCGCGCCGGCATCGCGGCCGCGGAGTACGCGCTGGCGCACGAGCACGTCGAGCTGCCTGCGGATCCGACCACTCTGGTCGAGGAACAGCTGGCGGGCCTGCTGTCGGAGCACGGTGACGAGCGCGTCGCCGACATCCGCAAGGAAATGCAGCAGACGATGGACTCGCACGCGTCGGTGTACCGGACCGAGGACACGCTGAAGCAGGCGCTGACCGACATCCAGGCGCTGAAGGAGCGGTACCAGCGGATCACCGTGGCGGACAAGGGCAAGCGGTACAACACCGACCTGCTCGAGGCCGTCGAGCTGGGCTTCCTGCTGGAGCTGGCCGAGGTCCTGATCGTGGGCGCGCTGGCGCGCAAGGAGTCCCGCGGCGGCCACGCCCGCGAGGACTACCCGACCCGCGACGACACGAACTTCATGCGGCACACCATGGCCTACAAGCAGGGCTCGGGTCTGTCGTCCGACATCCGGCTGGACTACAAGCCGGTCACCTTCACCCGCTACGAGCCGATGGAGCGGAAGTACTGATGACTGCTATTGCGGAAGCTCCGGCCGCCTCTTCGGACTCGGACCACACGCCGATCACGGTCACGCTGAAGATCCTCCGGTTCAACCCGGAGGTGGATTCTGAGCCGCACTGGGAGTCCTACGACGTCCCGGCGCAGCGCACCGACCGGCTGCTGAACCTGCTGTTCTACGTCAAGGACTACATCGACGGGACGTTCTCGTTCCGCCGGTCGTGCGCGCACGGCGTGTGCGGGTCCGACGCGATGCAGATCAACGGCATCAACCGCCTGGCGTGCAAGGTCCTGATGAAGGACCTGCTGTCGCCGTCCGGGAAGCCGACCACGATCACGATCGCCCCGATCAAGGGCCTGACGACGTTGAAGGACCTCTACGTCGACATGGACCCGTTCTTCGAGGCGTACCGCGCGATCAAGCCGTACCTGATCACCTACGGCAACGAGCCGACGCGGGAACGGATCCAGTCCCAGGCGGACCGCGACCGGTTCGACGACACGACGAAGTGCATCCTGTGCGCGTGCTGCACGTCGTCCTGCCCGGTGTACTGGAACGACGGCTCGTACTTCGGCCCGGCGGCGATCGTCAACGCCCACCGGTTCATCTTCGACTCCCGCGACGAGGGGGCCGAGGAGCGCCTGGACATCCTGAACGACGGCGAGGGTGTGTGGCGCTGCCGGACGACGTTCAACTGCACGGACGCCTGCCCGCGCGGGATCCAGGTGACCAAGGCGATCCAGGAAGTGAAGCGCGCGCTGCTGTTCAAGCGCGTTTGAGTGCTGCCACTCACTTCGCGTTCAAGTTCGTGAAGGCCACCTTGAGGAAGTTTAAGTTCCTCAAGGTGGCCTTCACGAACTTCTGGAGTTATCCACATCGGGTGGGTGATCCACAGGTTGTGGATTTGTGGGTGGCATCTGCGTGCGTGGTTGCCGCACGATCGAAAGATGCCGAAAAAAGGGAGATGGGCTGAGCATCCCGAACTGCTGAAGGAGCGAAGCCGAGAAGGTGTGATCCGGGCGCTCACCCTGGAGTCCCTGGGGATGAACAGCAATGTCATCTACCAGAGATGCCTGCCCGGCGGGCCGTGGCAGCGGCTGCTCCCCGGAATCATCGTCCTGCACAGCACGGAACCCACCCTCCGTGAGAGATTGATCGCGGCCCTGCTGTACTGCGGACCGCAGGCCCTGGTCACCGGGTCGGCAGCGTGCCGGCAGTACGGGCTTCGTGTGCCCGCTGAGTTCTCGGATGCCGAGATTCACATGCTCGTGCCGCACGAACGGAAGATTCTCAGTAGCGAGTTCGTCACCGTCGAACGCACCACCCGCCTCCCGGGGGCTTGGATCCGAGCCGGCCTTCCACTGGCGCCTTTGGTCCGTGCGACGACGGACGCGGTACGGCGGACGCGAGCCGAAGAACTCGTTGGCCGGCTCCTGGTCGGGCCGTTCAGCGAGGTCGCTGCCCGCCTGCGTCGATCAGAGCCGAGCTTGACTGCGGTACGAAACGCGGCACAGCCCTGCCACGCCGCCTCCTGGCGGCATGGGTCGATCTCCGTTCGGTGGCAGAAGCGCGAGCCAGACGGCTGAGCCGGCGACTGGCTGCAGCTCCGACCCACTGGAATCCCCTGATCCGCGATGCGGCGGGCCAGTACATCGGACGTCCGGACGGCTGGTGGGAAGATGTCGCGCTGGCTTGGGAAATCGACTCCGTCGACTTCCACTTCTACCGCGAGGACTACGCGAGAACGCTGCACCGGAACAACCGTTACGCCGCGACCGGGATCGTGGTCGTCCAAACTCTGCCCTCGCAGTTGGAGAAAGATCCAGCCCGCGTGCTGGCGGATCTCACGTCGGCTTATCAAGAAGCCAAAGCGCGGCCCAGGCCCGCTGTGTTCCTGGCTCCCGAAGCTGCGTGAAGGCCACCTTGAGGAAGTTCAAGTTCCTCAAGGTGGCCTTCACGAACAACGAACGGTCAGCGCACCGCGTCCAGGGCGTCGACCAGGCCGTGGCCGTAGTACGAGTTGTTCTTCGCCGGGCCCGTGCACGCCGTCTCGGTGGCCGCGCACCTCACCACGTCCGCTTCGCTCTCCAGCAGCTGCTCGATGAACCGCGGCGACGCCCCGCGGAAGCGCGATGCCAGCAGCGCCGCGACACCTGCGGCGTGTGGGGAAGCCATCGACGTGCCGCATTTCTCGCCGTACTGGCCGCCGACCACGGACGACAGCGGGCATTCCGGTCCCGCGCCCTCGGGGGTCGGCTGGTAGAAGTCACCACCGGGCGCCGTCACGTCGACGTCGCCATAATTGCTGAAGCTCGACTTCGTGCCCGCGTAGCCGACCGACGAGACCTTCACGACGCCGTCGAGGCCGCCCGGGAGGATTTCGCAGGACGAGTCCACCGGGTGGTTCGGCCGGATGGGGTCCGTCTCCGGATTGGCCGTGTCGAGGTGGTCGTTGCCCGCCGCGGCCACGTTCAGCACGCCCTTGTTCCTCGAGTACGCCACCGCCCGGCGGACCGCTTCGAACGCCGCCGAGTCGCCCGGCTGCTTCGGGCAGTAGAACATGCCAGGGTCGATGTAGTAGCTGCTGTTCGTCACCGCGAAGCCGTGCTCGGCCGCCCAGACGAAGCCGCAGACCGCCGACTCCGGGAAGATGTAGCCGGCGTCGTTGACGACCTTCACCGAGGCCAGCCGCACACCCGGGGCGACGCCGGTGAAGCCCGCCGCCGGGTCCTTGCCCGCGATCGTGCCCGCCACGTGCGTGCCGTGGTCCGACGTCGTCGGGGCCCAGGACGCCGGGGAAAGGTCCGGCGCGCCCGTCACGCAGCCCGCCGACGAGCGAGCGTCGACGGCCGCCTTCAGCGCCGGGTGCGTCGCCTCGATGCCCGAGTCGAGCACGCCGACCGTCACCGCGCGGCTGCCCTGGTAGATCTTGTTCGCCTCCGGCGCGTGGATCGCCTTCATGTCCCACTGCAGCGCCGACAGGTCACCGGCGGCGGCGACGGACCGCGTGTCCTCCAGCGTCCGCACCGCACCCAGGGAAGTCCGGGCGGAAGAAGCGGGGAAGGCCACGTCCCTGGCACCCGAGTAGGCCCGGTGGACGCCGATCTTCTGCTGGAAGTCCGCGTTGCGCGAGCTGGCGATCGCCACGCCGATCGGGGCGTAGTAGACGACCTTCGTACCGCACTTGGCCGCCAGCTCCTTGTCGACGGCCGACGCGCGGGTGCCCGGCTGGTACGTCACGACATAGGTGTACGGCGTGCTCGTCGTGTCGCAGGCGGCCGGCGCGGCCTCCGCGGCCGGGGCCACCGCGAACAGGCCACCTCCGACGGCCAGCACGAGCGGGGCCGCCATTCGCCGTAAACGGGACATTCCACCTCCTGGTTCGGTGGCGCCAACCTAGACCGGGCCGCCGGGGCGCGCCACCGACCAAGGAGGGAATTCAGGCGTCGACGCGGGAGGACGCGCGCACCCCGCGCCAGCCCAGCACGCCGATGATCGTGCCGAGCACGAACGAAACGACGGTCAGCACGGCGTGCACCACGAAGTAGGCCGTGGGCGAACCGTCGGGGGTCCAGGCCCGGTCGCTGTCCCACAGGTTCTTGGCGAAGGTGATCCAGATGATCCACGACCACACACCGAAGGCCAGCAGGAACAGCGAGGTGCCGCGTGAAATGCGCATGCCCCAGAGTATGCGGCGGCGGTCGCGGCGCTAGATTGCGTGGGTGCACTCCGTTGTCTCCCGGTCGCTCAAGGTCTTCACGACGACGCTCGCCGCCGCCCTCCTGGCCCTGAGCACCCCGGCGCTGGTGTCCGCGGCGCCGCAGCAGGGGGGTGGTCAGTGCGCGAACCGCCAGGCTCCCCCGCCGCCGGTCGACACGTCGGAGAAGCCCGCGCCGGGCAAACAGGTCCCGGCGCCGCTGGCCGTTCCCCCGGTCCCGATCGGCGGCAACCGGATGGCCGAGTGCGGCCTGATCACCCCGGACGGCGCGCTCAACCCGCCGGACGGCAACACCGCGGCGTCGTGGCTGGTGCAGGACCTCGACACCGGCGCGGTCGTCGCGGCGAAGGACCCGCACGCCCGCCAGCGGCCCGCGTCCCTGATCAAGACGCTGCTCGCGCTGGTCGTCGTCACCCAGCTGGACCCGCAGCAGCCGATCGTCGCGACGAAGGAGGACGCGGAGCAGGAGTGCACCTGCGTCGGCCTCGTCGCCGGCGGCCAGTACACCGTCGACCAGCTGCTGCACGGCCTGCTGATGCACTCGGGCAACGACGTCGCGCACGCGTTCGCCACGGCGCTCGGCGGGGTCGACTCCGCGGTGGCGAAGATGAACGCGCTGGCCGCGAAGATCGGCGCGCTCGACACGCGCGCCGCGACGCCCTCGGGCTTGGACGGGCCGGGCATGTCGACCTCGGCCTACGACCTCAGCCTGATCTTCCACTACGCGATGAAGCAGCCGGAGTTCGCGAAGGTCGTCGCGACGAAGAACTTCGAGTTCCCGCCGGTCGGCGGGAAGCCGGCCATCCCGGTCTACAACGACAACAAGCTGCTCGGCGTCTACCCCGGCTTCCTCGGCGGCAAGACGGGCTTCACCGACGACGCCCGCCACACCTACGTCGGCGCGGCGCAGCGCAAGGGCAAGCGCCTCGCGGTCGTCATGCTGCGCGCCGAGCAGAAGCCGACGAAGGTGGTCGACCAGGCGGCGAAGCTGCTCGACTACGGCTTCGCGCTGGAGGACGACCGGGCCGTGCCGGTCGGCCGGATCACCTACCAGGCACCGGCCGCGACGTCGGCGAACGGCGGTGACCCGTCCGTGCTCGCCGACGGCGGCACCGGCAACGGCGGCACGTCGGCGGTCGCGTCGGCGGCGAAGGAAGACCCGTTCGGCGTCACCGGCTGGATCATCACGCTGGTGGTGTTCGTGATCATCGTCGGCGGGTTCGTGGTCGGGTACCAGCGCAAGAGGGCCGCGGGCTAGCGGAAACCGGGCCCCGGCTCCGGCGTCACCCGGTCGGCGGCGATCGCGCCGCCGCAGTGCCCGCAGGCCACGTACGACCCGCCGATTTCACCGCAGTCGTTGTGCCGCAGCAGGATCGGCGGTCCCTCCGGACCGGCGAGGTGCCGGTCGCCCCACTGCATGAGCGTGACGACGGCGCCGAAGAGGTCACGCCCGGCGGCGGTGAGCACGTACTCGGGCACCGGGTCGACGCGCTCGAGCACACCGGCGTCGACGAGGGTCTTCAGCCGCGCGGACAACGTCGGGCGCGGGATGGACAGGTTGCGCGCGAACTCGCCGTAGCGGCGCACGCCGAAGAACGTCTCGCGCAGGATGAGCAGGCTCCACCGCTCGCCGACCAGGTCGAGCGCGCGCCCGACCGAGTCCGCCGTGAACCGGTGGCCGAGGCCGGTCACACTTGGTCCGTCCGGGCCGGGACGCCGAGCAGGAGCTTGCCGGAGAGCTCGTGGCTGGCCGGGTTGACCTGGAAGTGGGCGGTCGCGGTGTGCGCGTCGCGGAACCGGCGCTGCAACGGCGAAGTCTCGTAGATCGCCGCGCCGCCGCCGAGGTCGTACATGCTTCCGGCGACCTTCGCGGCCGTGCGCGTCGCGTGCGTCGCGGCCAGCCGGAGCCCCAGCTTGAGCGCGTCCGGGACCGGTTCGGTGCCCTGCGCGGCCTGCCAGGCGTCGTCGATGCTGCCGTAGAACAAAAGCCGCGCCGCACGCAGGGCCGCTTCCGCCTCCGCGACGGCCGCCTGGGTCGCCGGCCGCTCGGCCAGCGACCGGCTGGAGCCGAGCGGTTGGCGCGTCGAGGCGAGCTCGACGAGGTCGTCGATCGCGCCGCGCGCGTTGCCCAGCGCGGCGGCCGCGACCGACAGCGCGAAGAAGCCGAAGAGCGGGAACCGGTGCAGCGCAACGGCTTCCGCGGGCGGCCCGGCCAGCACCGAGAAGACCCGGTGGTCCGGGACGAACAGCTCGTCGGCGACGCAGTCGTGGCTGCCGGTGCCGCGCAGGCCGGTGGTGTGCCAGGTGTCGAGCACCTCGATTTCGACCTTCGGCAACGCGGCGATGTAAAGCGCCTTCTCGTGCACGAACCCGGCGAAGAGCCAGCCGGCGTGCGGGATGCCGCTGCAGAACGCCCACCGGCCGGTCACGACGTAACCGCCGTCGACCTTCTTGCCGGTGCCGCGCGGCGCCCACACCCCGGCGGCGACCGTCCGCGGGTCCCCGAAAACCTCTTCGGCGCATTTCCGCGGGGCGTAGGCCGAGAGCAGGCTGCTCGTCACGGCGATCGAGACGCACCAGCCGGCCGAGGCGTCCCCGCGCGCGACCGTCTCGGCGGTTTCGAGGCTGACGGCGGGCGGCGCTTCGGGGCCGCCGAGGTAGCCGGGGACGCCGGTGCGGAACAGCTGGGCGTCGGTCAGCTTCGCGACCAGCTCGGGCGGCAGCGCACGCTGCCGCTCGGTGACGGGCGCGAAGGTCTTGGCGAGGTCGGCGCACTCGCGGGCGGCGTCCAGCAGCACGAAACCCTCCGGTTCAGATTTCTTACCGGTTCAGTTTCTTTACCAAGCGGCCGGGTGTCAAGACTTGCGACGGCCACCCAGCCACGCGAGCAGCGCACCGGCGCTGAAGGCACCCGCGACGGCGCCCAGTCCCGGCCCGCGCTGCACGGTGACGTTCTGCTCGAGCCGCACCGGCGGCGGGGGCGCGACGACTTTGTGTTCGTTCTCCTTCGCCGTCGCGGTCCACGCCGTGATGAGCAGGAGGAAGCGCGAAACGAGGTTCGCGAACACGAGCAGCCCGATGACCGGCCCGAACAGCGCGGCCGACGGCGACTTCGTGACGCTGGCCAGGTAGAGCGAGCCGACCTGCTGCAGGATGACGAACCCGACGGCGGCGACCACGGCCCCCTTGACGGCACTGCGCAGCGCAACCTGCTCCCGGGGCAGGCGGGCGATCACCCAGAGGAAGACGAGGGTGTTCGCGGCGAGCCCGAGCACGATGGTGGCCCCGCGCAGCAGCACGATGGCCCAGGTGGCGTTTTCGAGCCCGACGAGTTCGAGCAGGAACTGCCCGACCCCGCCGCCGACGGCGGTCAGCGCGAAGGAGACGACGAGCGCGACCCCGAGCCCGATCAGCGCGACGAGGTCCTTGAGCGTCTGCTTGACGATCGGCTGCGGCTGTTTTTCCTGGCCCCACTGCGCGGTGAGCGCGTCCCGCAGGTTCGACATCCAGCCGATGCCGGAGTAGAGCGCGATGAGCAGACCGAAGATCCCGATCCCGCCGCCGGAGTCGAGCGCGCCCTGGACGATGCCGTTGACGAGGTCCTTGAGGCCTTCGGGAACGGAGCCGTCGATGCTGACGGTGATCTTGTCGATGATCGTCTTGTCGTGGTTGACGACGAGTCCGACGACGGCGAAGGCCACCATGAAGAGCGGAAAGACGGAGAGAACGCTGAAGTACGTGATGGCGGCGGCGTAGTGGTTGCCGTACCGCTCGGTGAAGGCCTCGTTGGCCCGGATGAGGTGATCGAGCCACGGGTACTTCCGCCGCAGCCGCGGCAGGAGCTTTTCCTTCTCTTCGTTCGCCACCGTGAAACGCTAACCACGCTTGGTGAACCCCGCAACGCGAGTGGCGGGTGCGGGGGATGCCGGCAGGCTCTTCCCGACGAGGCTGCCTGTGTTGTCCACAGCGTCGGCCGGTTGTGGACAAGCCGCCCGTTTCCGGCCGCGGAAACCGGGTTCGTCGGTGGGCGCCGATAGACTGGACTTGGGCACGCCCCCCAGGGAGGGCGGGGGAGTTTCGGGTCGGCGCCCGGCACCCGGCACCAGCGCCACTTCGTGGAAGCTCGCCCCGCATTCACTCGCCAGCGCTTCGAGCCGTTCGGGAAAGCCCGCGCGAACCACCAGCTGCGGCACCACCACGTCGTGTCCAGCACCGAGATGCGTGCGCGCGGCCGCCACCGCGATGTCCCGCGCCAGCAGACCGGCTTCGCCCGGGGACGCGCGCCAGCCGCCGAGCATGGCGCGGATCCGGTCCACGTCCAGGGCCAACGCGGGCGGGTGGTGGTCGGCGTAGCGCCGGGCGAGCGTCGACTTGCCGCTGCCCGGCGGGCCGTTGAGCAGGATCAGCTTCACCGCACCGGCGGCAGGAACCCGATCCGCTGGTACGTCTTGGCCAGCGTCTTCGACGCGACCTCGCGCGCGCGTTCGGCACCCGCGGCGAGGACCTTGTCCAGCTCCGCGCGGTCGTCCAAATAGGACTGCGCGCGCTCCTGGATGGGCGTCACCCACTCGACGAACACCTCGCCGAGGTCCTTCTTCAGGTCGCCGTAGCCCTTGCCCTCGTACGCCGCTTCGAGGTCCGGGATCGTGCGGTCGGTCAGGGCCGAGTAGATGGTCAGCAGGTTCGAGACGCCCGCCTTGTTCTCGGCGTCGAACTTGACCTCGCGGCCCGTGTCGGTGACCGCCGAGCGGATCTTCTTCGCCGAGCGCTTCGGGTCCTCGAGCAACTCGATGATCCCGTTGACGTTGGACGCCGACTTGCTCATCTTGGCCGTCGGTTCCTGCAGGTCGTAGATCTTCGCCGTGTCCTTGATGATGTACGGCTCCGGCACCACGAACGTCTTGCCCAGCCGGTTGTTGAAGCGCTGCGCGAGGTCGCGCGTCAGCTCCAGGTGCTGGCGCTGGTCCTCGCCGACCGGGACGGCGTCCGCCTGGTACAGCAGGATGTCCGCCGCCTGCAGGACCGGGTAGGTGAACAGGCCGACACTGGAGCGGTCGGAACCCTGCTTCGCCGACTTGTCCTTGAACTGCGTCATCCGGCCGGCCTCGCCGAAGCCGGTCTGGCACTCCAGGACCCAGCTCAGCTGGGCGTGCTCCGGGACGTGGCTCTGCACGAACAGGGCGCTGCGCTGCGGGTCGATGCCGATGGCCAGCAGCTGCGCGGCCGAAACGCGGGTGCGCTGCCGCAGCACCTTCGGGTCCTGCTCGACCGTGATCGCGTGCAGGTCGACGACGCTGTAGAACGTCTCGTGCGTGTCCTGCAGCCGCACCCACTGGCGCAGCGCACCGAGGTAGTTGCCGAGGTGGAACGAGTCGGCGGTGGGCTGGATCCCGGACAGGACCCGCGGGCGGCGCTCTGCTGCGACGGTCTGCTCTTCGGACACGTCAGGATTCTTCCAGGCCGGGACGATCGGCGGACGCCGAGGGCCCTCAGGCGTTCGGGCGCGGCGCGAGGAACGGCCGCGTCGGTGTGACGTCGGGGTCGGCGAGCACGGCTTCGGCCATCGCGGTGACCGGGCACGGGAGGTCCACCACGACCGTGGTGGCCTCGGCGAGCGCCACGGCGGCGCGGGTCTTGCGGCGCTGGCGCAGCACACCCAGGGTCATGCCGACGATGCCGAGCGCGACCGCGACCAGTCCGACGGGACCGAGCAGGCCGAAGGTCTCCGCGTTGGTGTCGGCCTGCGCCGACGTCGTCACGGCGGCGAACGCGCTGCCGCCGCCGGCCAGGAGCAGGCCGACCGGGACGAGCGCGACCACCACGGCCGCGCGGGAACCGCGCAGGGTGGACCGCAACAGGGTTCGACCTGGGTTGCGCACCGGAGTGCCTCCCGCGAGTACGCTCACCCATCCGAGTGAGACGTTGCGTGCTACTGGTCAAAAAACTACCGAGCGTGTCAAGACCTGCCGGTTCTGATCAACTCGAAAGCGAGGGTAGCGCTCATTCCGTAATACGCTTCCGGCGCCCCCAGGGTTCACTTTCACTACCCGGATGGGTGACACGACTACTACTTGCAGTAGAGCGTGTCCGGAGGGTGTCCGGTCGGGTGTCACCCGTTCTCCGCAGCTTCCGCTCATGCTGCGACATTTACCGCGGTGTCGACTGACCCGATCGTGTCCACCTGTTCGGACAACTTTTCACCGGATAGTGATTGGGTCTATACCTCTTAGAGTAGTTCTCGAGCCTGAAGCGCGCTCGCCAAGGCCGCACTAGCTGCACCGCCCGCGTCCGCCGCGTCGCGTGAAGGAGCAGGAAGCCGCCGCGTACTACGGCCGCGGCCCGATCCAGTTGAGCTGGAACTTCACATACAAGGCCGCCGGCGACGCGCGCGGTCCGCCGGCATCCTCGGTGTCCCGACGGGCGGCAACCTCTCCTGCTAGCCGGGGAAGCCGATGTCGTAGGTCGCGGTGACCGGCGCGTGATCGGACCAGCGCTGGTCGTAGGCGGCGGCACGCTCGACCACGACGTCGACGACCTTCTCGGCAAGACCGGGTGTCGCGAGCTGGCAGTCGATGCGCCAGCCGGAGTCGTTGTCGAAGGCCTGGCCGCGGTACGACCACCAGGTGTACGGGCCGGGGCCTTCGGGGTCGAGGCGGCGCTGGACGTCGGTGAAGCCGGCCTCGGTGTAGACGCGGCCGAGCCAGTAGCGCTCTTCGGGCAGGAAGCCGGAGTTCTTCCGGTTGCCGCGCCAGTTCTTGAGGTCGACGGTGTCGTAGGCGATGTTCCAGTCCCCGACGACAACGGCTTCCCGCCCGGCCGCGGCGGCCTTCGCCCGCAGCTCGACGAGGTAGGGCAGGAACGCGGCCATGAAGCGTTCCTTCTCATCTTGGCGTTCGGTACCGACGTCGCCGCTGGGCAGGTACAGGCTCGCGACGACGACGTTCGGCAGGTGCACCTCGAGGTACCGCCCGCTGTCCTCGAACTCGGGCTCACCGAAGCCGATGCGCACCTCTTCGGGCTCGACGCGGCTGTACACGGCGACGCCGTTGCGCCCCTTGGCGGCCGAGGGGGCGTGCACGGAGAACCACCCATCGGGATCGACGACGGCCGCGGGCAGCTGACTGGCTTCGGCCCGCACCTCCTGGCAGGCGACGACGTCGGCCTTCGTGGCGGCGAGCCACTCGACGAAGCCCTTCTTGGCGGCGGCGCGGAGGCCGTTGACGTTCACGGTGGAGACGGTCAGCACGAACTGCACGCTACCGGCCACGACGCCGCGCCCGAGACATCGGGGCCGAGGCATCCGGGCCCGTCGCCGCGGGTGCCGGAAACCGGTGCGGGGAGCCGAGGCTGCTCTGCCAGACTGCCGCGCATGGGCGAAGCAGGGAGCCGGCTCACGGTGCTGGGCAGCTGCGGTGCGTGGCCGGAGCCCGGCCGGGCCTGCGCCGGATTCCTGCTCGCGCACCACGGCTTCCGCGTGGTGCTCGACCTCGGGTACGGCGCCGCACCGCGGCTGTTCACGCACTGCCGCGACCGGCTGCCCGACGCGGTCGTCGTGACGCACGAGCATCCCGACCACTGCACCGACGTAAGCGCGCTCGGACGGGCGTGGCACCACACGGTCCAGATCGACGCACCCTCGGCACGGCTGCCGCTGCACTGCACGCCCGGCACGGTCCGCCGGCTCGAGGCGATGGAGCCTCGCCCGCACCCGGCGACGCTGTTCGACGTGCACGACCTCGCCGAGCCGGCCGACGTCGGGCCGTTCCGCTTGACGCCGTACGCGCTGCCGCACCACCAGCCGAACTTCGGGGTGCGCCTCACCGCGCCCGGGCTGACCGTGGCGTACACGGGCGACACGGGACCGTCGCCTGCCCTGGCCGACCTCGGGCGCGACGCGGACCTGTTCATCTGCGACGCCACCCTCCGCACCCCACCGCCGGAGGGAGAGCGCCGCTACCTGATGACGGCCGCGGAGGCGGGCCACTGGGCGGAGAAGGCGGGCGCCCGCCGGCTCCTGCTCACCCACTTCTGGCCCGGCACCGACCGCGCCGCGGCCGCCGAGGAGGCCCGGAGCGAGTTCGGCGGCGAGGTGCTGGTCGCGGAGGAGGACCTCGCGATCGCGCTCTGACACCCGCCAGCCAACTCAGGCCGCCCACGTCAGGACGGCCACGTCAAGCCGCCCACGCCAGGCAGGCCGCACGGAGCACCGATCAGATCCGGCCGCTCGAACGCCCTCCGGACAGGCCGACCGCACACCCCGGCCAACCTCCGAAGCGACCTCACCCCGGCCAGGCTCCGAAGCGACCGCACGCGCCGTCAGCCTCCGAAGCAACCGCACGCCCGGCCTACCTCCGGACGGACCACACACCCGGCCGGCCCCGGACCACCAGTCTCCCTGGCCACAGCACCCCGGCACCGACCCGCCGAAGATCTCCCCCACGCGCTCCGACCCCCGTCCGAGCGCGGTCCCCGGGTCTCGATCCCCACCGCTACCGGCACCGCACGCCGCCTGAACGTCTCCGCTCGGCCCGCGAGACTCCCCCTGGAGACCCCGCGGACACCTCCGGCCCATGCCGCGATTCAGTTGTCGCCCGCCCCCGGACGTTCCCTCCTTCCCGGCGGCCCAACGCCGCCACCTGCTCTTTTCGACCTGATCAGTTCTAGCACCGACCACCGACAAAAACCGGCCCTTGACCACCGAGGCTACGAAGCATAGCTTTAAAGCTATGCCAAGTAGCCACCATGTCGCCTAGAGCCGGACTGACCACCGACGCCGTGGTCGATCTCGCCGTCGCCCTCGTCGACGAACTAGGACCCGACCAGCTCACCCTCGCCAAGATCGCCGACCGCGCCGGGGTGGCCGCGCCTTCCCTCTACAAGCACGTCAAGAACCTCGCCGACCT
The DNA here is from genome assembly GCF_046548995.1 of Amycolatopsis sp. lyj-109. NCBI lineage: Bacteria > Bacillati > Actinomycetota > Actinomycetes > Pseudonocardiales > Pseudonocardiaceae > Amycolatopsis > Amycolatopsis sp. lyj-109. The sequence continues at coordinate 44,862 of NZ_JAJPWR010000034.1, forward strand.
CCGGCGGCTGATCGACCTCCGCGTCGTCAAGGAAATGGCCGAAACCCTCCGCACCGCCGCCACCGGACGCGAAGGCGGGGACGCCGTCGCCGCCCTCGCCGACGCCTACCGCGCCTACCTGCGGCGGCACCCGCACCGCACCCACGCACTGACCGCCGCCCCGGACCGCGGAGACGTCGAACTCAGCACCGCCACCCACGCCGTTGCCGAAGTCGTGTTCGCCGTTCTACGCCCGTTCGGCTTCGACCACGCCCGGTCCGTCCACGCCACGCGCTGCATCCGCGCCGCCGTTCACGGCTTCGCCGGGCTCGAGGCATCCGGCGGCTTCGGACGCCCCGAAGAGGTCGGCGAGAGCTTCGAAGTGCTCAAGAAGATGCTCGTCCAGGGCCTGGAAACCTACGCAGAACAGGAAAACCGATGACCTTCATCCTCGCCGTCCTCCTCTTCACCGTCGGGCTCGGCGTGCTCGACGCCCGCTTCCCCTGGACGGAGGCCCGCAGATGATCGCCGGGCACTTCGGGCTGGCCGCCGCCGTCAAGGCGGGCCGTCCGGCCATTCCCGTCTGGACGCTCATGCTCGCCACCGCCTGGCTCGACGTCGTCTTCGTCCCGCTCTACCTGAGCGGCGTCGAGACGATCGACGGCGAAGGCTACGGCGGCGGCGTCATCCACGCCGACTACACGCACTCCCTCGTCGGCGCGCTCGTGCTCGCCGCGCTCTTCGGCGCCGTCGCGAGCCGATGGCTCGGCCGGGAAGCCGGGCTCGTCCTCGGCGGGGTCGTGTTCTCGCACTGGCTGCTCGACCTCGTCGTGCACCGCGCCGACCTGCCGATCCTGCCCGGCAACGCCGGCGATCTGCCCGTCTTCGGCTTCGGGCTCTGGCGGCTGCCCGCCGTCTCGGCCGTCGTCGAACTGCTGATGCTGGCGATCGGCGTCGGCCTCTACTGGCGCGCCGCCGCGAAGCGGGACCCCAAACGCGCCAGGACGCTCGGCCTGTCGGCCGCGGCTTTCGGCGTCATCACGCTCGCGGCCGACCTGATCGGCGTCTGAGACCTCAGCAGGCGGAGCCGGCGACGGGCTGGGTGAACTCGGCCGCCACCCACTTGTCGTCGGCCACCTTGCGGAAGCCGTTCTGCACGCCCGGCATGGCGTCGAACTGGGCGTCGCGCAGGTACTTGCCGACGATCTTCGCGTTGCCGTCGGCCGCCTCGCGGGCGTTCAGGACGTCCGCGATCACGGTCACCTTGCAGCCGGTCGCCGACGCCCCCGACGCCTGCTTGCCCGTGTTCATGGCGTAGACGATGACGACCAAGGCGAGCGCGCCCAAGATGAGCAGAGTCTTCTTCGACATGCTTTCCTCCAACCCGCGAGCCCCGGCCCCACGCCAAGGGTAGGCAATCCTTTACCCGGGCGGCAGCGCCGGACGTCGCAACCACCCGGAGGCGCCAGCGGTTCACGCCCGCGGTGACAACGCGTGATCAAAGCGAAAGCCCCCTCCCCGGCGAACCGGGAAGGGGGCCTCCACCTGGCAAACTCAGCCCTGGGCGATCTTCTTCGCCAGGTTGTCGTCCAGCGTCGCGAGGAACTCCTCGGTCGTCTGGAACGGCTGGTCCTTGCTGATGAGCAGCGCCAGGTCCTTCGTCATCTGACCGCTTTCGACGGTCTCGACGACGACCTCTTCGAGCTTGTTCGCGAAGCCGATCAGCTCCTGGTTGCCGTCCAGCTTGCCGCGGTGCTCGAGGCCGCGGGTCCAGGCGTAAATCGACGCGATCGGGTTGGTCGACGTCGGCTTGCCCTGCTGGTGCTGGCGGTAGTGCCGGGTGACCGTGCCGTGCGCGGCCTCGGCCTCGACGGTCCGGCCGTCCGGCGTGCGCAGCACCGAGGTCATCAGGCCGAGCGAGCCGAAGCCCTGCGCGACCGTGTCGGACTGGACGTCACCGTCGTAGTTCTTGCACGCCCAGACGTAGCCGCCCTCCCACTTCATCGCCGCGGCGACCATGTCGTCGATCAGGCGGTGCTCGTAGGAGATGCCCTTGGCGTCGAAGTCGGCCTTGAACTCGGCCTGGAAGATCTCCTCGAACACGTCCTTGAACTGGCCGTCGTAGGCCTTGAGGATGGTGTTCTTGGTGGAGAGGTAGACCGGCAGGCCGCGGTCCAGGCCGTACTGCAGCGAGGCGCGCGCGAAGTCCTCGATCGACTTCTTGTAGTTGTACATCCCCATGGCGACGCCGCCGCCCTCGGGGAACTTCGCGACCTCGAACTCCATCGGCTCGGAGCCGTCGTCCGGGGTATAGCTGATGGTCAGCGTGCCCGGGCCGGGGACCTTGAAGTTGGTGGCCTTGTACTGGTCGCCGTGCGCGTGGCGGCCGATGATGATCGGCTTCGTCCACGTCGGCACCAGCCGCGGGATGTTCTGGATGACGATCGGCTCGCGGAAGATCACGCCACCGAGGATGTTGCGGATCGTCCCGTTCGGGGACAGCCACATCTTCTTGAGGCCGAACTCTTCGACGCGCGCCTCGTCCGGGGTGATCGTGGCGCACTTGACGCCGACGCCGTGCTTCTTGATCGCGTTCGCGGAGTCGATCGTGACCTGGTCGTCGGTGCGGTCCCGCTCCTCGATACCCAGGTCGTAGTAGTCCAGGTTCACGTCCAGGTACGGGTGGATCAGCTTGTCCTTGATGAACTGCCAAATGATGCGGGTCATCTCATCGCCGTCGAGTTCGACGACGGTGCCCTGGACCTTGATCTTGGCCATGAGCAGCGGTGCTCCTTCCGCGGATCTTCGCGTTGCTTCATACGTCTCGCCGGTAGCGGTACAAGCGTACTGCTTGACGGAGCTGGATGGTTCCAGTAGTGGTCGGCATCAAGTCTCCACCCGCCCTTTGTGGCACGGATCACCGGGCACTCCCGCCGGTCAGCCGATCCGACCGCTTGCCGAGCGACCGTCGCTTTCGCGAGTGAACCGGGGCACGATGCCACCCGTGAATCCATGATGCGGGAGGTGACGGCATGACGACCCATCGGTACGCCGGCTACGAAGCCGACTACGAGAACGAGTACGAGGAACCGGACGAGCCCGGCGACGTGCTCGACGAGCGGCCTCGCCGTGGCGCGGCGCACGTGGTCAGCGCGCTCGGCGGGCTCGTGCTCACGCCGGTCGCGCTCGGCCTGGTGAGCTGGGGCGGCCTGCGCCAGCAGCAGCTGATCCAGGCCACGCTGAGCACCAACCGCGACGCCCTCGGCATCGCGCTGCTGGCCGGCGGGGCGATCCTGCTGCTCGCCGTCGCCGCGCTCGGCGCGCTGTCGGCGACCGGCCCGATCCTCGGCGGCCTGATCTACGGCGTGCTGCCCGGCGTCGCCGCGATGGCCACGCCCGAATGGGGGTTCCGGCTGGTCAACCTGATGCCGAAGAGCGACATCGCCTACGGCGTCATGGACTTCCTCTTCATCGGCGGCCTGCTCGGCGTGGGCTTCCTGCTGGTCGGCAGCGGGCTGGCCAACGCGCTGGTCCGGCGGCGCCGCGAAGGCTGACGCACGCCGGTGACATCATCGGCGGATGGGACTGTTCACCGTCGCGGAAGCTCGCGACGAACTGGCGCGCCTGCGGCCTGTCCTCGACGAGCTGGTGCGCGTCCGCGCCGACGCCGCCGAGCTCGCGGCGTCGCTCCGGCCGGGCGGCCGGGCCACCGAGCTGGGCGGCCTGCCCGAGTGGAAGGCCGCGCAGGCCCACCTCGACGACCTGATGACGACGGTCCAGCGCACCGGCGCCGAGCTCAAGGGGTTCGCGCCGCTGCTGGTCGACTTCCCGGCCGAGCTGGACGGCACCGACGTCCTCCTGTGCTGGCTCGAAGGCGACCACGACCTCGGCTGGTACCACCGCACCGACCTCGGGTTCGCGGGCCGTCGTCCCCTGAAAACCGCTGGTGGGCCCGGCTAGGTTGGGTCCGTGAGCGACGAATCCCGGGCCGCCTTCTTCGACGGCACAGCCGAGCACTACGACGACGACACGTTCCACGCCTCGGTGGCGGAAGCCCTGGTCGAGCCGCTGCCCTCCGGCCCGGAACTCGTGGTGGACGTCGCCACGGGAACGGGCTTCGCGGCGTACGCGGCGTTGCAGTTGAAGCCCGCGCGCGTGCTGGCCGTCGACCTTTCGCCGGCCATGGTCGCGCGGGCCGAGGCGAAGGCGCCCGCGCAGGATCCGTCAGGCGTGATCACGTGGCAGGTCGGGCCGGCGGTGCCGATGCCGGCGGCGGACCACTCGGCCGACGTGGTGCTGTGCGCGTCCTCGCTGCACTTCCTGGGCGCGGTGGCCTTCGCCGACTGGCTGCGCGTGCTGAAACCGGGCGGGCGGCTGGCGTTCTCGGTGGTGTCCGGGGCGCGGTTCCGGCCGTCGGGCCCGTTCGCCGAGTTCGTGCCGGACGACCTGTCGTTCCCGCTCGACGAGGCCGGGGCGGGAGCCCTGGCCTCGTCGGCGGGCTTCGTGGCGGTCACCGCACGGACGTTCACCGTCGACGGCGGTGACCGGGTCCGGAGCGTCTTCCTGGTGCACGCCACGGCCCCGTGAGGGTCAGCGCGTGAAGTGGACCTCGCCACGGGTCGCCGGGCCGTCGGGGCTGCCGCAGCGCTGGACGAACGTCAGGTCCACGCCCGTCGCGTCGAGGCGATCGATCGTGAAGTCCGCGTAGTCGTCGCCGCAGCCGAAGCCGCGGGTGACCACCAAGATCCCCGGTGTGCCGAGCGCCGGGTCGCTCGGCCCGCGGTAGCGGGCGCCGGTGTACGTCCCGGTGTGCAGGGTTTCCCCCGCCGGTGCGCTCAACTCGATGCGGAGGTAGTCGAAGCCCGCATCGACGTCGACCGTCAGCCGGCCGTCGTACTCCCACACGGCGATCTCGTCACCCGGCGAGGCGTAGTGGGTGCTCCCCTGCATCGGCCAAGCGCCGTCTTCCGAGGTGTAGCTCACCGTCTGCACCGGGTCCGCCGACGCGACCGGCACGAGCACCACACCCAGGCCGGCCGCCGCCGTCAGGACCACGCACGCGCGACGAAGTGAATTCACGGAACCTCCCCATTTCGAGCCGCCCTCCGCGGCGCTGCCGATCATGCTGGCAGCTCACCCACGCGGGTGAAAGAGCAGTTCTACTCAGCGGTGCAGCGACGCCCCTTTGAGGATCTTGTCCACGGCGTTCTTCGGCCCGTGCACCGCCAGCCCGGCCAGCGCCAGCTTCTCCCCCGGTACCTCGCGGACCGCCGCGCGGTTGTCGGCGTCGTTGCCGGTGTGGAACAGCTCGTCGGTGAAGATCGAAAACCGCAGGCCGCGGCCCAGTGCGCGGCCGTGGGCCGCGGTCAGGACGTCCGCCGTGCCGGAGAAGACCAGCACCGGCTGGCCGAACATCGGCAGGTACTGCGTGCCGTCGGCGTCGGCGTACGGCTCGCCCATCAGCTCGGGGGTCACGTGGGCGATCCCGCTCACCAGGAACGCCGTGACGTTGAGCCGCTGCCAGGACGCCAGGTCGTCGCGGAGCAGGACGGCGATCTTCGTGTCGAAGGAACTCATGCCCCGAAGACTCGCCCGGGTGCCACGCCCGCGTCTTGTACGTTCTTGACATGGCGGACGTCGCGGCTTGGCGGCCGGCGGTCCCGGGGATCGCCGAGGTCTTCCACGCGCGCTTCACCACGCACGCCTACCCGCTGCACACGCACGACACGTGGACGCTGCTGATCGTCGACGACGGCGTCATCCGCTACGACCTCGACCGCCACCACCACGGCGCGCTCGGCCCGGCGGTGACGCTGCTGCCGCCGAACGTCGCCCACGACGGCCGGGCCGCGACCAGCCACGGCTTCCGCAAGCGCGTGCTCTACCTGGACACACCGGTGCTGGGCGAAGACCTGATCGGCGCGGCGGTCGACCGGCCGAGCCTCGCCGACGGCCTGCTGCGCACCCGCATCCACCAGCTCCACGAGTCCCTGGCCGAACCCGGCGACACGCTCGAGGCCGAGAGCCGGCTCGTGCTGGTGGCCGACCGCCTGCGCACGCACCTGGGGAAACCGGCGACGCACGAGCCGAAGCGCGGCCTCGCCGACGACCTTCGGAACCTCCTCGACGCGCGCCTGCCGGAAGCGCTGACGCTGGCCGAGGCGGGCGAGACGCTCGGCGCGCACCCGGCGTACCTCGTCCGCTGCTTCGGGGCGCGGTTCGGCCTGCCACCGCACCGGTACCTGACCGGCCGCCGGGTGGACCGGGCCCGCCGGCTGCTGCTCGACGGCACCCCGGCCGCGGAAGTCGCGGCGGCGGCCGGCTTCTCCGATCAAGCTCACTTGACTCGGCACTTCAAGCGGTACCTGGGCACGACGCCGTCGCGCTACGCGAAATCCCGGTGACGGATGAGGAAGCCGGCGGCGCGGGCTGTGTCAAAATGACGGCATGCTGCGCGAACTGCACCTGACCGGCGACCCGGCGGCCGACAAGCTGCTGAACGACGACCCGTTCGCCCTGCTCGTCGGGATGCTCCTGGACCAGCAGTTCCCGATGGAGCACGCCTTCGCCGGCCCGCGGAAGATCGCGGACCGGATGGACGGCTTCGACCTGGCGAAGATCGCCGCGACCGACGTCGAGACGTTCGTCGAGCTGTGCGTGGTGCCGCCGGCGATCCACCGCTACGGCGGTTCGATGGCCCGCCGCGTCCACGCGCTCGCCCAGCACATCATCGAGAACTACGACGGCCGCACCGAGGGCATCTGGCTCGACGGCCGCCCGAAGCCCGACGGCCCGGAAGTCCTGAAGCGGCTGCGGGCCCTCCCCGGGTTCGGGGAGCAGAAGGCCAAGATCTTCCTGGCCCTGCTGGGAAAGCAGCGCGGCGTCCAGCCGAAGGGCTGGCGCGAGGCGGCCGGCGCGTACGGCGACCGCGGCTCGCGCCGGTCGATCGCCGACGTCACGAGCGCCGAGACCCTCGGCCAGGTCCGCGCGTTCAAGAAGGCCGCCAAGGCCGCCCAGCCGGGCTAACGCACCCAGACGCGCAGCGGGCCCAGCGGCTCGGCGCCGTGGTCCAGCGCGGTCCGCAGCTCGTCGCCGAGCCGCGGGACAGCACGGCCACCCGCCCGCACTCGATCCACGTCGCTTCGAACAGGATCGAGAACTCCGGCAGGTCCAGCGTCGCGAAGCTGTCCTTCACGGAACACCCCGCGGGGCCGTCGACGAGCGGGAGGTTTTCCGCGACCGTCCACTTGAGACTGCTCACAGCAGACCGGCGAGCTTGTAGAGCACGAGACTCCCTGCCACCGCGACGTTCAGGCTGGCGCCGGTGCCGACCATCGGGATTTCGACGACGCTGTCGAGCAGATCGAGCGCCTCCGGCGGGATCCCGGTCTGCTCGTGGCCGAGCACGGCGATCGTGCGGCCGCGGGCGGCGGGCAGGTCGGCCAGCCGGACGGCTTCCTCGGCCAGTTCGACGCCGACCACCCGGGTACCCGCTGCCCGCTCGCGCGCCAGCCAGCCCGGTGGGTCGTGCACCCAGTGCACGCAGGCCGGACGCCGCAGCGTGTTGCCCCTCCGCAGCGCTTCGGGCACCCACGGGAACCGCGGTACGGCCAGACACGCACCGACGGCGTCACAAGTGCGCAGCAAAGTGCCGAGGTTCGCGCCGTGCAACGGCCACAGCGGGGCGGCCACCAGGTGACCCCAACAGGAATGTGCGGTGCTCCGCCGGGTCTTCCGCAGCTCCCGTGGCGTGCGGACCCGGACCGAAGGGCTCACCGGCGCCGAGGCGCGGCGCCTCCGAATTCGCTGATCATGCCTCGGATTCTAACCCGTTCGCGGGGTCCACGGGACGAGTTTCCGCTCCTACCCTGGACACGGAGGTGAAGCCCATGCACGCAGGAGTAGGAGACGAAATCCAGGTGCACGGCCGGACCGTCGGGTCGGCCGAGCAGCACGGCGAGATCCTCGAAGTCCGTGGTCCCGACGGCGCCCCGCCGTATCTGGTGCGGTTCGCCGACGGGCACGAAGGGCTCGTGTACCCCGGGCCCGACTGTGAGGTCCAGGCGCACGCCGACTAGCCGACGGCGACCTGTTCCCGAGGCTCGCGGACCCGCCCCCACGCCGCGCCCACCAGCAGCAGGGCCACCAGCGTCAGCGCGGCCGCGACCTCGGGCAGCAGGCGCGGGCCGCCCGAAGCGAGCACCGCTCCCCCGACCAGGCCGGACAGGCCGACGCCGAGGTAGATCGCGGACGCGTTGAGCGAGAGCACCAGCCCGGCGTGGCCCGGCGACAGTTCGATCAGGCGATGCTGCACCGGCGGGTTGAACGACCAGGTCGCCAGCCCCCAGACGAACAGCGAGATGCCGGCCGCGACCGGTGTCACCGTCGTCAGCGGCAGCAGCGCCATCACGGCGGTGATGGCCACGGTGACCACGAGCAGCGGCCTGCGCGAGCCCCAGCGGTCGGTCGCCCGGCCGCCCGCGAAGTTGCCGATCGCGCCGCCGACGCCATAGCAGAAGAGCAGCACCGTCACGGTCGTGCCGTGCACGCCCGCGGTCGCGGCCAGCAGCGGTGAGACGAACGTGTAGACCATGAAGGCGGCGAGGCAGGCGAGCACCGTCGTGGCCAGCATGACGAGCACCCGCGGGTCGCGGCCCGCGGCGAACCGCTCGGCCAGGCCGACCCGCGGCGGCGCGACGACCGTGGGCAGCGCGAACCGCACGGCCAGCGCGCTCACCAGTGAGAACGCGGCGACCAGCGCGAACGCCGTCCGGTAGCCGAGGTGCTGCGAAATGAGGCTGCCGAGCGGGACGCCGAAGATGAGTGCGACCGTCAGGCCGCCGAACACCAGCGCGACGGCGCGGCCCCGGCGTTCCGGCGCGGTCAGCTCGGCCGCCACGGCGCTCGCCGCCGGCGTGAACACCGCGGCGCCGACCGCGGTCACCACCCGGGCGACCAGGAGGGAGCCGTAGCCGGGCGCGAGCGCGGCGAACAGGTTGCCGGCGGCGGTGACGGCAAGCGCGGCGACCAGCAGCGTCCGGCGCTCCCAGGTGCCGGTGGCCGCGGCGAACAGGGGCGAGCCGATCGCGTACGCGATGGCGAAAGCGGTCACGAGCTGCGCCGCGGCCGTGGCCGAGACGTGCAGCTCGCCGGTCAGCGCGGGCAGCAGCCCGGCGACGATGTAACCGCTGGTCCCGACGCCGAAGGCGCCGAAGGCGAGGACCGAGATCCTCGAAGGAGCAGGTGCGGACATGGGCTGAGCCCCCAAGCGAAGCAGGGATTGGTTCGACGAACGTCGTAGTTCGACAGTCACCGTACTACGACCCGGCCACCAATTTCGACCGGCGTCGTACAATGGGCTCATGGCCAAGCACGCGACCCTGCCGCCGCTCTACTACCCGGCGCAGGAGGAGATCACCGTCGAAGGCGTGCTCCGCGCCCTCGCCGACCCGGTGCGGCTGGCCATCGTCCGCCAGCTCGCGGCGAGCGATCGGGAAATCTCCTGCAGCGGCCTGACCGTGCCGGTGACGAAGTCCACAATCACCCACCACCTGAGCATCCTGCGCCAGGCCGGTGTCGTGGCCGGCCGCCAGGAAGGCACCACGCGGTTCAACTCGTTGCGGCGCAACGATCTTGACGCCCTGTTCCCGGGCCTGCTGAACGGCGTCCTGGCCGCTCCGCGCTGATCATCGCGCCCGCGGTGTGGATCGTCACGCGATATCGGGATGACAACGACCCCCCTCGCTTGTTGGACTAGGGCGTAGGCAGCTCACGGCGCTGGGGCCGAATGGCTGCCTCTCTTTATGCCCCCTTACTGAACCGATCCAGAGATCGGCCAAGTAATCGTTTACTCACCCTGGAAGGAGTGCCGTGCCCGTCGCGCTGCTCGCGCTCGCCATCGGAGCTTTCGGCATCGGGACCACCGAGTTCGTCATGATGGGCGTGCTGCCCCAGGCGGCCGCCGACTTCGGCGTCGACATCCCGACCGCCGGCCATCTCATCTCCGCTTACGCCCTCGGCGTCGTCGTCGGCGCCCCGCTGCTCACCGCGGTCGCCGTGCGGCTGCCGCGCAAAACCATGCTGCTGGCCATGATGGGCCTGTTCACGGTCGGCAATGCCCTCTTCGCGCTGTCCCCGAACCAGGAGTTCGGCATCGCGTTCCGGTTCCTCGCCGGCCTGCCCCACGGCGCGTTCTTCGGCGCCGGGGCCGTCGTCGCCTCCAGCCTCGTCGGCCACGGCGAGCGCGCCAAGGCCGTGTCGATGATGTTCCTCGGCCTGACCCTGGCGAACGTCATCGGCGTGCCGCTGGGCACGCTGCTCGGCCAGCAGGTCGGCTGGCGCGCCACCTTCGGCGTCGTCGCCGTGATCGGGCTGGTCGCCATCGCGGCCATCGCGAAGCTCGTCCCGCACCAGGGCAAGCCCGCCGCCGAAGCGTCGCTGCGCAACGAGATCGGCGCGTTCAAGCGGCCGCAGGTGCACCTCGCGCTGGCCATCGTCACGTTCGGGCTGGGCGGCGTGTTCGCCTGCCTGTCCTACATCACGCCGATGCTGACCGACGTCGCCGGCTACTCGCCGTCGAACGTCACCCTGCTGCTGTCGCTGGCCGGGGTCGGCATGACGATCGGCAACCTGCTCGGCGGCCGGCTGGCCGACCGCGCGCTGATGCCGAGCCTGTACATCGCGCTGCTGGCGCTGGCGTCCGTGCTGGGCATCTTCACGATCACCGCCCAGGGCAAGATCGGCGCGGCGATCACGATCTTCTTCGTCGGCGTCGCCGGGTTCATGATCGGCCCGATGATGCAGGCGCGGATCATGGAGAAGGCGGGCGGCACGCCGTCCCTGGTGTCGGCCGCCGTCCAGTCCGCGTTCAACATCGCCAACTCGATCGGGGCCTACCTCGGCGGCCTGGTGATCGCCGGCGGGCTCGGCCTGGTCGCCCCCAACTGGGTCGGCGCCCTGCTCGCGGTCTTCGGCCTCACCTTGGCCGTCGTCTCGGGCACGCTGGACCGCCGCGAGGCCCGCGCCGAACAGCGCGAACTCGCACTCGCCTCCTGACCCTGCCGCAGTTGTCGTGAGTGGTAATTCGGGTTCTAACCCGAATTACCACTCACGAGCGGTCAACCGGAGCCGAGGGGGCCGCCGGTGATCGTCAGGGCGACGTACAGCACCGCGGTGGCCAGCGACGTGAACGTCACGACGTCGACGAGCTTGCCGCGGATCGCCAGCAGGCCCGCCCTGGGCGTCGGCAGCACGGCCCGCAACACCGCGGCGAGGAGGAGCGCGGCGCCGATCAGCGCCGCGCCCTCCCGCCAGTGGTACTGGAAGATCCGCAGCGCCGCAACGGCCACCACCAGCAGCACCGCCGCGAACGGCAGCTGGGCGAACCGGGCCGGGCCGCTCCGGCGGTCGCCCACGTCCCGCCGGTCCTCGGTCATCGTCATCGGCCCTGTACCGAGCGTTCCGCCGCCTCGACGACGTTGCTGACCAGCATCGCCCGGGTCATCGGACCCACCCCGCCCGGGTTCGGCGAGATCCAGCCGGCGACCTCGGCCACTCCCGGGTGGACGTCCCCGGTGAGCTTGCCGTCCACATGGGACACGCCGACGTCGAGCACCGCGGCGCCCGGGGCCACCATGTCCGGCGTGATGATCCCCGGCACCCCGGCCGCGGCGACCACGACGTCGGCGCGGCGGACCTCGGCGGCGAGATCGCGGGTGCCGGTGTGGCACAGCGTCACGGTGGCGTTCTCGCTGCGGCGGGTCAGCAGCAGGCCCAGCGTCCGGCCGACGGTGATGCCGCGGCCGACCACGGTGACGCGCGCGCCGTTCAGCTCGACGCCGTGGCGCTTGAGCAGCTCGATGATCCCGTACGGCGTGCACGGCAGCGCGCCCTGCTGGCCGAGCACGAGCCGGCCGAGGCTGACCGGCGCGAGGCCGTCGGCGTCCTTCTCCGGGTCGATCCGCTCCAGCACGCGGTTCGCGTCGAGGTGCTTCGGCAGCGGCAGCTGCACGATGTAGCCGTGGCAGGCCGGGTCGGCGTTCAGCTCGTCGACGACGGCTTCGAGCTTCTCCTGGGTGATGTCGGCCGGCAGGTCGCGGCGGATCGAGTTGATCCCGATCTTGCCGCTGTCGGCGTGCTTCATCCGCACGTACGAGTGCGACCCCGGGTCGTCGCCGACCAGGACGGTGCCGAGGCCGGGCGTCACCCCCTTCGCGGCGAGGGCCGCGACGCGGGGTTCGAGCTCCGCGAAAATGGCGTTCTTGGTGGCCTTGCCGTCGAGAATCTTCGCCGTCACGCACCCCATTCTGGCAAAGCGGCCCCCGCGCGTCGCTTCCAGGCGCGGGTGGTCGCAGCCCGTAGAGTGATCGCTACCCCACACGGTCCACTCGCGACGATGACCGCGATCAAGCTGTGATCTACCGCACGTCGCATCACCCGAGGTCAGGCAGTGTGCCACCGGGTGCTTGAGCGGCAAAACCCACATGCGGGGTGCACTCGCGCGCGCGAACAGTCAAAATGTGCGGGTGGCACAACCGACGACGCAGCTGAACGCGACCGAGCAGGACACCCTGGTCAAGCAGATCGGACTTGCCCTGCTCCGTGCCGCCCCGCGCGACTGGCGCAAGGTCTCCGCGGAATACCGAGCGGTCGGCAGGTACCACGAGCTGACCGGCGAGATCGTCACCGAGGACGGAACGGTGCACGAGTGGCTCGCCACCCACGACATCGCGACCCTGTTCGGCAGGCTCCGCGGTGGCATGTACCGCGACGGCCGCGGAACGTGGTTCAACGCGCGCTACCAGCTCGACCACCCGTCCAGCTACAACCTCGAGTACAACCGCGACGAACCGGTGTGGAACCTCGCGCCGCCGCCGATGGCCTACTCCGACGAGCTGCGGATGTTCCCGCGCACCGAGGAGAACGTGCCCGAGTGGCTGATCCGGCGGATGTCCGGCCTCAGCCCGGAGCAGCCGGGACCGCACTTCCGGATCGCCCGGATCTTCGACACCGTCGGCCCGGCCGGCCGCCCGGTGCTCAACCGGCCCGACCTCGAGGTCGACGAGCAGGACCGGCTGCTGGAGTACCTGGAGCACGCCCCGCTGGTGGTGCCCGAGCGCGGCTACGACATCGACCGGCTGGCCGCGGCACCGGAAGCGACCGTCCCGGTCGCCTTCCACAGCGACGGCCAGTGGGTCTGGCCCGCCGCTGTCAACTTCTACCTCCACAAGTACGGCGTTTCGCCCGAACCGGACCTGGTCGAGCACGTCCGCGCGGTCGGCTTCACGCTGCCGCCGGTGGACGAGCCGACGCTGCAGGCCGCGGCCGCGTACCTGACCCGGGGCAACCAGCCGCCACCGCAGCAGCGCCCGGCCGGGCCGCCTCCGCAGGGCCCGCCGCCCCAGGGGCTGCCGCCGCAGGGACCGCCGCCCCAGCCGCCGGTGCAGCAGCAGGCGCCCCCCGGCCCGCCGCCTGTCGCACCCCCGCCCGTCGCGCCGCCGCCGCAGCATCAGGAACCGCCCGCGCTGGTGGAAGAGCCCCTGTCGGTGCACACCCCGGCCGAACCGGAGGCTCCGGCCGAAGAGCACGAGTACGCCGAAGAGAGCTTCGACGAGCAGGAGTTCGACGACCGCTTCGCCGAAGAGGACCACCAGTACGGCGAAGAGGAGTACCCGCAGCAGCCCGAGCACGCGGTCGGGACGAACGGCTCGGCACCGGAGCCGGGCCGGGTGCCCGACCTCGAGGAGACCGCGGAGTACGTCCCCGACCAGCCGATCGGGCAGGAGCCGCAGCCGCCGCGGGACGACGAGCCGTTCCCGCGGCACGACGCCGAGCACGCGGCCTTCCAGCCCCCGCGGGAGGACGACCACGCCTTCCCGCCCGCGCCGGCCGTCGAAGAGGAACCGGCGGACCACCGGGAGGAGGAGCCGGCACACGCGGCGTTCGACCCCGGTCCGGCCGACGAGGCGGGACACGCCTTCGACACCGGCCAGGCGGACGAACCGGCGCACGCCTTCCAGGCGGCGGGCCAGGACGGCGCCTTCCAGCCCGGCCAGCCGCCGCGGCACGACGACGCATTCCAGCCCGGCCAGCCGCCGAGGCACGACGACGAGCCGTCGCACGCGGCCTTCCAGCCGCCACGCCACGACGAGGAGCCGTCGCTCGGGGCCTTCCAGCCGCCACGCCACGACGAGGAGCCGTCGCTCGGGGCCTTCCAGCCTCGGCACGAGGACGAGCACGCCTTCCAGCCCCCGGCCCGGCCGGAAGACGAGCCGGCGTTCCAGCCGCCGCGGCGTGAGCAGCCCGCGTTCGACCCGGGCCCGCCGACCATGATCACCCAGCCCGAGGTGCCCGGCGTGCTGCCGGTGCCGGAACCGCCGGCCCCCCAGGCCCAGGCCCAGGCCGAGCCGCCCGCTCCGCCGCGTCCGGGCCGCCGGGCGCTGCGCCGCGAGACCCCGGACCACCCGGTGCTCGCCGGCCTGCAGACCAAGCTCGACGAGCTCGACGTCCCCGAAAGCGGCTACAAGCTGGGCGAACCCGCCGAACACGGGTGGAGCGTCGAGGAAGTCGAGGACGGCTGGCGCGTCGGCTGGTACGACGGCAAGCTCAGCAACCCCGCGGTGTTCGGCGACGCCGAGGACGCGGCCGCGTTCATGCTCGGCAAGGTGCTGCTCAACCCGGAGGGCCACCTGCCCCCCGAGGAGCCGCCCGCGCCGGAGCCGGAACCCGAGCCCGAACCGGAACCGGCGCCGCGGCGGGTCGTCGCGACGCTGTCGCCCGAGATCGCGACCGGCTCGTACCCGGTCCGCAAGCCCGAGCCGGTCCCGCCGCAGGAGCAGACGGCGTTCACCAGCGCCGAAGAGCTCTTCGGCGACATCGAGGACGACGAGCCGCCGGCTCCCCCGCGCCAGCCCGCCCCGGTCCCGGCCGGGCCGCCGCCGGTCGCCCAGCAGGCCGGCCCGCCGCCCGCGCCGCCCCGGCGCGAACCGCCGTCGGCGCCGACCGTCCTGGCTCCGGTGCCGCAGGGTGTCCTGCCGGTGCCGCCGCCCCCTCCGGTGGCTCCGCCCGCACCGCCGCGCCGGGAGGAACCGGTCCGCCCGGCCGTCAACGGCGGCGGGGGCGGTGGCCAGCAGCAGTGGCCGATCGGCCCGATGGCCGGCGAGCCGCCGCTGACCCTGTTCCGCGGCAAGGAACTGCGCGAGCTGCCCGCGGGCAGCGAGCTGGACCGCTTCGGCGGCCCGAACGGCAACCTGACGTACGCGGCGGGCACGCCGTTCGCCGAGCGGTCGCTGGTGCCGGAGTGGATCAACCGCCCGTACCACGTCTACCGGGTGCAGCGGCCCCTGGAGACTCTGGCCGGCGTCGCGATCCCGTGGTTCAACCAGCCGGGCGGCGGGGCGGCGTACCTGCTGCCGGCGTCGATCGAGGAGCTCTTGGCCGAGGGCGACCTGATCGAGCTCGACCCGGGCGAACCCCCGATCGACTGAGTGCTTCGAAGGCCCCGGCGCTGCCGGGGCCTTCGTCGTTTCAGCGGATGACGAGCCCGTGCGCGGCGGCGAAGGCGATCGCCGTTTCGACGTCGACCTCCGCGCCGCGCAGGTCGGCCTGGACCAGGGCGTTCGCGTCGAGACGCGCGCCGCGCAGGTCGGCACCTTCGAGCTTCGCGCCCTGCAGCCGGGCGCCGGTCAGGTCACTGCCGCGCAGGTCGGCGCCGGAGAGGTCGGCGTCCATCAGGTTGGCCTCCCGCAGCCGCATCCCGGACAGCCCGAGCTTGCGCAGCCGCGCCTTCGCCAGCGACGCGAGGGAGAGATCGCACTCGGTGAGCGCGATCCCGCCGAACCCGCTCTCGGTGAACGACGAGCCCAGCAGCGAGCACGCCGTCCAGCGGCTCTCGGCGAGCACCGTCCGGTCGAAGGTGCACGAGCGGAACGCCGAAGCGTCGTGTCGGGAGCGCGCCAAGTCGGCCCGGCTGAACACGCAGTCGTCGAAGGTGCAGCCACGCGTCCGCAGCCCGCTCAGGTCCGCGCCGGTGAAGTCGCAGCCGGTGAACCGCCGCTTTTCCCACCACTGCCCCGACAACACCGCTTCGCGGTAGTCCTCCCCGGTCTCCAGCACGGGCCCAGGGTGCCACACCCGCGACTAGGGCTTCGCACCCTGGACGTAGTTCATCGCCTCGATGTACTCGGGCAACCGAGGAACAGCACCGTCTGCCGGGTTACCTCGGTGGCGCCTCGATCGCGCGCCGCTGGGTTTCCTCGCTGTCCGGCACGTAGAAGCCGCAGGAAGGCGGGGGTGGCAGCCCAGCCGTCCGGCGAGTCGAACGCCATCACGACCGCGTCGCCGATGCGTACTTCCGCGTGGCCGATCTTGCCGTCCTCGCCGACGACCCGGCCGAGCTCCTCGGAATCGAAGGCGCGCTTCAGGAAGTCGAGCAGGCCGTCGGTGTCGCGGCCGATGATCCACGGGGTGACCGTCGTGTAGCCGCCGGGAACCGGGGCTGACCATGTTTCCTCCTCGGTTCGTCGCGCCGAACCCAGAAACGAAATAGGTCAGCTGCTGACCGCTGCATACTGGGGCCATGGGAGTTCCGCTGCGGCCGGTGGCAGCGCGGTCGGTGTACCGCGAAGTGGCGCCGCCACCCGCGCTCGCGGACGTCCTCGCCTGCGGCTGGCACGGACGCACCGGCTGGGCGCGGCCGTTGCGGGTGCTGCCCGACGGCTGCGCGGACCTCGTCTGGGACGGTGCCACCCTGACCGTGGTCGTCACCATCGGGGCTCCGCTGCGGCTGTGGGTTCCGGCGTCGTCGTCGCGGGTCGGTGTGCGGCTGCGGTGCGGTGCCGCGGCCGCCGTGCTCGGCACGTCCATGCCGGAGCTGCCCGCGGTGACCAGGCTGAGCGACCTCTGGGGCACCGACGCCCAGTTCGCCGAAGAACAGCTCGCGTCGTCCGATCCCGAAGCACAGCGCGGACTTCTCGAATCACTCGTCGCGCGCCGTGGCGCGACGCCGGACCGGCGGGTGCTGGCGGCCGTCCGCGCGTTCGGCACGGCCGCGCGGACGTCCGATGTCGCCGTGGGGATCAGCGAACGCTCGTTGCGGCGTCACTTCGTCCACTCCGTCGGCGCCGGGCCGAAGCAACTGCACCGCGTCCGGCGGTTCCAGCGCTTCCTGCGCCGGCTCGACGCGCTGGCCGCGCACCGGACGTCGCTGGCTCGGGCCGCCGCCGACCTCGGGTACGCCGACCAGTCCCACCTCGGCCGCGAGTGCCGCCGCCTGTCGGGCTCCTCGCCCGCGGCCCTCGTGCGGGTGGCCGAAAAGTTCCAGACTCCGGCCGCGGCTCTGAGCCACGATCACGGGCATGACCTTCCACGTGACCATCCCGGTGCGCTGTGACGACATCGACGCCAACGGGCACGTCCGCGGCCCGGCCTACCTCGCTTACGCCGACCACGCGCGCTGGGCGTGCGTGCAGGCCGCGGGGATCGATCCGGCCGAGCTGACCGCGCGCCGGATCGGCCCGGTCAATCTGGAGACGACCGTGCGGTTCCATCGAGAGCTCCGCCCGCGCGCCGAAGTCTCGGTCAGCTGCGTGTTCCAGTGGGGCACCGGCAAGACTTCGCGCGTCACGCAGGAGCTCCGCACGCCGGAGGGCACGCTGGTCGCCGAGGTGACGAGCGTGTCCGGCCTGCTGGACCTGGACCGGCGGCGGCTGTTGGCCGACCCCGGCGCGTACTGGCGGGAGCTGGCCGCGCATCCCGAACTGCTCGGCCTCGGCTCGAAACCCGCGTGATCTTTCCCAGTCCGCTCGCTACCGTGGCGCCGTGCCCGACCACGACTACGTCGATCCCTACCTCGCCTCGCTCTACGACGCGATGAACCCGCGAGAGAGCAGCGGCGACTTCGAGTTCTACCTGCCGATGATCATGGCCCTCGAGTCCGTCCTCGACGTCGGGTGCGGCACCGGTTCCCTGCTGCACTGGGCGCGCGAGTCCGGCCACGAAGGACGGCTGGTCGGGCTCGACCCGGCCGAGGGCATGCTCATCCAGGCCCGCCGCCGCACCGACATCGAGTGGGTGAACGGCGATTTGTCGACCGCGTCCTGGGACGGCGAGTTCGACTTCGCCGTGATGACCGGGCACGCGTTCCAGGTGCTGCTGACCGACGACGAACTGCGCACGGCGTTCTCGGCTGTTCGCCGCGCGCTGAAGCCGGGCGGCCGGTTCGGCTTCGAGACGCGCAACCCGGCCGCCCGCGGCTGGGAGCGCTGGACAGCTTCGAACGTCTGGGAGGCCGGGGACGTCCGCTCGTGGAACGACGCCGGGCCATTCGAGAACGGGTACGTCAGGTTCAAGACGACGTACGAAAGCCCGAGCTGGGACGCGCCGCAATACAGCGAGAGCACCTTGCGCTTCCTCGACGTTCCCTCGCTGAACGAGTTCGTCGCGGAAGCCGGGCTGGTCGTCGACGAGCAGTACGGCTACTGGGACCGCACCCCGGTGACGGACACCAGCCCGGAAATCATCACCCTCGTCCGGCGTCCCCTCACCTGAAGTCCCGCGACTTCGCCTTGATGCGCATCGGCAACGGCTCGACGCGGTGGGCGAGAACGCTGACCACGCCGTCGGCCTTCTCCACCACCCCGCGGATCAGCAGCGCCGGGCTGCCGCGCGCGACGCGGTGGTAGCGCTGCCAGAGGCCGAGCGTGCAGATCACGTTGACCATCCCCGTTTCGTCCTCGATGTTGAGGAAGGTGACGCCGCCCGCGGTCGCGGGGCGCTGCCGGTGCGTGACCGCGCCGCCGACCAGCACGCGCGCGCCGTCTTCGAGGTCCGCCAAGCCGCTCGCCGGGACGACGCCGAGCTCGTCGAGGCGGTCACGGATGAACTCGGTCGGGTAGCTGTCCGGCGACACGCCGGTGGCCCAGACGTCCGCCGCCGCGACGTCGAGCCCGTCCATCCCCGGCAGCACCGGCGCCGACGCGCCGACCAGGCCGGGCAGCTTCTCCGGGCGTTCGCCCGCGACGGCACCCGCGGTCCACAGCGCCTGACGGCGATCCCCGCCGAAACCGGCGAACGCGCCGGCCGTGGCCAGCGCCTCGATCTGCGGCGTGGTCAGCCGCACGCGGCGGGCGACGTCGGCCATGTCGCGGAACTCGCCGTTGTCCGCGCGCTCGGCCACGATCCGCTTCGCGAGGTCCTCGCCGATCTTGCGCACGGTGCTCAGCCCGGTGCGTACGTCGTGGAACTTCCCGCTGCCCGCCTCCAGGGTGGCGTGCGGCAGGCTGCGGTTGATGTCCGGGCCGTGCACGGTGACGCCGTGGCGCCGCGCGTCGGCGACCAGCGACTGCGGCGAGTAGAAGCCCATCGGCTGCGCGCGCAGCAGGCCCGCCAGGAACGCGTCCGGGTGGTAGAACTTGAAGTAGGCACTCGAAAAGACCAGGTGCGCGAAGCTCAGCGCGTGGCTCTCCGGGAAGCCGAAGTTCGCGAACGCCTTCAGCTTCAGGAAGATCTTCTGCGCGAGTTCGTCGTCGACCCCGTTCGCGGCGGCGCCTTCGAGGAACCGCTGCCGCAGCCGGTCCATCTTCCGGTCCGACCGCTTCGAGCCCATCGCGTGCCGCAGCTGGTCGGCCTCCGCCGCGGTGAAGTTCGCGACGTCCAGCGCGATCTGCATCATCTGTTCCTGGAACAGCGGTACGCCCTTGGTCTTGTGCAGCGCCTTCTCCAGCAGCGGGTGGTCGTAGGTCCACTTTTCGCGGCCCTGCTTGCGGCGGATGTACGGGTGCACCGAGCCGCCCTGGATCGGACCCGGCCGGATCAGGGCGACCTCGACGGCGAGGTCGTAGAACTCGCGAGGTTGCAGCCGCGGCAGCGTCGCCAGCTGGGCGCGGCTCTCCACCTGGAAGACGCCGATCGCGTCCGCGCGGCACAGCATGTCGTAGATCTTCTCGTCGGCGAGGTCCAGCTCGGCGAGGTCGATTTCTAGGTTCTTGTACTCGCTGACGAGGTCGATCATGTAGTGCAGCGCTGAAAGCATGCCGAGGCCGAGCAGGTCGAACTTGACCAGCCCGGCGGCGGCGCAGTCTTCCTTTTCCCACTGGATCACGCTGCGGTCGGCCATCCGCGCCCACTCGACCGGGACGACCTGGCTCACCGGCTCGGCGCACATGACCATCCCGCCGGAGTGGATGCCGAGGTGCCGCGGGAAGTCCTCGAGCGCGAAGGCGAGCTGCACGACGTCGTCCGGGATGTCGTGGTCGTGGTCCTTTTCGGTGCTTTGGAGCGGGCCCCAGCGGTCGATCTGCTTGCTCCAGGCGTCCTGCTGGCCCGGTGAGTAGCCCAGCGCCCGGGCGGCGTCGCGGACGGCGGACCGGGCGCGGTAGGTGATCACGTTCGCGACCTGGGCGGTTCTGAGGCGGCCGTGTTTCCGGAAGACGTACTGGATGGCCTCCTCGCGCCGGTCGGACTCGATGTCGAGGTCGATGTCGGGGTAGCCGTCCCGGTCCGGGGCGAGGAAGCGTTCGAAGAGCAGCTCGTAGGAGACGGAGTCGACCTTGGTGATGCCCAGCGCGTAGCAGACGGCCGAGTTCGCGGCCGAGCCGCGGCCCTGGCACAGGATGTCGTTCTCGCGGCAGAAGCGCACGATGTCCCAGACGATCAGGAAGTAGCCGGGGAAGCCGAGCTCTTCGATGATGGCGAGCTCGTGCTTGATCTGTTCGTTCGCCTTTTCTTCGTGCGGCTTGCCTTTGAAGCGTTCCTCAGCGCCTTTTTTTGTGAGTTCCCGGAGGTAGGTGGTTTCGGTGTAGCCCTCGGGGACGCCGAAGGGCGGCAGTTCGGGGGCGATCAGCTTCAGCGGGAACGCGCATTCCATGCCCAGCAGGGCACTGCGCCGGACCGCGCCGGGGTACCGCCGGAACAGGACGTCCATTTCGGCGCCGCTGCGCAGGAAGGCCGTCCCGGCGGCGGGCAGCCAGCCCTCGAGCTCGTCGATCCCCCGCCGCGCCCGGATCGCGGCGAGCGCGTCGGCGAGCGGAGCGCGTTCGGGCCGCGCGTAGTGGGCGGCGGTGGTGGCGACGGTCGGGAGGCCCAGGTCGTCGGCGAGCTGCGTCAGGAGGTCGTTGTGGGTGCTGTCCAGGGGCTGGCGGTGGTCGGTGAGCTCGACGTAGACGTTGTCGCGGCCGAAGCGGTCCACGAGGTTTTTCAGTTGTTCCGCGGCGGCCGCCGGGCCGTGCGCGACGAGGGCCGAGCGCACCGCGCCTTTGCGGCAGCCCGTCAGCACCACGCACTGCCCGGCGACCTCCTCGGCGACCGCACCGAGGTCGTAACTGGGCCGGCCCTTTTCGGCCTCGTGGTGGATCTGGCCGGCGGTGATGGCGCGGCAGAGGGCCCGGTAGCCCTGGTCGCCGCGGGCGAGCAGGAGGAGGTGCTCGCCTTCGGGGTCGGGGACGCCGTTCTGCGGGCGGTGCAGGCCGAAGCTGAGCTCGGTGCCGAAGACGGTGTCGACGCCGAGTTCCCGCGCGGCCTCGGCGAAGCGCACGACGCCGTACATGCCGTCGTGATCGGTGAGGGCGATGGCGTCGAGTTCGAGGCGCGCGGCCTCTTCGACGAGTTCTTCGGGGTGGCTGGCGCCGTCGAGGAAGCTGAAGTTGGAGTGGCAGTGCAGCTCGGCGTAGGGGACGCGGACGGTCTCGGCGCCATCGTCGTTGCGGCGGGCGGGGAGGTCTTTCGGCCGCCGGTAGCCGTCGCGGTGACGGCCCCAGGCGGGGCTGTCGCCGTGGTCTCCGACCGGGACCCCGCCGGCCAGGGTGCGGGCGAGGTCCTTCCAGCGGACGGGTGGGTTGTTCCAGCCCATTCAGTGGCTCCCGGGCTGGTCGCGCCGATGCTCTTCGGCGGCGCGGCGGCGGTGCCAGTTGCTGGGGTGGTTCCAGCGGCTGCGGGCCTCGGCTTCGGTCATGGGACTGGTGTCCGGCGCCTCGGGTTCGGCCGAGGGGCTGGGATCCGGCGCCTGCGCGCGACGGCCCGCGTTTGTGGGGTGGTTCCAACGGGAGTGAGCCTCGGCATCGCTCATGCGGCTCGCGTCCCCAGTGCGGCCGTCCACCCTCGCCGGCGGGCTCCAGCGGATCTCGATTCCGCTGACGCGGCAGCCGTTCTCCCGCGACGAGCGCGGGACCGGAAGCGCGATCACCGGGCAGACCCAGTCGTCGTCGGCGGGGGTCTGCGGGAGCCGGCCGCGGACCGTCCACCGGTCGGGCGTGTCCGCCTGCTCGTCCGTTGCGGGCTCGGGAATCTCGCGCAGCCACTCGCGTTCCTCCGATGCCCCGCGGGGCGTGTCCCCGGGCTCGGCTCGCAGCCAGTTGCGCAGCTTTCGTGCGTAGTCCTCGTCCATGCTCAGTCGTACACTCCCTCGACCGTCCACAGTGGATTTTCCGTGCCTGCGCAGTGCACCAGCACCGCTTCGGGCGGCTCGTCCCCCTCGCCGGCCAGTACCAGCTGCAGCCGCGCCCTTCGCGGACCGGGCCGCCGTCGATCACCCGTCAGGGGCCACGGGCCCGCCCAGCCCACGACCTCCCGCCCCGCGCCGCCCGCGATGCTGAGCCGCCGCGGGGGCGAGGTCACCTGATCCCGCGCCGTGATCCCGACGGCGCGGCCGCCGTCGTCGAAGACCTGCGCCGGGACGGGCCGGGCGAGGACCGTCGCCGGGGACGGGGACGGCAGCCGCCCCGGCCAGGTGGCGTCCGTCGGCGTCGTCCGCTCGCGCGGGTCGCCCCAGGGCACGAGCCGGACGCGGCCCGCGGGGTCGCGGCCGCCGTCGAGCACGGGGGTGAGCACACCTTCGGGCCCGAGCAGGCCCTGGACCCGCACGAACGCGCGGGCCGCGCGCTCGTCGCCCTCGTCGGAACCGCCGTTGCGCCAGAGGTCGAGCTGCAGCGACCGCCCCTCGACGACCTCCTCGGGCTCCAGCCGCAGCCGCACGACACCGGACGTCGGACGCTGTCCGGGCGCGGCGCGCAGCCAGCCTTCGAACTGCCAGCGCACCCGATCGGCGACGCCGGCGGGGGTCAGCGGTTCGGCGCACCGCCACGCCCGGCCGAGGTGTTCGCCTCCTTCGGTGACGGCATAGATGCCGAGCCGGGTACAGGCGAGGCCGTGCGCGGCGAGGCCCGCGCAGAACCGCGCCGCGAGCCCTTTGGCGAGGAACGCCGCGACGTCGACTCGCTCGACAACGGGGTCGAACTCCTCGGCCAGGGTCAGTTCGGGCGGCGGCCGGCGACGCAGCGGCGGCCGTTCGGAGCGGCCGCGCGCCAGCCGGTGGGCCAGTAGCCCGGCCGCACCGAAGCGGTGAGCGACGTCGCGTTCCGGCAGGGCGGCGAACGCGCCGAGCGTCTTCAGCCCGAGGCGGCGCAGCAGGTCGACCAACTCGGCACGATCGGCGCCGGGCTGGTCGAGTTCGGTGACCGGAAGCGGCGCGAGGAATTCGGCTGCCCGCCCGGGTTCGACGAACTCACCGCACCGCGCGGCGAGCGTCGCGGCGAAGAGCCCGTCGGCGACGCCGACCTGGCATTCGACCCCGGCCGCGACGGCGACCTCGTCGAGAAGCCGTTCGACGAGCGCGTGTTCCCCGCCGAAGTATCCGGCGGCACCGTCGACGGGGACGGCGATCAGGCCGGGCCGCACGACCTCGACCCCGACGACGAGCCCTTCGACCGCCCCCGCGACGGCTTCGAAGAGCCGCGCGTCCCGCCCGTCGTCGGCGGCGAAGACGGCGAGTTCCGGGCAGTTCGACTGAGCATCCCGCCGCCGCATCCCCCGCCGGACGCCATTCCGCCGGGCGACGGCGTTGCAGGCAACGACCCGGTTGGCGCTGAAGACGCCAACGGGCTGGTCGGCAGCCACCCCGCCGACGGCGGCGGCCGCGACGGTGGGCCAGTCCGGGCACCACAGGACCAGCATGCGAGTGGGCGCGCCGGGGACGCCGCGTTGGGCCGGGACGGTCATGTGACCTCCCGGACCCGGCCGCCGCCCCGACGTGGACGGAGGTGATCGTGTGGCCGGCTCGCGCACCCGGACGGTCGACCCGCGCACCCGAAGCGTTGGCCCGCGTGCGCAGGCGGTCGGCTCGCGCACTTATAGGGCCGGTTCGCGTGGCCGCAAGGTCGGCTCGCGTGATCGGAGACGCGACTCGCGTGATTGAGCGTGGATCTCGCGTGATTGGCGGGGTATCTCGCGTGATTGAGGGGGCATCTCGCGTGATTGAGGGGGTGACACGGGTGGGGCGGGGGGACTGTCCGCTTGGGACTGCTGGCCGGGGTCATGCGGTGGCCTCGCGAAGCGAGGGTGATGGGGCCGGGGCGGGGGTCACCGAGCCGTCGGGGGCCGGGAGGTGGAGACCGGCTGTGGACGGGCGGGCCGCGGGACCGCGGCCGTGGGCTCGGACCTGCACCCGGCGGGACTGGAGGTGGCCGTAACCGTGGGACGGGCCCGACCACGGCTCACGACGGCACGAAAGCTCCACGTCCGCCCCGGGCCAGGCACCGGCCGACAGCAGCACCGCGCCGCGGTGACGGGCGCGGGCCGACAGGCGCCGTGCCACGGAAGGCTGGACCGTCTCCGGCTGAACCGCCACCAGGTCGACGCCGTCCAGTAACGCCGCGATCACCGCCGGGAGCTCCGGCCCCGGACGCGGGACCAGCGCCAGGCGGGTGACGTCCACTCCGTACTCGGCCGCCGCCGCGACGCCCAGGGATGGCATGCCGACCACCGCCGCCCACGAGCCCGCGGTCGTGGCCGCGGCGAGGAGGGCGAGCAGCAGCGACGTTCCCCCGTGGACCGCCACCGTGCTCCCGCGCCGGAGCCCGGTGTCGGGCAACAGCCCGGCCAGCGCCGGGACGACCGGGAGCACCCTTCCCGCCGCCCTGGCCCGCTCGGCCTGGGCCGCCACCCGGCTCGCCGTGCTGACCCCGGGCAGGGCCGCCAGCCGGGCCACCGGCGGCTCCACCACAGCAGTCACCGCACGCACCTCCCCACCACGGACTAGGCCGGCGGTCGTGCCTCTCCCAAAACTCGACCGACGACGCTGGTTCGCCGCGGGGAAGGCGGCGGTTCCATGTCGAACACCTGTTCGACGTAATCCAGTCAACCGCGAACCACCGGAGCTGTCAAGTCACCCACTAGTGGGGCATGCGGCGATCCGTTCGAGCTCGTCGTCGAGGCTCCGGCAGCCGTAATCAAGTTGCCCGCGCGACAGCCGGTCACTAGACAGACGGCGTGGAGCTCACCGACGCCGGCCCCGAAGACGTCCCGGAACTGTTGGTCCTGCAACGCTGCTGCTGGGTCCAGGAGGCCGTCCTCAACGACACCCTCGACATCCCGGCCCTGCACGAAACCCTCGAAGACGTGCGCGACTGGACGAAGACGTGGTCGGTGTGGGTGCTGCGGCAGGACCACCGGCTGATCGGCGCCGTGCGCGCCCGCCTGGACGGGGACCGCTGGGAACTCGGCAGGCTGATGGTGGCGCCGGACCTCGCCGGACGCGGGCTGGGCCGGCGGCTGCTCGCCCACGCCGAAGCGCAGGCGCCCGCCGAAGCCCGCCGGTTCGCCCTCTTCACCGGCGCGCGCAGCGCCCGCAACATCGCGCTGTACCAGCGGGCCGGCTACCGGCGCACCGACGTGCCGCCCGCCGACGGCCACATCCGCGGCGCGGTTTACCTGGAGAAGGACGTCACGCTGCGCGAAAAAGCCGGTCCGGCCGCCTGACGCTGCGGCGTCGGCTAGATTCCCCGGTGGACTTTGGGGGTGGCGATGACCGAACCGCGGAGACGGCTGATCCTGGGGATCGCCGGCGTGCTGGTGGCGGTGGGCGCGGCGGCCTGCGGAGTGCCCGGCGCCACCGCCGCGGCCCCGGCGCCGACGACCATCGGCGCGGAGTGGCGCTCGTTCCGCGCCGACGTCACCGGGATCCGCCCCGGCGCGGACGACCACAGCCTCTTCGTGCAGGTCGCCCTGCCCGGCAAGGATCCCGGCTGCGTCCGCGAGCCGCGGATCGAACAGGTCGTGGAGGCGAAGACCGACATCCGCGCCGACGTCGTCTACTCGACCCGGCCCGCGGCGGGCGGCTGCCAGGACAGGGTGCCCGCGGAGCTGCATCTGACGACGGCGGACCCGATCGCGAACCGGACGGTCATCCTCAACGCCGACGCCGGAAACGCCTGGCGCAAGCTCGGCGCGGGCTGGAGCCATTGCGACAGCCAGGGCGGCTGCGCCGCGCCCGCCGACCACTGCGCTCCCGCGTGGATCGGGGCCGCGGTGTCCGCCGCGGGGGCCGAAAACCCGGGCACCACCCGCGCCTGCGAGCCGGGCTGGCTGATCCTGGACCTCGTGAAGCACCAGCCCGAACCGCCGTCCCGCACCGCTTTCCGCTGGAGCGACACCGGCTGGACGTCGTTCGCGCAGGCCCGGTCCGGCGGCTGCGCGGAGATCCTCGCGGCCGAGCCGAAGTTCCCGGTCGCGCTGTGCCGGGCGCTGCCCGCGCCCGCCTAGCCTGCCAGCTTCTTGACGATCTCCGCGCCGACCGCCTGCACCGCGGCGTCGGTCTCCTCCTGCGGCATCGGCGAGTTCGAGAAGAACCCCTTGTCCCAGCCGGACACCTCGAGGACGACGACGGTCGTGCCCTTCAGGACGTGCAGTTCGGACCCGCTGAACGCGCTGTCGGTGGCCAGCCGGACCAGGACCGCCTTGTCGCCGATGCCGCGCACGTCCGTCGGCGGGATCGGCGGCGCCTTCGGCTTGAACAGGTCGTTCGCCTGCTCGCGCGCGCTCTGCCCGGAGTACCGCGTGATCTGGACGTGCATGGTGGCGTCGCGAACGTTCTCG
Organism: Amycolatopsis sp. lyj-109; assembly: GCF_046548995.1. Classification (NCBI taxonomy): domain Bacteria; kingdom Bacillati; phylum Actinomycetota; class Actinomycetes; order Pseudonocardiales; family Pseudonocardiaceae; genus Amycolatopsis; species Amycolatopsis sp. lyj-109. Next base: position 71,703 of record NZ_JAJPWR010000034.1, read on the forward strand.
TCCGGCCCCGGCTTCCAGCTGCAGCCCTGCTGCTTGATGCCCGGCAGGTCCTGGTCGCCCTGCCCGGCCAGGACGAAACTCGGGAAGCCGGCCTTCTCCAGCACCGGCGCCGGGACCTGGCACTCGGCGGGCACCGGCGACGACGACGGTGCCGCGCCGGTGCTCGCGAAGTAGTCGCCCGCCACGGTGCCCAGCGGGATGCCCGCGCCGAGCAGCACCACGACGCCGCCGACGATGCCGAAGATCAGCCCGGTCCGCTTCTTCTTCGGCGGCTGCACCGGCGCGCCGTACCCGGCGGGCGGGTACCCGGGCGGCGGCGGGTACCCCTGCTGCTGCGGAGGCCCCTGTTGTGGATAGCCCGGTTGCGGATAACCCTGCTGAGGCGGGTACCCGGGCTGCTGCTGCGGGTAGCCCGGGTACCCCTGCTGACCTTGGCCGTACGGCGGTTGCTGCATCGAGCCCTCCCTCTCGAAGCGCGAGTCGGTGACATCCGGGGCTTCGCCCCGGAGCCGGGGGCTCCGCCACCCGGAGCCCCCGAAAGCAGTCAGTGACATCCGGGGCTTCGCCCCGGAGCCGGGGGCTCCGCCACCCGGAACCCCCGAAAGCAGTCAGTGACATCCGGGGCTTCGCCCCGGAGCCGGGGGCTCCGCCACCCGGAACCCCCGAAAGCAGTCAGTGACATCCGGGGCTTCGCCCCGGGGCCGGGGGCTCCGCCACCCGGAGCCCCCGAAAGCGGTCAGTGCGCGAAGTGGCGCGTCCCCGTCAGGTACATGGTGACGCCCGCCTTCTCCGCGGCCGCGATGACCTCGGCGTCGCGAACCGAGCCGCCGGGCTGCACGATCGCGCGGACGCCCGCCTCGACCAGCACCTCGAGGCCGTCCGGGAACGGGAAGAACGCGTCCGACGCGCCGACCGAGCCCTTGGCCCGGTCGCCCGCACGGGCCACCGCGAGCCGCGACGAGTCGACCCGGTTGACCTGGCCCATGCCGACGCCGACGGTCGCGCCGTCGGCGGCGAGCAGGATGGCGTTGGACTTGACCGCGCGCAGCGAGCGCCACGCGAACTCGAGGTCGCGCAGGGTCTGCTCGTCGGCCGCGGCGCCGGTGGCGAGCGTCCAGTTCGCCGGGTCGTCGCCGGAGGCGTCGATCGCGTCGACCGTCTGCAGCAGGACACCGCCGGAGATCGGGCGGAACTCGACCGGGAAGGCCGGGGCCGCCGGCAGCTTCAGCAGGCGGATGTTCTTCTTGCGCTGCAGGATTTCCAGCGCTTCGGCGTCGAAGTCCGGGGCCAGCACGACCTCGGTGAAGACCTCGGCGATCTGCTCGGCGGCCTCGCGGCTGACCGGGCGGTTCGTCGCGATGACGCCGCCGTAGGCCGAAACCGGGTCGCAGGCGTGGGCCTTGCGGTGCGCCTCGGCGATGTCCGCGCCGATCGCGATGCCGCACGGGTTGGCGTGCTTGATGATCGCGACGGCGGGCCCGGCGAAGTCGTACGCGGCGCGGCGGGCGGCGTCGGTGTCGACGTAGTTGTTGTACGACATGGCCTTGCCGTGCAGCTGCTCGGCGTGCGCCAGGCCCGGGTTCTGGCTCTTGTACAGCGCGGCCTTCTGGTGCGGGTTCTCGCCGTAGCGCAGGACGTCGGCGCGTTCCCAGGTGGCGCCGAGGAAGTCCGGGAAGCCGGCGTCGACTGCGTCCTCGTCGGGGGCGTATGCGCTGGCGAACCACGACGCGACGGCCGTGTCGTACGCCGCCGTGTGCGCGTACGCCCGGGCGGCGAGGCGCTTGCGGTCTTCGAACTCGAAGCCGCCGCCGGCGACGCGCTCGAGCACCCAGCCGTAGCGGGCCGGGTCGACGACGACCGCGACGCTGCCGTGGTTCTTCGCCGCCGCGCGGACCATGGCCGGGCCGCCGATGTCGATGTTCTCGACGCAGTCCTCGGGGCTCGCTCCGGAGGCGACGGTCTGCGCGAACGGGTACAGGTTCACGACGAGCAGGTCGAACGCGGCGATGTCCAGCTTGCGCAGCTGCTCGACGTGGTCGGGGTTGCCCTGGTCGGCCAGCAGCCCGGCGTGCACGTTCGGGTGCAGCGTCTTGACGCGGCCGTCCAGCGACTCCGGGAAGCCGGTGACCTGCTCGACCGGCGTGACCGGGACGCCGGCGTCGGCGATGGCCTTCGCCGTCCCGCCGGTGGAGACGATCTCGACGCCGGCCGCGTGCAGGCCGGTCGCGAGGTCCAGGAGGCCCGCCTTGTCCGAGACGCCGATCAGCGCCCGGCGGACCGGACGCCGTCCCAGGTCAGTGCTCACGAAATGTCACCTTTCGTCCGTCCACGGTGCAGCCACCGCGGCCGAGTCGCTCGATCGTTTCCACCAGCAGCCTGCGTTCGACGGCCTTGATCCGTTCGTGCAGGACGTTTTCGTCGTCGTCGCTCTCCACGACGACCGCTTCCTGGGCGATGATCGGCCCGGTGTCGACCCCGGCGTCCGCGAAGTGCACGGTCGAGCCGGTGACCTTGACGCCGGCTTCGAGAGCGTCGCGGACCGCGTGCATCCCGGGGAAGGACGGGAGCAGCGCGGGATGCGTGTTGATCACCGTGAAGCGGCCGAGGAACTCACTCCCGAGGATCTTCATGAACCCGGCGGAGACGACCAGGTCGGGCCGGTACGCCGCGACGGCCTCGGTCAGCGCCTTGTCCCACTCGGCGCGATCGGGGTGGTCGGCGACGCGGACGGTGAACGACGGGATGCTCAGGCGCTCGGCGCGGGCAAGGGCTTCGATGCCGGTGCGGTCGGCGCCGACGGCGACGACCTTGGCCGGGAAGCCGGACCGCCCGGTGGCGTCCAGCACCGACTGCAAGAGGGTGCCGGAGCCCGACGCGAGCACGACGAGCTTCACCGGAGTGGGCAGGTCCAACCGTTGAGACAGAGCGGGCTCCTTGCCGCGGGCGGTGCGCAGCCGGGCGCACGGCGCTTCACCAGGGTCGCGTCAACCCTAACGGTCGGTCTCGTCCGGCTCGACGTCGCCGCAGGTCTCGGTGCCTCCGGTCACAGCTCCGTCCTCCCCAGGGGCACTTTCACGTGAAAGTGCCCCGTCCTCGGGGGTGACTTCGGCTGGTTCGGCGTCGGCCTCGGCTTCGAATTCCGCGTCCTTGGCGGCGAGCTCCTCGTCCTCTTCGGACGCTTCGAGTTCCTCGACGGCTTCGGCGGCTTCTTCGGGGTCGATGTCGTCGGCGTCCTCGAAGGCTTCGTTGTCTTCGAGCGCTTCCGGTGGTGGCGCGGGCGGCTCGTGCTCGCCCGCGAAGAACGCGACGAACGACCCCGGGATGACGATCCAGCAGAACGCGACGATCGAGGCGACGCCGACGGGGACGCTCACCGGGTCGAACGGGCCGTCGCCGAGCCGGCCGCCGGAGAGGGTGCCCAGCACGACGCAGCCGAGCGCGACCACCGCACCGGCGACGGCGACGGTGCGGATGCGCTGCGCCGGATCGGGGTCGACCTTGCGCAGCGACCAGCCGGCCAGCGCGCCGGCCGCCGCGGGCAGCACCAGCAGCGCCGGCCACCAGGCCGCGTGGTGCTCGGGCAGGCCGCCGAGCAGCGGGACAGCGGGCACGGCGCCGCCGCGGTAGCCGAACATGCCGACGGCGAGCGGCCCGATCGAGAACCCGGGCCCGGTGACGAAGGACAGCGCGGCCGTCACGGCGTTCGGCAGGTACAGCATTGAAAGCAGGAAGAGCCCGGAACTGGTGCCGAACCCGGGTTCGTAGGTGCCGGACACCGTCGCCCACGACAGCCCGGTCGCGACGGTGAACACGGCGGCACCGCAGGCCACCAGGACGGCCAGGCTCATCGCGCCGGCCCGCAGCCCGCGCAGGGCGAGCGGGTCGAGGCGGTCCGCGACGGCGTCCGGCAGCCCGCACGATCGGGTGATTCCGGCCGCCGACGCCGCGGCGGCGAGCAGACCGGGCACGACGAAGGCCGTCAGGGGGTTCGCCGTCACCGGTGAGCCCTGCGCGCAGAGCGCGATGACGAGCCCGAACACCGCGTGCGCACCGGTGATCGTGATCAGCACCGGCACGGCTTCGCCGAACGACCGGCAGCCGAGGCGGCGGGCGGCGCCGGACGCCGTCCGCACGGCGAGCGTGACCACGCCCAGCGTCGGCAGCAGCGGCAGCATCCCGAGCGGGTGACCGCCGATGTCGAGGCGCACCTGGTGCGCGGCGAGCCAGCCCGGGCCGGCGGCCAGCAGCACGCCGGTGCCGGAGAAGGCGGTGCGCCCGGCGGTGAGGGCGACCAGGGCCAGCACGGTCGCGACGGCGGCGTAGCCGGTGACCAGCGGGCCGAGGGCGGCGGCGAGGAGCGTCCGCAGCCGGGACGCCGGGGCGGGCGCGACACCGGGGCCGGGACCGGCCACCGCTTCACCCGGCGGCTGGGGGTCGTCGGTGAGCAGCTCCATGATCCGCACCCTGACATCCGCGCTGCTCCGTCCGGGTGAGCCACGCCGCCGCCGGGCGGACCGGCTCACCCGGACGGGTCACCTCGAACGCGAAACACCCGCTGTGACACACAGCGTCACAGCGGGTGTTCGAGGTGGGGCTGCCTCAGTGTGTCTTGCCGAAGCCACCGGGCGGCGTGCCCGGGTTCTCCGGCGGCGGCTGCTGGAAGAACTGGCCCTGCTGCGGGGCGTACGTCGTGGCCTGCTGGGTCGGCGGCGGGGTGGTCGCCGGCGGGTTCGGCGAGCCGTACTGGCCCGGCTGCGAGAACGGCGCCGACGGCTCACCGGTCGCGGCGACCGGCCCCGGCCCGTGGCCCGGCTGGCCGAACTGCTGACCGGGCTGACCCTGCTGGCCGTACTGCTGCTGTCCCGGCTGGCCGTATTGGCCGCCGTAGGACGGCGCGGCGGGCTTGGGCGACGGCGGCTTGATCACGTCGTGCGCGATCAGCAGCGCGCCGGCCGCGGCGAGCATCTGCAGGATCGCCAGGATCAGGATGACGGTGACGATGCCGGGCGAGGTCTGCATCCCGACGAGGGTGTCCAGGACCTCGAGCGCGCCGAGGACGCTGAACAGCGCCGCGAACGGCAGCGTCTTCGGGCCCTTGGGCAGCGCGTGCATCGCGGCGAGCAGGCCGCCGCCGAGCAGGAACGTCCCGCCGAGACCGACTTCGCCGTTGTCGGAGAAGCCGAGGAAGTACTGCACGAGGCCGAGGCCGGCGACGACCAGGGCGAGCAGCAGCGGCAGGTTCTGCGGCAGGCCGGCACCGCCGGAGGACGCCTGGTGCGAATGCGGCTGCTGCTGCTGCGACGGGAAGCCACTGGACGGCGGTCCGGGGGGCTGCTGGCCGCCACCCTGCTGGGGGTAGCCGGGCCCACCGCTGGGGAAGGTCATCGGATGCACTCCTGTCGGTTCGACCGGCACTCCGGGCGCGCACGGGCGCCCGGAAGAAAGACGAGGCGGCTTGTGTGCGCAGAACGCTAGCGCACTCCGAGGCCGTCAGCCCACCAGACGTGTGAATCCCCCGCCCGGTTTCGTGCCGGAACGAGGAAAGGCCGGGCACCGTGTGCGGTGCCCGGCCCTACCAGGAGTTACTCCCCAACCTCAGCCGAGGTTGTTGTACAGCTCACGCGCGAGGACGGCGGTCTCGCTCGGGGTCTTGCCGACCTTGACGCCGGCGGCCTCGAGGGCCTCCTTCTTCGCGGCGGCCGTGCCGGAGGAGCCGGAGACGATGGCGCCGGCGTGGCCCATGGTCTTGCCCTCGGGCGCGGTGAAGCCCGCGACGTAGCCGACGACCGGCTTCGTCACGTTGTCCTTGATGTAGGCCGCGGCGCGCTCTTCGGCGTCGCCACCGATCTCGCCGATCATCACGATGACCTTGGTCTCGGGGTCCGCCTCGAACGCCTCGAGGGCGTCGATGTGCGTGGTGCCGATGATCGGGTCACCGCCGATGCCGACCGCGGTGGAGAAACCGATGTCCCGCAGCTCGTACATCATCTGGTAAGTCAGCGTGCCGGACTTCGACACGAGACCGATCTGGCCCGGGCCGGAGATGTCGGCCGGGATGATGCCGGCGTTCGACTTGCCCGGGCTGATCACGCCGGGGCAGTTCGGGCCGATGATGCGGGTCGTGCCGCCCTTGGCGACGGCGTGGGCCCAGAAGTAGGCCGAGTCGTGCACCGGGATGCCCTCGGTGATCACCACGGCGAGCGGGATCTCGGCGTCGATCGCCTCGAGGACCGCGTCCTTGGCGAACTTCGGCGGCACGAAGATGACCGACACGTCGGCGCCGGTCTCCTTGATCGCCTCTTCGACGGTGCCGAAGACCTTGAGGTCCTTGCCCTCGATGGTGACGGTCTGGCCGGCCTTGCGGGCGTTGACGCCACCCACGATGTTCGTGCCGGACTTCAGCATCTTGGTCGCGTGCTTCATGCCCTCGGAGCCGGTGAGCCCCTGCACGATGACCTTGCTGTTCTCGTTCAGGAAGATCGACATCTTCACGCACCTGCCGCGGCGAGCTCGGCAGCCTTGTCGGCCGCGTTGTCCATTGTGTCCACCACGGTGACCAGCGGGTGGTTCGCGTCGGCCAGGATCTGGCGACCCTCGACGACGTTGTTGCCGTCCAGGCGGACGACCAGCGGCTTGGCGGCCTCGTCACCCAGGATCTTCAGGGCCTCGACGATGCCGTTCGCCACCGCGTCGCAGGCGGTGATGCCGCCGAAGACGTTGACGAAGACGCTCTTCACGTCGGGGTCGTTGAGGATGACGTCCAGCCCGGCCGCCATGACCTCGGCCGACGCGCCGCCGCCGATGTCGAGGAAGTTCGCCGGCTTCACGCCGCCGTGCTTCTCGCCCGCGTACGCCACGACGTCCAAAGTGGACATCACGAGGCCCGCGCCGTTGCCGATGATGCCGACCTGGCCGTCGAGCTTGACGTAGTTGAGGTTCTTGGCCTTGGCCTTCGCCTCGAGCGGGTTCTCCGCGTCCTTGTCCACCAGGGCCTCGTGGCCCGGCTGGCGGAAGTCCGCGTTCTCGTCGAGGGTGACCTTGCCGTCGAGGGCGATGATCTTGTCCTGCGGGTCACGGACCAGCGGGTTGACCTCGACCAGGGTGGCGTCCTCGGAGACGAAGGTCTCCCAGAGCTTCACGACGACGTCGGCGGCTTCGTCGATGATGTCGGCCGGGAAGTTGCCGGCCTTCAGGATCTCGAGCGCCTTCGCCTTGTCCACACCGGCGATCGCGTCGACGGGGATCTTCGCGAGCGCTTCGGGGCGCTCGACCGCGAGCTGCTCGATCTCCATGCCGCCCTCGGAGGACGCCATCGCCAGGAAGGTCCGGTTGGACCGGTCCAGCAGGAAGGAGAAGTAGTACTCGGACGCGATGTCCGAGGCTTCGGCCACGAGCACGCGACGCGTGATGTGGCCCTTGATGTCGAGGCCGAGGATGGCTTCCGCCTTCTCCTTCGCCTCGTCCGGCGTCTGGGCCAGCTTGACGCCGCCCGCCTTACCGCGGCCGCCGACCTTCACCTGCGCCTTGACGACGACCTGGTTACCGATCTGCTCCGCGGCGGCCTTGGCTTCTTCGGGGGTGCTTGCCACGGCACCCGGCAGAACCGGTACTCCGTGGGCGGCGAAGAGATCCCTCGCCTGGTACTCGTAGAGGTCCACTACTCCAGTCTCCTGACGACACGCCACTGCAGGTGGTCCGCGACCGGACCGCGCTGTCGGACCAGTCGAGGTTAGCGACCTGCGCAGACGCAGGGGACTCCGCACCTGGTGAAGTCCGTCACCGTGCGCGGTCAGACGGTGCGTCACCGGTGTGAGTCCGCCCACCGGCAAGCCGTTTCACCACTTCCGGAGCGGTCTCGGCCGTGAAGACGGGGACGCCGCCGAGCGCGTCTTCGAGGTCTTCGGGCGGAGCGGCGCCGAGCACGCCGACCGCGTCCGGATCCTCCTGTTCGGCGGTGCGGAGGATCTGCTCGACGGTGGCGACGGGGCCGGCGTGGACGACCTCCACGCCGTCGTCGCGCAGGACACGGGCCAGTGCGGCGGCGGCCGGGTCGGGCCCCTCGAACTCCACGAGCAGCACCCGGAGGCACGCACGGCTCACGGGCGTCCCCGGTGACTCACTGCCATCCCGGCCGCGAGCAGGAGGGCGCCCGTGGCGGCGAGCGCGACCCAGAACCCGGTGGCGGGGCCGGCACTGCCGAGCGAGCCGCCGACGAGCGGCAGCTCCGCGGCGTGCAGGGCGGTGAGCAGGGCGGCGCCGGCGAGCAGGGCGGCCGCGGGCTTCGGCCGCGACCGCGTCGCGAGCGCGGCCGCGCCGGCGACGACCACGGCGGCGGTCAGCAGCCCCCACGACGGCGTGTCGAGGTGGGACCAGAGGCCGGCGGCGACGTACCCGGGGACGGCGAAGACGGGCAGCCCGAACGCGGCGACGGCCAGGACCGCGCCGGCCACGACGGGGGCGAGCACGGTGCTCCGGGTGGCGCCTTCTCCGGCGTCTTCGCGTTCGACGACACCGGTGCCGACAGCGGCGAGCGCGGTCAGGGCGGCGAGCACGAGCGCGGCGAACGTCCAGGCGGCGCCGGCCCCGAGGTCGTAGGTGAAAACGGGAGCGGCCGTGCCCCCGAAGCCGGCGAGGTTGCCGGCCTGGGTGGCGGTCAGGGCGGTGTTGAGGACGGCCGTGCCGGCCAGGAGGATCCCGGCCCAGGCGACCCCGAGCACCGGCCGCGCGACGGCGGCGGTCTTCGGGAGGAGCACGCCGGCGGCGGGAACGGCCAGCACGATCGCGGCGACGAGCAGGAACCACCGGGCGGGACTGTCGGCGGCGCCACTGACCGGCGCGGTGGCGCCCGGGTTCAGCGCGGTGACGGCGACCTGCGGCGCGAAGGCGCCGATGAGCGCGGCGACCGCGGTGGCGAGGCCGAGCAGGCCGGTGGTGAGGCGCCACCAGAAGAGACCGGGGAGGGTGGCGCTGCCGGCGAGGTCGGTTTTTTCGGTGCTGTCACCGCTTTCGGTGAGCCGGGTGCCGGCCAGGCCGGCGACGACGGCCATCGCGACGAGCACGAGCGCGGGTCCCCAGGTGACACTCAGATCATCCCGGAAGAGCCCGGCGAGAACGGGCGGCAGGGCCACCCCGAAGGCGGCGGCGGCCAGCCCGCCGAGCGCACCCCGGGCCACGTGCTCGGCCGGAGCGGCGAGCGCGAGCACGGCGGCCAGCGGCAGGGCGGCGGCTAGGAGGAGGTACCCGCCGAGGGCGAGCCCCGGCCCTTCGAAGGCGCCGCGGGCGAGCAGGAAGCCGTTGGCGGAGTGGACGGGAGCGGTGAGCAGCCCGGCCCCGGCGACGACGGCGAGCAGCGGGACGAGCAACCGCCAGCGCCGCCGTTCGGGTTCGTCCTGGCTCCGGAGGGCCCGCCAGGCGACAACGCCGGCAGCCGCGGTCAGGACGTGCCCGGCGACGAGCAGCCAGAACCCGGCACCGACGGCGGAGCCGCCGACGAACCGATCGGCGAGGTAGAGCTCCGGCCGGATGGCGAGGGGGCCGTTGACGGCGAACTGGAGGTCGAGCAGCAGACGGCCGGGGGCGAGGGCGGCCAAGCCGAGGATGAGACCGCCGCCGAGGCCGGGCTTTCCGGAGGTGGCGAACCAGCCGGCGACGATGGCGGGCGCGAGCGCGAGGAGGCCGAGCCACGGCCAGCTGGTGAACCCGGGAGCGGCGGCGGGCGAGACGTGGACGACGGCGGCGGCGGTGAGAGCGACGGCGCCGAGGACGGCCAGGGCGAGGGCGGCTTTCAAGACGCCGGAGGGCTGGGTTTCGGTGTCGTCGGCCCAGGGCTCACTCTGATTGCCGGCTGAGGTGTCGGGGGTTTGCGGCCGGCCGGGAGTGGGCCGGGTAGCCCGGCTTGGCTGCGCCGGGTTGCCGGGTGGTTGAGCGGTTCGGCCCGCCGACGTGGGTTTGGCGGAACCGCCTGTGGCGGCTTGTGGGGCTCCGGCAATTCTGCCGGCGGCGGCAGGGACGGGCCGGGTCGGCTCACCGGACTGGACGGCGTTCCTGGCATCACCCGCGGAGGCGGCGGAGTTTTCGGGCGCTCCCGGTATGCCTCCCGCAGCAGGCACCGGCCGCGTCGGCTCACCGGACTGGACGGCGCTCCCGGCATCACCCGCGGAAGCAGCGGGCTCTTCGGGCGCTCCCGGTATGCCTCCCGCAGCAGGCACCGGCCGCGTCGGCTCACCGGACTGGTCGGCGCCGGCAGAAGCTGCGGAAATTCCGGAAGCACGCGCGGGCCCGCCTGCAGGGGCGGCGGAGACTCCGGGCACACCTCCGCCGGCAGGCACGGGGCGCGTCGGTGCGTCGGAACCCGGTGCGCTCGCGCCCGGGGCGGCGGATGCCGGCGCAGGCTCGGCCGGACCGGCCGCCGGGGCTTGGCCGGTGGGGTGGTTCGGGGCTGTGTTGCCCGAACCGTGGTTGCCCGAACCGTGCGCCTCGGGTTCTTGGCGGGGGCCGGGGGTGCTTCCGGTGGGGGGCTCTGCGCGTGGGGGCATATTGCCCGCGACGCTAGCAAGGCCGGACCACCCGGGAGCCGTCGGCGGGCGCGAGTCGTCGGATGCGCTTCAACCCTCCTCCGCAATCCGTTATTCCGCCCTTCGAGGGCTACGGGAGGGTCGTTGGGCCCTTTGGGGGACGTTCACCATCCGTTCAGCCTGTAAGGCAAGTCACACCGAACGCCGTAAACCCCCTCTAACTTTAGGTGATTGCCACAGGTGAGCGCGCTGTCGGCGCCACCCGATCGGCCCACAGCGAGGGCACGCCTTGCCGACAGCGGTACCCCTTCGTTACTGTCCCGGGGTCCCCATTACAGTCAGGTCACGAAGTAGGACGCCGAGCAAACCACCCCCGAGGTTGGCTCACCGGGTTCCCCCGCCCGCAGTCCTCGACCCGGCTCCCCGACGATGGAAGGCCCTGTCTTGGCTTCACACCGCTCCCCCGGCGGCCAAGCTCCTTCCCCGGCATTGAAGGACGCACTGGAAGGTGCGGTCGTTCGTGTCCGGGGTGCGCACCGCATCGCCCCGCCCTCTTCGGCCCTTCGCGGCCGTGTCGTGGTTGCCGCCGTTGCGGCTGGTGCGTTCGCCGCTGCTGCTGCGGGCTCGACCCTCAAGACAGTCACCGATTCCGACACCGCCATCACCCCCCTGGCCAACAGCCAGGACGCCAGCGCTTCGCTGACCGCGGGAGGTGCGGGCTCCGGGGGCGCCCCGGAACTCCTGCCGACCGGCCACGCCGCCGACGCCTCCGCCGAGGCCGCCAAGCTCGCCGACAGCGCCTCCGTCACGCAGGCCCGCGAGCAGCGCGAAGCCGACGCCGCCAAGAAGGCCGCCGAAGAAGCCGCTCGTCCCAAGACCTGCCTGCCCGCGCACGGCACCTTCACCTCGGGCTTCGGTGCCCGGTGGGGCACGAGCCACCTCGGCATCGACATCGCCAACGCCATCGGCACCCCGATCTACGCCGCTTCGGACGGCACCGTGATCGAGGCCGGCCCCGCCAGCGGTTTCGGCCTCTGGGTGCGGGTCCAGCTCGACGACGGCACGATCCAGGTCTACGGCCACATGAACAGCTTCTCCGTCAAGGAGGGCCAGAAGGTCAAGTGCGGCCAGCAGATCGCCGAGATCGGCAACCGCGGCCAGAGCACCGGCCCGCACCTGCACTTCGAGGTGTGGCAGAACGGCACCAAGAAGATCGACCCCCGGCCCTGGCTGGCCCAGCGCGGCATCGTCCTCTGATCCGTTCGCTCCCAGCACGGAAGCAAGCACCACTCGCCGAAACCCGGCCGTAGAGCGACCATCCGCTCCGGCCGGGACATCGCGGGCAGCACCGGCCGCCGAAGAGCGCTGAAGGCACTCGCTCCGCCGAGCCGCTCGAGTGCTGGAACCGGTCACAAGATCAAGGTTCACCACTGCGGGCCAAACACAAACACCCGGATCGGGTACGTCTCCGCCGTCCGGCGAAAGCGCCTCGGACGGCTCGGACAACCGAGGCGACCGGACGGCATCGAACGGTTCCGGCAAGATCGTTTCCCCGCGAGCGCCGGCCGCGCGAAGCCTCTCCGGGCCCGGCTCGAACTCGACGCCGAAAGCAAACTCGACGCCGAAAGCATCGGTCACCGGAACCGCCTCAGACCGAGCCGAGACCCGCCGGACGACCGGAACCACCCCCAGGCCGGGAAAAACCGCCCACAGACGCCTCAGCGCCCGCAACCACCTACCGCTGTCCGTCCGGTAAACGCCGGATGAAGTACGCCACCGCGACCTGCCACACCGTGCACAGTTCCGCCGGGCGGCGGACCGGCAGCCGGCCCCAGGGCACCTCTCCCCGCGCGACTCCCGCGGAGCGGACACGCCCGGCACTCCGGGCCCTGGTCGTCCAGCGGCGTCCCCGGCCGCAGGTGACACAGCGCCAACAGGTGACGCATTGCCCGTCCGCGCCGAGCTCGTGCTGCCTGAGCAACGCTCGCCAGGCGGCGGCCAGCCGGCACGCCTCCGCTCCTGCACGCGAAGGAACTCCTGAAGTCCCCGCAGGTTCCCGACCCCGATCCGGAACCGTCGTCCCCAGGACTCCTCGCAGGTATTTTTGTACCCCTTCGGCCAGCAGCCCAAACAGCACCGCGTCCACACCACACTACCCCCTCCGTCGAACCTTTGTTCGATCGCAGAGTCAGTTCTACCGGGTGGGTACGACGATTCCGGCGGCGATCGGGGAGATCGCCGCCGGGTTCACTCGGACGAGTGGCGCTAGTTAGAGCTTCACCATCGGGACGCTGCCGATGAGCATCAGGCGGACCTTGCCCGCCGCACCGAAGTCGATGGTCGCCGTCGCGCGCGGGCCGACGCCGTCACAGGAGACCACCGTGCCGAGGCCGTACTTGTCGTGGCTGACGCGGTCGCCGACGTCCAGCTTCAGCGCCACCGTGTCCTTCCAGCCCTTGCCGAACGACGGCGTGCCCGACGACGAAGACGGCGAGGAAGACCGCCGGCCGCCCCAGGTGGTCGCCGCCCGCGGGGTGCCACGCGAGCCCGAACCGAACGAACCGAAGCCGCTGCTGGACGGCTCCAGCCGCCGCCAGTCGACCAAGTCCGGTGGCAGCTCGTCGAGGAACCGCGAAGCCGGGTTCATCGACGGCTGGCCCCACGCCGACCGCGTGATCGCGCGCGAGACGTACAACCGCTTCCTGGCGCGCGTGATCGCGACGTACGCGAGCCGTCGTTCCTCGGCCAGCTCCGTCGGGTCGCCCAGCGCGCGCATGTGCGGGAAGACGCCGTCTTCCCAGCCGGTGCAGAACACCACCGGGTACTCCAGGCCCTTCGCGGTGTGCACGGTCATCAGCGTGACCACGCCCGCACCGCCGTCGCCTTCCTCGCCGCCGTCGGGCGACGGCACCGAGTCGGCGTCCGCGACCAGCGACACGCGCTCCAGGAACGCCGGCAGCGAGCCTGGCGCCGGGACGCCGTCCTCGACGACCAGCTCGGCGTTCTCGTCCGCGACGACCGCGGCGGTGATTTCGGTGAACTCGCGGGCCACGGTGACGAGCTCGTCCAGGTTCTCCACGCGGGTGTGGTCCTGCGGGTCTTCCGACTCCTCGAGTTCCACGCGGTAGCCGGTCTTCTCCAGCACGGCTTCCAGGACGTCGTGCACCTCGGCGCCGTCCGAAATCAGCGTGCCCAGCTCGTCGAGCAGCCCCACGAAGCCGCCGATCGCCTTGACCGAGCGCGGGTTCAGCAGCGGCACCCGGCCCTCGACCGCGTCCCGCAGCGCCTGCGCGAAGGAGATGCGCTCGCGCTCGGCGTGCGTCGCCACGACGGCTTCGGCGCGGTCGCCGATGCCGCGCTTGGGCACGTTCAGCACGCGTCGCAGGCTGACCGTGTCCTCCGGGTTCGCCAGCACGCGCAGGTAGGCGATCATGTCGCGGACTTCGCGCCGCTCGTAGAACCGCACGCCGCCGACGACCTTGTACGGCAGGCCGAGCCGGATGAAGATCTCTTCGAAAACGCGGGACTGGTTGTTGGTGCGGTAGAAGACGGCGACGTCGGAGTAGTCCGTTTCGCCCTTCTCCGCCAGCGCGTCGATCTCGCCCGCGACGAACGCGGCTTCGTCGTGGTCGTTGTCCGCGACGTAGCCGACGATCTTCTCGCCGTCGCCCGCGTCCGTCCACAGCCGCTTCGCGCGGCGGTTGGGGTTCCGCTCGATGACGGCGTTGGCCGCGTTCAGGATCGTCTGCGTGGAACGGTAGTTCTGCTCCAGCAGGATGGTGTGCGCGTTCGGGAAGTCCCGCTCGAACTCCTCGATGTTGCGGATCGTCGCGCCGCGGAAGGCGTAGATCGACTGGTCCGCGTCACCGACGACGACCAACTCGGCCGGCTCGACGCCCGATTCGTTCGGCGCGGTCCCGGCCAGTTCGCGGACCAGCGTGTACTGCGCGTGGTTCGTGTCCTGGTACTCGTCGACCAGCACGTGGCGGAACCGCCGCCGGTAGTACTCGGCGACGTCCGGGAACGCCTGCAGCAGCGAGACCGTGCGCATGATGAGGTCGTCGAAGTCGAAGGCGTTGGCCTGGTTGAGCCGCCGCTGGTACTCGACGTAGACCTCGGCGACGCGGCGCTCGAGGTCGTTGCCCGCGTTCGCCGCCGCGGTCTCCGGGTCGGTGAGCTCGTTCTTCAGGTTCGAGATGTGCACGGCGAGCGTGCGCGCGGCGTAGCGCTTCGGGTCGATGTCCAGATCCCGGGCCACCAGGGTGATCAGCCGCTTGGTGTCGTCGGAGTCGTAGATGGAGAAGCTCGACGACATGTCCAGGATTTTGGCTTCACGGCGCAGGATCCGGACGCACATCGAGTGGAACGTCGACACCCACATCGCGTTCGCGCGGCGCCCCACGAGCGCGGCGACGCGCTCGCGCATTTCGGCGGCGGCCTTGTTGGTGAACGTGATCGCCATGATTTCGCCGGGGTGCACGCGGCGCTGCCCGAGCAGGTAGGCGATCCGGCGGGTCAGCACCCGGGTCTTGCCCGATCCCGCGCCCGCCACCACCAGCAGCGGGCCACCGGCGTGGGTGACGGCTTCGCGCTGGGCGGGGTTGAGGTCGTCGAGCAGCTCGGCCTGCCCGCCGGCGGCGGGCTTGCGCACAGGGGTCGCGGCGGGGAGATCGAAGAGGGTGTCCATCGTGGCGTCCACGCTACCCCGGGCGGGTGGGAGTGCGGCACAGCGTCCGAGCCCGCGGGCCGGTGCTTCGGCGGGGGTGCTCGGCCAGGGACGGGCCGGGGCGGCTACGGCGGTGGGCGTAGCGCCGGATGTCGCCTGCCGTCCGACGCGCCGCGCCCGTTCCGCGCGGAGCATCGGCGGACATGGAAGACACCAGCTCCGCCCGCATCCGGGCCGCCGACGCCGATCGCGAACGCGTCGCCACCGCCGTCCAGACCGCCGGTTCCGAAGGCCGGCTCACCCTCGACGAGGTCGAAGAGCGCCTCAGCAGCGTCTACGCCGCGCGGTTCACCGACGAACTCGCCGCGCTCACCACCGACCTGCCGCGGCCCGCGCCGCCGTCACCCGGTTTCCCGCTGAGCCGGGCGGCGCTGCGGCGCCATCCCGCGCTGCGCGGGCACCTCGCCGTCGTGGTCGCGATCGCCGTGCTGTTGGTCGTCCGCTGGGCGGTGCTGGGCGCCGGGTTCTTCTGGCCGGCGTTCCCACTGTTCTGGCTCGGGGTGAGCCTTCTGGTGCACGCCCGGGTGCGCTCGGTCCGGGAGCTGCCCCGCGCCGCTGTGCCATACTGACTGCATGCGGCACCACGCGATGCGATTTTTCTACGGGATCCGGACTCCGGCTCCCGTGATCGCGTAGTGCCCGAACCGCCATCACGCCAGCCCCGGAGTCCACGGACCCGGGGCTGTCGTCGTCCCTGGGGCCGGGTCCGGGCTTCGAGGAAGAGGTCCCGATGAACGCACACGCGACGAACGCCGACGGCCAGCCCACCGAGCACACCCCCGCGGGCGACGACATCGCGTCGCTCCGGGAGGAGATCGACTGGCTGGACAAGGAGATCCTGCGGTTGGTCAAACGCCGGGTCGAGGTGTCCAAGACGATCGGGGCCGCGCGGATGGCCGCGGGTGGCACGCGCATCGTCTACAACCGCGAGATGGACGTGCTCGCGCGCTACCGCGAGCTCGGCCCGGAAGGCCGGCAGTTGGCCATGGCGCTGCTGAACCTGGGCCGCGGGCGGCTCGGCCGGTAACGGTTGCTCGAATTCGGGGACTTCCCCGAGGCACCGGTGGCCCCGGTGCAGGCAGACTGGGGTCATGGACTGGCTCGTGAACCTCATCGCCGTCATCGTCGCGCTCGTGAGCGTGCTGGCCGCGCTGGGCCATGTGGGGTATCTGGCGTTGCTCAACAACGCGGCGGGTAAGCGGGCCGGGGGTGCTCCGGTCGCGCAGTACGTCAAGAGCCGGTGGGCCGTTGCGGGCGGTACCACCGCGGCCTCGCTGTTCGCCTGGTTGCTCACGGCCGGAGGACCGACGCTGGACGTTTTCGCGATCATCGTCGCGGCCGGTAGCGGCGTGGTGGCGACGAAGGCGCTGCAATCCACGCGGGACCGTTACCGCACGGGAGGCTGAAACTCCTGATCAGGGGCGATGGCACTGCGTGAAACTTCGCAGCGTCACCATCGCCCGTTCGGTCGCGCCCGACCGAGTGAAACCTCTGCAACTTGCAGGTTTGGGGGCGACTTTCTCCGCCGGATGCTCCTAGGGTTGACGTCGTGAGGACCCTTGCGTCTGGGTCGGGCGATGCCCGTTGTCGGACGCGCGGGGGCATCGGCCCCGCGCGTCCGCAGTCGCGTGCGCGTGCATTTGCGCAGGATTCCGAACAGGATTCCGCGCGTGAGGGTGCTCCGATCGGGTCGTCCTGCCGCCGGATGGCGTCAGGACCGCACCGCCGGGTGGTCGAGCTCACATGAGCCAAGGCACGGAGTTCCACGGACGCGCGACGGCGCCCGCGCATCCCGGGCGGCACCGGCGCGGCAGCGCGGAGAGCTGGACGCCACCGCTGCCGCAGCACCGCCCGGTGCGCCACCACGCGGCCGGGGGTGCACCGGGGCCCGATTCTCCGGGCTCGCGCCAGCACGAGCCGGGCGAGCCGCCGGAGGGAGGCGCCTACCCGTTGCGGCACTACGGATCGCCGGAATCCGGCCCCCATCCACTGCGGCGCTACGGAGCGGCCGAACCGCACGAATCCGGCCCCCGGCCCCTGCGGCACCGCGGACCGGCCGACCCACCCGGATCCGGGTCACTTCCGCGGCAGCACCACGCCCCGGCCGAGCCGCACGAATCCGGCTCCCACCCTCGGCAGCACCACGCCCCGGCCGGGGCGTCGGAGGGCGACAGCCACCCTTTCCGGCGCCGCACCGCCGAGCCCGCACCGGGCGGGCCGTCGATGTCCGGTTCCCTTCCCCGGCCGCACCACGCACCGGGTGAACCGCCGGAGGACGGCAACCACCCTTTTCGGCGCGGGAGCACCGAGCCCGCTCCGGCCGATCCGCCGGTGTCCGGATTGCTGCCGCTGCCGCAGCCGCGTGACCGGCGGCCCGGGGCCCCGCTCTTCCCCGCCTCGCACGGGAGTCTCCCGCTGGACACCTTCGAAGATCCCGAAGACCCCGAAGACGGCGAGCCCGCTCCGGACGAGCCGGTGGTCGCCGAAAGCCATGCCGAGCAGGTCGCCCGGCGTACCCGGGTCTCGCTGGCCGCGCCCGCGCCTCGGTGCGTCGACCTCGACGAAGACGACGTCCGCGTCTACTCCGCTCCTCCCCTCGACGGCCTCGGCGGCTTCACCATCGGGTCCGTTCCCGCGTCGGTGACGCCGCCGAAGACGTGGCGGAAGGCGGCCTGGTTCGCCACCGGTGCGTCCGGTGCCGTGGTCGTCGGGCTGCTCTGCGCCGGGTCCTTCCTGGTCGGGAAACCGCCGATGGACCAGGCCGTGCAGGGTGCCTGGCCGGGCTACCAGGGCGTGCCGACGATCGCCGATCCCACCGGTGAGCACCGGCCGCCCACACAGGGCGGCTCGGCGGCCGGACCGGAGAGCGCGTCCCGGCCGGACGACGCCTCCGGGAAGACCGCGAGCGGCGGCGGTGCCGGGCCGGTCGACGACGCGGCCGCCCCGGCCGCCGGGGACACCGCCGCCCCCGAGACGGCGACGACCGGGCCCGCCGGCCCGAGCGCGACGCCGCGGAAGCCGCCGGTGACGCCCGCCCAGCGCGAAACCCCGGTCAAGCCACCGTGGTGGTACTCCTTCCCGCCGGACGCCCAGACCATGGGGGACAACTCGGAGAAGTTCTTCAACACCGTCACCACCGACCCGGCCGCGGCGTCGTCGGTGACCACCGGTCACCTGCACGACCAGGGGCCGCAGGCGCTCGCCGACCGGTACGCCGGCGTCGCCTACTTCGAAGTCAAGAAGGTCAGCATCGACCAGCAGCGCGGCGTCACGGTCAACACCGTCGAGGTCACCCACACCGACGGGACCAAGACGCTCGAGGAGCGCACGCTGACCTTCGGCGATGGCGACAAGATCACCTCTGACGGCCAGTAACCGATCCTGCACGTGCGGTTCGCCCGTTCTGATGCACGTGCGGTGCGCCGAGCGGTTATGCCTGGTCCGGGTGGGTGACATAAGCTGCCGCTCGTCGTGTTGCGACGGCATTCCGGCGACAGAGCCTGGTGGTCGCCGTCCGCACAGGGTTACCTGACGACAGCGAATCCGACAGTGAATCCCAAGACCGGCCACGAGCCGGCCGACCGGACCAACGGCAGCCCGGCCGAACGGCCGAGTGACCGTCCCCGGAACCCAGAGCGAGGACTTTCGTGCTTGATCGGCAGCGCACACGGCGTGAGTCACCCCACGCCGTCCGCGTCGAGGACGTCATCCCGGCCGAGATCCTGGACGGCGTCGCCGACGCCGACCGTGACCATCTCGAGCAGGTCTTCCGCGACCCGCAACGGTTCCTGCCGGCGCGCACCGAGCCGGTCCGCGAACCGGCGCAGGCCGAAGACGCCGGCGAGCCGGAAAGCCGGTTCGCGCGCCGCGCGAAGCTGACCGGACTGGTCGCCGCGGGTGCGCTCGTCGCCGGCGCCGTGATCGCCGCGCCGATGCTGACCAGCTCCCACCGCGCCGTCTCCTCTTCCGGCGGCCAGTCCACGCCCGCCGGGTTCACCGGCGCGGCGGAGCTCGGCGGCCTCGCCGTCCCGCAGCACCAGGCCGGCGGCAGCGCGCCGGAGCGGCACAGCCCGGCGACGCCGGGCACGCAGGCCGAGGACACCTCAGCCGACCGGCCGGCGAACGGCACCCCGCGCACCCAGCCGCCGTCGGACGCGGCCACCCCGGTCCCGGACAAGGCCGCCGACGCGCGCAGCGCGAGCCGCAAGATCCAGGCCGTCAAGGACTTCTACGCCAAGATCGCGCGTGACTCGGCGGGCGCGCTGGCGCTGCTGAGCCCGGCGCTGGTCGACGGCACGGCAGGCGAGCTGGTCCGCACCTGGAGCGCGATGGACGCCATCGACGTCCAGGAAGCCGACACGCAGATCAAGCCGGACGGCTCGATCCTCGCGGTCGCGACGCTGCACCGGCCGGACGGCGCGCTGGTGCGCGTCACCCAGCTGTTCCGCGTCGCCGACACCGGTGGGTTGATCACCGAAGCCGAGCTCGTCTCGGCTCAGTACATGTAGCCCACCGCGATCACCCGTTCACCCGTGGCTCAAGTGCCTGTGCCGGATTCGTGTGCGCAGAGTGAGCGCCTAGCCTAGTCACGGGCCGGTCTCGGAATAGCCGGTTCAGAGCCCACGACATGTGCATACGCTCCAGCGAAGTGGCGTGCTCGTGGCCGCGTCACCAGGCACGATCCTCACGCCCTGGTGAACTCGGAGCCCAAAGGGAGGTCGCGTGAGCGACGAGGGTCGTCTGGTCGCCGACAGGTACCGCATCGTCGGCCGGATCGGCACGGGCGCGATGGGTGCCGTCTGGCAGGCGCACGACGAGGTCCTTGGCCGCACCGTGGCCATCAAGCAGCTCCTGCTCCAGCCGCACCTGGACCAGCACGACGCCGAGGACGCCCGTCAGCGGACGATGCGCGAGGGCCGGATCGCGGCCCGGCTGCACCACCCCAACGCGATCTCCGTGTTCGACGTCGTCACCGACGACAACGGGCAGCCGTGCCTGATCATGGAGTACCTCAACTCCACCAGCCTGGCCGCCGTGCTGCAGGAACGCCGCACGCTGCCGCCGACCGAGGTGGCGCGCATCGGCGCCCAGGTCGCCGCGGCGCTGCGCGAGGCGCACGCGGTCGGCATCGTGCACCGCGACATCAAGCCGGGCAACATCCTCCTCGGCGCCAACGGCGTCGTGAAGATCACCGACTTCGGCATCTCGCGGGCCAAGGACGACGTCACGGTCACCAAGACCGGGATGATCGCCGGCACCCCGGCCTACCTGGCCCCCGAAGTCGCCATCGGCGGCGACCCCGGGCCGGAGTCCGACGTCTTTTCCCTCGGCTCCACGCTCTACGCGGCGTGCGAGGGCCAGCCGCCGTTCGGGCTCTCCGAGAACACGCTGAGCCTGCTGCACGCGGTCGCGGCCGGGCAGATCAACCCGCCGCGCCAGTCCGGGCCGCTGGCCAGCGTGCTGGCCGTGCTGCTGCACCCGGAAATCGAGCACCGGCCGACCGCCGAAGAGTGCGAAGAGCTGCTTGCGGCCGTCGCCCGGGGCGAGCTGCCGCTCGGCGGCCCGGCCGACGAGACCATGATGGCGCCGTCCGCCGGCGTCCTCGGCGCGGCCGCCGTCGCCGACCCGAACGCGACGCAGATGTTCGACGAGATCCCCGCGGGCCACTCGGGCACGCTGCTCGGCGGCAGCGCCCCGACGCAGGCCGTGCCGTTCTACGACGATGACGACTACCCGGAGGCCACCGGCTACCCGGAGGACGACTACGACGGGTACGACCACTACCGCGAGGACGACCGCCACGCGGCCGGGGGCGTGCCGCCCGGGCTGGCCGCGACCCGCGCCGTGCCGGTGCCGCCGCACGAGCAGCACGGGTACGAGGACGACTACGACGATTACGACGACGAGCCCGAGCCGCCCCCGGTCCGGTCGCGTCCGCAGGTGAGCCCGGTCGACGAGGACGACGACGGGAAGCCCGGCGCGTGGAAGCGCCCGGCGATCATCGGCGGCATCGTGGTCGTGGGCCTGGTCGCGCTCGTCGTCTGGTTGCTGAGCCCGAACAACCCGGAGGCGCCGGCCTCGCCGGTGTCCACCCCCAAGCCGTCGCCCGTCGCGACGTCGGAGACGCCGCCGCCGACGACGGAGGACGACGTCAGCACGGCCGATGTGCCGCCTCCGGTGACGGAGTCGACGTCGTCGTCGAAGCGGGCGACGACGTCGCGGAACACCGAACCGGCGCAGACATCCACGCCGAAGTCGACTCCGAAGACGACGCCGCCTACGGAGTCGACTCCGGAAACGACGCCCACCACGCCGGTGCCGCCAACCACTCCCACGACGCCGTAACCCGAGGTATGTGTTGAGTTCCGAAGGCACCATCGTCGGCGGCCGATTCCGGCTGGACCAGCCGATCGGCCGCGGCCGCGCGGGCATCGTGTGGCTCGCGTTCGACACGCGGCTGTTCCGCACCGTCGCGATGAAGCGGATGTACCTGCCGGTCGGCGCGGGCGAGCGCGCCGAGCAAGCGCGCGCCGCCGCGATGCAGGAGGGCAAGGACGCGGCGCGGATCGAGCACCCGTCCGCGATCAAGGTGTTCGACGTGCTGCCGGAAGGCCAGGACGTCTGGCTGGTGATGGAGTACATCCCGTCGCGCAGCATGGCGACGTTCCTCGCCGAGCACGGCCGGCTCACCCCCGACCAGGCGGCGCAGCTGGGCATCCAGCTCGGGAACGCACTGGCGGCCATCCACGCGGCCGGGTTCGTGCACCGCACCCTCGAGCCGGGCACCGTGCTGCTGGCCGACGACGGCGGCGTCAAGCTCACCGACATCGGGATCAGCGGCGGCGGGCCGAGCCCGGCGTACGTGGCGCCCGAGGTCGCGCGCGGCCTGCCGGGCACGCCGGCGGCGGACGTCTTCTCCCTCGGCGCGACGCTCTACACCTCGGTGGAGGGCGTGCCGCCGTTCGGGGACGACGGCCAGTCGTCCGAACGCCCGCCGCAGAACTCGGGCGTCCTGACCGAGGCGCTGCGCAAGATGCTGCGCACGGACCCGGTCACGCGGCCGACGATGGCCGACACCGTCCACTCGATGCAGGCGATCACCGAAGGCCGCGAAACGGCGTTCATCCCGCCGACCGCGCCCGGCATGCCGCCGCCCCCGCCACCGCCCTTCAACCCGGGCCTGGCGCCCGCGGCGCCGCCGATGCCGCCGTCGGGACCGCAGTTCCAGCAGGCGATCCCGGTCGCCGCCCCCGGCTGGTCCGGGGCGGAGGAGACGCAGCGGATGCAGCCGGTGCCGCCGCCGACGCAGTACGCGCCGCCGCCGGTGCCGGCCGCCGGGCCGCAGGCCCAGGCGTGGAACCTGCCGGTGTCGAAGAAGACGCTGGTCACCGTGGCCGCGATCCTCGTCGCGGTGCTGGTCGGCATCCTCGTCACGGAGCTGTTCTTCGTCTAGTGCCGTGGCTGGTGGTCGTGAGTGGTAATTCGGGTTCTAACCCGAATTACCACTCACGACCAGCTGCGGCAGATCGGCAGGCCGGCGTCCAGGATTGTCCTGGCAGGCTGTCTTCGGCCGCA
>NZ_JAJPWR010000035.1:0-90008 GCF_046548995.1 Amycolatopsis sp. lyj-109
GGAGGGTGGTTTCGCCGAAGTGGTCGCCGTCGGCGAGGGTGGCGAGGATGACTTGGTCGCCGTAGGCGCCGGTGCCGATTTTGGTGATCTTGCCGTGGGCGAGGAGGAACACTTCTTCGGCGGGGGAGCCGAATTCGACGAGGGTGTCGCCGGGGGCGTATTCGTGTTGGGTGAAGCGGTCGGCGAGTTCGGTGAGGATGTCGTCGTCGTCGTAGCCGCGTAGGGGGGCGAGTTCGCCGAGTTCGGGGGGGATGACGCGGACGTGGGTGCCGGTGGTGGTGAAGGTGACGCGGCCGTCGCCGACGGCGTAGGAGAGGCGGCGGTTGACTCGGTAGGCTCCGCCGGAGACTTCGACCCAGGGCAGGAGTTTGAGCAGCCAGCGGGAGGAGATGCCTTGCATCTGGGGGACGGATTTGGTGGTGGTGGCCAGGGTGCGGGCCGCCGCTCGTCCCAGGCTTGACGGTGCCTGCTCGGATTCCACCGGGTCGGTGACAGTCACAACGAGGACCACCCAATCATTCGCGTTCGGTACGTGCCCGCCCAGCCGGCACGCCGGTCATGACCTGCTATTTCCTGATATGCGCGCGGTTTCGTGGCGCCGCGAAATCAACATAGCAACCGCGCCTGCCCGCACAATGACACGATCGGGTCACCGGGTTAATGTCCGGCCTGCTCCTTGATCATTTTTCGATGATGTTCGACGACCGTGGTCACGGCCTGTTTGCGGGCGTCACTCGGTCGTGAGAATCCCTGTTCGGCAGCGCGATTTGCGGTTGCCCAGTGGTACGGCAAGACCGGCGGTACCCCGCGTCAACTGCGCCGAATCGGCGACTTTCGCGACCCCGTGCGGCCAGCCGGATGAATTCGGCCCTTTCTGTTGTCCGACCGGAAATGGATGACTAACTTGAGGCGGTCCCGGGCGCGGAATGCGGCGGGCAGTGCTTCCCGCGCTCCGCGGGCGAAAGGACCCGGATGAACATCTTCGTGGCCGGCAGTCTCTGGGTGGCCGGTGCGGCCTGCGCCGGCGGCCTGATCGCCTACCTGGTCCGCCGGTTCGGCCGGGACGACGAAGGCAGGCCCGGCAACAACGACGCGGCAGGCCAGGTGTTCACCATCGTCGGCGGGCTGCACGCGGTCCTGGTCGCCTTCGTCCTCATCTCGCTCTTCGACGAGGTGAGCACCGTGAGCCAGAACGCGCAGACCGAGGCCGACAGCCTCGTCGCGGCCACGTGGGCGGCCGACGCGCTGCCGGAGGAGACGAAGGACCGCGTCCACCGGCTCGCCGCGGCCTACGCGCGCACGGTCGAGGAGCAGGAGTGGCCGCGCCTGGCCGACGGCGGCGAGGTGCCCGGCACGGGCGCGACCCAGCTGGACCAGCTGCGCCTGGCGGTGGCGCAGGCCCCGGCCGACGGCGACTGGCAGCTGGACCGCAAGACCGAGGCGAGCAACCAGCTCTGGTCGGTCTACCAGGCCCGGCAGCAGCGGCTGAGCCACTCCGGTGCCGGCGGGGTCGGCTCGGTCGTCTGGTTCGCGCTCATCCTCGGCAGCCTGATCACCGCGATCCTGCTGCCCAACCTCTTCGGCGGCACGCGGCTGGCCGCGCACATCATCATCGTGTCCACCCTGGCCGGCACGATCACGTTGCTGCTGTTCGCGATCCACCAGCTGCAGAACCCGTTCAGCGGTGGGGTGAGCGTGCCGCCCGAGGCGTTCACCTCGGCGCTGGCCAGGCTGGCTTGACCGGCACGCGGATCCGCTGGGCGGCGGCGCTCGGTGCCGCCGCGGCCGTCTCGGCGCTGCTGGCGGCGACGGGCTGGCTCGCACCCCCGGCGTCCCGTCTCGCGGTGGCGCGGGAACCGGGCGGCTGCACGATCCTGCAGGCGGAGAACGAACGCAGCGGCGCGCCGACAACGTTGCGGCTGCTGTCGCTGCCCGGCGGGGTGACCCAGCGGGTGAGCCGGGCCGGGTACTGGATCAACGCGATGGGTTACGCCGCCGCGCAGGACGTCGTCTACGGCGTCGCCGACGGCACCCGCGCCGGCCGCTACCACGGCGCGCACGCGGTGCGGATCGACGCCGCCGGCGTGGTCACCGACCTGGGCGTGCTCGGCCGGGCCGGCGCGCGGCAGCCGGTGTGGAGCCCGGTCACCGGCGCCACCGCGGGCGCCGTCGACGGCAACCGGTGGTACGTGCGACAGGGCAGCGATCTGTACACGGTGGACATCGACCCGGGGGCCGCGGACTACGTGCGGGTGGTGCACCGGACGGCGCTGCGTCCGGTGTCCCTCGCCGTCGGCATCGACGACTTCGCCTTCGACCCGGCGGACGGGCTCCTCTACGGCGTCTCGGCGACCTCTCGCGGGGACAGCTCGGTGGTCACCGTCGACCCGTCGAGCGGCAAGGTCGCGGTGGTGCCGGGGCTCCGGTTCCCCGACGGCGGCGCGTACGGGTCGGTCGTGCTCGCCCCCGGCGCGATCTACGCCACGGCCAACCACGACGGGCAGCGCAGCGCCACGTTCCGCCTGCCGCGTACCGGTTCGGGCCCGGCCACCGAGGTCTCGGCCGGGCCGCCGCTGGTGAGCGGCGACGCGGCCGGGTGCTTCGCGGAGCCGCCCCAGCCGCCCCCGCCGCCTCCACCGACGGGGCAGTCCCCTCCGCCGACCGAGCAGTCACCTCCACCGACCGAGCAGTCGCCCCCGCAAACCGAGCAGTCACCGGAGCCGCCGCCGCGGACCGAGCCACCGCCGTCCACCCGGTCGCCGGAGCCGCCACCGCCACCGGAGCCGCCACCGCCACCGGAGCCGCCACCGCCGCCGGAGTCGCCACCGCCGCCGCCGGTGGAGCAGCCCGTCGCCCTGCCGCCGGCCCCCGTCCCGGCGCCCACGCCCGCGCCGGTGGTCACACCCACGCCGTCCACTCCGGCCCCGTCACCTCCGCCGCCGACGACACGCCACGCGCGTCCGGAGAAGGAGGTCCAGCCGGTGGCCCAGGACACCGCGCACCGAACCGAGGAGAAGCGGCGGTGGGGACTGACGGCGCTGATCCTCGTGCTCGGCGGTGGCGCGGCGGTCGCCCACGTGCGCCGGCACCGGTGAGGCGGGTCAGTACTTGAACTGGTCGACGTTGTCGGCGGTGATGAGCAGGGGATCGCCCAGCAGGACGGTCTTCGAGGCAGCGTCGTACTTCACCGCCGGCAGCTCCAGGCTCACCTTGTTGACGGCCTGGAGCGGCTTGCCGTCGACGATCTGCTTCGCCGTCCACGCGGTCAGGTAGCCCAGCGACTCGACGTTCCACAGCACCGACTGCGAGCACGAGCCCTTGAGCAGGAACGGCTTGATGGCCTGCGGCGTCCCGACACCGACGGTGAACACCCGGCCG
Source organism: Amycolatopsis sp. lyj-109 (assembly GCF_046548995.1). Classification (NCBI taxonomy): domain Bacteria; kingdom Bacillati; phylum Actinomycetota; class Actinomycetes; order Pseudonocardiales; family Pseudonocardiaceae; genus Amycolatopsis; species Amycolatopsis sp. lyj-109. The sequence goes on from NZ_JAJPWR010000035.1 coordinate 3,379, forward strand.
ATCTTCTGCTCGTCGTCGACGGCCTTCGCGACGCCGGGCGCGGACGTCGTGCACTCGCCGATCAGCCCGGTCAGGCCGGGGTGGCTGGTCATGAGCTGCTTGGCGATGGCCGTTGCGGCGGCCTCGTCTTCGCCCGCGTACACGGTGTCGACGAGCTCGGCCTTCGGGTAGTGCGCGGCCGCGTACTCCTTCTGGACCGCGATCCACGAGTTGAGGTTCGCCGCGGCCGGGCCGCAGGAGACGATGGCGTACTGGCCGGTGCCGCCGGTCTTCGCCATCAGCGCGTCGACGAGCGCGGTGCCGATGCCCTGCGCGGTGGCCTGGTTGACGAACACCTCGCGCTGCGAGCCCGGCGCGTCGGTGTCCGAGGTGAGCACGTGGATGCCCTTCGCTCTCGCCTCGGCGATCACGCCCGCGAGCGCGGCCGGGTCGTTCGGGGCCACGACGATGACGTCGACCTTCTTCGCGATCAGGTCGCGCAGGATCGTCACCTGCGCGGCCGGGTCGACGGTCGCCGGGCCGGTCGAGTGCCACGTCACGCCCAGCTGTTTCGCCGCTTCCAGGCCGCCGTTGTCCATCGCCTCGAAGTACGGGATGTCGCGGACCTTGGGCACGAACTCGATCCGGGTCGGCGACGGCGCGGGTGCGCTGCCCAGCTGGTCCGAGCAGCCCCCGAGGACGAGCGTCGCGACCACTGTCACCGTCGCGACCAGCCGGAAGGTCTTCGTCGGCCCTCGCATCTCCACCCGTTCCTCAGGAAATTCGATCAGTTCGATGGGTCTGCGCATGGTGGAGACCAAGGGCGAACGTAGGGCCCCGGGTAACTGTGGTCAACGGGATGTGCGCAAAGGGTTACGGAAGTGAGTTCTGCTCCTGCGGAAATCCCCTGGTCGGCCGCTTCGACTACGCTGAGCGACGACCCCGAGCGCCCCAAGGCGGCCTTGGTTGCGTCTGGCGCACCCAAGGCGGCCTTCGGTGCGTCTGACGCACCGAAGGCCACATTGGGGCGCTTGGGGGCGAGGCGAGGACGTGCGCTAGTTACCCCTGGGGGGTATAGTCCGGTTCATGAGCGAACAGCACGGAGCTTCGTGGGCGACAGCGATCCAGGCGACTCTGCACTGCCTGACCGGCTGCGCCATCGGTGAGGTGCTGGGCACGGCGTTCGGCCTGCACAACGCGGCGACCGTGGTTCTGTCGATCGCGCTGGCCTTCGCCTTCGGGTACGCCCTGACCATGCGGGGGGTGCTGAAGTCGGGGGTGGACCTCCAGACGGCGTTCAAGGTCGCGCTGGCCGCGGACACCGTGTCGATCGCCGTGATGGAGCTGATCGACAACACCGTCGTCGTGGCGATTCCGGGCGCGATGGACGCCGGGCTGGCCAGCCTGCTCTTCTGGCTGGCACTGGCGCTCTCGCTGGTGGTCGCGTTCGTCGTCACGGTGCCGGTCAACAAGTGGATGATCGGGCGCGGCCTCGGCCACGCCAAGGTGCACGCGCACCACCACTGAGGAGCGCGTCCGGAGAGGTGGCGGCCTCCTCGGACGTCGCTATCCGCGCGAAAGGTCGATCGCGCGGTCCACCTTGCGCCGGTCGAGCACCCGCAGGATGCCTTCCAGCAGGTAGTAGTCGGCGTAGGGCAGCGACACCTCGACGCCGTCCTCGTTCGGCCGGTTGCGGGTGCAGCGCGCGACGCTCGCCTCGGCGCGCGTGGACTTCGTCGTCAAGCACGTCCGCGACACCGCAGTGAGGATCCGCAGCGCGCTTTCGCGGTACTGCGGGCGGTGCGTGAGTTCCGCCAGGTCCAGCAGGCCGCACGCCATGATCACGCCGGCGGACGCGTCCTTGACGTCGTCGGGTGCCTGCGGCGCCAGGTAGTCCCACACCGGCACGTGGTCGGGCGTCAGCCGGGACAGCGCGAAGTCCGCGAGCCGCCGGGCCGTGGTCAGGAACTCCGGGTCCCCGGTGCGCCGGTGGATGGTCGTGAACCCGTAGACCCCCCAGGCCTGCCCGCGCGACCAGCACGACGCAGGGCTGTAGCCCTGCACCGTGTTCGGTCCGATCGGCGCGCCGGTGATCGGGTCGAAGTCGAACACGTGCGGCGTCGACCCGTCGGGGCGCAGGAAGTTCCGCTGCGCTGTTTTCGCGTGCGCGACGGCGATTTCGAGGTACCGCGGATCCTGCGTCTGCGCACTGGCGAACGCGAGCAGGTCGAGGTTCATCATCGTGTCCATGATGACGCGGCCGGCGTTCTTCGGGTCGTCGAGCGCGCCCCAGGCGCGGATGAACTTCCCCGCCGGGTTGTAGCGCTTGATCAGCGATGACGCGGCCTGCAGCGCGCCCGCCTTCCACTTCTCGTCGCCGGTGAGCCGCCAGGCCGTCACCCACGAGGGGTAGAAGAGGAAGCCGAGGTCGTGCGTGCCCGTGTCGTTCTGGCGCGGCGCGAGTTTTTCGGCGGAAGCCAGCGCGAGGGTCTTGAATTGTTCCTCACCGCTGTGCAGCCAGGCCAGCCACAACTGGCCGGGCCAGAATCCGCCGACCCAGTCGCCGTTCTGCGAATAGGTCCATTTCTCGAACTTCGTGCCGACCGGAAACGCGGTGACGCCGGGGGCCACCGCGCGGAGTTTGGCCACCGCATAATCGGCCGCTTGGCGGAGCGTCCGGGTGGCCGAGGCCGTGTCGGTGGTTTCGAGGCCGGCCGCGACTGTGACTGCGGCGGTGGCCGTGGAAGTGCTGGCGCCCACCGCCACCGCGGCACCGGCCGCGCTGGTCAGCAGGGTTCTCCGGGAAACGCTCACAGGTACCCGCCATTCCGTGATTCCGTGGGGAGGAGAGTGCCCGGAATTTTTGCACGATCGACGGCCCGTTGTACACCCGGCGGAAGTTCGTTCACGTTTGTGAAAGGTGTGCCGCTGAGCGGAATTGCGCGGAAATGGGCGAAGGCCCGGCGGGGGACACCGGGCCTTCGCCGTTATCGCGGGGTGAGGGCAGTCGACCTCGCGACGATTTTCAGCAGTGCGGGGCGACCGGCTGGTCGGAACCCGTCTGCAGGTAGGTGTCCGACACGTAGTGCCCGGGGCCGATCCGGTCCCAGATGTTGCCGGTGCCGAACTTGCCGGTGACGGTGTCACCCTCGACGTAGCACTCGATGTTGACCCGGGCGTAGTTCGCCGCGAGGCCCTTGACCGCGGCCGTGGTGCTTGCGCTCGCCCGGACGTTCATCGGGTCGCCGGCCGTGCTGACGACACCGGTCGGGCCGGAGCCGGTCCACAGGTAGCTGACGTTCACGTTGCCGTTGTCGGACATGCCGAGGCCGTCCCAGAAGACGCCGTCGGCGAGGTCGATGCCGGCCGGGTTCTGCACCTTGTAGCCGAGGCCGCTCTTGCCGCCGTTGTAGCCGTTGGTGTACGCGGCATACGCTTCGGGCTGGCCCTGCGGCAGGTCCTTGAACTTGGTCCGCACCGACGACGGGTTCCAGTAGTCGTCCTGCTCGTTCCACGGGCCGACGTCCCACACCGGCGCGTACTCGCACTTGCTGCCGTCGGTGCGGCAGACGCGGACGGTGTAGTCACCGGTGCCCTTGGGGGCCAGGCCCTTGCCGGACGGCAGCGCGACGAAGTGGTCGCGGCTGGTGATGATGTGGCCGTTGGCGGTCTTCCCGCCGATCAGGCCTTCCCGGGTGCCGTACACCTTGTAGGTCAGTTCGGTCCCGGCGGTCAGGGCGTTGGCCTGCGGGGCGCTGTCGGCGCTGAGCGCGACGTTCGTGACGGACGGCCGCACGCCGTCGGTGGTGCTGTGCAGGCTGATCCGCACCTGCACCTCCTGCACCGCGCTCTTCAGCGTGGTGCCGGCGGGAGTCCACTCGGTCCAGTCGTTCACGCCGGTCCGGCCGCGGACGTCGACGTCGATCGACGTGCCCTTGGGGGTGTCGGCGGTCAGTTCGGCGCTGACGCGGTTGGCCGCCGAGCCGAGCTGGTGCCCGGCGGTGATGAGGCTGCCCTCACTGCCGGCGAACACGCGGGCGGTTCTGTGCCAGGCGGCGTCGGCCAGGGTGAGCGTGCCACCCGCGCCGGTGACGTTGACGTCATTGCTGTCCACAGTGGACAGATCGGCGGTCCAGTCGGTGTTGGCGGGCGCCGTGGCGGCCTGCGCGGGGGCTCCGGCCAGTGCCGTCACCGCCCCGGCGGCCAGAACCGCCGCGGTCACGCGGCCGGCCTTCATGATCCGGATCATCCCCGGTTCTCCTCTCGCACCTGTTCGTTCGTAGGTGGCGAAAGACTGACGGGGCGGCGTACATGATCCGTACAACCAGATTGTGCGTCAGGCGGACGCTATGTGCGGGCGCTCCGCCATGACAACCGGCTGCTCCTTCGGCCGGGTGGACAGCTCATGCCAGATCGCCAGCGCCCGCTCCGAGTAGTCCCGCGACCGCTCCGGCTGCGAAAGCGCGCGGTGCAACTCGCCGAGCAGCTGCGAAACCTCGGCCTCCGACCGCCGGTCGCCGTTGCGGCGGTGCACCGCCAGCGAGTTCACCAGCAACAGCTGCGCGTGTGCGAAATCCCCGCTGTGCAGGCACAGCTCACCCAGGTTCTGGTTCGCGTACCCCACACAATGGTCGTCACCGAGGTCGGTGAAGATCGCGATCGCGCGGTCGACGTGCTCGCGCGCCGCCGCCAGGTTGCCCTGGTGCTGGAACAGCAGGCCCAGCCGCTTGAGCGCGTGGGCTTCGCGGTGGCGGTCGCCGATCGAGGCCGACAGCTCCAGGGCGTCGGTGATCCAGCGCTTCGCCGCCGCGTAACAGCCCCGGGCCATCCACACCGCGCCGGCACCGAGGCGGGCCACCGCTTCGCCGTTGGGGTCGTCGGCCTCCGCGAACAGCTTCAGTGCCTCGTGGCAGTGGTCGAGGGCCAGATCGTCCTCGCCTTCGATGCGCAGGATCGTCGAGAGCCCGGTGAGCGCGACGGCGACCCCCTGGATGTCGCCGACCTCGTCGAACAGCCTCTTCGACTCCTCGAACGCCACCCGCGCCTCGGCGTACTCGTCCTGGTACAGCAGGTACTGCCCGAGGTTGCGCTGGACGATCGCCTCGGCCCGCGCCGAACCGGTCCGGCGGCTCGCCGCCAGCGCGACCAGGTGCGTGCTGTGCCAGTCGTCCTGCGGCCCGCGGAGGTCGAAGTACGGGGTCAGCGCCGAAGCCAGCTGCCACGCCAGATCGTCGAATCCGTGCTGGGCGGCCAGCGAAACCGCCGCGACGGTCGTGTGCCGCTCGGCCGCGAACCACACCGCCGGGTCGTCGGGCAGCACACCTGCGGGCACGCCGGGGCGCGGCAGCTCGTCGTCGCAGTACATGCCGAAGAAGTGCAGCGGCATCCGGCGCGCCGCCTCGAGCGCCAGCCCCAGGTAGCCTTCCAGGGCCCGCCGCAGGCCGGCCCGGGTCTTCGCCGCGTCACTCCGCTCGGCCAGCTCCACCGCGTACACGCGCAGCAGGTCGTGGAGCCGGTAACGCGGCTGCCCGGCCGAATCGGAGCCGACGAGCTCGACGAGGTGGCCGTCGACCAGCACGTCGAGGACGTCCTCGGCGTCCCGGCGGCCCAGCACCGCCGCCACCGTCCACGCCGGGAACTGCACCGGCCCGAGCAGGCCCAGCCCGCGGAACGCCGTCGCCGCCGACATCGGCAGCAGGTCGTAGGACAGGGTCACGCTCGCGCGGACGGCGAGGTCGCCGACGCGCAGCTCGTCGAGCCGGCGGCGCTCGTCACCCAGCCGGTCGGCCAGCAGCCGCAGCGTCCAGCCCGGCCGGTGCGTCAGCTTCGCGCCCGCCACCCGGATCGCCAGCGGCAGGTGCCCGCACTGGCGCAGGATCGCCGCGGCGCTCTCCGGCTCGGCGGCCACGCGCTCCGCGCCGACGATGCCTTGCAGCAGCCGCGCGGCCTCGGCCTCGGGCAGCAGGTCGACGTCCACCGGCTTCGCGCCGGCGAGCCCGGGCAGCCGGATCCGGCTGGTCAGCAGCACCGCGCAGGCCCCGGCCCCGGGCAGCAGCGGCCGGACCTGGGCCTCGCTGCCGGCGTCGTCGAGCACGACGCACATCCGCCGCCCGGCCAGCCGCGACCGCAGCAGCGCCGACCGCTCGGCCAGCTCGCGCGGCAGGCCGGCGTCGGGGATGCCCAGCGTGCGCAGCAGCTCGGCGAGCACGCTCATCGGCGCCCGCGGCGACGACGACGTGCCGGCCAGGTCGACGTGCAGCTGGCCGTCGGGAAACTCCTCGCGCAGCGCGTGCGCGACCCGGACGGCGACTGCCGACTTGCCGACGCCGGGCGCGCCCGAGAGCACGATCACGGCGGGCGTGCCGGAGTCCGCACGCTCCTGCAGCAGGGTGACGACGTCGTGGATCAGCGCGTCGCGGCCGGTGAAGTCCGGCAGGTCGAGGGGCAGCTGGCAGACCGGGGCGACGTCGGCGAGGCGCGGGGAGAGGACGTTTTCCGGCACCAGGGTCGCGCGCAGCTCGCGCAGCCGGGCGCCCGGTTCGGCGTCGAGTTCGTCGCGCAGGACCCGCTCGGCCGACTCGTACGCCTCGATCGCGTCGCCGGTCCGGCTCGCGGCGCGCAGCGCGACGATCAGCTGTGCCCAGAGCTCCTCGCGCAGCGGGTGCTCGGTGACCAGCCCGCGCAGCTCGGCGATGGCCTCGCCGGAGCGGCCGAGGCCGATCCGCGCGCGAAGGCGCTGTTCCTGCACCGACAGCCGCAGTTCGGCGAGCCGGGCGACGGTCGCGCCCCAGCTGTGATCGTGCGGCAGGCCTTCGAGGACTTCGCCGCGCCACAACGCGTCGGCCTTGTCGAGGAGTTTGAGGGCGCTTTCGGCTTCGCCGCCGTCGAGGGCTTCCTGGGCTTCGCCGGCCAAGGCGGCGAAGGCGAGGTGGTCCAGTTCTTCCGGCGACGCGGTCAGCAGGTAGCCGGAGGCCCGGCTGCTGATCCGCTCGCCCAGGTCGGGGTGGATCTCCGCGAAGCGTCTTCGCAGCGAATGGACGTACGTGCGGATGTTCGCCGCGGCCGACCGCGGTGCCGCCTGTGGCCACAGCACTTCCACCAGCACGTCGGTCGAGACGACGACGTTCGGCTGCAGGGCCAGCGCGGCCAGCAGCAGCCGGGGCTTCGGGCCGCCGAGGGCGATCACCCGCCCGGCGGCGGTGACCTCCAGCGGACCGAGGACGCGGATGGTCAGCGAGGTGGTCTCAACCTGCCCGATGAGTTCCCCCATGTCCCGGACTCTAGGACCCGTCCGGCGCAGGGGCTAGATCCATTCGGAGTGTCTGTGCGCACACGTGCGGGGCCTTTGTACGGAATGTGTACGGCGCGGAGCGACGCTGCGGCCATGAAGCGATCGAAACTCCGGCGTATCGCCGGTTCCGGCCTGGTACTGGCCGCGGTCGGCGCGTTCCTCGCCGGCGGTGCGGTCGAAGCGTCCGCGGCGGCGAGCGGGACCGTGAAAACCGCAGGTGATCCGCTCAACGTCCGGCGGGCACCCACGGCGAGCGCCACGGCCGTCAAGACCGTCGCCAACGGCGCCACCGTCACCATCGACTGCCAGCTCAACGGCACATCGGTGACCGGCACGTACGGCACGAGCACGTTGTGGGACTACGTGCCCGCGCTCGGCGGGTACATCTCGGACACCTACGTGTTCACGAACTCCGACACGCGGATCGCGCCCGACTGCGGCGTCGGCACCGGCAGCGCCCAGTGCGCCGACGCCTGCGCGGGCGAGGGGCAGTACCGCTCGTCCGACTCCCACTTCCTGGTCTACGACACGAGTTCCGACGGCTACTCGGCCGTGGTCGCCTACTGGCTCAAGGGCGGCGCCGGGCCGTTCTACGTCTGGAACTCCGGCGGCGAGGGCACGAAGGTCGACAAGGCCGCCGGAGTCCCGCACGGCACCTGGCTCTTCTACAAGGTGTGCGTCGCCAACTACACGACCGCCAAGCCGGATCTGAAGTCCTGCAGCGACGGCATCACCGACTACGCGGCCTGAGGCCCGTTCACCACGAGAAAGGGCTTTCCCATGGGTCAGGTCAACCGGCGCAAGGTGCTCCTCGGCGGGCTCGCCGCGGTCACCGCCACCGCGGCTTCGGCGGCGCTGCCGTCGTGGGCGAACGCCCGCACGACGGCCGCCGCTCCCCCCATCCGCGATCCCTTCCAGCTCGGCATCGCCTCCGGCGATCCGCTTCCCGACAGCGTGGTGCTGTGGACGAGACTCGCCCCCTCGCCGCTCAACCCGGACGGCTTCGGCGGCATGCCGGACGCCACCTACGCGGTCGACTGGGAGATCGCGAACGACGAGGCGTTCAGCTCGGTCGTGCAGCGCGGCTCGGTGAGCGCCGTCAGCGCGTCCGGGCACAGCGTCCACATCGAACCGACCGGGCTGCAGCCGGCGCGCGAGTACTTCTACCGGTTCAAGAGTTCCGGCTACCTCTCGCCGGTCGGCCGGACACGCACCGCGCCCGCCGCCGGTGCCGCCGTCAACCAGCTCAAGTACTGCTTCAGCTCCTGCCAGCACTGGGAGGAGGGCTACTACCACGCGTACAAGGGCATCGTGGCCGACGACCCGGACCTGGTGCTGTTCCTCGGCGACTACATCTACGAGAAGAAGTCGGGCCGGGCCGCGCAGGAGCGCAACCCGCGCAGCCTGGCCTTCACCGAGGACGTCACCACCCTCGCGCAGTACCGCGCCCGCCACGCCCAGCACAAGACCGACGCCGACCTGCAGGCCGCGCACGCGATCGCGCCCTGGATCGTGGTCTTCGACGACCACGAGGTGATGAACAACTGGAACGGCACCACCTCGCCGGCGCCGGCCGCGCGCAAGGCCGCCGGCTTCCAGGCCTTCTACGAGAACACCCCGATCCGCTCGACGGCCAAGCCCAACGGCGCGTCGATCCAGCTGTACCGGCAGCTGATGTGGGGCAACCTGGCCCGGTTCCACATGCTCGACACCCGTCAGTACCGCAGCGCCCAGGTGGCCGACCCTTCCGGCGACGCCGGTCCCTCTTGCACCGACATGCGCAGCACCTCCCGCAGCATCCTCGGCGCCACGGAGGAGGCGTGGCTGCTCAAGCAGTTCGAGTCGCACCCGGCGACCTGGGACTTCCTCGGCCAGCAGGTCTTCTTCGCCACGCGGGACGCCGACGGCAACAAGGCCACCTGCGAGGGCAACGACTCCTGGCAGGGCTACGAGGCCTCCCGGAACCGGATCCAGCAGGGCTGGGTCGACCGCAAGGTCGCCAACCCGGTGGTGCTGACCGGCGACGTCCACCGGCACTGGGCCGCCGACCTCCGGCTGGACTACTTCAACCACAGCTCCCCGGTCATCGGCTCGGAGCTGGTCACGACGTCGGTCACGAGCAACAGCGACAACGCCTCGGCGCCCAGCGCGACCTGGAACGCGAACAACCCGCACGTCAAGTACTGCAACGGCGAGCGCGGGTACGTCCGCGTCACGACCACGCCGTCGGAGATGCGGGCGGACTTCATGACGACGTCCGACACCAGCGTCTACGACCCGGCGTCGGTCGTGATCAAGAACGACGTCAGCTTCGTGGTGCAGGCCGGGAAGCCCGGCCTCCAGAAGCCGTGAGGCTACGCTGCGTGACGTGAACGACGAACTGGGCCTGCGGGAGCGCAAGAAGCTCCGCACGCGGGCGGCGATCTCGGCGGCGGCGATCGAGCTCTTTCTCGAGCGCGGGTTCGACGCCGTCGGGGTCGCCGAGGTGGCGCGGGCGGCCGAGGTGTCCAAGCGGACGCTCTTCGCCTACTTCCCGGCCAAGGAAGACCTCGTGCTGCACCGGTTCGCCGACCACGAGACCGACGCGGCGGACGTCGTCCGCGCCCGCCGCCCGGACCAGGGCCCCCTGGCCGCGTTGCGGGAGGCATTCCTGCGGGGGCTCGAGGCGGGGGAGCCGGTGACCGGGCTGTGCGACCTCCCGGCGGTCGCCGCGGTGTTCCGGCTGGTCACCGGCACGCCGGCGCTCGTGGCACGGCTGGTGGAATTCACCTCGGCGGGGGAGGTGGCGCTGACCGCCGCGCTCGCCGGAGCCGGCGTGCCCGCACCGGACGCGAGCCTGGCCGCGGCGCAGATCACGGCGGTCCGGCGGACGCTGGCCACGGCGAACATGGCGGCGATCGCGGCCGGCGTGCCCGCGCGGGAGCGTCTCCCGGATGCTCTCGCGGCGGCCGAACGGGCGTTCACGCTGCTGTTGTCCGGCGTAGGGTTCGCCTGACTCGCCGATCATGCCGGATTCACGTTGTCGACCATGAAAAACGCACGGGGCATCCGGGTCCGGCGAAGGTAGACTCCGAGAATCCTGAATGGACCGAACCACCGATCACGGGGACCCGCGCCCGACTGGGGGTGGCGCGGGTCCCCACCCCCCGCGATCTTGACATTCCGTTGGTGTCACTCGTAATCTGAGTGCTCCGCCGTCATGCCGAATTTTCGATTCCATGACAAGGCGGTCTATGGTGAAGAAATTCTTGCTGGTCTCCTTCGCGGTGGCGGGGCTGGTGGTGGCCGGCGCCGGTGTCTCCGCCGCCGCACCCGGCGGCGTCTACGACGTGAAGGACTACGGCGCCAAGGGAAACGGGTCGGCCAACGATTCCGCCGCCATCGACAAGGCGATCACCGCGGCCAACGCGGCGGGCGGCGGCACCGTCCGGTTCACCTCCGGCACCTACAAGTCGGCGAACACCGTTCACCTCAAGAGCAACGTCACGATCCAGCTCGACGCGGGCGCCACGATCACCGGGTCCAGTGCGGACACCTACGACAAGCCCGAGTCGAACCAGTGGGACGACTACCAGGACTACGGCCACAGCCACTTCCACAACGCGATGTTCTACGGCGACAAGCTGACGAACATCGGCTTCACCGGCGCGGGCACGATCGACGGCGGCGGCAACCTCATCACCGGCAACCCGAAGTCCGGCGAAGCCGACAAGATCCTGTCGCTCACCCGGTGTGACGGCCTGACGCTGTCCGGCGTCAAACTGCGCCGCGGCGGCCACTTCGCGGCGCTGATCAACGGCTGCACGAACGTCGTCTCCGACCACCTGACCATCGACACGGCGAGCGACCGCGACGGCTGGAACATCATCAGCACGACCAACGTCACGATCACAAACGCTTCGATCGCCGCGAACGACGACGCGCTGGTGTTCAAGAGCGACTACGCCCTCGGTGCGAAACTGCCGAACGGGAACGTGACGGTGAACAACGCGAAGCTGTCGGCACAGTGCTGCAACGCGCTGATGTTCGGGTCCGAGACGTGCGGTGACTTCACCGGCTACCAGTTCTCGGACATCACGATCACCAGTGCGCACAAATCGGGCATCGGGATCGTTTCGATGGACGGCGCGAAGATTTCCGACGTGCACTACCGCAACATCACGATGTCCGGGACGTATTCGCCGATCATGATGAAGATCGGCACCCGGAAGCGGTGCGGCAACAACCCGGGCGTCGGCTCGATCAGCAACATCACGCTGGACAACGTCACCGGAACGCACACGGGCAGCAACTTCAGCCCGACGATCTGGGGCGCGGACAGCAGCCACCGCGTCTCCGACGTCACGTTCACCGGCGTCAAGCTGAACGTGCCCGGCGGCAACGGCACCATGGGCACCGGCGTCCCGAGCAACACGGCGACGGACTACAACCCGAAGAGCATCGGCACCCGCCCGTCGTACGGCTGGTACCTGCACTACGCGAACGGCATCCGGTTCGTGGACAGCTCGGTCGAGTTCGCCAAGGACGACGGCCGTCCGGCCAGCATCGTCAACAACAGCTCGGACATCACGTTCGACCACTTCACGGCGGAGAAGGGCTCGAAGAGCCCGTTCGACATCGGCTTCCAGTCGGTGACGGGCTACTGCGTCAAGGACTCGGCGACCACGTCGGGCTCCGCCCTCCGCCTCAACACCACAGGTTCCACCTCAACCTGCTGACCCACGCCACGAGGCCCCCTTCCCCGCCAGGGAAGAGGGCCTCGGGCTGTGATCGAAGGGTCGACACGCGTGATTGAGCAGTCGACACGCGTGATTGAAGGGTCGACACTGCCTGGCGAGGCGCATCCTCGTGTCGACCCTCCAATCACGCGAGTTGACCCTCCAATCACGCGTGTCGACCCTTTGCGCACGTGAGGAAGGGGCCCCGGGTGGTTGGCCGGGGCCCCTTCTGCGGCGTCGCGGAGGTCAGTGCGAGTACTGCTCGTTCATGATGAGGAACGCGCCGAGGCCGTGGAAGTCGTTGGTCTTGCGGGCGCGGGCGTAGTAGTAGGAGAGGTCGCCGACGTTGGTGCCTTCGCAGATGTCGGTGATGTTCGTGAGGCCGTCCGAGCCGAGCGACACCTTCTTCAGCACGCCGGCGTAGCCCTTGTCCGCCACCGCTTGGTAGGACGCCGGCAGGTAGCCGCGCTGGACGCCGCGGGCCATCGTGAACGTGTACATCGACGACGCCGACGTCTCCAGCCAGTTCTTCGAGTCGCCGCCGCGGTCGACGACCTGGTACCACCGGCCGGTCGACGCGTCCTGGTATCGCTGGTAACCGGCGGCCAGGAACTTCACGACGTCGATCAGTGCGGCCCGCCGCGGGTGGTTCGCCGGGAGGACCTCGAGGATGTCGATGGTGGCCATGCCGAACCAGCCGATCGCGCGCGCCCAGTGGTACTTCGAGTGGTGCCCGGACCCGGACGCCCACGACTCGGAACCGTCCTCGTCGTAGGCGTGGTACAGCAGGCCCTTCGCCGGTTCGCGCAGGTGGCTGAAGTACACGACGATGTTCTTCGCCGCCTCTTCGAAGCAATAGTCACCGTCGCCGAAGGCCGCGCCGTACAGCGCGAGGAACGGCTGGGCCATGTAGACGCCGTCGCCCCACAGCTGGCCGACCTTGCTGGTGGCGTGGAACATGCCGCCGTCGGACGTCCGGGGGTAGGACGGGAAGCGCTTGCGCAGCTGGTCGGCCGCCGTCTTGTACTTCTTGCGGCCGGTTTCCGCGTACAGCAGCGGCAGCATCTGGCACGAGCGCATCGAATCGAGGTTGTTGAAGCTGTTCGAGATGCCGCTGTCGGTGATGAACCGGTCGTACCACGCGACGATGTAGTCGAGGTACTTCTTCTCGCCGGTGCGCTTGTAGAACAGGTACTGCCCGTAGAGGTACAGCCCGAGGGTGTAGCCCCAGCCGCCGATCTTGTCGGGCGTGTAGCGCTTCATCGTCGAATCGATCACCGCGCGGGACCAGTCCGGGGGCGGCGCCGCGCCGCCGATCGGGGGGAGCTGGTCCGCCGCCCGGGCCAGGGGGCCCGCCGCGGCGAGCGCGCCCAGGGCGCCGAGGGTGCCGGCCAGGACCGCGCGCCGGGTCGGGCGAAGGGGGTGTTCGGACATCGTCGTCCTTTCGTACGCTGGCCCCGCGACGCGGTGAAAGGGTGGCCGGGATGCCGATCCGCCGTCCGTCGGCATCCCGACCAGCTCTGGGGGGCGCGGCGTGCTGCCCGTGTCGCCGGAGCGATGGTCTGGGAGCGAAAGCGCTCTCGGGGAAACATCTACCCGCCTCCCGGACGTGCCGTCAAGAGAGATCGGATCTCTTGCGTCATATATCAGATATTTAACTCGAACGGCCGCAACGGATGTGTACCGGCCAGCGAGACTTCGCGGAAAGGTCAGATCTAAACCTTGACCGCCCGTCGTCGCCAGGAGTACACACCGGATGGACCAGACCACTGGAGGTCGTTCATGGCAGACAGGTTCCTCCGCCGGGTACTCGTCGCGTGTGCGGCGATGCTGGCGGTGTCCGGGCTCCTCGCCGCGCCGGCTTCGGCCGACCTGCAGAAGCCGTCGCAGCAGTGGCTGCGTGACAGTCAAGCCGGGCTGTTCCTGCACTGGGGCATGCGCACGTCGCCCGGCTACACCAGTTGCAGCGCCTGGGAAAAGGCGATCACCGACGGCGGGTGGAATCCCGCCTACTGGGTCACCGAGGCCGAGAAGCTGCACGCGTCGTACCTCGTGCTCGCGTCCTTCCACAGCCGGCTCGGCTATTCGCGGGCCTGGCCGTCGAAGATCCCGGGCAGCTGCACCACCAAGCGGGACTTCCTCGGCGAGCTGATCACCGCGGCGAAATCCCACGGGCTCAAGGTCATCCTCTACATGACCAACGACGCCCAGTGGCACGACGAAGGCGGCCACGAGTGGCTCGACTCCGCCGGCTACTCGAAGTACAAGGGCAAGGACGTCGATCTCGACAGCCAGGCCGGCTTCGGCCAGTTCAGCTACGACAACTTCTTCGAGGTCATGAAGAACTACCCGGACCTCGGCGGCTTCTGGATCGACAACGACAACGCGTACTGGGAATCGCACGACCTCTACCAGCAGATCTACCAGCAGCGCCCGGACTACCTGATCAGCAACAACAACGAAGACACGCCGATCATGGACACGATCAGCAACGAGCAGAAGACCGGCATGACGCCGTCGTACGACTACCCGCAGGCGACGTACACGGCGATGCCGCGGCTCACCGAGGCGTGCTTCAAGCTCCCCGACACCGGCTCGTGGTGGTACGGCGGGTCGAACTCGGCGGTCAACAAGATGCTCAACGTCGGCCGGTACATCACCAACTCGGGCTCGTCGATCAAGTCGCTGATGGCGGAGACGGCGATGGTGAACGGGAAGTTCCCGTCGAACCAGGAGGCGTTCAACAACTTCGCCAAGACCTACCTGGACGCGATCTGGGAGTCCCTCGGCGGCACCCAAGGCGCCGGGTACATGTACGGCGGCATGCAGCCGGGCTTTTGGAACGACGGCGCCCACGGCGTCATCACCATCAAGGGCGACGCGCAGTACGTGCACGTCCTGACCAAGCCGTCGACGTCGACGTTGAAGATCCGCGACAACGGCTACCGCGTCCGCCGCGTCACGAACCTGCGCACCGGCGCGGCGATCTCCTTCAGCCAGGGCGGTGGCAGCCTGACGCTGACCGGACTGTCCGGCTGGGACACCTACGACACGGTGTTCAAGGTCGAGACGGCGGGCCGCACCGGCACCTACGACCCGAAGACCGTGACGCTCAAGGCGAGCGCGTCGGCCAGCGGCCACAGTGGACAGTCCGCGAGCGACGGTGACTACCTCACCTACTTCGACAGCAACAAGACGCTGCCGGTCAACCTCGACTACGACCTCGGGGCGGCGAAGAAGGTGCAGTACGTCGGGATCAACCAGCGGGAGGACTCGGTCAGCTACGCCCGGTCGGATTCCGAGCAGTCGGCGCGGATCAAGGCGTACAAGGTGTTCGTGTCGAGCGACGGCAAGGACTGGGGCAGCGCGGTGAAGTCCGGGACGCTGCCGAGCCACCGCGGCGTCCAGTTCGTCGATCTCTCGGCGGTGACGTCCAGGTACGTGCGGCTCCAGGTGACGAGCACGTACGCGGCGTCGAGCGACAGTTCGCGCTACAAGCGGCTGAGGATCGACGAGACCTGGCTGGGCTCGGACTACGCGACCGCGGCGGGCTGAGCGGCCGGACCGCCCAGCCGCCCCCGAACGCGGCTGGGCGGCCCGTTCCTCAGTGCCGCTCGGCCAGCAGGTCCACGGTCAGCGCCGCGGTCCAGCTGAAGGAGCGGGTGCCGTGCCCGGCGCCGGTCAGCGGGTCGACGTACTCGGCGAAGCCGGTTGCGGCCGCGGTCTCGACGAGGTCCTCGCGCAGCCGGGCGGCGAGCACGTGCTCGCCGTGGCGCAGCAGCCCCTGCCGGACCAGCCAGCCGACGTTGAACCACGACGGTCCGCGCCAGTACCGGCCCGGGTCGAAGCCCGGCGCGGTCAGGTCGTAGCTCGGGACGCCGTGCACCCGGCCGAGCCGGAAGCGCGGGCCGGTCGCGGTGGCCACCAGCGCGGGCGCGACCGCCAGGTCCGGCAGCAGCAGCGGCAGCAGGCCCGCGCACGTGTACTCGGGGGCCGGCGCGCCGGTGCGGACGTCCCTGGCGAAGAACCAGCCGGCGGCGCTGTCCCACAACGTGTCCTGCAACGCCTTCGTGACGCGGGCCGCGGCCTCGCGGTGGGCGGCGGCGGCCGTGGGCAGCCGGAGGATCTCGGCGATCTCGGCCAGCGCCAGTTCGGCGTCGGCCAGCAGGGCGTTGAAGCCGGGGTCCTCCACGACGAAGTCCCCGAAGTCCCGGTAGCCGCTGTCGCGGTAGTCGGTGGCGAGCCGGACGTACCGGCCGTAGTCCTCGTCGCTCGGCCGGTCGGCGGCCGCGCCGTGCTCCAGGTCGCGGCGGACGAACCCGGTCGACGGCGTGACGTGCGAGAGCGGGCCGTCCCACGCCGGGCTGTTGTCCATGCCCGACTCCCACGGGTGCACGATCGCCGCGAGGCCGCGGCCGCCCGCGTCGCGCCCGGTGCGCAGGTACTCGTGCCAGGCCCGCAGCTTCGGGTACAGCGTGGCGAGGAACACGAGATCGGGGTCGGCTTCGTGCACCGCCAGCACCGCCCGGGCGTGGATCGGCGGCTGGATCAGCCCCGATGTCCGCCCGGCCTGCCAGAAGGCCGGGCCGGGGAAGTAGGCCTCGGACGGGGTGTCAGGATTGAACAGGATGTGGGGGACGCGGCCGTCGCGCCACTGCGCGGAGAACAGCGTCAGCAGCTCGCGCCGGGCCCGCGTCGGCGACAGGTGGCGGAGGCCGAACGCGATGAAGGCGGAGTCCCAGCTCCACTGGTGCGGGTAGAGCCCGCGTGAGGGCACGGTCGACGAGCCGAGCCAGTTGCCCGCGAGGACCTCGCCCGCGCGCCCCCATGTTACGTTCATATGTCCAACATATCTCCTACTTATGTCTTGTCAATGGACAAAAGTGCGAAGGGAGCCGGATGGCGAGCGCCGGCGAGCTGTTGCAGCTGGTCAGGACCGGTCAGGCGACCACGCGGAAGGCCCTGCAAGTACGCAGCGGGCTGTCACGATCGACGCTGACCGCGCGCCTGGACCGGCTCCAGACGGCGGGTCTGCTCGCGGAGGGCGGCCAGGAGGACTCCACCGGCGGCCGCCCGGCGCGGCAGCTGCGCTTCGACGAGCGGCACGCGGTCGTCCTCGCCGCGAGCATCGACACGACGCACGCCGAGGCGGCCGTCACCGACCTGGCCGGGCGGGTCCTGGCGCGCCGCGCGGGCGAGGTGCGGGTCGCCGACGGCCCGGAGCCCGTGCTCGACCGGATCGCGGAGTGGTTCGAGGCGCTGCGGGCCGAGGCGGGCCGCCCGGTGTGCGGCGTCGGCGTTTCGGTGCCGGGCCCGGTGGAGCCCGGCCGCGCCCGGGTCACGCAGCCGCCGATCATGCCCGGCTGGGACGGCTACCCGATCGACGCCCACCTCGGCGCGCGGTTCGGCGCCCCGGTGCTGGTCGACAACGACGCGAACCTGATGGCGCTGGGCGAGCACCGCGCCCGGTACCCGGACACGGCGGCACTGGTCGTGGTGAAGGTGTCCACCGGAATCGGCGCGGGCCTGGTCCTCGGCGGCGAGGTGTACCGCGGCATCGACGGCGGCGCGGGCGACATCGGCCACATCCGGCTGCCGGAGCACCCGGAGGCGCAGTGCCTGTGCGGTTCCCGCGGCTGTCTGGCCGCCGTCGCGGGCGGAGGGGCGCTGGCGGCGAGGTTGACGGAGCTGGGCCTGCCGACGGCGTCGGGCTCGGGCGTCCGCGACCGGATCACGGCGGGCGACCCGGCCGCGGTCCGGCTCGCCGAGGTGGCCGGCCGCCAGGTGGGCGAGGTGCTGGCGACGCTGGTGTGCGTGGTCAACCCCGGCGTGGTGGTGATCGCCGGAGACCTCGCCGAGCCGCACTTCGTGGCCGGTGTCCGGGAGGTGCTCTACCGGCGGGCGCTGCCACGGGCGACGCAGAACCTGCGCGTGGAAATCGGCGGCCGCGGCGAGGGAATGGCGGTGGCCGGCGCGGTGGCGATGGTGGTCGACGCGGTGTTCGCCCCCGCCGAGGTCGACCGGCGGCTGGCCTGACGGCCGAACTACCGCCACCGCCGGACTGTCCCGAGTGGACGGAGCGACCGACTTTAGTAGGTGGCGCCCGCCGGTTTCGCGTGGTCCGCGATACCGGCACGAACCGGACCAATCACGCATCCAATAGCATTCCTCGCGTTTTCGCGGCGACAAATCGGATTTCCGTACCACGCTTCACAGCTCGCGAATTCCCGGCCAGATAACGGTTCCGCAAGCACTTCCCCGCGAGTGGAACACCGATCTAGTCTCACCCGGTGTTCCAAGGCCCATTTCTGGGGGCCGCTTTCGAAGAGGGAGATTTCTGTGCGAAGAAGCTCCACCCTGCTCCTTTCGCTCGCGGTGGTGGGTGGCCTGACCGGCACCCTGCCGGCGACGGCGTCCGCGCAGGGGCGTCAGGACATCCCGCAGTCCCACCCGTTGTGGGCGAATGCGCAGGCGAAGGTCGCCGACACGGCGCCCGCCGCGAAGCTGAGCTTCCGGGTCTACCTGAACCAGCGCGACAACGCCGGCGCCGAGGCGCTGGCCCAGGCCGTGTCCGACCCGGACAGCGGGACCTACCGCCAGTACCTGAGCCCCGACCAGGTGCGCGACCGCTTCGCGGCCAGTGACGCGACCGTCAACGCCGTCAAGTCGTGGCTGACCGGCAGCGGTTTCAGCGTCGGCGACATCCCGTCGAACCGCGCCTACGTCGAAGCCACCGGCACCGCGGCCCAGACGGAGAACGCGTTCGCCGTCGACCTCGGCAAGTACCAGGTCAAGGGCCAGACGCTGCGCGCCGCCGACAAGAACCTGTCGGTGCCGGCGAACCTGGCCGCTGACGTGCTCGGCGTCGTCGGCGTCGACCAGGCGACCAACCTGTTCAAGCCGGACCACTCGACCGGCTCCGGCACGCCGTCGGACGTCGCGCCCGGCCCCGGGTTCCGCAACGCGCGGCCGTGCAGCGCCTACTACGGCGAGAAGATCGACACCACCGATCCCGCCTACAACGGCAAGCAGTTGCCGTACGCCCCCTGCGGCTACACCCCGGCGCAGCTGCGGTCGGCCTACGGCATCGACAAGGTCGGCGCCGACGGCAAGGGCACCACGATCGCCATCGTGGACGCGTTCGCCTCGCCGACCATCTACGCCGACGCCAGCACGTACGCCAAGAAGAACGACCCGGCGCACCCGCTGAAGCAGAGCCAGTTCAAGCAGCACGTCTTCCCGGCGAACCCGGTCCTCGAGCCGCCGGACCAGTGCGACGCGGCGGGCTGGTACGGCGAGGAGACCCTCGACGTCGAGGCCGCCCACGGTCTCGCGCCGGGCGCCGACATCCTGTACGTCGGCGGGGAGTCCTGCGAGGACAACGCCCTCGACGTGGCGCTGAACTACGTCGTCGCCGGCCACAAGGCCGACATCGTGTCGAACTCCTACGGCGACACCGGCGAGGACATCCCGGCCGACGAGGTCAAGGTGTTCAACCAGATCTCGCTGCAGGCGGTCCTCGAGGGCATCGGCGTGTACTTCTCCTCGGGCGACAACGGTGACGAGGTCGCGCGCCTCGGCACGCCGTCGCCGGACTTCTCCGCCTCGGCGCCGTGGATCACCGCGGTCGGCGGCACGTCCATCGCCATCGGCAAGGACGGCAAGAAGATCTTCGAGACCGGCTGGGAGACCAGCAAGTCGGTGCTGACCAACGGTGTCTACGGCCCGGCCGCCTACACCAGCGGTTCCGGCGGCGGCACGAGCCGCCTGTTCGCGCAGCCCTTCTACCAGAAGGGCGTCGTCCCGGACGCGCTGGCGAAGAAGAACCAGACCGGCAACAACAAGGGCCGCGTCGTCCCGGACATCTCCGCGGTCGGCGACCCGAACACCGGCTTCCTGGTCGGCCAGACGCAGACCTTCCCGGAGGGTGCGCACTACGACCAGTACCGGATCGGCGGCACGAGCCTCGCGTCGCCGGTGTTCGCCGGCATCATGGCGGTGGCCGACAGCTTCGACCACTTCCACCACGGCTTCATCAACCCGGTGATCTACAAGCTGACGTCCCGCACGCCGGCGATCTCCGACGTGAAGCACGTGGACGGGCAGGCGGTGGCCCGCGTCGACTACGCGAACTCGGTCGACGCCTCGGGCGGCCTGATCCGCTCGGCGCGGAACCTGGACTACCAGGGCCTGACCATCCACACCGCCCCGGGCTACGACGACGTGACCGGCCTCGGCACGCCCAACGGCCTGCTGTTCCTGCTGCTCGTCTGACCAAGTTCGTGAAGGCCACCTTGAGGAACTTCAAGTTCCTGAAGGTGGCCTTCACGGCTTTTCGGCGTCCAGGGGGATGACCGCGGTGACTGCGGTGCCCGTGGGGCCGGTGGTGACGTCGAGTTCGCCGCCCAGCGCCTGCACCCGGTCACGCAGCCCGGCCAGCCCCGTCCCGCCCTCGGCGTCCGCGCCGCCGACGCCCGCGTCCTTGACCTCCACCCGCAGCTCCGCGCCCGCCACCTCGATCCGGACGTCGGCGCGGTCGGTCCGCGCGTGCTTCAGCGCGTTCGTCAGCGCCTCCGACGTCACGAAGTAGGCAGTCGCCTCCACCGCCGCGTCCAGGCGCGGCACCGTGCCGACCGTCAGCGCCACCTCCATCGGGATCCGGTCGGCCAGCGACCGGACCGCCGCGACCAGGCCCGCTTCGGTCAGGATCGCCGGGCGGATGCCGCGGGCCAGCTCCCGCAGCTCGGTGATCGCCGTCTGCAGCTCGTCGACGGCGCCGGTGAGCAGGGCGCGGATGTCCGGCGGCAGCTCGGCGCCGGAGCGGCGGGCGGCCATCCGCAGCAGCAGCACGACGCTGACCAGCCGCTGCTGGGCGCCGTCGTGCAGGTCCCGCTCGAGCCGGCGGCGCTCCTCGTCCCCGGCCGCGACCAGCCGCGCCCGCGACGCCCGCACCTCGGCCAGCCGCTGCTCCAGCTCGGTGGTGAGCCGCTGGTTGTCCAGCACCAGCCCGGCGGCCGCGTTGAGCGCGTCGATCGACCGGCTGTCCTTCCACACCTCGTCGTCCTGCACGAGCGCGGCCAGCCCGGTGCCGTCGCGCTCCAGCAGCAGCCGGATCATCTCGGCGTTGCCGACCCGGGCCCGCATCACCCCGGCCAGGAACGCCAGCGGCCACAGGCAGAACAGGATCCGGTACGCCTGCAGCAGCGGGTGGGACAGCGGGTGCGCGTCGCCGAGCGCCGTGCCCGCCCCGGACGTCAGCGCGCCGGCCAGGGCGATGACCACCACCGGCGACAGCAGCCGCCGCTGCGGCAGCCGCCCGGACAGCCACCGGTAGAGCAGCACGACGACCACGCCGGCGCTGATCGCCGTCGCGGCCAGCTCCAGGGCGCGGTCGGCGAAGGCGCCGCTGCCCGGCCACCGCGCCAGCAGGTCGCGCGGGTCGTCGTCGGCCAGCAGCCCGACCACGCCCGAGCCGAGCACCACCAGGTAGGCCGCGGCCACCAGCAGCCGCTCCCACCGCGAGCGGAGCCGGCCGTGCGGGAAGGCGAGCACCAGGTGCGCGATCACCGGACTCGACGCGGCGCGCAAGGGCACGGCGATCGTGTACAAAACCGGGTTGTGCGCGAACTGCAGGTCTTCGAGGAACAGGGCGACGCCGGCCAGCGCGATGAGCACGCCGATCGGGTTGGCCGGCCGCCGCACGTGCGCGACCGCGCCCGCGAGCAGGAAGAGGAACCCGGTCGTGGTGCTGAGCGCGGTGTCGAGCGCCGAGTGGGTGCCTTCGCCGGCTTTGAGCGTCAGCGCGACCACGCCGAGCGCGCACCCGGCGGCCAGCAGTCCGGTCATCGCCGACGTCCGCGGGTGCTGCACTTCGCGACCCTCCCGGTGGGTCTTGGCGGCTGGGTGAAGCAGTCCGGCAACGGCTAACCGTGATTCGTCCGTTCGGGCCGTCGCGTTACACCACGCGGCCGCGCTTTAGGGTGATCGTGACAGGAGGCGGGGACATGAGCGGACGCGGTCTGGGCGCCGAGGTCTTCGGCGGGCGGATGCCTGCCGGGGGGCGCGACCTGGCGATCGAAACCCACGGCATCGCGCCGGTGCCGGAAGGCAACCGGTTCGGGCGCCCGTGGCGGCTGTTCAGCGTGTGGTTCGCGCCGAACCTGACGATGACGGCGGTGTTCACCGGCACCCTGGCGGCGTCGCTTGGCCTCGGGTTCTGGACGGGGCTGGCCGCGATGCTCGCCGGCACCGTGCTCGGCTCGCTGCCGGTGGCGTACCTGTCGACGTGGGGCCCGCGCACCGGCACCGGCCAGCTGCCGCTCGCCCGGCTGGCGTTCGGCGGCGGCGTCGTGCTGCCCGGCCTGGTGCAGTGGCTCGGCTCGATCGCCTGGGACGCGCTGGTCGGCCTGTTCGGCGGCGAGGCGCTGGCCGAGCTGACCGGGCTGCCGTTCTGGGCGGCGGTGCTGATCGTGCTGGTGCTGCAGTGCGCCCTCGGCGTGTTCGGCTACGCGCTGATCCACCGCGTGCAGGCGGTGATGAGCGTGCTGCTGGTGCTCGCGTTCGCCGCGCTCACCGCGAAGGTCCTTTCCGGACACCCGATCGCCGTCGCCGACACCGCTGCGGGCGCCGACCTGGCGGGTGGCGTCGTCCTGTTCACGACGATCACGTTGTCACTGGCGATCTCCTGGGCGCCCTACGCGTCGGACTTCAGCCGCTACCTGCCCGCTTCGACGTCGTCCCGCAGCGTCTTCCGGGCGACGCTGCTCGGCCTCGTCGTGTCGTACGCGATCGGCGAAGGCCTCGGGCTCGCGCTGGGGTCGTCGCTCGGCGACCACACGGCGTCCGGGATCGCCCGGCTGCTCGGCGGCGGGTTCCTGGGCGCGCTGGCGCTGGCGGTGATCGCGCTGGCGGCGGTGTCGTCGAACGCGATGAACGACTACAGCGGCTCGCTCGCGCTGCAGACGGTCGGCGTCCGGCTGCGGCGCCCGGTGTCGGCGGTGGTCGTCACGGTGCTGGCGTTCGCGCTGATCCTCTGGATGCACAGCGGCGACCTCTCGGCGAAGTTCGAGAACGTGCTGCTGTTCGTGTCCTACTGGATCCCGCCGTTCCTCGGCGTGGTCGTCCCGGACTGGCTGGCCCGCACCCGCGGCGGTCGGCGCGTGGACGTCCTGACGTCGGTTCCGAAGCGCCCGTGGGCGGCGGTGGTGGCGTTCGCCGCCGGGTTCGGCGCCGCGGTGCCGTTCATGAACACCTCCCTCTACACCGGACCGGTCGCGGCGGCGCTGCACGGCGCGGACCTCGCGTACTACGTGGGTCTGGTCGTTTCGCTGGCAGCGTATTTCCTGCTTCGCGGCCGCGCTCCGGTTGACCTCAAGTAATCTAGAGGTTTCACGATGGTGTGGTACCCCTCGAAGGAGGAACCATGCCCACCGCACTCGTCACCGGCGCATCCGCCGGGCTGGGCCGCGCGCTCGCGGCCGCCCTGGTGCGTCGCAAGTGGACAGTCATCGGTGACGGCCGCGACGCGGCCGCGCTTTCCGCCGCCGCCCGGGAAACCGGCTTCACGGCCGTCCCCGGCGACGTCACCGACCCGGCCCACCGCGCCGCCCTCGCCGACGCCTGTCCTTCGCTCGACCTCCTGGTCAACAACGCCAGTTCGCTCGGCGTCAGCCCGCTGCCGCCGCTGGCCCGCTACCCCGTGGCGGCCCTGGAAGACGTCTACCGCGTCAACGTCTTCGCGCCGCTCGCCCTGACGCAGCTCCTGCTGCCCGCCCTGACCGCGGCGCGCGGCGTCGTGATCGACGTCAGTTCCGACGCCGCCGTCGAGGCTTACGAAGGCTGGGGCGGCTACGGCTCGGCGAAGGCCGCGCTCGATCAGCTGACCGCCGTCCTGGGCGCGGAACACCCGGACCTGTCCGTGTACGCGATCGACCCGGGTGACCTGCGCACGGCGATGCACCAGCGCGCGTTCCCGGGCGAGGACATCTCGGACCGGCCGCTGCCGTCGTCCGCGGTCCCGGCGTTCCTGAAGGTGCTCGACGAGCGTCCGCCGAGCGGCCGCTACCGCGCGGCCGACCTCGTGGTGCCGGCATGAACATCCGGTTCGACCTCCCGGCGGAGCTGTCGGCATCGGCCCCACCGGAGGCCCGCGGCCTGTCCCGCGACGACGTCCGCCTGCTGGTCGCGTCGCCGTCGGGTGTCCACCACACCGTGTTCGGCTCGCTCGGTGACCACCTCCGGCCGGGCGACCTCCTGGTGGTCAACACCTCCGGAACCCTCCCGGCGGCGGTCGACGCGCACCGGGCGGGCCGCCCGATCGTGGTCCACTTCGCGACCTCGCTCGACGACGGCGCCTGGGTCGTGGAGTTGCGCGCGCCGGGAGGTCCCCTGCTCGACGGCCGGCCGGGGGAGCGCCTGGCGCTGGCCGGGGACGCGTCGCTGACCCTGCTGGCCCCGATGGTCCCGGGCACGGCGAGGTTGTGGCGGGTGGCGGTGTCGGTGGAGGTGCCGTCGTTGCTGGCGGCGGCCGGCCGGCCGATCCGCTACGGGTACGTCCCGCGGCCGTGGCCGCTGTCGGACTACCAGACGGTGTTCGCCCGCGAGCCGGGCAGCGCGGAGATGCCGTCGGCGGCCCGGCCGTTCACGCCGGAGCTGGTGACGCGGCTGGTGACGGACGGGGTGTTGTTCGCCCCGCTGCTGCTGCACACCGGGGTGTCCTCCCCGGAGGCGGCCGAGCCACCCCAGGCGGAGAGGTACCGCGTACCCCCGACGACGGCGGCGCTGGCCTCGTGGGTCCGGGCTCGTGGAGGCCGGGTGATCGCGGTGGGCACCACGGCGGCCCGCGCGCTGGAGTCGGCGGCCTCGGGCGGTGCCGTGCACGCGGCCGAGGGCTGGACGGAGCTGATGCTCGGGCCGGACCGGCCGGCGCGGGTCGTGGACGGGATCGTCACGGGCCTGCACGCCCCGGAGGCATCGCACGTGGTGCTGCTGGAGGCGGTCGCGGGAGCAGAGGTGGTCCAGCGGGCGTACGACGCGGCCGTGGCGGAGCGGTACCTGTGGCACGAGTTCGGCGACGTGTCGCTCCTGCTGCGCCGCTGACCGGGTTGGGTCTCGTCCTCCGGCGGCCCCGCGGGTGTCTTGAATGACTCATTCCTGGCGTCGGAGGTCTTGAATGAGTCATTCAAGACGTCGCAGCACCGTGGGCCGCCTGCCACGGACAACCTCGGCAAACCCTACTGACCAGCCTCGACCCGCCGCCGTGACCGGATCAGCCCGGCGATCACCACCGCCGCGATGCCCAGGCCGACCCCGCTGACGATCGACGCCACCAAACTCGCCGTCCCCGTCGCCAGGCCGAACGCGCCGCCCAGGTACACCGGGATGGAGATCGCCACCGGCAGCCAGGTGCGCAGCGTGAACGCCCGGTCCGACGCGACCCACAGCACCAGCGTCACGGCCGCGGCCGTGACGACCGGGATCGCCCACACCACCGAGCTCGTCAGCGCGTCCATCCCGAGTGACCTGAGCCACTCGAACGACGCCTGGCCCAGCCCGATGAACAGCACGACCAGCGCCACGCGGACGCCGGCGGCTCCCTGGCCGCTGCTCGTCATGTCTTCCTCCCGAAATCCGTGGTCATCAGATACCACGTCCGGGTGACGCGAGCGGTTGCCCGTAATGACGACTTTCTCCGGAACCTGTAAACGCCGCGGCCGCCGATGTCAAGAAATCTCACCGGATGTCCCGGGATGCGGATGGCTATGCGCCTGAGTGGGTGACCGTGCGAACCTCCCCCGAACACCGACGAAAGGCGATGCTGACGTGCGCACCCCTCGAAGAATCCTGGCCTCGGCGCTGGCCGCCCTGACCGTCGTGGGCGTGCTTGCGGGCTGCTCGCGCGCCGACAGCAGCGCCGCTCCCGCCGCCAACCAGGGCACCGCCGGCGAGGTGCGGATCGGTTTCTTCCCGAACGTCACGCACGCGCCCGCGCTGATCGGCGTCAAGAAGGACTTCTTCAAGAACGAGCTCGGCTCCACCAAGCTCACCACCCAGACCTTCAACGCCGGCCCCGAAGAGGTCAACGCCCTGCTCGGCGGCTCCCTCGACGTCGCCTTCATCGGCTCCGGCCCGGCGATCAACGCCTTCACCAAGTCCAAGGGCGCCATCCAGCTGATCTCCGGCGCCGTCTCGGGCGGCGCGCAGCTGGTCGTCAAACCGGACATCACCAGCGTCGATCAGCTCAAGGGCAAGAACATCGCGACGCCGCAGCTGGCCAACACCCAGGACGTCGCGCTCAAGAAGTTCCTCGCCGGCAAGCAGCTGACCGGCCAGGTCAAGATCACCAACCTCGACAACCCGAAGACGCTCGACGCGTTCAAGAAGGGCGAGGTCGACGGCGGCTGGCTGCCCGAGCCGTGGGCGTCCCGGCTGGTCCTCGACGCCGGCGCGAAGGTGCTGGTCGACGAGAAGACGCTGTGGCCGGGCGGCCGCTTCCCGAGCACCGTCGTCATCGTGCGCAGCGAGTTCCTCCAGCAGCACCCGGACACCGTCCGCGCGCTCCTCAAGGGCGAGCTCGCCGCCATCGACTGGGCCAAGGCCAACCCGGCGGACGCGAAGACCGTGGTCAACGGCGCCCTCAAGGAGCTGGCCGGCAGTACCCTGAGCGCAGCGGTCCTGGACCGCGCCTTCTCCGGCATCGAGCTGACCACCGACCCCATCGCCGCCGAATTCCCGCAGCTCGCGCAGGACTCGGTGACGGCCGGCGTGGTGAAGTCGGCGGTGGCGCTGAAGGGCTTCGCCGACTTCGGCCCGCTGAACGAGGTGCTGAAGGCACAGAACCTGCCCGCCGTCGTTGCTCCCGATCTGACCAAGTGAGAGGCAGCCAGCGATGACCACCACCCTCCCGAGCGGCCGCGCCAGTTACACCGGCGCGACCGCGGTGCGTCTCGACGGCGTGCGCAAGACCTTCGGCACCGCCGGCCGCGCTGTCGTCGCGCTGGACGGGGTGGACCTGACGGTCGCGCCCGGCGAGTTCGTCTGCCTGCTCGGCGCGTCCGGCTGCGGCAAGAGCACCCTGCTGAACCTGGTCGCCGGGCTGGACGCGCCGTCCGCGGGCGAGATCACGCTGAACACCTCGCGGCCCGCGGTGATGTTCCAGGAAGCCGCGCTGATGCCGTGGCTGACCGCGGCCCGCAACGTCGAGCTGCCGCTGCGGCTGGCCGGCTTCGGCCGGACCGAGCGCCGCGAAAAGGCCGCCGAGCTGCTGGACCTGGTCCGGCTGAACGGCGCGGGCGGCAAGCGGCCGCACGAGCTGTCCGGCGGGATGCGGCAGCGCGTCGCGCTGGCCCGTGCCTTGGCCGCGACCCTGCGCGTCGGCGGCGACCCGGAGCAGTCGCTGCTGCTGATGGACGAGCCGTTCGCCGCGCTCGACGCCATCACCCGCGACGTCCTGCAGGGCGAGCTGCTGCGCGTCTACCGCAGCACGGGCACGTCCGTGCTGTTCGTGACGCACGACGTGCGCGAGGCGGTCCGCCTCGGCCAGCGCGTGGTGCTGCTGTCGTCGCGGCCCGGCCGGGTCGTGCGCGAGTGGTCGGACGTGCCGCTGGCCGACCCCGAGGAGCTGACCGAGGAAATCACCGGGCACCTGCGCGAGGTGATCAGCACCCATGCCGCAGCTTGACCGGTCCGCCGAGCCTGACCTCGACGCGGTCGGCGCCGGACTGGATTCGCTCGATGCCCCCGTCGGTGAACGCCGCCCCAGCTTCTGGAAGCGGTTCGCCTGGGGTTTCCTGCCGCCGCTGGGCGCGCTCGTGCTGCTGGTCGTCGTCTGGCAGACCCTCTGGGCCGCAGCCTTCTGGCCGGAGTCGCAGCTGCCGTCACCGGCGGCGGTGTGGGGCGAGTTCTGGAGCATCGTCGTCGACGGCCAGGTGTTCGGCTTCGTCTGGACGTCGGTGCACCGCGCCGCACTCGGGTTCTTCGCCGGGGTGCTCATCGGAACGCCGCTCGGCCTGGTCGTGGCGAAGGTCCGCGTGGTGCGCGCGGCGATCGGCCCGCTGCTGACGGGGCTGCAGAGCCTTCCGTCGGTGGCCTGGGTCCCGGCGGCGATCCTGTGGTTCGGGATCAACGACGCGGCGATCTACTTCGTGGTGCTGCTCGGCTCGGTCCCGTCGATCGCGAACGGCCTGGTGTCGGGCATCGACCAGATCCCCCCGATCCTCCCGCGGGTCGGCCAGGTGATGGGCGCGAACCGGCTGTCCTCGGCCCGCCACATCCTGCTGCCGGCGGCGCTGCCGGGCTTCCTCGCCGGGCTGAAGCAGGGCTGGGCGTTCTCGTGGCGCTCGCTGATGGCGGCGGAGCTGATCGCGCTGTCCCCGCAGCTGGGCATCGGCCTCGGCGCGTACCTGAACCAGGGCTCGTCGTTCAACAGCATGGAGACGGTGATCGCGGCGATCTTCCTGATCCTGCTGGTCGGCGTGGGGATCGAGCTGCTGGTGTTCCGCCCGCTGGAGCGCGCGGTACTGCGGGCGCGCGGGCTGACTTCATCCCTGTGAAAGGGGCATCACACGTG
Source organism: Amycolatopsis sp. lyj-109 (assembly GCF_046548995.1). Taxonomy (NCBI): domain Bacteria; kingdom Bacillati; phylum Actinomycetota; class Actinomycetes; order Pseudonocardiales; family Pseudonocardiaceae; genus Amycolatopsis; species Amycolatopsis sp. lyj-109. The sequence continues at coordinate 31,934 of NZ_JAJPWR010000035.1, forward strand.
TCTGGAGGGTCATCACACGTGTCTGGAGGGTCATCACACGTGTCTGGAGGGTCATCACACGTGTCTGGAGGGTCATCACGCTGATGACCGTCCAATCACGCGTGATGACCTTCCAATCACGCGAGATGACCGTCTGATCACGCGTGATGCCTATCGAGACCGGCGTCCACCGGCACGGGTTCCGGACGAGAAGGCCGCAGCTCCGCCGCTCGAACGACGGTTGCCCGCGGCCGGGGCGCCCGAGCGGCCGGTGCCGCTCGGCTTGCCCGCGGCGCCCGACCGGCGGGCGGAACCGCCCGCGGCGGCCGCGCCGTCCGAGCGGCGCGAACCGGATCCGGCCGAACGCTGCTGCTCCTGGCCGTTCGCCCGGGAACGCTGGCCGCCGCGGTTCTCCTTCGGCGCCGCACTCCGGCGGCCGCGGCCACCGGCACCCGGTGCCGCGCCCGTGGCCGAAACCTTCTTCGGCCGGTTGTCCACCGCCGGGGCCTTCGAGAACGTGCGCTCGCCCGGGGCCAGCTCCGCCAGCAGCGGGTGGCCCGGACCCAGCTGGGTCGTCGTCGGCTTGATGCCGGCCTTGCGCGTCAGGTCGCGGACGTCGCGGACCTGCTCGTCCGTCATCAGCGTCACCACCGTGCCCGACGCCCCCGCGCGTGCCGTGCGGCCCGAGCGGTGCAGGTACGCCTTGTGCTCCACCGGCGGGTCGGCGTGGATGACCAGCCGGACGTCGTCGACGTGGATGCCGCGCGCCGCGATGTCCGTCGCCACCAGGGTGCGGGCCGTGCCGGACGAGAACGCCTCGAGGTTGCGCGTGCGCGCGTTCTGGCCCAGGTTGCCGTGCAGCTCCACCGCCGGGACACCCGACGCGTTGAGCTTGCGGGTCAGCGCCTTCGCGCGGCTCTTCGTCCGCGTGAACACCAGCGTGCGCCCGGGCGCCGCCGTCAGGTCGACCAGCACCGGCAGCCGGTGGGTCTCCTCCAGGTGCAGGACGTGGTGCTCCATCGTCGACACCGGCGACTGCGCCGAGTCGACGCTGTGCGTGATCGGGTCGTTCATGAAGCGCTTGACCAGCACGTCGACGCCGTTGTCCAGCGTCGCGGAGAACAGCATCCGCTGCCCGCGCGACGGCGTGGCGTCCATGATCCGGCGCACCTCGGGCAGGAAGCCCAGGTCGGCCATGTGGTCGGCTTCGTCGAGCACGGTGATCTCGATGGCGTCGAGCTTGACGTGCCCGGAGCGCATGTGGTCGGCGAGCCGGCCGGGGCAGGCGACGACGATGTCGACACCGTCGCGCAGCCGCGTGATCTGCGGGTTCGCGCTCACGCCGCCGAAGATGGTCGTCGCCTTGAGGCCAAGCGGCTTGGCCAGCGGCAGGATGGACGCCTCGATCTGCGTCGCGAGCTCGCGCGTCGGCGCCAGGATCAGCGCGCGGGGACGGCCCGGCTTGCGGCGCGTCGGACCCGCGGCGAGGCGGGCCAGCAAGGGCAGCACGAAGCCGTAGGTCTTGCCGGAGCCGGTGCGGCCGCGGCCGAGGACGTCGCGTCCGGCGAGGGTGTGCGGCAGGGTCGCCGCCTGGATCGGGAACGGCTCGGTGACGCCCTGGGTGGCCAGTGCGGCCACGAGGGGAGTGGGCAAGCCGAGTTCAGCGAAAGTGCTCATAAGTGCATGCGGGCGCTCTCGACGCCCTGGTCTCCATCATCTGAGAAGGGTTGTCCTGCCCGGCGCAGACCGGTCAACGGCCGCGGCGCGTGGTAGTCGACAACAGCAGCGGGCCGAGGCAGAACTGAGCGGCCCGCATGATCAGTATAGCGGGAGAGGGTGACGTATCCCCAGTGAGATTGCCCGCACTCGCGCGGCCTTGCTAAGTTACCGGTCGGTAATCAAGGAGGACCACCATGCTGCTGAACCCGCGCGAGTACGACCCGGCGCACTTCGACGCCGAGACCCGGCGCCTGCTGCGCGCCACCATCGACTGGTTCGAACAGCGTGGCAAGGCGAAGCTGACCGAGGACTACCACAACCGCACCTTCTACGCGGACTTCATCGAGTTCGCGGGCAAGGAAGGCCTGTTCTCGACCTTCCTGACCCCGGCCGCGAACGCCGGCGGCCACCCGGACAAGCGCTGGGACACCAGCCGCGTCGCCGCGCTGTCGGAAATCCTCGGGTTCTACGGCCTCAACTACTGGTACCCGTGGCAGGTCACCATCCTCGGCCTCGGCCCGGTGTGGCAGAGCGGCAACGACGTCGCCCGCAAGCGCGCGGCCGACGCGCTGGACGCCGGCGGCGTCGGGGCCTTCGGACTGTCCGAAAAGGATCACGGGGCCGACATCTACTCGTCCGACATGGTGCTCACCAAGGACGGCGACGGCTACCGCGCGACCGGCTCCAAGTACTACATCGGCAACGGCAACTGCGCGCGCACGGTGTCGGTCTTCGGCCGCATCGATGGCGTCGAAGGCCCGGACCAGTACGTCTTCTTCTACGCCGACGCCGAGCACCCGAACTACCACGTCGTGAAGAACGTCGTGCCGTCGCAGATGTACGTCGCCGAGTTCCGGCTCGAGGACTACCCCGTGCAGGCCGAGGACATCCTGCACGTCGGCGCCGAGGCCTTCAGCGCCGCGCTGAACACCGTCAACATCGGCAAGTTCAACCTCTGCTTCGGCGGCATCGGCATGGCGACGCACTCGCTGTACGAGGCCATCACGCACGCGCACAACCGCGTCCTCTACGGCAAGCCGGTCACGAACTTCCCGCACGTCCGCCGCGAGTTCGTCGAGGCCTACGCGCGGCTGACCGCGATGAAGCTGTTCTCCGACCGCGCCGTCGACTACTTCCGCAGCGCCAACGCCGAAGACCGCCGCTACCTGCTGTTCAACCCGATCACCAAGATGAAGGTGACCACCGAGGCGCAGAAGGTGATCGGCCTGGTCGCCGACGTCGTGGCGGCCAAGGGGTTCGAGGCCGACACCTACCTGGCGATGTCCAAGAACGACATCGACGGCCTGCCGAAGCTCGAGGGCACGGTGGCCGTCAACCTGGCGCTGATCGCGAAGTTCATGCCGAACTACCTCTTCGCGCCCCAGGAGTACGCGCCGGTGCCGACCCGCACCGACGCCGCGGACGACGAGTTCCTCTTCCGCCAGGGCCCGGCGCGTGGCCTGTCGAAGGTGCGGTTCCACGACTGGAAGACCGCCTACGCCGAAGCCACGCACATCCCGAACGTCGCGCTGTTCACCGAGCAGGCCGGCTCCCTGGTCAAGCTGCTCACCGAGGCGGCACCGGACGAGGCGCAGCAGGCCGACCTCGACTTCGGGCTCGCGCTGACCGAGCTGTTCACGCTGATCGTCTACGGCCAGCTCATCCTGGAGCAGGCCCGCATCACCGGCCTGGCCGACGAGGTCGTCGACCAGATCTTCGCGGTGCTGGTGCAGGACTTCAGCGTCGCGGCGGTGGACCTCAACGGCAAGGCGAGCTCGACCGAGGCCCAGCAGGCCATCGCGCTGGCCGCGCTGCGCAAGCCGGTGGTGGACGCCGCGCGATTCGAGAACGTCTGGGCGCGGGTGCGCGACCTTTCCGGCGTCTACGCCATGCACCCGTGATGGCGCGAAAGTACCGGCTGGGCGTGACGCGGAAAGCCGCGAACGTGGTCGTGCGGGCGTTGCTGGAGCGCGGGATCCCGGTCAACGGCGGCACGGGGTTCCTGCTGACGACGCGCGGGCGCAGGAGCGGCGAGGACCGGACCACCCCGGTCAACGTCCTCGAGGTCGGCGGCGACCGCTGGCTCGTGTCGCCGTACGGGCTGGTCGGCTGGGTGTACAACCTGCGCGCCGACCCCACCGCCCGGCTGTGGCGCGGCCGGCGGCGCGAGACGTGGGAGGTCGAGGAGGCCGACGCCGCCGCGGCGGGCCCGGTGCTGCGCGCGTACGTCCGCAAGATCCCGGTGACGGCGCCGTTCTTCGACGCGAAGCTGACCGGCTCGCCCGAGGACTTCGCCGCGGAAGCCGATCGACACCCGGTGTTCCGGTTGGCAAGATCGCGGGCGTGAACCGAGAGCGGGCGGCGGAGCTGATCTGGGACGCGTGGCTGACCGGCAAGCGGCTGGAGGGCCTCCCGGACGAAGCCCGTCCGGGTGACTTCGCCGAAGGCATGGCTGCGCAGGCGGCGCTCGCCGAGCTGGCCGGGCCGGTGTCCGGCTGGAAGATCGGCGCGACCACCGGGTACGCCCGGCAGTACCTCGGTGTCCCCGGGCCGCTGCCGGGCGCGATGTTCGAGCGGTTCCACCACGTCGAGGGTTCGCCGATCCCAGCGGACACGATGACCATGGGAGTGGCCGAACCGGAGTTCGCCTTCCGGCTCAAGGCCGCCCCGGGCCGGTCGCCGTCGCCGGCCGCGGTGCTCGACGCGGTCGACACGATGTTCCTGGCGATCGAGCTGCCGGACAGCCGCTACACCGACCACCGCCACGCGGGCGGCCCGCAGCTGCTCGCCGACGCGGCGTGCTCGGGCCGGTTCGTCGAGGGCCGCCCGGTGCCGGGCTGGCGCGAGCTCGACCTGCCCCGCACCCCGGTGGTCCTCCACGCGAACGGCGAGGAGTTCTCCCGCGGCAGCGGCAGCCTCGTCCTGGGCGACCCCCGGCTGGCGCTGCACTGGCTGGCGATGGAGCTGCCCCGCCACGGCCGCGCGTTGCGCCCGGGCGACATCGTGACGACGGGAACGGCAACCCCGCCGTGCCCGATCCGCGCGGGCGGCCACGTGGTGGCGGACTTCGGCGCGCTGGGCAGTGTGGAGGCGAGGTTCCCGTCGCTAGAGTGATCGGGTGCTGACGTTCCGTGCGGGTTTCGTCGTGCTGGCGGTGGTCGTGGCCGGGCTCGACGCAGGCTTCTGGGGCTTCGCCCACGGCTCCCGCCCGATGACGGCGCGAACCGGCTTCCTGGTGGCGTTCGTGCTGCTGCTGGCGTTGCTGGCGGCGGCCGCGGGCGTGGTGCGCTGGGAAGTGGCGGCACCGCTGGGAGCAGCCTCGACGTCGGGCTTGCTGTTCGTCGGCGCGACGGCGATCTTCAGCGTGGGGCTGGGATTTTTGCTGACGGCGGTGGTGGAGGCGGCCCTGGTGCGGCGGCTGGTTCTGGACGCGTCGCCGGTGGGGTGGCGCGGCGGGATGTGGCTGATCAGCGCGGCTGCTGCCGTGGTTCCGGTGGCGCTGTTCGCGGTGGGCTTGTTCGCGCTGCGCTGACTCCGAAAGTTCGTGAAGGCCACCTTGAGGAACTTCAAGTTCCTCAAGGTGGCCTTCACGAACAAAGGGCCCTACTTGCCGAACCCGGCCCGCCGGAGCGCGTCCGCCATCGAGCCGCTGCTGCCGCCGGAGCTCCCGCCCCGGCCGCCGCCACCGCCGCCACCGCCGCGCTGGCCACCGCCACCGCCACCGCTGCCGCCACGGCGCTGACCGCCGCCGCCGCCCTGACCGCCCTGACCGCGGTCCCGGCGCTCCCCGCCAGCGCCGCCGCGCGAGGTCGGAGCGCCCGGCTCGTCGTCCAGCCGCAGGGTCAGCGAGATCCGCTTGCGCGGCACGTCGACTTCCAGCACCTTCACCTTCACGATGTCCCCGGGCTTCACGACCTCGCGCGGGTCCTTCACGAAGTTCTTCGACAGCGCCGAAACGTGGGCGAGCCCGTCCTGGTGCACGCCCACGTCGATGAACGCGCCGAACGCCGCCACGTTCGTCACCACGCCCTCCAGTCGCATGCCCGGCTTGAGGTCGCCGATCTTCTCCACGCCCTCGGCGAACGTCGCCGTCTTGAAGGCCGGGCGGGGGTCGCGGCCCGGCTTGTCCAGCTCCGACAGGATGTCCGTCACCGTCGGGAGGCCGAACGTGTCGTCGACGAATTCATTCGGCCGCAGCGACGACAGCGTGCGCGTGTTGCCGATCAGCCCGCGCAGATCGGTGCCCGTCTTCGACAGGATCCGCCGGACCACCGGGTACGCCTCCGGGTGCACCGCCGACGAGTCGAGCGGGTCGTCGCCGTCCGGGATCCGGAGGAAGCCCGCGCACTGCTCGAACGCCTTCGGGCCGAGCCGCGCGACCTCCTTCAGCGCCGTCCGGGAGCGGAACGGCCCGTTCGTGTCGCGGTGGGCCACGATGTTCTCCGCCAGGCCCGTCGTGATGCCCGAAACCCGGGTCAGCAGCGGCGCCGACGCCGTGTTGACGTCCACGCCGACCGCGTTCACGCAGTCCTCGACCACCGCGTCGAGCGAGCGCGACAGCGAAACCTCGGACAGGTCGTGCTGGTACTGCCCGACGCCGATCGACTTCGGGTCGATCTTCACCAGCTCGGCCAGGGGGTCCTGCAGCCGCCGGGCGATCGAGACCGCGCCGCGCAGCGAGACGTCCATGTTCGGCAGTTCCGCCGAAGCGAACGCCGACGCCGAGTACACCGAAGCGCCCGCCTCGGACACCACGGCCTTCGTCAGCTTCAGCTCCGGGTGCTTCTTGATCAGTTCCTGCGCGAGCTTGTCCGTCTCGCGCGACGCCGTGCCGTTGCCGATGGAGATCAGGTCGACCTGGTGCCGGGCGCACAGCACCGCGAGCTCCGCGATCGACTGGTCCCACTTGTTCGCCGGCTGGTGCGGGTAGATGACGTGGGTGTCGACGACCTTGCCGGTGGCGTCCACGACCGCCACCTTGACGCCGGTCCGGAAGCCCGGGTCGAGGCCCATGGTGGCGCGGGTGCCGGCCGGCGCGGCGAGGAGCAGGTCGCGCAGGTTGGCCGCGAACACGCGCACGGCGTCGTCCTCGGCCGCCTGGCGCAGCCGCATCCGCAGGTCGATGCCCAGGTGCAGGAGGATCTTGGTGCGCCACGCCCAGCGCACGGTGTCGCCGAGCCACTTGTCGCCCGGCCGGCCCTGCTGGGTGATGCCGAACTTCGCCGCGATGCGCGACTCGTACTCGGTCGGGCCGACCTGCGGCTCGTCGGTGGGCTCGTCCGGCGACATCGTGAGGTCGAGGACCTCCTCCTTCTCGCCGCGCAGCATCGCGAGGATGCGGTGCGAGGGGAGCTTGGTGTAGGGCTCGGAGAAGTCGAAGTAGTCCGAGAACTTGGCGCCGTCCTCCTCCTTGCCGGAGCGGACCTTGGCGACGAGGTGCCCCTGGCCCCACATCTTCTCGCGCAGGTCGCCGATCAGGTCGGCGTCCTCGGCGAAGCGCTCGACGAGGATCGCGCGGGCGCCGTCGAGGGCGGCTTGCGCGTCCGCGACGCCCTTGTCGGCGTCGACGAACACCGCGGCGGCGGCCTGCGGATCGGTGTTCGGGTCGTTCAGCAGGCCGTCGGCCAGCGGCTCGAGGCCCGCTTCGCGCGCGATCATCGCCTTCGTGCGGCGCTTCGGCTTGTACGGGAGATAGATGTCCTCGAGCCGCGACTTCGTGTCGGCGGCGAGGATCGACGCCTCCAGGGCCTCGTCGAGCTTGCCCTGGCTGCGGATGGACTCGAGCACGGCGAGCCGGCGCTCGTCGAGTTCCCGCAGGTAGCGCAGCCGCTCTTCGAGCGTGCGCAGCTGCGCGTCGTCGAGCATGCCGGTGACTTCCTTGCGGTAGCGGGCGATGAACGGCACGGTCGACCCGCCGTCGAGCAGGTCGACGGCGGCCTTGACCTGTCCTTCGCGCACGCCCAGTTCTTCGGCGATCTTCTGCTCGACCGACACGCTCACTGCTACACGCTCCTGCTTCGCCTGGTTCCGATCGTCTCATTCTGCCGTTTCCGCCACCCCGACTTTCGGATGGGGCTGACATCGGCGTCCTTGACAACCGTATTGGTCTAGTCCATTTTGTGGTGACCTGCCTCACCAGTGTCGCGGAGGTCGCCCGTGGTCCCCAAGGTTCGTCTCGCTCTGCTTTCCTTACTTTCCGTGGTGACGCTGTGTCTCGGCGTGACCTTCGTGCTCGCCGGCAGCGCTTCGGCGGCGAACATCCTGGCCAACCCCGGCTTCGAGGCCGGCACCACGGGCTGGACGTGCACCGGCGCGTCGGCCGCGGTGAGCTCGCCGGTGCACAGCGGCAGCCGGGCCCTGAACGCGACGCCGTCGTCGTCGGACAACGCCCAGTGCTCGCAGACGCTCACCGTCTCGGCGAACACGGCGTACAAGCTGTCCGCCTGGGTCCAGGGCAGCTATGTCTACCTGGGCGTCTCCGGCTCGGCGACGACCAGCACCTGGACGCCCGGCACCAGCGGCTACCAGCAGCTGTCGCTGAGCTTCACGACCGGCGCGAGCACGTCGCTGACGGTGTACCTGCACGGCTGGTACGGCCAGCCGGCGTACTACGCCGACGACGTCAGCCTCGACGGCCCCGGCACCCCGCCCACGACGCCGCCGACCACGCCCACCACCCCGACCACGCCGCCGACGACCACCCCGCCGACGACGACCACGACGCCGCCCACGCAGGGTGACCTGCCGAAGCACGTCCTGACGGGCTACTGGCAGAACTTCTACAACGGCGCCAAGGCGCTGAAGCTCGCCGACGTCCCGGCGAAGTACAACATCATCGCGGTGTCCTTCGCGGACGCGACCGGCACGCCCGGCGCGGTGAGTTTCACGCTCGACTCGGGCCTGTCTTCGCAGCTGGGCGGCTACACGGACGCCCAGTTCAAGGCCGACGTCAAGACGGTGCAGGCACGCGGCCAGCGGGTCATCATCTCGGTCGGCGGCCAGAACGGCACGATCAGCGTCAGCGACTCGAACTCGGCCACCAACTTCGCGAACAGCATCAAGACGCTGATCGCGAACTACGGCTTCGACGGCGTCGACATCGACCTCGAGAACGGCATCAACGCCACGTATATGGGCCAGGCGCTGCGGAGCATCTACAACGGCGGCGGCAAGGTCATCACGATGGCGCCGCAGACGATCGACATGCAGTCCACGGCCGGTGGCTACTTCCAGCTGGCGCTGAACATCAAGGACATCCTGACGATCGTCAACATGCAGTACTACAACTCCGGTTCGATGAACGGCTGCAACGGCAACGTCTACTCGCAGGGCACGGTCGACTTCCTGACGGCGCTGGCCTGCATCCAGCTGCAGGGCGGCCTGCGCGCGGACCAGGTCGGCCTCGGTCTCCCGGCCTCCCCGCAGGCGGCGGGCGGCGGCTACCAGGCCCCGGCCAACACGGTGTCGGCGCTGAACTGCCTGGCCCGCGGAACCTCGTGCGGCAGCTTCAAGCCGTCGGCGACCTACCCGTCGATCCGCGGCGCGATGACGTGGTCGATCAACTGGGACGCGTCGCAGGGGTACGCGTTCGCCAACACGGTGTCGGCCGGGCTCGCGGGCCTGCCGTAACCGTGCGCTGAGCGGCCCTCCCGGCGGCGCGGTCCGGGAGGGCCTCTTCAGCGGGGTGTCAGCGGCAGTCGCAGGGCTCCCGGCGCTTCCGACGGGACGACCGGACGCCGAGGGGCCACCGCCGCCACCCGCTGGTACGGCGAGCCCAGCGGCGGCCGCGGATCCGGCTCCCCGCGGTTCGGCCAGAACGCCATCGCCCGCTCGGCTTGGGCGGTGATCGTCAGCGAGGGATTGACCCCCAGGTTCGCCGAGATCGCCGAGCCGTCCACCACGTGCAGGCCCGGATGCCCGTACAGCCGCTGGTACGGATCCACCACCCCAGAAGAAGGGGAGTCCCCGATCGCACAGCCGCCGATGAAGTGGCCCGTGATCGGGATGTTCGCCAGGTCCGTCCAGGCGCCCTGGGGCAGCCCGCCGATCTTCTCCGCCACCCGGCGCGTCACCTCGTGCCCGGCCGGGATCCAGTCCGGCGACGGCGCTCCCGCACCCTGGCGCGTGGTCATCCGGCGGCCGAACAGCCCGCGCTTGGTGTACGTCGTCACGGAGTTGTCCAGCGTCTGCATCACCAGCAGCCCGATCATCCGCTCCGACCAGTGCCGCGGGTTGTGGATCCGCAGCAGGTCGCGGCGGGTGCGCCACAGCTCCCGCAGCCCGAGCACCCAGCGCCGGCGCCCCGGGACCGCGTCCACCAGCACCGTCGCCAGCAGGCCCAGCAGGTTGCTGCCGCGCCCGTACCGCACCGGCTCGACGTGCGTCACCGCGTCCGGGTGGATCGACGACGTGATCGCGACGCCCCGCGAGTAGTCCGTGTCCGTCCGCAGCGACCGGGCCGCCAGCACCGCTTCGGAGTTCGTGCGAGCCAGGAGCCCGAGCCGCGGGGACACGAGAGGCAACGTCCCCGTGTCGCGCATCCGGTGCAGCAGCCGTTGCGTGCCCAGCGCCGCCGCGGAGAAGACCACCTGCTCGGCGGTGAACGTCCTGCGAGAACGACCGCCGGTGCGCCGCGTGTCCACCGCGTACCCGCCGTCGATCGGCCGGACCGTCACCGCGGTGGTCAGCGGGTGCACCACGGCACCCGCCTGCTCGGCCAGGTACAGGTAGTTCTTCACCGTCGTGTTCTTCGCCCCGACCCGGCACCCGGTCATGCACTCGCCGCACAGCGTGCAGGAGGAACGCAGGGGACCGGCGCCGCCGAAGAACGGGTCCACCCCGGACTGTCCGAAGTAGACGCCGACGGGCGTGCGCCGGTACGTGTGGCCGACGCCCATGTCGTCGGCCACCTCGTGAAGCACCCGGTCCGCGGCCGTCGTCGCCGGGTTCTCGACCACGCCGAGCATCCGCTTCGCCTGGTCGTAGTACGGCGCCAGCTCGGCCTTCCAGTCGGTGATGTGCGCCCACTGGGGGTCGGCGTAGAAGCCGTCCGGGGGTTCGTACAGCGTGTTCGCGTACACCAGCGAACCCCCGCCGACGCCGGAACCGCTCATCACGAACGTGTTCTTCAGCAAGGTGAGCCGCTGGATGCCGAAGCAGCCCAGCGCGGGTGCCCACAGGTACTTCCGCACCCGCCACGACGTCTTCGCGAACTCGTCGTCGGCGAACCGGCGGCCGGTTTCCAGCACGCCGACGCGGTAGCCCTTCTCGGTCAGCCGCAGCGCCGTGACGCTGCCGCCGAACCCCGAGCCGATCACCAGCACGTCGTAGTCCATCAGCCCGCCACCCGGTAGTCGGCGACGTCGAAGCGCCGCGTCCGGCGGTCGTACTCGGTGACCAGGCCCGGCCAGTTGGTCGTCACCCGGCCGTCGGCCTGCCGGTACCAGCTCGTGCAGGCGCTCCACACACTCCGGCCCAGCCGCCGCTGCACCTCGCGGTCGTACCGCTCTTCGACCTCCGGTCGAACGTCCACATAGGACACGCCGGGCCGGGCGAGGCGTTCCACCGCCTGGCGGATGTAGCGCGCCTGCCGTTCGATCATGTAGATGATGGACCCGGCGCCGAGGTTCGTGTTGGGCCCGTAGACGCAGAACAGGTTGGGGAAGCCGGGCACGGTCATGCCGAGGTAGGCCCGCGCGCCGCCGGACCACTCGTCGGCCAGGGACCGCCCGCCGAGGCCGCGCACCTGCATCCGGCCGAGGAAGTCGGTCGCGGTGAAGCCGGTGCCGTAGATCAGGACGTCCGCCTCGATCTCGGTCCCGCCCTCGACCCGCACGCCCTTCTCGGTGATTTCGAGGATCCGGCGCGTCTCGACGTCGACGTCCGGCTGGGCGAGCGCGGGCAGGTAGTCGTTGGTGAAGAGGATCCGCTTGCAGCCCAGCGGGTACGCCGGCGTCAGCTTCGCCCGCAGCTCCGGGTCCTTGAGATGGCGGCGCCGCAGCTGCGCGGTCCGCAGCTCGAACATCTTCGCCAGCACCGGGTGGCGCGTCATCGCGTACGTGGCGTACTCGGCCAGTAGGAAGATCCGCAGCCGGCCGAGCAGCTGGGTGGGCGGCAGGTGCTCGAACAGCCAGTGCTGCCACCGCCGGTAGCTCGGATCGGACTTCGCCATCACGTACGGCGGCGTGCGCTGGAAGACGGTGACGTGCCGCGCGCGCTTGCGCAGCTCGGGCACGAACTGCACGGCGCTGGCCCCGGTCCCGATCACGGCGACGCGCTTGCCGGTCAGGTCGACGTCGTGGTCCCACCGGGCGGAGTGGAAGGCGTCGCCGGCGAAGCTCTCCCGGTTCGGGATGTCCGGCAGCGCGGGCCGCGACAGCTGCCCGACGGCGGGGACGAAGACGTTCGCCTCGAACGTCCCGCCGGTGCTGGTTTCGACGCGCCAGAGGCCGCGCTCTTCGTCGAAGGCAGCCCCGGTGACCTCGGTCCGGTACCGGATGTGCGGCTCGAGCCCGTACTTCGCGATGACGCGCCGCAGGTAGGCGAGGATGTCGGGCTGGTGCGAGAACCGCTTCGGCCACCGCGGGTTGGGCTCGAAGGAGAAGGAGTACAGCGGCGACGGGATGTCGCACGCGGCGCCCGGGTAGGTGTTGTCCCGCCAGACGCCGCCGGGCTCGGCGGCGCTCTCCAGGATCGTGAAGTCGCCGAACCCGGCGCGCTTGAGCTCGATCGCCGTCCCGATGCCGCCGAACCCGGTACCCGCGATCAGCACCGACGGCCCCTTCGCCGAACCAGTCATGCCGGAAAAGCTACGCACCGGACGGCTGTGACAACAGGCCTGCAGCGGTCACTCAATCGAGATTTCCGGCCAGCCTCACGCCAGCGGGCGGACGCGCACCTCGTACGTCTCCGCGGCCGCCTCCGCCCACTTCACCAGTTCTCCCGCCGAGGCCTCCACCACCCCCAAGTCCCGCTTCGTCAGCTTCTCGAACGGCGACAGCTCGATCGCCGCCGCCTTGCGGGACGCCTTGATCTCCCAGAAGCCGCACACCTGACCGCCCACCAGCAGCGTGCCCTTGACCAGGCCGTTCGCCGAGATCACCCGCTTGCGGTAAGCGTCCGAGATGACCCGCGTCCGGTCCGCGAAGGACAGGATCATCTGGTCGAACGGCCCGAGCAGCCGCGGCGGCGCCGGGACGTCCTCGTCGGGCACCGTCAGCTCCGGCAGGTCCAGCAGCTCGCGGCCGTCCGGGTCGCGGTAACGCCGCAGGTCCATCGACGAAGCCACCTCGCCGAGGCGCGTGATGCCCGCCCACGTCTGCACGTCCGCCACCGTGGCCGGGCCGAACGCGCGCAGGTACCGCGAGATCAGCTCCGCGGGCGAAGGCGGCGGCAGGGGCGCGCCCACCCATTCGTCCAGGCACGCGTACGTCGTCTGCCCGGCCTTGCCCCAGATCGCCCGCGGCGGCACCTGGACCAGGGGCAGCCGGCCTCGGGCCAGGTGGGTCAAGGACGCGGCCGGGACGTCCCAGTGCCGCGCCAGTTCGGCACCCAGCGCCGTGCTGGACAACGCCGAAGCGGTCAGCAGCTCCCGGGCCGCCGAGGCGACCGCGGAGTGGTCGAGGCCGGCCAGCGCCCGCGCGTGCAAGGCGTTCTGCTTCAGGTCGCGGTCGTACAGCACCTGGACGACCGGCCGCCACGCCAGCGCGTCCGCCGCCGTCACGAGGTGGACCGTGCCGCGCATCAGCGCGATCCGCACCACGCGCCGGCTTTCGAGCAGGTCCGCCAGCTCCGACGGCTGGAACCCCTCCAGCCGCGACCACAGCCCGTAGTACGGCGGGAACGGCGCCTGCGCCTGGAGCCCGGCCAGGTGCTCGACCGCGTCGAAGGCGGACATCTTCGCCCGGCGCAGCAGCAGCTGCCGCTCCAGCGTGGCGCGGTTCAGGGCCCGTCGGCTCAACGTCTTCACCTCGTCACCCTAACGACCACTCAGGACAGATCCGGTCCTCGATTGGACACGTTCTCCCGGCGTGATCCAGAATTCCGGCCATGGCCGAGCTCGCCGCGCCCGCCGTCGGGGACTGGGACTTCCCCCGCGGCACCGCGAGCATCGAGCTGATGACGCGGTTCGCCGCCGAGCGTGGCCTCGCCGCGGGCCGGCTGCTCGCCGCGACCACGCTGACGCCGGAACTGCTCGCCGACCCGGCCGTCCAGATCGACGCGCGCCAGGAGTTGGCCGTCGTCCGGGCGCTGGCCGGCCTGGACGGCTCGGACGCGGCGGCGCTGGAGCTGGGGCGCCGCTACCGCGTGACCACCTTCGGTATCTTCGGCTTCGCCTGCATCAGCAGCCCGACGTTGCGCGACGCGATGCTGTTCGCCCTGCGCTACTTCGACCTGAGCTTCGCGTTCTGCATCCCGCACGTCGTGCTCGGCGCCGACCGGCTGACCCTGGAGCTCGACGACAGCCGGGTGCCAGCCGATGTCGCCCGCTTCCTCGTCCTGCGCGACCTGGCCGCGATCTTCGCCGTCATGCGCGACCTCCTGCCCGAGATCGCGCTGGACGAGCTGACCTTCCGGCACGAAACGGCCACGCCGGAGGAGTACCGGGCCGCGTTCGGCGTACTCCCGCGCTTCGGCGCCGACGCCTGCCGCGCGACGCTCGACCCGGCGCTGCTGAGCCGGCCGCTGCCGCAGGCCAACGACCAGACCGTCGCCCTGTGCGCCGCGCAGTGCGAGACGCTCGTCGCGCGACGGCGGCAGCGTTCGGGCATTGCCCAGCTGGTGCGGGAACGCCTGGTCCGGCTCGGCGGCGTCGACGCCGGGATGGACGAGATCGCCCGGCAGCTGACGCTCAGCACGCGCACCCTGCGCCGCCGCCTGACCGAAGCCGGCACGAGCTACCGGGCGCTGGTGGACGAGGTCCGCCAGGCGCTCGCCGAAGAGCTCCTGGACACCGGCGTGCTGTCGGTCGAGGACGTCGCCTACCGGCTCGGGTACGCCGAGGCGTCGAGCTTCATCCACGCGTTCAAGCGCTGGACCGGGATGACACCGGCGGCGTTCGCGCGTCGCTTCCGCGCCGCTCGGCGAGGACCGCCGGGTAGGTGATCTTCAGCAGGTTGAGGATCGAATCGGTGAGGAAGGTGCGCAGGGCCGCGCGGTCCAGCGTGCCGCGGATCAGCCACTCCCGCGACGCCGCGCGCAGCATCCCGCCGAACGACCGGATCATCGCGCGCAGCTCTTCGCGGCCTTCGGTCACGCCGGTCATCAGCGCGGCCTCCAGCACCCGGTCGGCGGCGATCTCGTCGGCCTCCAGCATGATCCGCTCGATCTCCGGGTCGCGCCCGGCCGCCTCCGGCCCGATCACGGTCAGCCAGGCGTCGCGGTTGCGGTCCACGACCTCGATCCACCGTTCGACGCCGATCGACAGCCGCTGCTCCATCGTGGTGTCCGGCAGCGCTTCGGTGACCGGCGCGGGCACGATCATCATCTGCCGCACCACTTCCAGGTACAGCTCGCGCTTCCCGCCGAAGTAGTGGTTGATCAGCGGACGCGCCACCCCGGCGGCCTCGGCGATGTCCGAAGTGGACACCGAGGCGTAGCTGCCCGCGCCGAACAGGTGCCGGGCGGCGGCGAGGATCTCCGCACGCCGTTCGGCCGGTTCGAGCCGGCGGCGCCGGGGCCGGGTCCCACTGGTCATCCGCTCAGCCTCGCGGGGGATCGGCACCCTGTCAACAAAGTAGTTGACCCATCGTCAAAAGAGTGATTCCGGTGGCGGCCCGGCGGTGTTTCGCGCCAACCGTTGTCGTTACGCAACCGGAACAACTCGCCGGTAACTACTCGGCGCCCGGATGCGACGAGACGGCATGGGGGCCCGGACCGGGGGTAAGAGTAGATGAACGAAGAAGGCGCGCCGATCCGGCCGGCCGGGCGCTGGGTGAGCGTCCGCCTGCAGCATCGCCACGTCAGCTTCGACGAAGGCTTCGAAGCGGACGAACCGCTGCCGGACGGCGACTGTGCGGACGAAGCGTCCCTGTCGTACTCGGGCATCGTGATTTCCAGTTACGACCGGGGCGCGAAGGTGTCCGAGCGCTGGATCCCGCTGGGGATCGACCCGTCCGAAGCGGACGACGAGCGGTTGATCGGCCAGCTGCGGGAGGCACTGCTGTGGCAGGCGGGCCGGCCGCCGCAGACCGCCGAGGACTGACCCTGCCGCGGCTGTCTTGAGTGGTAAGTCAGTCGGGGCAGGAACGGCCAACTCACCGCCCGGAACGGCCAACTCGTGCACCGGAACGGCCAACTCGCCGGGGTGTGGGTGAGTTGGTCGTTCCCGCGGGTGAGTTGGCCGTTCCCGTTGGTGAGTTGGCCGCCGCAGACCGCCGAGGACTGACCCCTGCCGCGGCTTGTCGTGAGTGGTAATGAGGGTTCTAACCCGACTTACCACTCACGACGACGTGCGCAGCCCCTCGAAGGCCACCTTGCACACCGCGTCCGCCAGCTCCGCCGCCGCCGAGCCCCGGCGCGGCCGGTACCACTCGATCAGCGAGTTCACCATGCCGAACACCAGCCGCGCGGTCACCGCCGGGTCGACGTCCGGGCGGACGTCGCCCTCCGCTTCGGCCTGCTTCACCAGGTCCGTCACCAGCCGGTCGAACTCGCGGCGGCGGGCCAGCGCCGCCCGCTCCACCTTCGTGTTGCCGCGCACGCGCAGCAGCAGCGTCACGAACGGCAGCCGGTCCGCCAGCACCAGCACGCTGCCGCGGACCAGGTGCTCCAGCCGGTCGATCGCGCGCCCGTCGAGCTGCGCCGTCTCCGACGCCACCTCGAACAGCCCGTCCAGGGCCCGGTCCACCGACAGCCGCAGCAGTTCCTCCTTGCTGGGGACGTGGTGGTAGATCGCCGACTTCGTGATGCCGAGCTTGCGGGAGAGGTCCTCCATGCTCGTGCCGTCGTAGCCGCGCTCGTTGAACAGCTTCACCGCCACCTGCAGCAGTGATTCGAGGTCGTAGCCGGGCCGCCCGCGGCGCGGGGTCG
The DNA here is from genome assembly GCF_046548995.1 of Amycolatopsis sp. lyj-109. Lineage (NCBI taxonomy): Bacteria > Bacillati > Actinomycetota > Actinomycetes > Pseudonocardiales > Pseudonocardiaceae > Amycolatopsis > Amycolatopsis sp. lyj-109. The sequence goes on from NZ_JAJPWR010000035.1 coordinate 48,662, forward strand.
TCACGGCTTGTCCCGCTGGTCGACGACTCGCCGCATCTTGCCCATGGACCGCTCCAGGGTGTCCGGGTCGACGACGTCCACCGACACCGTCACGCCGACGCCGTCCTTCACCCCGCTGACCAGTACGTCAGCCGCCCGCGACCGGTCGTCCGGAGAGGCGTCGTGCCGCGCCTCGACCCGCACGGTGAGGTGGTCGAGCCGGCCGCGCGTGGACCGGACGAGCTGGAAGTGCGGGCTCAGCGCGTCGGTCCGCAGCACGATCTCCTCGATCTGCGTCGGGAAGACGTTGACCCCGCGCAGGATGATCAGGTCGTCGGTGCGCCCGGTCACCTTGGCCATCCGCCGGAACGCCGGGCGCGCGGTCCCCGGGTTCAGCTCGGTCAGGTCGCGGGTGCGGTAGCGGATGATCGGCAGCGCCTGCTTGGTCAGCGAGGTGAACACCAGCTCACCCGTCTCGCCGCTGCCCAGCACATCCTCGGAGTACGGGTCGATCACCTCGGGGTAAAAGTGGTCCTCCCAGATGTGCAGGCCGTCCTTCGTCTCGACGCACTCCTGCGCGACGCCCGGGCCCATCACCTCCGACAGCCCGTAGATGTCGACGGCGTCGAGCGCGAACCGCTCCTCGATCTCGGCGCGCATCTGCTCGGTCCACGGCTCGGCGCCGAAGATGCCCACCTTCAGGGAACTCGCCCGCGGGTCGACGCCCTGCCGCTCGAACTCGTCGAGCAGCGTCAGCATGTACGACGGCGTCACCATGATGATCTCGGGCCGGAAGTCGGTGATCAGCTGCACCTGCCGCGCGGTCATCCCGCCCGACGCCGGGATCACCGTGCAGCCCAGCTTCTCGGCGCCGTAGTGCGCGCCGAGCCCGCCGGTGAACAGCCCGTAGCCGTAGGCGACGTGCACCTTGTGCCCCGGCCGCCCGCCCGCGGCGTGGATCGACCGGGCCATCACCGTCGCCCAGGTGTCGATGTCCTGCTCGGTGTAGCCGACGACGGTGGCCTTGCCGGTGGTGCCGCTGGAGGCGTGGATGCGCCGCACCTCCTCCTGCGGCACGGCGAACATCCCGAACGGGTAGTTCTCGCGCAGGTCCTGCTTGGTGGTGAACGGGAACTTCGCCAGGTCGGCCAGTTCCTTGCAGTCGTCCGGGTGGACGCCGGCCGCGTCGAACTTCCGCGTGTAGGCGGGCACGTTGGCGTAGGCGTGCCGGAGTGTCCACTGCAGACGTTCCAGCTGGAGGGCGGCCAGCTCGTCCGTGCCGATGTCCGTCTCGATCATGCTTCGCCCCGTTTCGCGGAGAGGACGCGGCTGCGGCCGCGGAATTCGGCGACGACCTCGGGGCCGGCGGGGGTCTCCCGGTGCACCGTGACGTCGTAGATGCCGTTGCGGCCGTAGCGGGTGCGCTCGCCGGCCGTCGCGACGAGGTGGTCGCCGAGCCGGCCGGCCGCGACGAACGAGATTTCGGCGCCCGCGGCGACCGTCGCCGGGCCGTGGGTGTTGCAGGCGCAGGCGAAGGCCGTGTCGGCCAGGAGGAAGACGTACCCGCCGTGGGCGATGTCGTGGCCGTTGACCATCGCGCGGGTGATCGTCATGGTCGCGACGGCCTGGCCGTCGCCCGCTTCGACGAGCTCGATGCCCAGCGCGCGGGAGGCTTCGTCGGCGGCGAACATGGTGTGCGCGGCGTTGGTCATGCACCCTCCGTCCCCACTGACCGAATGGACGGTCACCTCGCGGTGCCGCTCAGTAAAGGCAGTGGTCCGGGCCGGTGTCAAGCGCCCGGGCCTTCCGATCTTCGGGCTCGACGGCTACCATGCGATTAACTGAACGTACGGTAGGTAATTCGGCGAGAGGGTCGGACCTGATGGCATTGCTGCGCAGCTACGTCTCGGGCGGGTGGCACACGGCGACCGGCGAGGGGGTCCCGCTGCACGACGCGGCCACCGGCGAAGAGGTCGCCCGGATCTCGTCGGCGGGCGTCGACTTCGCGGCCGCCCTCTCCTACGGCCGCACGGTCGGCGGCCCGGCGCTGCGGGAGCTGACGTTCCACCAGCGTGCGGCCCTGCTCAAGGCCCTGGCCTCCCACCTGCGTGAGCACCGCGACGAGCTGTACGCACTCTCCGCGAAGACCGGCGCCACCCTCGGTGACTCGAAGTTCGACATCGACGGCGGCATCGGCGTGCTGTTCAGCTACGCCTCCAAGGGCAAGCGCGAGCTGCCGAACGACACCGTCTACGTCGAAGGCGCGGTGGAGCCGCTGAGCCGCGGGGGCACGTTCGTCGCCCAGCACATCGCGACGCCGCTGCGGGGCGTCGCCGTCCAGATCAACGCGTTCAACTTCCCGGTGTGGGGTCCGCTGGAGAAGTTCGCGCCCGCGTTCCTGGCCGGCGTCCCGAGCCTGGTCAAGCCGGCGAGTTCGACGGCGTACCTGACCGCGCGGGTGGTCGAGCTGATCATCGAGTCCGGGATCCTGCCCGAGGGCTCGCTGCAGTTCGTCGCCGGCAGCGCCGGCGACCTCCTCGACCACGTCACCGCGCAGGACCTGGTGTCGTTCACCGGCTCGGCGTCGACGGCCCAGAAGCTGCGGGCGCACCCGGCGGTCGTGCGGAACTCCGTGCGCTTCAACGCCGAGGCCGACTCGCTGAACTGCTCGATCCTCGGCCCGGACGCGGTGCGCGGGACCACCGAGTTCGACCTGTTCGTCAAGCAGCTCGTCACCGAGATGACGGTCAAGGCGGGCCAGAAGTGCACCGCCATCCGCCGCGCGTTCGTCCCGGCCGAGCTGCTGGACGACGTCGCCGCGGCCGCGTCCGAGCGGCTCGCGAAGGTGACCGTCGGCAACCCGGCGTCCGAGGGCGTCCGGATGGGCGCGCTGGCCAGCCTGGAGCAGCGCGAGGAGGTCCGGCGGTCGCTGAAGGCGCTGCTGGACGCCGGGAGCGTCGTCTTCGGCGACCCCGAAAACGTCGAGGTGGTCGACGCCGATGCCGAGCGCGGCGCCTTCATCTCGCCGGTGCTGCTCAAGGCCGACCCCGAACGCTCCGAGCCGCACGAGGTCGAGGCGTTCGGCCCGGTCTCGACGCTGATGCCCTACACGTCCACCGAGCAGGTCGTCGACTTCGCGGCGCGGGGTGGCGGCAGCCTGGCCGGGTCCGTCGTCTCGGCGGACAAGGAGTTCGTGCGCGAGGTCGTCCTGGGCGCGGCGCCGTTCCACGGACGGCTGCTGGTGCTGGACGCCGAGGACGCGAAGGAGTCCACCGGGCACGGCTCGCCGATGCCGCAGCTGGTCCACGGCGGCCCGGGCCGCGCGGGCGGCGGCGAGGAGATGGGCGGGATCCGCGGGGTCCTGCACCACATGCAGCGCACCGCCGTGCAGGGTTCGCCCGCGGTGCTGTCGGCCGTCACCGGCCGCTGGGTCACCGGCGCGCCGCGCACCGAAAGCGACGTGCACCCCTTCCGGAAGTCCCTGGCCGAGCTGAAGATCGGCGACTCCGTCGTCGCCGGGCCGCGCACGGTGACGCAGGCGGACATCGACCACTTCGCCGAGTTCACCGGCGACACGTTCTACGCCCACACCGACCCCGAAGCGGCGGCGGCGAACCCGCTGTTCGGCGGGATCGTCGCGCACGGCTACCTGGTCGTCTCGTTCGCGGCAGGGTTGTTCGTCTCGCCCGAGCCGGGCCCGGTGCTGGCCAACTACGGCCTGGAGAACCTGCGCTTCCTCACCCCGGTCAAGGTCGGCGACTCGCTCACGGTGACGCTGACCGCGAAGCAGCTCACCCCGCGGATCGACCAGGAGTACGGCGAGGTCCGCTGGGACGCCGACGTCACCAACGCCGAGGGTGAGTCCGTGGCCAAGTACGACGTCCTGACGCTGGTTTCGAAGGAGCAGCCGTGACCGCGGTAGCAGAATCCGCGCTCGAAGAGCAGTTCGAGCACACCATCGAGCGCGACCAGCGGATCGAGCCCCGCGACTGGGTGCCCGACGGCTACCGCAAGACGATGATCCGGCAGATCGCGCAGCACGCGCACTCGGAGATCATCGGCATGCAGCCCGAAGGCAACTGGATCACCCGGGCGCCGTCGCTGCGGCGCAAGGCGATCCTGCTGGCCAAGGTCCAGGACGAAGCCGGCCACGGGCTCTACCTGTACTCCGCGGCGGCGACGCTGGGCGCGGACCGGGCGGACCTGACCGACAAGCTGATCACCGGACGGCAGAAGTACTCGTCGATCTTCAACTACCCGACGCTGACCTTCGCCGACGTCGGCGTGATCGGCTGGCTGGTCGACGGCGCGGCGATCTGTAACCAGGTGCCGCTGTGCCGGTCGTCCTACGGGCCGTACGCGCGGGCGATGATCCGGATCTGCAAGGAGGAGTCGTTCCACCAGCGGCAGGGCTACGAGCTGCTGATGACGATGATGAAGGGGACTTCGCAGCAGGGGGAGATGGTCCAGGAGGCCGTCAACCGCTGGTGGTGGCCGTCGCTGATGATGTTCGGGCCGCCGGACGCCGACTCGCCGAACACCGCGCAGTCGATGGCGTGGAAGGTCAAGCGCCACACCAACGACGAGCTGCGGCAGCGGTTCGTGGACATGTCGGTGCCGCAGGCCGAAGCCCTCGGCGTCACGTTCCCGGATCCCGATCTGAAGTGGAACGCCGAGCGCGGGCACTACGACTTCGGCGCCGTGGACTGGGACGAGTTCAAGAACGTGCTGAAGGGCAACGGGCCCTGCAATGCTTCGCGGATCGCACACCGGCGTCGCGCCCACGAAGACGGCGCGTGGGTGCGGGAAGCCGCCGTCGCCCACGCCGCGAAGAAGAACGAGGAGCGCAAGTGAGCGACCTGACGGCCGAAGGCGGCCACGGCGCCGTTCCCCTGGACGGCGTCCCCGCCGCGCCGGGCCCGATCAAGCACGACTGGCCGCTGTACGAGGTGTTCGTCCGCGGCAAGCGCGGGCTGAACCACGTGCACGTCGGGTCGCTGCACGCGGCCGACGACCAGATGGCGCTCCACCACGCCCGCGACCTCTACACGCGCCGCAACGAAGGCGTGTCGATCTGGGTCGTGCGCGCGACGGACATCACGGCGTCGTCGCCGGACGAGAAGGACCCGTTCTTCGCGCCCAGCGGCGACAAGGTCTACCGGCACCCGACGTTCTACGACATTCCCGAGGAGGTGCCGCACATATGAGTTTCGACAACGTGTACGAGGCCATCACCGAGGAGAACGACGCCCGCTGGGCGTTCGGCACCGGCTTCGAAGACCCGCTGTCCGGAATGGACACGTCGGTGCCGTCCGGGGTGGACGCCGGGCAGCTGGCCGCGTACTGCCTGATGCTGGGCGACGACGCGCTGATCTTCTCCCACCGGCTCCAGGAGTGGTGCACCAACGCACCCGAGCTGGAGGACGAGGTCGCGATCGCCAACATCGCCCTCGACCTGCTGGGACAGGCGCGGCTGCTGCTCGCCCGCGCCGGCAAGGCCGACGGCTCGTCGCGCACGGAGGACTCGTTCGCGTTCCTGCGCCCGGAGAACGAGTTCCGCAACGTCCGGCTCGCGGAGCTCGGCGGCGGGCACTTCGGGCACCTGATCGCGCGCCTGTTCGTGTTCTCGACGTGGCGGCTGGCGCTGTTCCAGCGGCTGGGAACGTCGGTGGACCCGGTGCTGGCGGCGATCGCGGACAAGGGCGTCAAGGAGCTGACCTACCACCGCGACTACGCGGCGCAGTGGCTGGTCCGCCTCGGCGACGGGACTCCGCTGTCGCACTCGCGGATGCAGGAGGGCTTGGACGAGGTCTGGCCGTACGTGGGGGAGCTGTTCCGCACCCACCCCACGGAATTCGTGGACGCGGCTTCGCTGCGCCCCGAGTTCGATGCGGTGCTGGACCAGGCTCTTGCGGCGGCGACCCTGGCGCGACCGGCTTCGGGCGAGCGCGCCGGCGTGTCGGGCCGGACGGGCCGCGACGGCGTCCACACCGAGTCGTTCGGGTACCTGCTGGCGGAGCTGCAGAGCGTGGCCCGGGCGATGCCGGACGCTCGATGGTGACCGCCGCGGCAGTGGCCGCCACGGTCACCGACCCCGAGCTGCCGATGCTGACGCTGGCGGACCTCGGCGTGCTGCGTTCGGTGTCCGAGTCCGAGGGACGCGTGGTCGTCGCGATCACGCCGACGTACACGGGCTGCCCGGCGATGGACACCATGCGCGACGACCTGGAGCACGCCCTGGTGTCGGCGGGCTACCCGGATGTCGAGATCCGGACGCAGCTGTCGCCGGCCTGGACGTCGGACTGGATTTCCCCGTCGGGGCGCCAAAAACTGGCCGCGGCCGGGATCGCGCCCCCGGGCGCGGCACCGCGGCGATCGGGCCCGATCCCGCTGACGCTGTCGGCGCCGGCGTCGCGGGTCCTCTGCCCGCGCTGTGGCTCCGCGGACACCGAAGAGCAGTCCCGGTTCGGCGCGACGGCGTGCAAGGCGCTGCGGCGCTGCCGCGCGTGCCTGGAGCCGTTCGAGCACGTCAAGGAGATCTGAAGTGGCGCGGTTCCACGAGTTGACGGTCGCCGGAGTCGAGCGGCTCTGTGACGACGCGGTCGCGGTGACGTTCGACGTGCCCTCGTCGCTGGCGTCCGAGTACGCGTTCAAAGCGGGCCAGTCGCTGACGTTGCGGCGCGCGATCGACGGCCGCGACGAGCGCCGGTCGTACTCGATCTGCGCCCCGGCGGGAGCCCCGCCCCGGGTCGGCGTGCGGCTGGTGCCGGACGGGTTCTTCTCGTCGTGGCTGGTGAACGAAGTCCGCCCCGGCGACACCATCGAGGTGGCCCCGCCCACGGGTTCGTTCACCCCGGACCTCTCGGCGGGCGGCCACCACGTCCTGATCGCGGCGGGCTCGGGCATCACGCCGGTGCTGTCGATCGTGTCCTCACTGCTGCAGTCGTCGACGGCGACGGTGACAGTGCTGTACGGAAACCGCCGCACGGACACGGTGATGTTCGCGGACGAGCTGGCGGACCTCAAGGACAGCGCGCCGTCGCGGCTGGAGCTGATCCACGTGCTGTCGCGCGAGCCCCGCGAGGCGGAGCTGTTCACCGGCCGCCTGGACGTCCCGAAGCTGCGCACGCTGTTCTCGTCACTGGTGCCCGTGGATTCGGTGGACCACTGGTGGCTGTGCGGCCCGTTCGAGATGGTGTCAGGAGCGCAGGAACTGCTGGCGTCGCTGGCCGTGCCGCGGGAGCGGATCCACCAGGAGCTGTTCTACGTGGACACCCCGCCCGCACCGGTGGAGCACCTCGACCCGGCGGTGGCGGGGGAGTCCTCGGAAGTTTCGGTGGTTCTGGACGGCCGTTCGACGCCGATGACCCTGCCGCGTTCGTCGTCGGTGCTCGACGGCGCGCAGAAGTTCCGGCCGGACCTGCCGTTCGCCTGCAAGGGCGGGGTGTGCGGGACGTGCCGAGCCCGCGTGACGGAGGGGAAGGTGGACCTGCGGCGCAACTTCGCGCTGGAGGAGGCGGAGGTCGAGGCGGGCTTCGTGCTGACGTGCCAGTCGTACCCGGTCTCGGAGACGCTGACGGTCGACTTCGACGCCTGAGCTACCGGATCCCCTCGTCGGCGTCGCCCTCGCCGGCGTCCGCGAAACCCCATTCGCGGGCCAGGCGGGTCAACGCGCGGGCGGCCCAGTCGCGCCGTTCGGTGCGGCCGAGCCCGATCGGGGCCACCACGGTCACCGAACCCCGCGGACCCGGCTGCCCCGCCGGCGTCCCGAACGCCGAGAGGTCGGCCACGGCCGGCAGGTTGCCGTCCGTGCTGATCTGCAGTCCTACGGTCGGGGGCGCCAGCAGCGCGGCGCGCTCGGGATCGGGGACGAGCGCACCAGGCACCACGCCGGTCGCGGTGTGCCACGCCGCCGTCCACAGTTCGACGATCTCGTTCGCCGTGACCCGGAGCCCGGAGGTGCTCCGGTCCGGCCGCGCCGATGCCCACGCCGCGAAGTTCGCCTGGAACTCGACGGAAACCGTGACCGCCGATGTCCGGCTGCCGGGAAGCATGATGCGCACGACCGCGCGGACGGCCGTGCTCCCGTCGGCCGGGCTGCACATCGGGTAGAGGTACCGGGTGGCTCGTCCGGTCTGGGTCGCCCGCTCCCACCGGGCCGGCGCGGTCCGGGCCCGCCGCAGCAGGGACAAGGACGGGAGAAGCGTGCTGATCGGGGCCTCGGGGAGCGCCGCTTCGATGAGGTCGTGGGTCTGCCGGGTGAGCTCGAGGTCGTCGCCGAGCTGCCAGGGCAGGGTGGCGACGGCGCGCACGGTCAGATCCGCCGGCCCGGCCACCGGGAGCCGGACGGTTTCCTGGGTGTTCTTGCCCAGCCGGGGTTCGGGTTGCCACCACGCCGACCGCGTCGCGGGGTCGCGGTGCAGGACGCCCCCCTGCCAGGCACCACCGTCGAGGCCGACCACGCGGGCGGCGGCATCGGGCCGGCCCGAGGTGGGAAACCCGAGTCCGTCCGGGAAGCCCGGCAGGGCCGAAAGGTCGTCCCACACGGGCCCGGCGACCACCGACGCCGGCTTGCCGGCGACGGCGCAGATCACGGCGCCGTTGGCGAAGTGCTGGACGAAGCCGGGTCCCTCCCGGTAGGCCCGGCCGGCCGGCGCGCCGAGGCGGCCACCGGCTCGCCGGACGGCGTCCTCGAACGCCCGCTCGGTCCGTGGGTCGGCACCTTCGCCGGCCCGGACGGCGGGTGGTCCGGGAACCGTCACGGAGCCGGCGTTCCCCATTTGGATCACGACCCCGGTGACGTCCCCGGTGACCACGTTCCGGACGGCGGGGGCCGGCTGCGGTCGTGGCGGCACCGGTCCGGGCGGCGGCACCCGCCGCGGCCCCAGCACCGGAACCGCCCCCAGCGGCGGCCGGACGAACTCGGGCTGGTTCGTCAGCAATCGCAGGAGCCGTTCGGCGCCTTCGACGGTGAAGTCCGAGACCGGGTACACCGTCGAAGTGGCCGGGGCGAGGAAGTCCGGCACGTCGTCCGGGCTGCGGCCGGGCAAGACGACGGGAACGAACCGTTTCACCGCGTGCCGGTCGGCGTAGAAGGCGTCGCGGATCAGCCGGGCCTCCCATTGGACGCCGCGTTCCTCGTGCGCACCGCCGCGGCCCTCGGCACTGCGGCGATAGGCGGGCGAGGCGATCACCAGCACGTAGTCGGCTTCCCGGAGCTGCGCGCCCATCCACAACGGCCAGTCCCGGCGCTCGTGGGTCTCGCCCAGATCGAGGTCGGCGTCGACACCGCAGGCCCGCAGGAATTCCCAGAGCCGGAGCACGGACTCCTGGTGGGACGGATCGTCCGGCTCCTTGGCGTACGAGAGGAACACCTGGGCCACGCGCACCTCCCACCTCGTCCACGCGCGGGAGGGAGTCTACCGACTCCGGAACGTCGGTCAGAGCTTGCGGCGCCGACGGCGGCGGGACCGCGGCTCGGTCACCTGGTCCTCCGGCGGCTCCTCCCGGGGCGCCGGCTCGGCCAGACCCAGCATCTCCGCCGCCAGCTGCTGGGAACTCGCGAACATGCCCGTCGGGGCGTCGCTCGCCCGGCGCAGTGCCGCCGGGCGGAGCCGGTTGTAGCCCCGGACCGTCACCGGCCTGCGGGCGCGCAGCTCGTACGCCTTCTCGTCCGCCAGCTCCGCGGCCAGCTCGCGGTCGACCAGGATCGTGCCCGGGCGGGCCACCGAGGTCAGGCGGGCCGCCAGGTTGACCACCGAGCCGTAGACGTCGCCGTACCGCGACAGGATGCGGCCCGACGCCATGCCCGCGCGGACGGCCGGCAACGTCTCGTCCGCCGAGGTGCGCTCGGTCAGCGTCAGGGCGATCTCCGCCGCGTCGATCGGGGCGTCCGCCACGAACAGGACTTCGTCACCGATCATCTTCACCACGCGGCCGTGGTGCTCGGCGATCACCTCCGTGGCCAGGGTCTCGAACGCGTCGAGCACGCGGCTCAGCTCGTCCTCGCCGATCTGGCGCGTCAGGCGCGTGTAGCCGACCATGTCGACGAACCCGACCACCTCGGTGCGGGTTTCCAGCTGCTCGTCCGCGGCCGCGAACGCGCGCCCCGCGTAGGCCGCCAGGTGGCGGCGCCAGACGTAGTTCTGGACCTGCTCCAGCTCCGGCAGCAACCGGTCGACCAGGCGCGTCACCTGGCGCTCGCTGCGGCCGAGTTCCGGCTGCTCCCGGATCAGCTGCCACAGCATGTCGACCTGCCACTCGGCCAGCCGCGACAGGTGCTGGCCGAGCGCCCGCGTCACCGAGACCTCGATGCTCTGGTCGATCAGCCCGGACTGCACCAGCTGGTCCGCGGTCCGCATCGCCTCGACGTCGGCGTCGGTGAAGACGACCTCGTCGTCGCGCACGGTCGCGAACCCCAGCGCGCGCCAGAGCCGGCGTGACCGCTCGTCGGGCACGCCGGCTTTCTCCGCCACTTCGAGCCGGGTGTACTTCCGCCGGCCGCCGAGCAGGACGCGTTCGAGCCGCTGCTGAAGTTCCTCGCCCGGATCGGTCACGTCACGTCGTGTGGACGATCAGCACGTCCACACCGGACTTGCGGGCCACCTCGGACGGCACCGAGCCCAGGATGCGGCCGGCGATCGTGTTCAGCCCGCGGTTGCCGACGACCAGCAGGTCGGCCTCGCGCTCCTTGACCACCTTGCGCAGCGAGTCGACCGGGTCGCCCTTCACCGCGACCGTGTCGATCTTCTCCGCACCCGCGCGTGCCGCCCGGTCCCGCGCCGACTGCAGGGTGTCTTCGGCCGGGGCCGAGCCGACGACCTGGTACGCCTCTTCGCCGAGGGCGTCCTGGGCCTTGTCGACGTCGGACTGGCTCGCCGGGTAGAACGCACACGCGATGACGAGCGTGGCGCCCGCGTCGCCGGCCACCGCCGCCGCGCGGTCCACCGCCGCGAACGAGGACTCCGAGCCGTCCGTGCCCACCACCACGGTCCGATATGCCGCACCCATGCGCAAAACCTCCAGGTGATCCCGCGTGAGCAGGGACGATAGCCGGTCGGTACCGACCGCGCAGGCTCGTCCGCGCCCGTGTCGGGTGGAAGGTTACTCGCCAGTCGCTTTCTGCGCTCCGCTCGCCCGCGGAGCCGGCTTCGGCGCTGCTTTGGGAGTCACCGTGGGAGTCACCGTGGGAGTCGCTTTGGGAGTCGCCGTGGGGGCGGGCTTGGACGTCGCAGGCTTGGCCGCGGGCTTCGGCTTCGGCACGTCGGAGGCGCGGATCCGGATCGTCTCCTCGACGTCGGTGACCCGGACCGTCTGTTCCGTCTCGTCCACGGCGTCCGGCTTCCGGTCCGTGACCAGGTCGGCCTTGACGTCGGCGGGCACCTTGACGTCGTCGCCGAGGACGGTGTGCGCCTCGGCCAGCACCGCCCGCGCCGCGCGCACCTGCTCGGCCAGCCCGCCGCGCACCTTCCGCAGCGCGTCGACCCGCTCGTTCGCCTGGGCGATCCGCCGGTTGGATTCTTCGGTGGCGGACGTCACGCGGCGCCGCGCCTCGTCGGCGGCCTCCGCGAGCCGGGCGTTGGCCTCGGTGATCGAGTCCTGACGGCGCTTGTTCGCGTCCGCGACCGACTCCCGCTGACGGCGGTCGATGTCGGCCTTCGCGGCCTTCTCCTCTTCGAGGACCTTTGCGCGGATGTCGGCGGCGTCCTGCGTGGCTTCCTGGACGCGCCGCGCGGCTTCGGCCTTGCTCGCCGCCTCCTGCTCGGCCAGCACCCGCATCGCTTCGGTGCGGCGCGAGGCCATCGCGATCTCGAAGTCCTCTTCGACCTTGGTGCGACGGTCCTGCGACTCGGTGTCGAGCCGCTTGCGCTCCGCTTCGGCCTTGTCGGTGATCTCCTTGCCCTGCGCGCGGGCGTCTTCGAGGACCTTCCGGTGCTCCGCCTCCATCTCCTTGCGGCGGAGGTCGAGCTCGGTGAGCAGCTGCTCGTAGCGGGCCCGCATGGCGCTGGCGTCCGTCTCGGCCTTGGCCCGGATGTGCCCGGCCTCGGCTTCGGCGCGGGCGCGGGTGTCCGCGGACTCGTCCTGCGCCAGGCGCAACATGCGCTGCAGTCGTTCGGACAGGCCTTCGACGCTCGTCGGCGGCTGGGCGAGCCGGTCGACCTGCCCACGCAGGTCCGCAATCTCGCCGCGCGCGATCTCCAGCTGGCGGGCGAGGTCCCCCGCCTGCGCGATGGCGGCGTCCCGATCCGCGGTGAGCATCTTCAGATCGGCGTCCAGCCGTTCGAGGTGCTCGTCGACCTGTGCTCGGCTGTACCCGCGCTTCGCCACGTCGAAGCCGGCTCCCAGCGGCACAAGCTCCCGTTCATCGCCAAGGCTCATGGGGCCTACCGTAGCCGCAGCCGGGTCACGGAAGGGTGAGCACCCGGGCCGTGCGCCGAACGCGCCGTCTGCCGCGGCGAAAGGAATCAGCGGATTCCGGCTGCTCCTGGGCGCTTTCCGACGCCGGGAGCGCGGCGGCTCCCGGCGCCGGCACGGCTCACGCGTCGCGGAACGCGTTGATGCCCTCGATGTGCTTCGCCCGCTTCTCTTCGTCGCGGACGCCGAGGCCTTCCTGCGGAGCGAGCGCGAGCACGCCGACCTTGCCCTGGTGGGCGTTGCGGTGCACGTCCAGCGCGGCCTGCCCGGTCTCCTCGAGCGCGTAGGTCTTGGAGAGCGTCGGGTGGATCAGCCCCTTCGCGATCAGCCGGTTCGCCTCCCAGGACTCGCGGTAGTTCGCGAAGTGGGAGCCGATGATCCGCTTCAGGTTCATCCACAGGTAGCGGTTGTCGTACTGGTGCATGAAGCCCGACGTCGACGCGCACGTGACGATCGTGCCGCCCTTGCGCGCGGCGTAGACCGAGGCGCCGAAGGTCTCCCGGCCCGGGTGCTCGAACACGATGTCCGGGTCCTCACCGCCGGTCAGCTCGCGGATCTTCGCCCCGAAGCGCTGCCACTCCTTCGGGTCCTGTTCGGTCTCGGACTTCCAGAACTTGTAGTCCTCGGCGCTGCGGTCGATGATCAGCTCGGCGCCGAGCTTCCGGCAGATCGCCGCCTTTTCCGGGCTGGACACGACGCACACCGGGATGGCCCCGCCGTTCAGCGCGTACTGCGTCGCGTAGGAGCCGAGCCCGCCCGACGCGCCCCAGATCAGGACGACGTCGCCCTGCTTCATGTCCGCGCCGTTCCGCGAGACGAGCTGGCGGTAGGCGGTGGAGTTCACCAGGCCGGGGGAGGCGGCCTCTTCCCAGGTCAGGTGGTCCGGCTTCGGCATCAGCTGGTTGGCCTTGACCAGCGCGATCTCGGCGAGCCCGCCGAAGTTGGTCTCGAAGCCCCAGATCCGCTGCTCGGTGTCGAGCATGGTGTCGTTGTGCCCGTCCGGGCTCTCGAGCTCGACGTTCAGGCAGTGCGCGACCACCTCGTCGCCCGGCTTCCAGTTGTGCACGCCGACGCCGGTCCGCAGCACGACGCCGGACAGGTCCGAGCCGACGACGTGGTACGGCAGGTCGTGCCGCTTGGCCAGCGGCGAGAGCTTCCCGTACTTCTTCAGGAACTTGAACGTCGGGATCGGCTCGAAGATCGACGTCCACACGGTGTTGTAGTTGATGGCGCTCGCCATCACGGCGACCAGCGCCTCGCCCGGCCCCAGTTCGGGCACCGGGACGTCGTCGACGTGCAGCGACTTGCGGGGGTCCTTGTCCCGGCTCTCGAGGCCTTCGAACATGTCGACCTCGTCGGCGTGCACGGTCACCCCGCGATAGCTCTCGGGCACGGGCAACGACCCGACCGCGGCGGACTCGCCGGTCAGGATGGCCTGTTGGATCTCGCCGAGCTGCGTCATCGGTTCCTCCGCGGAGATGGGGGGCGTTGGCGGCAGAAATTACTCGCCGGTAACACGCGTCCACAACTGTACGAGACGGACAGCACGATTACACGCCGAACTGTGACGGCCGAGCCTTGACCGGCTGGCCAGTCAAGCGGATCATCGACGTCGGGTACACCCACCCGACCAGCAGTTTCACCGACGGAGGTGAGCACGAATGAGTGAAGTCTCTACGCGCGCGTGGTCCCGGCCCCACGACTGGGCCGAGGTCGTCATCGGGGTGGTCGCCGCTCTTTCACCCCTTTGGCTGAGCACGGACACGACCGCGATGTGGACGATGGTCGTCCTGGGCGCGCTGATCGCACTCGACGGCCTGGTTTCGCTGGCGATGCCGGGCATGGTCTACGGCGAAGGCATCCAGATCGCGCTCGGCGTGCTGCTCTTCATCGCGCCGTGGGTGATGGGGTACACCGAGTTCAACGGCGCGTCCTGGACGTCCTGGATCGCCGGGGTGCTGACGGTCATCGCCGGCGCGGCAGCGATGCCGGTCGCGACCGCCGCGCACCGCACGGCCGGGCAGCACTGACGACGCAGGAGGTACGGGAATGACCGAGGATTCGGCGAAGGAGCGCATCCTCCGCGCCGCCGAGGCGCTCTTCGCCGAGTCCGGCTTCGACGCCACCCCGACTTCGCGCATCGCGGAGCGAGCCGGGGTGCCGAAGGGGCTGGTGCACTACTACTTCCGCCACAAGCCGGACCTGCTCGCGGCCCTGGTCGAGCGCCTGCCGGACGAGCGCATCGAGCCGGCGGTGGTGGTGGTCCCGGGCGACCTCGCGGGCAGCCTTCGGCGGCTCGTCCGCGAACTCGACCACCGCTTCAGCAGGTCGTTGGGGCTCTCGCACCTGCTGTGGCGCGAGGCGGACACGCACCACGTGGTCCGCGACGCCCTCCACGATCGCTTCCAAGTCCTGGTCCGCCAGGTCCGTGCGGTGATCGTGGCAGCAACGGGCGGTGGCCTCCCGACGGCCGACGTCGATCGCGCCTCGGGCCTCCTGGCCCGCGCGGTCAGCCACCGGCATGCGACGGCCCGCCATTCGGAAGACGACCTCCCGGCAGAGTTCGACGGCGAGCTGACGTTCATCGCCGACGCCCTGGCGTCCAAGGCCGCGCCTGCGTAGCGCGGTCGCGCTTGCCCGGCCGGCCCTCACCGGCGTGCCGGCCGCGCGCCCGTTTCTCGGCACGGGCGTGCGGCTCCGCACCCGGCCGCCGCACCCCGACCCCCGCACCCGACCACCACCGCACCGGAACTCTTGCGCCGGAACGGGTCGGCCAGGCTCAGTGCGCCGTTGCGTCCTTGGCCGGCTCCACCAGCTCCACCAGGACGCCACCCGCGTCCTTCGGGTGGACGAAGTTCACCCGGCTGTTCGACGTCCCCTTCTTCGCCTCCTCGTACAGCATCCGCAGGCCTTTTTCGCGCAGGGCCGCCGCCGCGGCGTCCACATCGGACACGCGGTAGGCCAGCTGCTGCAGCCCGGGGCCGCTCTTGGTCAGGAACTTGCCGATCGCGGAGTCTTCGCGCAGCGGGGCCAGCAGCTGGATCTGCGTCTCCGTGCCCGCCGTGCCCGGAGCGCGGAGCATCGCCTCGCGTACCCCCTGCTCCTCGTTCACCTCCTCGTGCGCGACCTCGAGGCCGAAGTGCGCGCGGTGGAACTCGATGGCCGCGTCCAGGTCCGGAACCGCGATGCCGACGTGGTCGATGGCCGTCACGAACGGCCGCAGGGCGTCATTCATGGAGGCAGGATAGGGGGCCCGCGCGCCGCTTCGAGGCGGAATCGTCGCGTGCCCCGCCTCACACTGGCTCCATCAAGAAGGCCTGCTCCCGGGTATGGTCGGCGAAACTGCCCATGCGCCGATGCTTGGAGGACGCCGTGTCCGGTTCCGTGATCCTGGGTGCCGCCCGTACGCCGATCGGGCGCCTGCTGGGCTCCCTCAAGGACTTCACGGGCGCCCAGCTGGGCGGGGTCGCGATCAAGGCGGCCCTCGAACGCGCCGGGGTCTCCCCGGACGCGGTGCAGTACACGATCATGGGCCAGGTGCTGACCGCAGGCGCCGGCCAGATCCCGGCCCGCCAGGCCGCGGTCGCCGCGGGCATCCCGATGAGCGTGCCCGCGCTGACGATCAACAAGGTCTGCCTCTCCGGCCTCGACGCCATCGCGCTCGCCGACCAGCTCATCCGCGCCGGCGAGTTCGACCTCGTCGTCGCCGGTGGCCAGGAGTCGATGACCCAGGCGCCGCACCTGCTGCCCAAGTCCCGCTCCGGCTTCAAGTACGGCGACACCACCCTCGTCGACCACATGGCCTACGACGGGCTCTTCTGCGCCTTCGACCAGGTCGCCATGGGCTCCTCGACGGAGAAGTACAACTCCCGCTACGGCCTCACCCGCGAGCAGCAGGACGCGTTCTCCGCCCGCTCCCACCAGCGCGCCGCCGAGGCGATCAAGAACGGCTACTTCGCCGACGAGATCGCGCCGGTCTCCATCCCGCAGCGCAAGGGCGACCCGGTCGTCTTCGACACCGATGAGGGCGTCCGGGCCGACACCACCGCCGAGGGCCTCGCGAAGCTGCGCCCCGCCTTCGCCTCCGACGGCACCATCACGGCGGGCTCGGCCTCGCAGATCTCCGACGGCGCCGCCGCGGTCGTCGTGGCCAGCAAGGCGAAGGCCGAGGAGCTCGGCCTCACGCCGCTCGCCGAGATCGGCGCGCACGGTGTCGTCGCCGGGCCCGACGCGAGCCTGCACGAGCAGCCGTCGAACGCGATCCTCGCCGCGCTGGCGAAGGCGAACCTGACCGCCGACGCGCTCGACCTCGTCGAGATCAACGAAGCCTTCGCCGCGGTCGGGCTGGTCTCGACCGAGAAGCTCGGCCTCGACCCGGAGAAGGTCAACGTCAACGGTGGTGCCATCGCCCTCGGCCACCCGATCGGCGCCTCGGGTGCCCGGCTCGCGGTGCACCTGATCCACGAGCTGCGCCGCCGCGGTGGCGGGCTCGGTGCGGCCGCGCTGTGCGGTGGCGGCGGCCAGGGCGACGCCCTCCTGCTGCGGGTGCCGTCCGCGTAAGTGGCCGGACCACTCGACCTCGACGATCTCGTCGGCCGCGCGCGGGACGGACAACCCCGTGCCGTCGCGCGGCTGCTGTCGCTCGTCGAGGACGCCCACCCCCGCGTCGCGGAGATCGCGCGGGCGCTGACCCCGCACACCGGGCGGGCCCGGGTCGTCGGGCTCACCGGACCGCCCGGCGTCGGCAAGTCGACATCGACTTCGGCACTGCTCACCGCGCTGCGCGCGGAGGGCAAGCGGGTCGGGGTGCTCGCCATCGACCCGTCTTCGCCGTTTTCGGGTGGGGCGCTGCTCGGCGACCGGATCCGGATGACCGAGCACGCCACCGACCCCGGCGTGTTCATCCGCTCGATGGCCACCCGCGGGCACCTCGGCGGCCTCTCGTGGGCGACCCCGCAGGCGGTGCGCGTGCTGGACGCGGCCGGTTTCGACGTCGTGCTGATCGAGACCGTCGGCGTCGGGCAGTCCGAAGTGGACGTCGTGAAGCTGGCCGACACCACGGTGGTGCTGCTCGCGCCGGGCATGGGCGACGGCATCCAGGCCGCGAAGGCCGGCGTGCTGGAGATCGCCGACGTCTTCGTCGTGAACAAGGCGGACCGCGAGGGCGCGGATGCCACGGCGCACGACCTCAAGCAGATGATCTCCCTGGCGCGCCGGGAGATCCGGGGCGCGAGCTGGCGCCAGCCGATCGTGCGGACGGTCGCGGCGAAAGGCGAGGGAGTGGACGAAGTGGTGCAGGCGCTGGCCGCGCACCACGACTGGCTGGTCGAGCACGACGAGCTGGCCCGGCGCCGGGTGGCCCGGGCACGGGACGAGGTCGAGGCCATCGCGCTCCGGCGGCTGCGGGCCGAGCTCGTGGACCTGCGTGGCGGAGGACGGCTCGCCGGGGTCGCCGAGCGGGTCGTGGCGCGGGAACTCGATCCGTTCGCCGCCGCCGAGGAACTGATCGCGGACCTGCGGGGGTAGCGCGCTCCGGACCGCCGACGCGAGCCGCGCCAGCAGAAACCGTGCCGCCGCAACGGGTCTTCGCCGAAATTCCATGCTGCCCTCCCTGCGTGTGCGGCGGGTTTGCCGCGTGCTGATCATCTTGCGCCGGGGGTCCGACAATTTCCGGGGTGTGGGCGCCGAGGTTCACCCGACCGGCTGACGGGGGACGACTTTCGCCGGTTCTGGCCGTCGGTGCCGGGCCCTAGACTGCGGGGCGCTCCGGAACCGGGCGATCACTGGGAGGGCGTGCAGCATGAAGAGGACACTTCTCACCGCGCTGGCGGTGGGCGCGTTGTTCGTGGCCGGGAACGGCGTCGCCACGGCGGCCGACGCCCCGCCGCCGAAGACGACGCACGGGCCGTGCCAGTACACCGAAACCCCGGACGAACCGCCCGCGCGGCCGGTGCCGCTGCCGCCCGACCCGCGGCACACGCCGAGCCACGGCAAGGTCGACGTCGCCGTCCCGACCAGCCAGGGCGCGCTGCCGCTGCGGCTGGACCGCGCGAAGGCGCCGTGCACCGTGCAGAGCTTCCTGCACCTGGCACGGCACCGGTTCTACGACCACACGGTGTGCCACCGGCTGACCGCGTACCCGACGTTGAAGGTGCTGCAGTGCGGCGACCCGATGGCGACCGGCGAAGGCGGGCCGGGCTACAAGTACAAGGACGAACTGCCGGTCGACCTGCCGCCGGCGCCGACCGACCCGACCGGCGCCCGGCGCGTCTACGCGCGCGGCCTGCTCGCGATGGCCAACGCGGGGCCCGCCACGAACGGTTCGCAGTTCTTCGTCGTGTACGGCGATTCCGCGCTGCGGCCGAACTACACGGTGTTCGGCACGGTCGGCGCGGAAGGGCTGAAGACGCTGGACAAGGTTGCGGCCGGCGGGATCCAGCCGACCGCCGAGGACCCGGCGCCGGTCGACGGCACGCCGGCGCTGCGGACGGAACTGCTTCGCGTCCGGCCGGACTGCTGGTTCTGACGGTGGTCGTGGGCCGCTCCGGTGGGGCGGCCCGCGGGCATCCCGTGTGCTTGGAGGGTATCGCGCGTGATCGGGCGGGCTTCATGCGTGACTGAGGGGGCATCACGTGTGATTGGAGGGGCATCACACGTGATTGAGGGGGCATCACACGTGATGGGGACGGGTCAGGGGGTGATTTCGGCCAGGGCCTCCACCAGGTTTTGGATTGCGCCGGTGAAGGCGTGGGCCGGGGTTGCCGCGTAGCCGACGATCAGGCCGCCGGGGGCGTCGGGGGTCATCCAGTGGCCGGCCAGGCCTTCGATGCCGATCGATCGGCGGCGGCAGGCGGCCAGGGCCGTGGCTTCGGAGGGGCCGTCGGGCGGGAGCATCAGCAGCAGGTGCAGGCCCGCCGCGATGCCGTGCGGGCGGACGGAGTCCGGGAGCGCCGCCAGGAGGCGTGCGCGGCGGGAGCGGTACTCCGCGCGGCTGCGGCGGACGTGCCGGTCGTAGGCACCCGAGTCGATCAGCTCGGCCAGGGCCAGCTGGTTCAGCAACGCCGGGCGCGAACCGCTGTCGGCCATGGCCGCGCGGACCGGCTCCACCAGCGACCGCGGCAGCACCAGCCACGCCAGCCGGAGGGCCGGGGCGAGCGTCTTGCTGGCCGTGCCCGCGTACACCACCCGCTCCGGCGCCAAGGCCTGCAACGCCCCGACCTGCTGGCGGTCGAAGCGGAACTCGCCGTCGTAGTCGTCCTCGAGCACGAACGCGCCCGAGCGGGCCAGCTCGGTGCGGCGGTGCGGGGCCAGTGTGACGCCGGTGGGGTACTGGTGCGCCGGGGTGAGGACCACCGCCGGACTGTCCAAAGCGGACACGTCGATGCCGTGCCCGTCGACGTCCACGCCGACGATCCGCGGACCCTGCGCCGCCGCGATCGACCGGTACATCCCCAGCGAGGGGTTCTCGAACGCCAGTTCGCCGACGCCCAGGCCGGACAGCGCCCGCGACACCACCGCGATGGCGTGCGAAAACCCGTGGCACACCACGATCCGTGCCGGGTCGGCGACCACCCCGCGGGCCCGGGCCAGGTAGCCGGCGAGCGTGTCCCGCAGTTCCGGCGCGCCCAGCTCCGACTCGTAGCCGAACGCCGACGCCGGCGTCCGCAGCAGGGCCCGGCGGGTGGCGGTCAGCCACGCCTGCCGCGGGAACGCCGTCAGGTCCGGGCGGCCCGGCCGCAGGTCCCAGCGCGGTGCCGGGTCGCGCGGGGCCTGCCGCGGCGCGGACTGGGGCAGCGATCCCGCCGTCGCCACCCTGGTCGGTGCGCCCTGGGCCGTGTGCAGGTACCCCTCCGCGGCGAGATCGGCGTACACGCGCGTGACCGTGCCGCGGGCGACGCCGAGGTCGTGGGCCAGCGCGCGGGTCGAGGGCACCGCCGCGCCGGGCTGCCACCGGCCGTCCCGGATGGCCGCCCGGATCGCCGCCGCGAGCCCGGTCCGGCCGGACGAGGGCTGCCAGCCGAGGTGGACGTCGAGCCCGGAACTGGACCACGAATCCGTCATGTGACTGGACCATACTCGTGGACCAGTTCGCACTAGCGTGGACGGCATGACCAAGCGAATCGGGCTCGGGGGCGCTCCCGAGCTTTACCAGGCGATGGCGAACCTGCAGGCCGAGGTGAACAAGGCCGGCGCCAACGCGGGGCTCGACCCCAAGCTGCTGGAACTGGTGAAGACCCGCGCGTCGCAGCTCAACGGCTGCGCGTACTGCCTCGACATGCACTCCCGCGACGCGATCGAGCTGGACGAATCGCCGCGGCGGCTGTTCGTGCTCGACGGCTGGCGCGAGACCGACCTGTTCACCGAGCAGGAGCAGGCCGCGCTCGCCCTCACCGAAGCGATGACCAAGCTGCCCGCGACGCAGACCGTGCCCGACGACGTCTACGAGCAGGCCGCGAAGGTGTTCACCGAGGACCAGTACCGCGCGGTCGCGTGGGAGATCATCGCCATCAACAGCTGGAACCGGATGACCATCACCAGCCACACACCGCTGCCGAAGCGGGACGCGTGAGCGCCGCCGCGCTCAGGGCGCTGCACGTCCCCGGCAAGCCCCTCATCCTGCCGAACGCCTGGGACGCCGACACCGCGAAGCTCGTCGAGGCCGCCGGCTTCCCCGCTGTCGCGACCAGCTCGGTCGCCGTGGCGGCCGCGCTCGGGTTCGCCGACGGCGAGCAGGCGCCCGCGGCCGAGATGTTCGCCGCCGCCGCGCGGATCGCGAAGGCGGTCGGCGTCCCGGTGACCGTCGACGCCGAGTCGGGTTACGGCCTCTCCGGCGCCGAACTGGCGGGCCGGCTCCTCGACGCGGGCGCCGTCGGCTGCAACTTCGAGGACACCGACCACGCGACCGGCGACGTCCGGCCGGTCGGCGAGCAGGCGGCCCGGGTCGCCGCCCTGCGCGAGGCGGCGGGCGACGGCTTGGTGATCAACGCCCGGGTCGACTCCTTCCGGGGAGTGGAGCCGAAGGAAGCGCTCGAAGCGGGCATCGCCCGGGCGAAGGCCTACCTCGAAGCGGGCGCCGACTGCGTCTACCCGATCCACCTGCGCACGCCGGAGCTGATCGCGGAGTTCGTGCGGGAAACCGGTGGTGCGGTCAACGTGACCGCGTGGCCGGGCAGCCCGGGCCTGGAAAGCCTCGCCGATCTGGGGGTGGCGAGGATTTCGCTGGGCGGCGGGCTCTGGCAGTACATCCGGAAGCAGCTGGAAACAACCCTCGCCGGCGTCGCGCAGGGCAAGCTGCCGTACTGAAATGGCCGAAGGCCGTCGCGAGGGGATCGGGAACACCCTCGCGACGGCCTTCGGGGTCGTGCCGCCCGTCGGCGGAACTAGTGGGCCACCGCCTTCTCGGCGCCCGCGCCGGTCAGGGAGCGGACCTCCATTTCGGCGTACTTCTTCTCGTCGTGCTCCTTGGACAGGACCGTGCCCAGCCAGCCCAGGAAGAACGCGGCCGGGATCGAGACGATGCCCGGGTTGCTCAGCGGGAACCAGGCGAAGTCCGCGGTCTTGATCATCGACGTCGGCTTGCCCGACACCGCGGGCGAGAAGACGATCAGCACGATCGTGATGGCCAGGCCGCCGTAGATCGACCACAGCGCGCCCTGGGTGTTGAACCGCTTCCAGAACAGCGAGTAGAGGATCGTCGGCAGGTTCGCCGACGCCGCGACCGCGAAGGCCAGCGCGACCAGGAACGCGACGTTCTGCCCGTTGGCCAGGATGCCGCCGCCGATGGCGACGATGCCGATCACCACCGCGGTGATCCGGGCGACCCTGACCTCCGAGTCCGGCGACGTCTTGCCCCGCTTGACGACGTTCGCGTAGACGTCGTGGGCGAAGGACGCCGACGCCGTGATCGTCAGGCCGGCGACCACCGCGAGGATGGTCGCGAAGGCGACCGCGGAGATCAGGCCCAGCAGCACCGGCCCGCCCAGTTCGAGCGCGAGCAGCGGCGCCGCGGAGTTGACCCCACCCGGTGCCTTCTTGATCGTGTCCGGCCCGACGAGCGCACCGGCGCCGTAGCCCAGGACCAGGGTGAACAGGTAGAACACGCCGATCAGGACGATCGCCCAGACCACCGAGCGGCGCGCGTCGCGGGCCGTCGGCACCGTGTAGAAGCGCATCAGGACGTGCGGCAGGCCCGCCGTGCCCAGCACCAGCGCGATGCCGAGGGACAGGAAGTCCAGCTTCGACGTTCCGGTGGCGCCGTACTGCTTGCCCGGGCCGAGCAGCGTCTGCCCGGCCTTGCCCGCCTTGTCGACGGCGGCCTGCAGCAGCTGGGAGAAGTTGAAGCCGTACTTGCCGAGCACCCACAGGGTGATCACGAGCGCGCCGACGATCAGCAGCCCGGCCTTGATGATCTGCACCCAGGTGGTGCCCTTCATGCCGCCGATCAGGACGTAGGCGATCATGATCACGCCGACCACGGCGATCACCAGTGCCTGCGCGCCCTTGCCTTCGACGCCGAGCAGCAGCGCGACGAGACCGCCGGCGCCCGCCATCTGCGCCAGCAGGTAGAAGAACGACACGATCAGCGTCGACGTCGCGGCCGCGGCCCGCACCGGGCGCTGCTTCATCCGGAACGCCAGCACGTCGCCCATGGTGAACTTGCCGGTGTTGCGCAGCAGTTCCGCGACCAGCAGCAGCGCGACGAGCCACGCCACCAGGAAGCCGATGGAGTACAGGAAGCCGTCGTAGCCGTTGATCGCGATCGCGCCGGCGATGCCGAGGAACGACGCGGCCGACAGGTAGTCGCCCGAAATGGCGACACCGTTCTGCGGGCCGGTGAAGGCGCGACCGGCGGCGTAGTAGTCCGACGCCGTCTTGGTGTTGCGGCTGGCCCGGAACACGATCACCAGCGTGATGATCACGAAGAGGGCGAAGATGCCGATGTTGAGGAGCGGGTTGCTGCCCTCAACGCTCGCGGCGAGGGTGGCGGTCATTCGTGCTCCTTCACAGCGCCGTTTTCGATGTCTTCACGGATCTTCTCGGCGACCGGGTCCAGCTTCCGGTTGGCGTACCGGACGTAGAGGCCGGTGATCACGAACGTCGAGACGAACTGCAGCAGGCCGAAGATCAGGCCGATGTTGATATTGCCGAACACCTTCGTGCTCATGAATTCGTGCGCGTAGTCCGCGAGGAGCACGTACAGCAGGTACCAGAGGAGGAACACCGCCGTCATCGGGAAGACGAACCGGCGCAGGCGGCTGCGCAGCTCGCGGAACTCGGTGCTCTCGTGGGCTCGTTCCCAGATGGTCTCTGAGGTCTCCGGGGGCCCGCCGGTGTCCGTCGTGCTCATCGCTGCTGCTCCCTGCGACGCTGCGGAAAGTGACGTGCGCCACCGTAGGGATGTGTGAGGCGTGCGTGAAGGTTCAACGGTTCAACAGCCGGGCCAGACGACGAACGGTTGACGAACGGTCGCGGGGCCGGGTCGAACGGGGTTCGTCGAGGTGGAGGCGCAGCATGGCCGCCGTCGACCAGCCGGGGGGTCTGCCCCGCAGGGAGACCAGCGCCATTACGCCGAACGCCAACGGTACCGACCATGGTGCCGGTTGCTGCACCAGGATCGCCACCCAGCCGTGCAGCGGCGGTCCGGCGAGGGCGAACAGGATCGAGCCGGACGACGCCACCAGCCCGGTCAGCACGCCGGCGATCCCGCCGGTCGCGGTCAGCCTCGGCCACCAGATGCCGAGCACGAGCAGTGGGCAGAACGTCGACGCGGCCACCGTGAAGCCCCACGTGACGAGGACGCCGGCATCGAGCTCGGCCGAGCGCAGCGCCAGCAGCACCATCACCCCGGCGACACCGAACACGGCGATCCGCAGCCGCCGCAGCCCGCCGGGGACGAGGTCGTGCGCGAGCGCGCCGGACATCACCAGCAGCAGGCCGAGCGACGTCGCCAGGAACGCGGCGAACGCGCCCGCGGTCAGCAGCGCCGTGAACAGCCCGCCCGCCCAGCCACTGTCCACTTGGGACGGAAGCGCGACGACCACGGTGTCGGTCGCGCCCGACAGGTACAACCCGGGGACGAGCACGCGGCCGAGCACGCCGTAGACGCCGGGGAAGAGGTAGAAGATGCCCAGCAGCGCGACGGTGATCGCGGCGGTGCGGCGCGCGGCGCGGCCGTCCGGGCTGGTGTGGAAGCGCATCAGGACGTGGGGGAGGCCCATCGTGCCCAGCATGGTCGCGACGAGCACGGCCCAGGTGCCGAGCAGCGGGTAGCCCTGGTCGCCGAGGTCGAGCAGCGGGCGCCGCCAGTCGGGGCCGCCGAGCGCGGCGCCGCCGCGGACCGCGGGGACGGCCGCGCCCGTGCCGAACACGACCTCGTCCTGGCTGTGTGCGGTGAATTCGCCCGGCGGCAGGATCTCGACGACGCCGTTGCGCCGCACCGGGGTCGGCTCGCGGATCTCCATGGTGACGTCGACCTCGAACCGCACCGGTGTCTCGCGGGCGAAGTGGGTGAACTCGACGGGGTTGAGCGCGTCGGTCCGGTTGACCGCGCCGGCCTGCAGCACCAGCCAGATCGCCGGGATGAGGAACAGCAGCAGCTTGAGGACGAACTGGAACGCCTGCACGTACGTCGCCGCGCGCATGCCGCCCAGCGCCAAGGTGATGCTGACCGCGGCGCCGGCCACCACCACGCCGACCCAGTACTGCGTGCCGCCGACCGCGGCGAGCACCAGGCCGGCGGTGCGGAACTGCGGGACGACGTAGATGGTGCCGATCACCAGCACGACGACGGCGGCGAGGCGGCGCAGCGCGGGGGAGTTGAGCCGGGCTTCGGCGAAGTCGGGGACGGTCAGCGCGCCGGACCGCCGCATCGGCGCGGCCACGAGGACGAGCATCGCGATGTAGCCGGCGGTGAAGCCGACCGGATACCACAGCGCCCCGATGCCGTCCTTGACGACGAGCCCGGCGATGCCGAGGAACGACGCCGCCGACAGGTATTCGCCCGAGACGGCGGCCGAGTTCACCAACGGCGAGATCCGGCGGGACGCGACGAGGAAGTCCGACGTCGTGCGCATGGCGG
The DNA here is from genome assembly GCF_046548995.1 of Amycolatopsis sp. lyj-109. Classification (NCBI taxonomy): domain Bacteria; kingdom Bacillati; phylum Actinomycetota; class Actinomycetes; order Pseudonocardiales; family Pseudonocardiaceae; genus Amycolatopsis; species Amycolatopsis sp. lyj-109. Next base: position 74,133 of record NZ_JAJPWR010000035.1, read on the forward strand.
CGACCCCGCGGACGCCGATCAGCAGCGTCACGAGCACGACCGGCGCGACGGCGAGCGCGACGCCCATTATCGCTCCCTGCCGCGCTCAAGCGCCCCAAGGCGGCCTTGGTTGCGTCTGATGCACCGAAGGCCGCCTTGGTTGCGTCTGACGCACCGAAGGCCACATTGGGGCGCTTGGGTCACTGGTCGTCCTCGAGGCGCTCGGCGCGGCGCAGTTGCCAGCGGGCCAGGAGGGCCATCGCGGGGTAGGGGAGGACCGCGAGCATCAGCCAGGACAGGGGAATGTCCAGCAGCCGCACAGTGTCCAGGGCCGGGAAGATCGCGAAGACGCCGGGGAGGCCGAGCAGCAGCACGAACATCAGGACCAGCGCGGGAACGCCGCGGCGGCGCTGGGCCGTGTAGAGGGCGGTGGCGCGCTGGGTGTCGCCCGCGGGGAGCCGGGGCTGGCGCCAGCGGCCGCGCGACCGGCGGCGCGCGTGGGCGAGGCGGGTCTGCGGGCTGGTGACGGCGACCCGGCGGATCTTGCTCATCGCGAATCGGAGCCGAGCTGGCCGCGCTGCGCCGCTTCCAGCAGCCGGTCGCGCAGGTCTCGCGCGTGACGGCGGCTGACCGGGACGTCGCCGGCCTCCGTGTGGGCCAGCAACCCGCCCGCCGAGTCGCTGCGCAGCTCCAGCACCGCTCCCACCGCCAGCAGGAAACCCCGGTGGACCCGGCTGAACCCCGTTCCCTCCCAGTACTCCTCCAGCCGCGAGATCGGCATCCGCACCAGGTGGACCCCGCCGCGGGTGTGCAGGCGGACGTAGTCGCCGTGGGCCTCCACGAACAGGACGTCGTCGCGGCGGACATAGCGCGTCCGCCCGCCCGACTCGACCGGCAGCGCTGCCATCGCGTCCGGGGTCGGCCGGGACGCCGGGGTCGCCATCCGCAGCACCTTCGCCAGCGCCGCCGCCAGCCGTTCGGTGCGGACCGGCTTGAGCAGGTAGTCGACCGCGCCGATGCCGTACGCCGCCACCGCGTGGCCGTCGTGCGCGGTGACGAACACGATCACCGGCGGCTCGCTCAGCTTCGCCAGCAGCGACGCGAGTTCGAGCCCGTCGAGGCCCGGCATCGAGATGTCGAGGAACACCGCGTCGAAGCGGTCGGCTTGAAGCAGCCGCAACGCCTTCAGCGCGTCGGCGGCGCCGACGACTTCGCCGACTTCGGGCGCTTCGCGGAGCATGCGGCAGAGTTCGTCCAGCGCGGGCGGCAGGTCGTCGACGGCCAGCACCCGAAGCCCGGTCACGGCAGCACCCCCGGCTGGAACCGCGGCACCCGCACGATCACCCGGGTGCCCGCGCCGACCTCGGTTTCGACGGTGAGGCCGTACCAGGCGCCGTAGACGTCCCGCAGCCGTCTGTCCACATTGGCCAGTCCGAGCCCGGCCGGGTCGTCCTCGCCGACGCGGCCGGCGAGGAGGTCCGCCGCCCGCTTCGGGTCCATGCCGACCCCGTCGTCCTCGACGAAGATCACGCAGTCGTTCCCTTCCGCCTGGCCGTGCACCTGGACCTGCCCGGTGCCCGACCGCGGCTCGATGCCGTGCCGGATCGCGTTCTCCACCAGTGGCTCCAGCACCAGGTACGGCACCGCGACGGCGAGGATCTCCGGCGCCACCCGCACCTGGACGCGCAGCCGTTCGCCGAGTACCGCCTTCTGCAGCGCCAGGTACGTCTCGATCGCGCGGAACTCCTCGGCGACGACGGTGTACTCGCCGTGGCGAGCCAGGCTGTAGCGGGTGTAGTCGGCGAAGTCGAGCATGAGGTCGCGGGCGCGGTCGGGGTCCGAACGCACCAGCGACGCGATGACCGTCAGTGCGTTGTAGACGAAGTGCGGCGACATCTCCGCCCGCAGCGCGCGCAACTCGGCCTGCGCCGCCTGTTCCGCCGACGCCTCGAGCCGCCCGCGTTCCAGTGCCTGCACGACGAGGTCGGCGGCCTGGGCCGCGACGGCGTCCCGGACGTCCCCGACGACCAGCAGCGCCCCGGCCAGCTCGTCGCGGACGTGCAGCGGCAGCACCAGGACGTCCGGCGCCGAGCCGGGTTCTTCGCTGTGGAGCACGCTGTCGAGCACCGTCGCGACGACCGCGTCCGGCCCGGGCCGCCCCGACCACAGCAGGGAGCCGGACAGGTCGGTGAGGCCGAGCCCCGGGAAGCCGAAGAGCCGGCGCAAGCGGTGCGCGGCGCGGCGGGCGGGCATGCCGGACAGGCCGTCGCGCAGGTCGTCGGTGATGCGGCGGGCGGCGGCGAGCACCGGCAGCGGGTCGGCGCGGGACGCCGGGCGCAGGTGCACGGTCGAGCCTCCCCTCGGCGGCGGTGTCCAGGGCAGTAGATCCTACGGCTACGGGGGCCCGTCCCGGTCGGCCAGCACCTGGGCGTGGCGGCGGAAGCGGCGCCAGGTCCGGTAGTCGTCGATCGACGTCACGGTGCCCAGCAGGCTGGAGTTCGCCGGGTACGGCCGATCGGGCAGCGAAATCCACCCGGTCGTGCGAGTTTCCTTGACTGCCACCGGCACCGGCCGGAACGTCGTCGGGTCGAGACCGTCGCTGTGCCGGACGACCTCGTCGAAGAACCACGCCGACGTGATCAGCGCCAGCACGCCGCGCGACCCCTTGAGTGCGTCCTTCAGCGGCTTCGCCTCCAGCAGCCGGAACGTCTGGTTGATCGCCGGCGCGGTGACGCCGTGGTCGTCGTAGGCGACCTCGCCCGCGTGCAGCGCCATCCGGAGCCGGATCCGGGCCCCGGGATCGTGCGTCCGGTTGTGCCGGTGCAGCGCGACCGCGAGCGCGGCGGGCAGGAACTCGACGAAAAGTCCCTTCGGGATCTCCGGCGGGACGAGGACGAAGACGCCGTCGCCGCAGTCCTCGCGCCGGCAGTGCGCCCACGGGACGCCGGCGTCGTCGAACGCCCGGCAGAGCGCGCGGTACAGCCCTTCGCGCAACGCCAGCCGGTGTGGTGTGGTCCTGGTCTGGTCGCCGTAGCCCTCGACGTCCACGGCGAAGATCGTCCGGTGCAAAGCCGGCCGTTCGTACTTCATCGCACCCTCCCTGCGATCATGCATCTGGAAGTGCAAATGCATGTGCAGATGAGTGTGACGCGGGACACCTGTCCGGCGAAACGGGCGATGCGGTGAGCGGTTCCCCCACCGCGGTAACCGGCAGCCGGTGATCGCCGGAGGTGAGAACGCTGGTCAGGGCCCGGTGAACGGGTGCACACCGCGCACAGGACCCTGACGGACGGCTCAGCAGCTCTGCTTGTAGAAGTACTGCGAGTTGGCGTCCATGTCGGCCTTCGTGATCGAGTGCAGCTCCGCGGTGAGGGTCCGCGTCACCGGCTTGCCCTCGATGGCCGCGACGGCCTGCTGGACGCCCTGGGTGCCGATCGAGGCCGGGTCCTGGGCGATGAGCGCCTGGTACTGGCCGTTCTTGAGGCCCTCGACCTCCGACGGGCTGGCGTCGAAGCCGATCAGGTTGACCGCGCCGACCTTGCCCGCGTTGCGCAGACCGGTCGCCGCGCCCTCGCCGGTGTTCAGGTTGGTCGCGAAGACGCCGATGAGGTCCGGCGTCGACGACAGGGCCGCCGTCACCTTGGCCGCGGCCTGCTCCGGCTCGTTCTGGGTGAACTGGATGCCGATCGACTTCAGGTTCGGGGTGTTCTTCAGCTCGGCCTCGAAGCCCTTGGCGCGCGCGGTGGTCGTGGACGTGCCCGCGATCGTGTCGAGCACCAGCACCGAGCCGCTCTTGCCGTTCGCGAGCTTCCCCATCGTCTGGGCGGCGAGCTTGCCGCCCGCGGCGTTGTCCGACGAGATGGACGACGCCGCCACGCTCGTGTCCTTCAGCGCGGTGTCGACCTCGACGATCTTCGCGCCACGCGCCTTGACCTGCTGGATCGGCGCGAGCATCGCCGTGTCGTCGGTCGGGGCGATCAGCAGTGCCGCCGGCGGGTTCGCGCCGAGCGCGTTGACCAGCTGGGTCTGCAGGGGAGCGTCGAACTTCTGCGGTGCCTGCGTGGTCAGCTCGTAGCCCAGCTTGGTGGCCTCGGCCTCCGCACCGCACTGCAGCGAGATGTAGAACGGCTCGGCCTGCACGCCCGGGATCAGTGCCAGCTTCTTGCCGCCGGTCGGCTGGGCGGAGTCACCGGATCCGGTCTGCCCGACCGTCCCGGAGCCGCACGCGGACAGCAGGGCGGCGGCGGAGACCACGGCACCCATGGCGGTGAGAGTCTTGGTCAGTTTCATAAGCACCTCTTTGTACTTGGGGGGACTCAGCGGGAGTTGCGGCGACGGCGGCGGCGCTGGTCGAACCAGACCGCGGCGACCAGGACCCAGCTGACGATGAACATCTGCCAGAAGTCCTGGACGTGGATGATGGTGAAGCCCTTGCGCAGCACCGCGGGGATGAAGACCCCGATCACCGTGCCGAGGATCGTGCCGACGCCGCCGAAGAGGCTCGTCCCGCCCAGCACGACCGCGGCGATGGCGTTGAGGTTGTCGGTGGTGTGCCCCGAAATGGTGGTCGAGTTGTAGTAGGCCAGCGACAGGAACCCGGCGATCCCGGCCAGGAAGCCGGTCAGCGTGTACACCTTCAGCAGGTGCGCGGTGACACCGATGCCCGCGCGCCGCGAGCCTTCGGCGTTGGAGCCGACCGCGAACGTGTACCGCCCGAACTTCGTCGTCCGCAGCAGCCACGCGCCGATCACGGTGATCACGATCGCCACGATGACCAGGTTGGGCACGACGCCGAAGGACGTGCCGTAGCCGAGGGTCTTGGTGAGCTCCGCCGGCACGGTGCGCAGGTCCGAACCGCCGTTGAGCAGGTAGGCGGTGGCCAGCGCGGCGCCCATCGTGCCGAGCGTGACGATCAGCGCCGGGATCTTGGCCAGCGCGACGAGGGCGCCGTTGATCAGGCCCCAGATCGTGCCGGTGACCACGGCGACGACGAGCCCGACGGCGATCACGCCCCAGCCCGCCTTCGACGCGTCGCCGCCGGACATCGCCTCCATCACCTTGCCCGCGACCATGCCCGAGAGGATCAGCACCGAGCCGACCGAGAGGTCGATGCCGGAGGTGATGATCACGAACGTCATGCCGACCGACAGGATCAGCAGGACCGAGGACTCGATGAACAGCGTCTGGAAGGTGAACAGCGTCGGGAAGCTGTCCGGCGCGATCGCGCTGAACAGGATGACCAGGGCGACCAGGACCAGCCCGATCCAGAACGTGTTGGCCTCGATCAGGCGCTTGCCCAGCGGCCGCTTGCCGAAGCCCGCGTCCGGCGCTTCCTGGATGTCCTTCTGCTCGGGCGTCGAGACACTCATGCCGCCTCCTCCTGCACGAGTGCGCCGGTCATCGCGGCGACGAGGTCTTCGAGCTTCGTGTCCGATCCGGTGAACCGGGCGACGCGCTTGCCGAGCCGCAGCACCTCGACGCGATCGGCGACCGACAGCACCTCGGGCATGTTGTGGCTGATCAGCACGACGGCGATGCCCTTGTCGCGCACCTTTTTGATGACGTCGAGCACGCGTTCGCGCTGCACGACGCCGAGCGCCGCGGTCGGCTCGTCCATGAACACGACCTTCGACGCCCACACGACCGAGCGGGCCACGGCGACGCTCTGGCGCTGGCCGCCGGACAGCGAGCCGATCGGGACGTCGGTGCTCTGCAGCGTCACGCCGAGGCGCTGGAACTCCTCGATCGCCCGGCGCCGCATCTCGTTCTTGTCGAGCATGCCCAGCTTGCCGAGGATGCCCTTGCGGTGGATCTCGCGGCCGAGGAACAGATTGGCCGCCGGGTCGAGTTCGGGTGCGACGGCGAGGTCCTGGTAGACGGTCTCGATACCCAGCCGCCGGGCGGTGGTGGGGGAGTCGAAGTGCGCTTCGGTCCCCTCCAGGAGGATCTTCCCCGACGTCGGCTGTTCCGCGCCGGAGAGGCACTTGACCAGCGTGGACTTGCCGGCGCCGTTGTCGCCGATCAGCGCCGTCACCTCGCCCGCGCGTGCCTGGAACGACGCGCCGCGCAGGGCTTCGACGGACCCGTAGTGCTTGGTCAGGTCGACCGCTTCCAGGAGGATTTCGCTCATCCGTGCCTCTCTTCCGGCGCCGGCGGGCGGCAGCGGATCACCGTCGCCGTGCCGGAGAGCTCGGTCTGGCCGGCGTCGAACGGGACGACGTAGGTGTCGCCCTTCGCCAGCGCGTGCTCGCCGCCGTGCTCGGTCCGGAGGGTGCCTGCGCCGTCGAGGACGACCAGGACCGCGAAGGACGGATCGAGTGACAACGTTGTCGTCTTGTCGGTACGCAACTGTTCGGCTCGGAAGAACCGCTCCGATCCGCCGGCCAGGAGGTCCACGGTGGCCGAGCTGTCGGCCGCCGTGCGCTTGATGATCGTGCCGAGCCGTTCGGCGTCCCAGCCCGTGGTGTCGAGCGCCTCGATGGCGGTGTCGAAGCCGAGGCCGAGGTGGCCCTTCTCCGGCGATGCCAGGAAGTCGCGCCATTCGATGGTGAGCGAGAAGTCGGTCGGCTGCTGCAGTTCGACGACGAACACGCCTTCGCCGATCGCGTGGGGCAGCCCGGCCGGGATGTAGACGGTGTCGCCGGCGGTCACCGGAACGCTGTTCAGCGCGCCCAGCATGGACGGCACGTCCTGCTCGCGCGTCCACTCGGACACCGTCGCCTTCGACAGTGTCTCCTTGAAACCGGGGTAGACGCGCGGGTCGTCGCCGTAGGTGCCGACCACGATCCACGCCTCGGTCTTGCCGAAGTGGGAGTCGAAGTGCCGCTTGGCGAAGGTGTCGTCGGGGTGGAAGTGCACGGGCAGCCGCTGGCCCGCGTCGAGGAGCTTCACCAGCAGCCCGGTCGACGTCCCGAGCGCCTCGACGTGCTTCGCGCCGAGCCAGCCGTTCGCGTTCGCCTCGACGGCGTCGCGCAGCCAGGCGCCGTCCGGGAGGCGGGTGAGGCCGTTGGTCTCCTGGCCGAACATCGTGGTCGCCGAAGCGACCCAGTCCTCCGGGCCGAACTTCTTGTCGGGCGACGCGCCGCGCAGGCCGGCGATGGCGTCGCCGCCGCGGTAGAACTGCGGCGGCTGGTTGGCGGCGAGCCGGATCGGTTCGAGGGTCACGGGGCGACCTCACCGGAACCACGGGCGACGAGATGCACGGGCAGGACTACCTTTCTCGGCGGGGACTGATCTCCTTGGACGCGGGCGAAGAGCAGCTCGGCCGCGGCGTGACCCAGTGCGCTGACGTCGTGCGCGACGACGGTGACCGGCGGGTTCAGCAGGTCCGCCAGCTCGAAGTCGTCGAACCCGACCATCGCCGGGCGGCGCTCGGCGTGCGCGAGGGCGCGCAGGAGGTGCACGGCGATCCGGTTGTTGCCCGCGATCACCGCGGTGGCCGCGTCCGGGCCGTCGAGCAGCCGCTTGACGGCGTTGCCGACCGCGTCCGGCGTCGGTGTTCCCATCGAGACGAGCGCCTCGTCGTAGGTGATCCCGTTGCGCACGCAGCCCTCGCGGAACCCGCGCAGGCGCTCGGCCGCGGTGAAGATGTCCGGGCTGTCGCCGAGGAACGCGATCCGCCGGTGCCCGTGCTGCGCGAGGTGGGTGACGGCTTCGATGGTGCCGCCGAGGTTGTCCACCAGCACGGTGTCGGCCACGATGTCGCCGGCCGGCCGGTCGATGAACACCACCGGCGTGCCCGCGCGCATCTCCGGCACCAGGTAGCCGTGCTGGAGACCGGCCGGGACGACGAGGATGCCGTCCACCCGCCGCGCGCAGAACTCCAGGACGAGCTCGCGCTCGCGGTCGGAGTTCTCCTCGGACGAGCCGGTGAGCACCTGGCGCCCGAACGACGTCGCGATGCGCTCGACCGCGCGGTTCAGCTCGGAGTAGAAGGGGTTGCCGACGTCCTCGACGATCAGCCCGATGGTGCCGGTCGTCGACCCGCGGCGCAGGTTCCGCGCGCCCAGGTTGCGCCGGAACCCCAGCTGCTCGATGGCCGCCATGACCCGCTCGGCGGTGTCGGGGTGCACCGCCGGTTCGTCGTTGACCACGCGCGAGACGGTCTTGATGCTCACGCCCGCCAGGCGGGCCACGTCGCTCATCGTGGCTCGTCTGCTTGCGGTGCGCGTGCTGCCGTCCCGATCCCGGCCGAGAGGAGACAACGTTGTCATAGTGTCGGGGATTGAACTCCCCGACCGGCGCCTTGTCAACGTCTCGTGCGTGGATTGTGCCGATTCGGCTTCGCGATCGGTGGAACGTGCTGTCCGGAAGTGGACAGGTCCTGACGTGTCCCTTGACTGCTTGGTGAGCCACTGCCCAAGGTGGCCCGGCGCGACAAGGTTGTCATGTCACCCGGTTCCGGTCGCGCTGACGAGGTGGAGAGGCGATGGCCATGGCGCGAGCGCGCTTCAGAGCCGACTGTGACATTCCTGGGGGGACGACCCCCCAGACCCCCCGAACCGGCTTCGCCGGTGTGGTGGCCCTGGCCCTGGCGGTGACGGCAGCGGTGGTTCCCGCTGTCCCCGCCGTGGCCGCTACCGGCACCGACTACGCGAAGTGGGTCAACCCCTTCGTGGGCACCAGGCCCGGCGGGGCCGACCACGGCACCGGGGGCGGTGCCGGCAACACGTTCCCGGGTGCGGTCGCGCCGTTCGGCATGGTCCAGTGGAGCCCGGACACGGTGAAATCCCAGCCCGGCGGCTATTTCTACGACGACAACGCCCTGACCGGCTTCAGCCTGACGCACTTGTCGGGCGCGGGCTGTTCGACCTATCAGGACATCCCGTTCATCCCTTACGTCGGTGAAGTGACGACCTCCCCGGCGACCGACCCGGCTCACTACACGTCGAAGTTCTCGCACGCCAACGAACACGCGACGGCCGGCGCCTACGACGTCACCCTCGACAGTGGCGCGAAGGTCGAGCTCAGCGCGACCCAGCGCACCGGCTCGGCGCGGCTGACCTACCCGGCCGGCGCGTCCTCGACGCTGCTGGTCAACACCTCCGGCTCGGTCAACGGCACCGACGACGCCTCCATCACCATCGGCAAGGACACCATCAGCGGCTGGGCCACGAGCGGCCGCTTCTGCGGTGCGCGCAACAGCTACCGCGTCTACTTCTCGGCCAAGTTCGACACGCCGTTCGCTTCCATCGGCACGTGGAAGAACGGCGCCGTCACGCCGAACAAGGCCGCCGAAACCGGCGGGGCCAAGGCGAAGGTCGCGCAGCCCAACGGCGTCGACGCCTCGATCGCGCGCCCGGCCAAGGCGGCGCCGCAGAACACCACCGTCAGCGGCCCGGGCAGCGGCGGGTACGTCACCTTCGCGAACCTCAACGGCGCCCAGGTGAACGTCCAGGTCGGACTGTCCTTCGTGTCCGTCGACGGCGCGAAGGCCAACCTCAAGGCCGAGAACACGAAGAAGTCGTTCGACACGGTGGCCGCGGGCGCGCGGAAGGCGTGGAACGACCAGCTCGGCAAGATCGCCGTGACCGGGGGTTCCGGCGCGGACCTGACGACGTTCTACACGTCGCTGTACCACTCGCTGATCCAGCCGAACGTCTTCTCCGATGTGGACGGTCAGTACCCCGGCTTCGACGGCCGGATCCACCAGGCCGATAAAGGTCACGCGATGTACACCAACTTCTCCGGTTGGGACATCTACCGCTCGGAAGTCCCCCTGCTGGCGACGATCGCGCCGAAGGAGACGTCGGACATCGTCCGGTCGATGATGGCCTACGCCGAGCAGGGCGGCTCGTGGGACCGCTGGACGGTCGCGAACGACTACACCGGCGTCATGAACGGCGACCCGTACCACATCATCGTGGCCGGCGCGTACGCGTTCGGCGCGCGGGACTTCGACGCCCAGAAGGCGTTGCTGCTCATGATCAAGGGCGCCACCCAGCCGACCCAGGGCTACACCGAACGGCCGGGGCTCGACGACTACCAGAAGCTGGGTTACGTGCCGGGTGCCGGTGCGGACACCCTCGAATACACCAGCGCCGACTTCTCCATCGCCCAGTTCGCGAAGCGGCTCGGCGACAGCGCGACGTACACGACGTTCATGAAGCGCGCGCAGAACTGGCAGAACCTCTACAACCCGGGGACCGGCCACCTGCAGCCGCGCAACGCGGACGGCTCGTTCGCCGGCACCTACGACCCCGCCAGTTCGCAGGGCTGGGTCGAGGGCAACGGCGCGCAGTACGAGTGGATGGTGCCCTACGACCTCGGCGGCGTCGTTACGGCGTTCGGCGGGAACACCGCTACCCAGTCCCGGCTGGACACCTTCTTCACCCAGCTGAACGCGGGCACGCAGGAGCCGTACGCCTTCATGGGCAACGAGCCGAACTCCAACGCGCCGTACGTCTACTCGTACGCGGGCGCCCCGGCCAAGACCCAGTCGATCGTGCACCGCTCGATGGACGAGCTGTACAACCCGCGTCCCGAAGGCCTGATCGGCAACGACGACCTCGGCCAGATGTCGGCCTGGTACGTCTGGTCGGCGCTCGGCATCTACCCGGAGATCCCCGGCCGCGCCGAGACGCTGCTCGTCACCCCGCGCTTCTCCCGTGCCGTGCTCACCACCGGCTCGGGCAAGAAGGTGACCATCAACGCGCCAGGCACCGGTGACTACGTGGGCGGCCTGAAGGTCAACGGTGGCGCGGCCGCGAAGGCGTGGCTGCCGGAGGCGCTGATCTCCGGCGGGGGCACGCTCGACTACACGCGGTCCGCCACGGCGACCGCGTGGGGCAGCGCCGCGGCCGACGCGCCGCCGTCGTTCCGCGAGCAGGAGAAGCCCAGCTTGTCCTTTGTGGACCCGGCGCGCGCGGTGACGCCCGCGGGGTCGACGTCTTCGGCGTCGGTCGGGGTCCAGGACCTCTCCGGCACCGCCCGAACCTGGACCTACAGTGCGGGCAGCGTCGATGGGATCACGCTGACCCCGGCGTCGGGCAGCATCGCCGTCCCGGCCGGTGGCAAGGCGCACGCCGACCTGACGGTTTCGGTGCCGGCCGGGCTGGCCGACGGCGCCCGCCGCATTCCGGTGACGTTCTCGTCGCCGGGGGTGGCTTCGTCGCAGGCGGTGCTGACGGTGCTGGTGGCCCAGCCGAACAGCTGGCTCGCCACGGTGAACAACGCCGGCATCTCCCCGGACGCGAACTCCGGTGCGGCCAACTTCGACGGCGGCGGCTGGAGCTACTCGGCCGACGCGCTGGCGGCGGCGGGAGCGACTCCGGGCGGCACGGTCACCAGTGACGGCATCAAGTTCACCTGGCCGTCGTTCCCGGCGGGCGACCCCGACAACGTCGTCGCCGGTGGTCAGACGGTGAACGTCTCGGGTTCCGGACGGCTCGCGCTGCTCGGCTCGGCGTCCAACGGCAACGCGTCCGGCACGCTGACGGTGACCTACACCGACGGCAGCAAGTCGACCGCGACCATCGGGTTCTCCGACTGGACCCTCGGTGGCGGCGGCGCGCAGCCGGCGTTCGGCAACCGCATCGTGCTGTCGACGCCGTACCGCAACGCCGCGGGCAGCGACCCGCAGCAGATCCGCACGATGGTGTTCGGCACCAACCCGATCACCCTCGACGCGGGCAAGACCGTGGCGAGCGTGACGCTGCCGGACAACGTCAACGGCGGCGCCCTGCACGTGTTCGCGATCGGCATCGGCGCGTAAGTGGTTGTTCGTGAAGGCCACCTTGAGGAAGTTTAAGTTCCTGAAGGTGGCCTTCACGGCTTTTCCCCAGGGAGGAAAGCTGTGAAGAGCAAGGTTTTGGCGGGCGCGCTGGCGCTCGCCGTGGTGGCGACGGGGGTGAGCCCCGTCGTGGCCCAGGCATCCGGCGGCGATGCTCTCGACGCCGTCAACACGTTCATCGGCACGCAGGACGAGGGCAACACGTTCCCGGGCGCCTCGGCGCCGTTCGGGATGACGCAGGTCAGCCCGATCACCTCGCACTACGCCGGCTACCGCTACACCGACACCGCGATCCGCGGCTTCGGGCACTTCTTCCTGTCCGGCGCGGGCTGCTGGGAGCAGGGCGGGCTGGTCTCGACGTTGCCGACGACCGGGGAAGTGGGGCCGGGCAAGGCGTTCGACACGGCGAACCCGGCCACCTTCGACCAGAAGCAGTACGCCTCGCCGTTCACCCACGACGGCGAAGTCGGCAAGCCCGGCTACTACAAGGTTCATCTGACCGGCTACGGCGGCGTCGACGTCGAGACGACCGCGGCGACACGGGCCGGGGTCGAGCGGTACACCTTCACGAAGCCGGGTGACGCCAACGTCTTCGTCAACGTCGGGCAGGCCAACGACAAGGAACCGGTGACGGGCAGCAGCATCCGCGTCGTCGACGACCGGACGGTCGAGGGAACCGTGGAGTCGCAGGCGTTCTGCGGCGGCAAGGCGTACACGACGTACTTCACGACGAAGTTCGACAAGCCGTTCAAGACGTTCGGCACGTGGTCGCCGACCGGCGGCACACCGGGCTCACGCTCGTCCGAAGGCGGTGCGGGCCTGCGCGGCGCTTGGCTGACGTTCGGTGGCGGGCAGGTGACCGCGACCACGGCGATCTCCCAGGTCGACGCCACCGGCGCCCGGGGCAACCTGGCCTCGGAGCGTATCCGGTCGTTCGACGCGGCCAAGGACGCCGTCCAGCGCACCTGGCGGCGTGAGCTGTCCTCTGTGGACATCAAGGGCGGCACGCCGGACGACCGCACGGTCTTCTCCACCTCGCTCTACCACGCGCTGCTGCAGCCGCTGACGGCCAACGACGCCGACGGCCGCTACTACGGCTTCGACAAGAAGATCCACCGGGCGATCGGCTGGACGTACTACGACTTCTTCTCGCTTTGGGACACCTACCGCACGCAGAACCAGCTCCTGGCGCTGCTGCGGCCCAGCCGCGCGAAGGACATCGCGAAGAGCATCCTGGCCATCCACGACCAAGGCGGCTGGCTGCCGCGGTGGGCGTACGCGAGCCAGGAGACGAACACGATGACCGGCGACCCGGTCACGCCGTTCCTGGTCGACCTCTGGCGCTTCGGCGCGTTGTCGGGCGAGGAGATGCACGCCTACCAGGCGCTGCTGCAGAACTCGCGCGAGATTCCGCCCGCCGCGTCGCCGTTCCAGGGACGCTCGGGCAACGCGAGCTACCAGAAGGACGGGTTCGTCCAGTACGACCCGGATTTCCCGAAGAAGGGGCAGGACACCGATCCGAACCACGGCGCGTCGGCCACCCTGGAGTACGCGCTCGGTGACTGTTCGCTGTCGGTCATGGCGGCCGCGCTCGGCAAGAAGGACGACGCGGCGGCCCTGGCCGCGAAGGGCCGGACCTACCGGACGTTGTGGGACGAAACGCAGACCGACCGCGGGTTCACCGGCTTCTTCCGGCCGAAGGTCCTCGGCGGGGCGTGGTTCTCGCCCGCCGACAAGCCCTACAGCCCGCAGAGCCAGGACGGCTTCCACGAGGGCACGGCCTGGCAGTACCAGTGGCTGGTCCAGCAGGACATCCCCGGTCTGGTGCGGCGGATGGGCGGCCCGGCGGCCACCGGCAAGCGCCTCGACGACTTCTTCGCCTACGACGAACTGGTGAAGAACCCGGCGACGGCGGTGCGCGAGAACTGGGTCGTCGGCCCGTATGACTACTACGACCAGTTCCGCTACAACCCCAACAACGAGCCGGACCTGCACTCGCCGTGGATGTACGCGCTCACCGGGCAGCCGTCGAAGACGTCGACGGTCGTGCGGGCGGCGCACACGCTGTTCACCAACGCGCCCAACGGCGTCACCGGGAACGACGACCTGGGCACCATGTCGGCCTGGTACGTCTTCAGCGCTCTCGGTCTCTATCCCGCCGTCCCGGGGACTGGGAACTTCGTGCTCAACGCTCCGCGTTTCGCGAAATCCGTCCTGCACCTGGAGAACGGGCGGGACGTCACGATCAAGGCGCCGGGCGCGGACGGCTCGAAGGTGCAGTACGTCTCGGATCTGGAGGTCGGCTCGAAGCCGAGTGACCGCGTGTACGTGAACGTGGACCAGCTGAAACGCGGCACGACACTCGATTTCGCACTCACCGCCGACGCCACGGCGAAGTGGGGGACGTCACCTTCGTCCGCCCCGATTTCGCCCTGCGCGGAGTAGTCAACACGCGCTCACGGCCGTGGTTCAGACCACAATGGACCACGGCCGTGAGCATCGTCACGGGCCCCGGTGTTCCCGTGAGGGCCGTCACGCCTCACACTGGGTATCAGCACGTCCGACAGCGCCGTTGACGTCCACAGGCAGTCCGCCGTGGACGGTGCAGTCGGACGTTTGTCATGTCACGAACCAACGTGGTGAGACCCCACAGGAGGAAGAAGTGTCCAGCAAGGCCGCTCTAGTGTTCCGCGTGGCCGCGGTAGCCGAAGCCCTCTCCTGGGCCGGGCTGCTGGTCGGGATGTTCCTCAAGTACGTCGTCCACTCCTCTCACGAGGGCGGCGTCCCCGTCCTCGGCATGGTGCACGGCGTGATCTTCGTCCTCTACCTGGTCGTCTCCCTGTCCGTGGCGAAGCCGCTCGGCTGGCGCCCGAAGACGCTGGTCCTCGCGCTGCTCGCGAGCATCCCGCCGCTGTTCACGTGGCTGTTCGAGAAGTGGGCGCTGCGCAACGGCAAGCTCGACGGCCCGCAGCGGCTGTCCCACGGTGGAGTCGGCCTGTTCCAGGTCAAGGAACCCGTCGCCGCCTGATCCCGGAATGTGAGAAAGGGCCCGCACTTTCGAGTGCGGGCCCTTTCTGCTGTCGAGCGCTTACTCGCTGAAGTCCCCGGCGGCGCGGCGGACCTTGGTCAGCAGGTCCGTCAGCTGCTCGGTCTGCCGCTCGGTCAGCCCGCTGAGCCCGAAGTCGATGGCGGTGACGGCTTCGGTCGCGGCCTCGCGGCGTTTGCGGCCCTCGTCGGTGATCTCGACCAGCGTCGTGCGGCGATCGGTCGGGTGCGGGACCCGCTTGACGAGCCCGTCGCGCTCCAGCCGGTCCACTATGTTGGTGACACTGGTGGGGTGCAGCTGGAGCCGCTCGCCCATCACCCGCATCGGCAGGCTGGCGCTGCGGGCGAAGGTGAGCAGCACCAGCGCTTCGTACCGGGCGAAGGTCAAGCCGTGCGGCTTGAGCGCGCCGTCCACCGCGGACTGGATGATCTGCTGGACCCGCATCACCCCGGTCACCGCGGCCATGGTCCCGGAGGGCCCGATCCGGTCCTCCCAGATCCGGGCCGCGCGGGCGATCGGGTCGAACGGCAGCGGACGGTTCATGACACGCGAAGTTACCAGCGGGTACCGGCGGGTGTCGCACGACTGGCGGAAATGACCACCGAAGAAGGGACTTCCGAGCATGATCGTCGCGTTCAGCGTGAGCCCGTCCGGCGGAGAACCGGACGGCGGGGTGAGCGAAGCCGTGGCCCGCGCGGTGAAGGTGGTCCGCGAGTCCGGCCTGCCCAATTCCACCAACGCGATGTTCACCAACATCGAGGGTGAGTCCTGGGACGAGGTCATGGACGTCGTCAAGCGCGCGGTCGAGGCCGCGGGTGCGGGCTCGGCCCGGGTCGGCCTGGTCTTGAAGGCGGACATCCGGCCGGGCTTCTCCGGCCAGCTCGAAGCCAAGGTGGACCGGATCGAGGCCCATCTCCGTGACGCCTGAGTCCCCAGCGCCCCAATGTGGCCTTCGGTGCGTCAGACGCACCCAAGGCGGCCTTCGGTGCGTCTGACCCGGATCCACCGGTGAATGTGCTGGCCGGGGGTATGTCGTAAACGGGCAGATGCCCTCTGACCTGGGATGATTGTTCTTGTCTAGGGAACAAACAGACCTTAAGTGAGAGGGCATCTGCTGGAT
>NZ_JAJPWR010000036.1:0-86070 GCF_046548995.1 Amycolatopsis sp. lyj-109
ATGGAATCATTCTTCTCGTTGCTGCAGAAGAACGTTCTCGATACCCGACGGTGGCGTACTCGCGAGGAACTCCGGTTGGCGATCGTGTCCTGGATCGAGACGAAGTACCACCGCAAACGCCGCCAACACACCCTGGGCAAGCTCACCCCGGTCGAGTTTGAGACCATCTACACGACCGCAGCTGCGGCCTGAAAACAGTCAGCTCCGGTGTCAACCAAACTCTGGGCAGACCCGAACGCTCGCCGCGCGGGTGCGCGACCGGTTCGACTACATCAACAATCTGTGGCTGCCGGGGTCGGCGTCTCAGTCGGGCACGAGGCCGGACGTCGTCCAGGTGGACGCTTGTCACCTGGACTTTCCAGCGTCGTAGACTCCACACCGACTCCGAACCCTGGTCCTCAGCTTGGCATGCTCACCCTGCAGCGTCAGCACGGCGAAGGTCTGTTGATCACCGTCTACCGGCCATGTCCGCCTGTATAGCGGGGTGCGCCACGAAACGGCAGGCTGCTACGCCGTAGGTTTCGGAACCTCGGTCCACAGGGGCTGGTCGCGAAGGGTGGTGGCGGTGAGCACGCGGGCTTCCTCGAACTCGCCGGGGCGGCGCTCGTAGATCACGGTCATGTCGGGCAGGACGTGCCAGCGGTCGACGGCGTTGGGCTGGCCAGCGACGACGTAGGTGGTGGCGTTCGTCAGGTCGGGGGTGTCCATTCGCGTACCTCAGCGCCGGTACCGGGTCGGCTTCTCTTCGAGCCCCATCTCTTGGAGGAGTCGGAGAGCCGCGTCTCGTCCTGGGATCTCTTCCGCGCTGCCGCTGGATGCGCGGATCAGCTCGGCCAACGCCATGCCGGTTGTTCGTCGGCCTACCAGCTTGAACCAGCCGGCCATCTCCGCCGCATGGATTCCCTGGAAGGTGATCAGCGGCGAGCCGTCGAGGTCGCGGATCATGATCTCGTCACTAGTGTCGTCGAGACGCCAGAACGGCGTCCGCGAGCCGACGGCGTGCACCTCGTCGGCGTGCTTCCGCATCCGCTTCGCGACCTCGGCGCGCTTGAGCTGGCGCTCATACTTCGTGACCATGACGTGCTCCTTCGTGCCGGAGCCGGGCAGACACGTCCTCTATCCGCCCAACGTGCAGCCGAATGTAGAACATGTGTTCGACTTCGGCAACCTTGAGGTTGCGGCTGCCGGGCCGCCAGGTTGTGCAGTCGACCTTTGACCTGACGACCGGGACGACAAGCGGCGGATCGCAGGCGATGAGCGGTCGTTTATGCAGTTCAGAGCGGCGAAGCGTGCGTGTTGAGAGATGACGCAGAGTAGCCGGTTGCTCGTTGTCCAACGGCTAACGTGGGTCACGTCATGTCATGCCGTGTCACGTCATGTCATGCCAAGTCACGTCAGATCACGGTGCCCCCACGAACACTAAGGGGGCACCAAAAGCGCTATTTTTCACTGCTTTCGTGGCCACCTGCGTTTAGTTCCACGTGCGAACGGTAGGCGTACGTCGCGCGGTAACCACCGGTCGTCGACGGGGGCGCGTCGGGCTCCTCGACGGATGTTTATCCAGTCATAGGCTTGTGAGCGAAGCAGAAGGCTGAAGACGGGTGGGGCGGCCTCCTCTGGCAGGAGGAGGCCGCCCTTATCGGTTCGGCGCGTTAGCGCGTTGCGAACCGTTGTCGTCTTCGGCGGCAGTCGAGCGTCACAACCGACTGGCGACTCACCAGCCTGTACAGCACGTGTTCGCCAGTTGGACCATCCATAACCTTCACCGAAGGGCGACACCAATGACCATAAAGCGTGACACCCGTCGATCGCGAGGGTCGCACGGCGACCAGCCCTCGCAAGACGCTAGGCGGCAGATCGCGAAAGCCGGTCCTGTCAGAGGGGGGGACGATGAACGGCACGGGCTGTGGGTTCTAGCCGGCCGTGTCATGGCGACCCCCGGCGCGATGGTTCGCGCGCTCATCTTCATCGGGGTGCTGCTAGCGCTCATCCTCGTGGCCGCTGGCATCTTCCAGCTACGGGTCGACGTCGGTCCCATGCACGTCGGTCCTGCTGTGACCTCGCACGGAATGTGACACCCCGACCACCCAGGTCGGATTCCGTTAATGACTGCATAGTACCTCTAAGTGACTGCTCTACTCAGCAGGGTGAGAACGTGACACGCCATCTGGGGTCCCGCGCAGACCCCTACCCCTGTATGTACTCTCTGAGAACCGGCAGGCCCCGAACTCGGGGACTCCAGTGGCCCCGAGGGCATCCGCCTTGCCTCTAAGGCGAGCCCAGAGGGGGTGAAAAATGCCCGGGCAAAAGAAAGGGCAGCCAGGGGACGCAGTCCGCTGGCTTGGCCCAATCCTGAACCTCCTGGGCGGTGCAGTCCGATTGCTTGCGGAGTACCTGCACCTCACCCGCTAACCACCTGCCGGCACTAGGGAGACGTCTCTGCTGAGTTGCAGCTCAGCAGGGGCGTTCTCCGCGCCTGTACAGCGGTGTACAGCAGTGTAACCACATCACGCTACGTCTCGCTGCATCTGGGTGCGTCTCCGTGCGTCGTTATGCGTCTCGGGGAGGTAGCGGTACCCGGAGCATTTACGCTGGTCAACGCGTCACCTTCGTTGGATTTAGCTTGGATCGTGGTCCAAGTCATGCGTCTCGCTGCATCCCCAGATGCGTAACGGAGACATCCGAGGCGCTCAGCGGGCGCATAACCATCGGGTCCGGCCAGCCCTGAATACGGCCGCGGTGGTCAGGTGGGTTTGCGGACGAGGCCGGTGTAGGCGGCGATGGCGAGGGTGGCCAGGCCCCAGAGGAGGGCTTGGAGCACCCAGAGGGCGGCGGTGAAGGTTTGGCCCCAGCCGGTGGTGGTGTCGAGGTCGCAGTGGGTGCGGATGCCGGTGGTGCCGAGGGGGAGTCCGCGGTCGATGCCGAGGCCGATGAGTTCGACGGGGGAGCAGGGTGTGCCGGGGTTGTCGGGTTTGGCGCTGGTGGGTGGGACGCGTTCGGCGGCGTGGTGGCTGGGGTGGGTGGTGACGTGTCCGGCGAGCAGACTGAGTGCGGCGGCGAGGGTGAGGACGACGGCGAGGGCGGTGACGAGGCGGTTGGCGCGGTAGCCGTAGCGGCCGAGCCAACCCCACAGCGCATGTCGCCTGCGTGCGAGCCGGTTGCCCAGAGCCTCAGGGGTGCGGCGGCGAAGTTCGTTCTGCTGGGTGATCAGCACTTCGCGGGCGTTGTTGTCGTGGCCGGCGGCGCGCTCGGTCGCGGCGAGCTGCTGGAAGGGTTGGGGCCAGTATTTGGGGGTGTGGTGAACCAGCAGGTGCAGCCATTGACGCCACGAGATCTCCCGCAGCATGGGGTAGGTCAATCCCTGGGCTGTGATGGTGCGGCCGCTATCCGAGCAACCACGGCGGCTCATCCCTGCATGGCCGGCTGGGCACACCATCGTCGGCTGGAGCAGCAACGCCCCGGTGACCTGCGCCTCATGCATGCTCAGGAGCGGGCCTGAGCTGTTGTCCAGGCTGGACGCCAGCAGGGCTGCTTGGCCGCCGATGTGGGCGCCGACCAGCCGGATCGCGCTGTGTTCTCCGGTGCCGGTGATGGTGGCGTCGTCGATGTTCAGGCTGCTGTCGGTGCGGAGGCCGTCGGCGTTCACTGCGGGGCCGGTGGTGTTGGTGATAGTGGTTCTAACGACGTTGAGTTCGCCGCCGATGTGGGCGCCGACCAGCCGGATCGCGCCGTATTCTCCGGTGCCGGTAATGGTGGCTTCGTCCATGGACAGGCTGCCGTCGGTGCGGAGGTTGTCGGCGACCAGCGCGGGGCCGGTGGTGTTGGTGATAGTGGTTCTAACGACGTTGAGTTGGCCGCCGATGTGGGCGTCGCGTAGCTGGATCGCGCTGTGTTCTCCGGTGCCGGTGATGGTGGCGTCGTCGATGTTCAGGCTGCTGTCGGTGCGGAGGCCGTCGGCGACCAGCGCGGGGCCGGTGGTGTTGGTGATAGTAGTTCTAACGACGTTGAGTTGGCCGCCGATGTGGGCGTCGAGTAGCTGGATCGCGCCGTATTCTCCGGTGCCGGTGATGGTGGCGTCGTCCATGGACAGGCTGCTGTCGGTGCGGAGGTTGTCGGCGACCAGCGCGGGGCCGGTGGTGTTGGTGATAGTGGTTCTAACGAGGTTGAGTTGGCCGCCGATGTGGGCGTCGAGTAGCTGGATCGCGCCGTATTCTCCGGTGCCGGTGATGGTGGCGTCGTCCATGGACAGGCTGCTGTCGGTGCGGAGGCTGTCGGCGGCCAGATAGGCCAGCAAGCTGCGATTGAGACTAAGCCCGCTAAGGCGCGCAGATCGGCAAACGATGCCTTCCGGGAGCGCACACTGGTACAGGTTCAGGCCCGTAACCGCAGTGACTTGATCGAGGTCAAGCTCTCCGACGACCCGCACCCCCTCGATCCGGATCCCGAGGGGATCGAGGTCACCGTGTAGGCCGCGAAGCAGTTCACGGAGCAGGTCGGCTCTTACCTGCAGTTCGGGATCGTCGGTGACCGCCAGCTCCTCCACCGTCCTCGTGGTGGCGGGCATGGCGACTTGCCCACGGCGGGCGGTATTGACCACCTGTTGCTCAAGCTCGGTCAAGTCGGTCAGCACGGGTGAGGGCTGAGTCTCGTCCACACCTCCAGAGTCGACGACATGCTGCGGAATGTGACACTGCCACGGAGCTTGCCTGACACTTCAGGTCGGTGACACCTCTGGGGTGTCGAGGCTGTCACACCTGTCACTCTGTCACTCAACCTTGCCTGACCTGCGGGTTTGGGTGTGACAGGTGAGTGACACCCTCGGGGATAACACTTTTCCCACTCTATTTCTATGTCTCTGTAGTCACGGGAAAAGCGAAAAGCGGCTGAAACACCAGCGAGTGGCCACCAGCGCGTGTTTCAGCCGCTTGTGCCCCCGCGTGCCCCAGGCGTGCCCGTTGGGCGAGGGACGGGCGGGGAACCACGGGGAATCTCAGTTGGATCAAGGCTGTGATCAGGGGATACCGGTTCTGCTGGTCAGCCGCAAGACGGGTTCGCACCTTTGCAAGGCGGGGGTCAGGGGTTCGATTCCCCTCAGCTCCACAAGTTGTCAGTACCCGAACTCGTGCGTTGGCCAATCGAGGTTCGCCATTATCCAGCGGGCGACTTGCTGCGTTGTGGGTCGCAGAGGCACCGCGTGCATGCGTCAGTGAAGATGTGCAGGGCGCGACGGTCGTCGTTGTTGCGCCAGACGACGGCGAGTTCGCCGGGTGGCAGCCCGCCGACGGGGCGGTACGTGATGTCGTCGCGCCGGTAAAGCTCAGCGTTGCCGGCGGAAAGCAGCACTACGCCGAGCCCGGAGCCAACGGCTTCGATGGCCTCTTCGGCGGTTTCGGCCTCCGCAACGATTCGCGCCGGTCTCGTTCGATGGTCGGTTCCCAGCCAGAACTCGCGCAGTGTTCCCGCTGTTGGTGGGAGCGCGATGAATGGCTCATCGGCAAGTTCACCGAACGGGACAACCGCACGTGCGGCGAGACGGTGGCCGGAGGGCAGGGCTACCCAGCGGTCCTCGGTGGCGACGACCTTCCAGGAGAACTCGCCGTTGTCCGGGACTGGCAGCCAGGCGATGGCCACGTCGACCTCGCCGCCCGCGAGTCCGACCGTGGGGTCGCGCCACGGGACCTGGCGGAACAGCAGTTTCCATTCTGGCAGCAGAGTGGCCATCTTGGTGGTGACGCTGGGGATGAGACCGCGGCCGATCCTGGTGTGGAAACCGACCGTCAAGGTCGTTCGCTGCGCCGCGACCGCATCGGAGATCGCGCGCTGCGCAAGCGCCCACTGCTCGATGATCTGCCGGGCCCGCGGGAGCAGAGCCGCGCCGGCCGAGGTCAGCGCGACGGTGCGATGGTCCCGTTCGAAGAGCGTGGCTCGCAGCGAGGTCTCCAGCTGGCGGATCTGCTTGCTCAACGACGGCTGGGCGATGAACAGCCGGCCGGCTGCCCTGGTGAAGCTCAGCTCTTCCGCCACTGCAACGAAGTAACGCAGGTCTCGGACATGGACATCCATAGCCACAGGCTATAGCCGCATGTCTTGGACGGCTCCCACCGAGCTGTCGGACGATGAGGCGAGATCACCGACGGCAGGAGGGCACCGAGCATGGAACTGGGAGTGTCGGGGTTGAACGCCAAGGCCACGCTGGGTCCGACCGAGACAGTGCGGTTGGCCCGGCTGGCCGAGGAGCTCGGCTATACGTCGTGGTGGGCGGGCGAGCATGTGGTGCTGCCGAGCCCGCGAGTGGCGGAATCGCCGATGGAGCCGACCGACCCGATTCTCGATCCGCTGGTGCACTTGTCCTACGTCGCGGCGGTTACCCAGCGGCTGGAACTCGGGACCGGGATCGTGATCCTGCCGCAACGCAACCCGCTTGTCCTTGCCAAGCAAGTGGCGAGCCTGGACGTGCTCAGTGCCGGCCGCCTGCTGGTCGGCGTCGGTGCCGGCTACCTCGAACCCGAGATGCGTGCGGTCGGTGTCGCGATGTCCGACCGAGGCAGGCGCACCGACGAGTACCTCGATGCGATGACCGCCTTGTGGACCGAGTCGAATCCTACGTACCAGGGCCGGTTTGTCGCGTTCGGTGACGTCGACGCGCATCCGCGCCCGGCGCGGCCGGGTGGGCCGCGCATCGTGATCGGTGGTCACAGCCCCGCCGCGTTCCGTCGTGCGGTCGCCCGCGGTCATGGCTGGTTCGGCAACGGCACGCTCGACGACCTGCCTCGGCACCTCGCCGGGCTTCGACAGGCCGCAAGCGAGGCCGAGCGCCCGGAACGGCTAGGGCGACTGGAGATCAGCTACATGCCGCTCGATCCGGTAGCGGTAGAGCCCCGCGCGGCTGAGCGTTACGCCGCTCTCGGTGTGGACCGCCTCGTGGTCTATCCACTCCCGCTGGAGGACCCGTCGGACGTCGCCCGGTTCCTGGAACGCCACGCCACCCTGCCGCACTGACACGACTCGCGTTATCACGCTACGAAGGAAAGAATGCGCGCCTTGGTCCACGACCCTGCCGCCCCGGCCGGTCTCCGCCTCGCTGACACCGAGCCGCCCGTCGCGACGGATGCGCAGGCATTGGTCGACGTGCAGGCCGTTTCGCTCAACTTCGGTGAACTCGCTTACCTGGATCAGCAGCGCCGGCCTGGCGAGGTGCCCGGATGCGACGCGGCGGGGATCGTCGTCCGGCAGGCGGCGGACGGGTCGGGCCCGCCGGTCGGCACCCGGGTCGTGTCCTTCGATTTCCGGGGCGGGTGGGCCGAACTGCGCGCTGTCGACACCGCGGATCTCGCCGTCGTGCCCGAGTCCGTCGACTTCGGCGCCGCGAGCGCGCTCCCTGCGGCGGGCGTTACCGCACTCCAGGCGCTGCGTCGGCTGGGACCCGTGGATGATCGTCGTGTGCTCATCACTGGCGCTTCCGGCGGGGTGGGCCGGTTCGCCGTGCAACTCGCCGCGCTCGGCGGAGCGCACGTCATCGCATCGGTCGGCAGCCCGGCACGGGGTGAGGGGCTGGACGAACTCGGCGCAGCGGAGGTCGTCGTCGGCCTCGGCAGCGTCACCGAACCCGTTTTCGGCCTGCTCGACAATGTCGGAGGACGTCAACTGGCCGAAGGGTTCGCCCTCCTCGGCGATGGCGGTGTCGCGCTGAGCATCGGACAGGCATCCCGTGAGCCGACCACTATCGACTTCGAGCGAGAACGCGTGCGAGGCAGTGACAAGCGACTCGAACCGTTCATCGTCCGTCAGCCGTTCGGCCCGGACCTCACGCACCTCATCGACCTGCTCGCGGAGAGCCGGCTCGACCCGCAGATCGGCTGGCGAAGCTCATGGGACCGCGCATCGGAAGCAGCCGACGCACTCCTGAGACGCCGCGTCGCGGGTAAGGCCGTCCTCGACATCGGCTCAACCACGACGCAGGTGATGCACAGCCCGTAAAACTTCGAGTCGCGACTGGCCTGACTTCGATCTCGTGGCCTTCAACCAAGATCGAAGAGTTCTAATTGTGCCACGTCAGGCCTGCAACATAACTCCACCGGCAAGTGGACTGCCGTATCAGTGAATGGTGACTTTCCAGATACCCTGGGAGATGGATTCGGCTCCCGGCGTCGCACTCGGGTTCCACCACCCACTGACCCGCACCCGCGCGGGGGGGCGGGTCAGGTCCGTGTCAGGCCGGTGTCAGGTCACCCCTCGACAGTGGTTCTCATGACAGACCTGGCGATCACGGCCTCCGGACTGCGGAAGGCCTACCAAGGCAAAACCGTCCTCGACGGCGTCGACCTCGAAGTCGAAGCCGGCACCATCTTCTCCCTGCTCGGCCCCAACGGCGCCGGCAAGACCACGACCGTCAACGTCCTCACCACGCTGACCAAGGCCGACGGCGGCACCGTCCGCGTCGCCGGGCATGACGTTGCCACCGAAGCCAAGGCCGTGCGGGCGGCGATCGGGGTCACCGGGCAGTTCGCCGCCGTGGACGAACTTCTTACCGGGCAGGAAAACCTGCAGCTGATGGTCGACCTGAACCGGGCCGGCGGGGGCAAGAAGACCGTTGGCGAGCTGCTGGAGCGCTTCGAACTCACCGAGGCGGCGCACAAACCCGCGTCGACCTACTCCGGGGGCATGCGGCGGAAGCTCGACCTCGCCATGACGCTCGTCGGCCGTCCGCGGATCATTTTCCTCGACGAACCGACGACCGGCCTGGACCCGCGCAGCCGGCGGACGATGTGGGCCATCATCCGCGATCTCGTCGCCGATGGCGGCACCATCTTCCTCACCACGCAATACCTCGAAGAAGCCGATCAGCTCGCCGACCGCATCGCCGTGCTCGACCAGGGCCGCCTCGTCGCCCAGGGCACCGCCGGCGAACTGAAGCGCCGGATTCCCGGCACCCACGTCCAGCTCCGGTTCACCACCGCCACCGAGCTCGACGCGGCCGCGCGAATCCTCACCGACGCCACCCGGGACGACGAGGCCTTGGCCCTGCGCGTGCCCAGTGACGGCGGCACGAAATCGCTCCGTTCCCTTTTGGACAGACTCGACGAATACGCGCTCAGCGCCGAAGAGCTCTCCGTCCACACCCCCGATCTCGACGACGTCTTCCTCGCCCTGACGGGCCACGCCACGGAGGTTCCCGCGAAATGAACTCCCACTCGATCGTGATGCTGCGCCGCAACTTCAAGCACATCGCCCGGAACCCGATGTCGGTGTTCAACGCGATCCTGATGCCGGTCGTGGTCATGCTGATGTTCGTCTACATGTTCGGCGACGCGTTCAGCGTCGGCGTGAACTACGTCGACTACGCGACGCCGGGCCTGATGCTGCTGGCCGTCTGCTACGGGCTGGGAGCCACCGCGACCGCGGTGAACTCCGACATGACCAAGGGCATCATCAACCGCTTCAAGGTCATGGACGTCTCGCGCGGCGCGGTGCTGACCGGGCACGTCGTCGCCAGCGTGCTGACCAACCTGGTCGCCATCGCGGCTCTCCTCGGTGTCGCCTTCCTGCTGGGCTTCGCCCCGGCGGCGGGCTTTCTCGACTGGCTCGGCGCGCTCGGCGTCGTCGTGCTGCTCGGGTTCGCCACCGGCTGGCTGACGATCGCGCT
Organism: Amycolatopsis sp. lyj-109; assembly: GCF_046548995.1. Taxonomy (NCBI): domain Bacteria; kingdom Bacillati; phylum Actinomycetota; class Actinomycetes; order Pseudonocardiales; family Pseudonocardiaceae; genus Amycolatopsis; species Amycolatopsis sp. lyj-109. Next base: position 9,644 of record NZ_JAJPWR010000036.1, read on the forward strand.
GGGGCTGGCGGCGAAATCGCCGGAAACGGCCGGCCTGGCGTCGGTGCCGCTGGTCATGCTGCCGTTCTTCAGCAGTGCGATCGTGCCGGCGGACAAGATGGGCCCCGGCCTCAAGCAATTCGCCGAGTACCAGCCCTTCACGCCGATCATCGAAACCCTGCGCGGGCTGCTCAACGGGGCGCCGGCCACCGGCACGCTGATCGCCGCGCTGGCCTGGTGCACCGGGATCGCCGTCGTCGGCTACCTGTGGGCGTCGGCCACCTTCAAGAAGCGAGCGTGACCGCGGCCAGCTCCGGCCAGCTCGCCTCCGCCCCCGCCCGCGTCGCCTCGGTGAACCCCTCGTCACCGAGGCGACGTCGTGCGCTCTCCTCGATCCGGGGCAGATCCGGGTTCGACCGGTCCGGCAGGCCCCGGACGGCCGCGCTCGCACCGAGCAACCGCGCGGCCTGTTCGTCCTGCCCGGTGCGCAGCGCCAGGTCCGCGAGTCCGATGAGGACCTGCGCGATCATGAGCGGGTGCCCCCTCTCGGCCGCCGCGTCGAACGCCGCCTTGCGGTGGGCGCGGGCTTCGCCGACGTCCTCGGCGAGGTAACCGAGCAGGTCCCGGACCAGGGCCTGGACGTTCGCGCGATGGGCGTCTTCGCTCAGCATCGTCGTCGCGACTTCGAGCTGGCGGCGGGCCTGGACGGGGTCGCCGCTCCAGCGCGCGAGCTCCGCCTTGGCCAGCGCCAGCTCGGCCAGTGCGTTCGGCCAGGCGACGCGCTCCGCGGCCCGCTGGGCTCCGGCCAACGCGGCCGCGCTCGCCTTCTCGTCGCCCAGCAGCCAGTACAGCTGGGCCTGCCGCGACCGCATCCGGACGACGTCTTCGATGGCGCCGACCTCGGTCACGACCTCGACGGCCTGCTCGTAGTACTCGCACGCTTCGGCGAACTCGCCGCGCACGGCGATGCGGTCCGCCAGCTCGGTGAGGGCGAACGACGTGCCCCACCGCTCGCCGAGCGCGCGGAACTCGGCGACCGCCGCCTCGAGGAGCGCGTCCGCGGCCTGGTCGCCGTGCCCGAACTGGATGCGCATCTTGCCCAGCTGCAGCCGGGCCACCGCGCGCACCCACGGGTCCTCGTCGGCGAGCAGCGGTTCGAACGCCGACAGCGCCGCGTCCGGTCCGTGCAGGAGGCGTTCCAACGCACCCGCGAAGCGCAACGCCAGCCTCGGGTGCTCGACCCGCAGGCTGATTTCGTGCGCCTTGCGGATCCAGTCCTCCGCCCGGTACTCGTCGCTCTGCTGCCCGGCCGTCACGAACTGGACGACGAACGTGTAGACCAAGCCGCGGATCTCGTCCGGCACCTCGCCGGGCACGGCCGTGGCCGCCATGACCAGCTCGTTGCCTTCCGCCCGGTGCCCGGCGAGCCACCAGTACCAGCCGGCGCTCGCCGCGAGCCGCATCGCCTCGGCCGCTTCGCCCGCCGCGAGCGCTCCGCGCATCGCCGCGGTGATGTTGTCGTGCTCCGCTTCGAGCGTGGCGAGCCACGTCAGCTGCTCGGCGCGGCGCAGGTGCGGCTCCGCGGTCTCGACGAGCTCGGTGAAGTACGCCAGATGGGCCCGCCTGGCCACGTCCGTCTCGCCGGCCTCGGCGAGCCGCTGTTCGGCGTACTCCTTGATCGTGCCGAGCATGCGGTAGCGCTCGCCGACGACGACCACCAGCGACTTCTCGGTCAACGAGGTCAGCAGGTCGAGGACATCGGCCGAGTCGTCGCCGCAGACCCGCTCGGCCGCCTCCAGGCTCGCCCCGCCGGCGAACACCGAGAGCCGGCGCAGCACGACGCGCTCGGCGTCGGAGAGCAGCTCCCAGCTCCAGTCGATCACCGCGCGCAGGGTGCGGTGCCGTGGGAGCGCGGTCCGGCTGCCGCCGGTCAGCAGGCGGAACCGGTCGTCGAGCCGGTGCGCGAGCTGGTCGAGCGACATCGTGCGCAGGCGGGCCGCGGCGAGTTCGATGGCCAGCGGCATCCCGTCCAGCGCCCGGCAGACGCGGGCCAGGGTGCGGGCGTCCGCCGTGAGGTCCTTGCGCACCGCGCCGGCCCGGTCCCGCAGCAGCCGGACGGCCGGAGCGGCCTCGATCTCGGCCGGATCCGCGTTCTCCGGGGGTAGGACCAGGGGCGCGACCTGCCACAGCGCCTCCCCGGTGATGCCGAGCGGTTCCCGGCTGGTCGCGAGGATCCGCAGCCGGCGGCACTCCCCGAGCACCCGGTGCGCGAACGCCGCCGCGGACTCGATGACGTGCTCGCAGTTGTCGAGGATCAGCAGCATCGAACGCTCGCGCAGGGCGGCGACGACCCGGTCCGTCGGCTCCGCGTCCGGTGCCTCGCCGACGAGCGAGTCCCGCAGCTTGAGCGCGCCGAGCGTCGCCTGGGCCACGTCGTCGCCGGGGCCGGTCCCCGCCAGCTCGACCAGCCACGCACCGTCCGGGAAGTCGCCGAGCAGCGTGCGCGCGGTTTCCGTGGCCTGCCTGGTCTTTCCCGAACCGCCCGGCCCGATCAGGGTGGTGAGCCGGTGTTCGGCGATGAGCTCGCCGACCGCGGCGACGTCGGCGTCCTTGCCGACGAAGCTGGTCAGCTCGGCCCGCAGGTTCGTCTTCCGGGTTTCCTCCCGCCGTCCGAGCTCGCCGCGCAACAGCGCGACGTGCACCTCGGACAGCTCCGGCGACGGGTCGACGCCGAGGGAGTCGGCCAGGGTTTCCCGGGTGCGCTCGTAGACGAGCAGCGCCTCGGTGTCCCGGCCGGTCGCGACGAGTGCGCGCATCGACGCGGCGACGAGCCGTTCCCGCATCGGGTGCGCGGCGACCAGGTCGGTCAGCTCGGTGACCAGCTCCGCACCGCCGCCGAGCCGGACCTCCGCGTCGAACCGGTCCTCCAAGGCGGCCAGGCGCAACCCTTCGAGCCGGGTGACCGCGGCTTCGAACGCCCCGCTTTCCGGCAGTTCGACGTCCTGCATGGCCGAACCGCGCCAGAGCGCGAGGGCCTCGCGCAGCCGCCGCGGATCGTCGTCCTTGCGGGCCTGGCCGACGAGGCGTTCGAACCGCACGGCGTCGACGTCGTCGGGCGCCACCACCAGCCGGTAGCCGGTCGGCCGGCCGTCGACCGAGCCCTCCGGCAGTGCCTTCCGCAGCCGGGAAACCAGGCGTTGCAACGCGTTCGGTGCCTCGGCGGGCGGCTGTTCACCCCAGATCCAGTCGACGAGCGTCGCCTTCGGGACCACCTGGCCCGGCTCGAGCGCGAGGGCGACCAGCAGCCCCCGCAGGCGGGCGCCCGGCACATCGGCGAGCACGCCGTCGTCCGTGCGCACTTCGAAGGGCCCCAGGATCCCGATCTGCACGCGGCCGATCTTGCCACGAATGGCGGTGTCCGAGGCGTGTCAGGCCCGTGTCAGCCCGCTCGGCGATCGTCGTCGGCACACCCACGAAAGGAAAGCCGATGAGCCAGACGGCCGACGTCCCGCACGGACTCCCCATGGACCGCGACGCAGGACCCTTCGACCCGCCGAGCGCGCTCACCCGGCTGCGCGACGTCCGCCCGGTCAGCCCGCTGATCTTCCCCGACGGGCACGAGGGCTGGCTCGTGACCGGCTACGAAGAGGTCCGGCAGCTGATGGCGGACACCCGGTTCAGCTCCCGCCTGGACCTTGACGTGATCCACGTGCCGTACGAGACGGGCATGCCCGGTGGCACCGAGCCGTCGCCGCCGATGCCGGGCATGTTCATCGCGATGGACCCGCCGGACCACGGCCGGCTGCGCCGCAAGCTCACCGGCGCGTTCACCGTCAAGCGGATGAAGCAGCTGGAGGAGCACATCGCCGACGTCGTCGAGCGGCAGCTGGACCACCTCGCGCGGCTCGCCCCGCCGGTCGACCTGGTCAAGGATTTCGCGCTCCCGGTGCCCTCGCTGGTGATCTGCGAGCTGCTCGGCGTGCCCTACGCGGACCGGGACACCTTCCAGGCCAACTCGGCGCAGTTCATGGTCCGGGAGCAGACTCTCGAAGAGAAGATGGGCGCGTACATCGCGCTGAACACGTACCTGACCGAACTGGTCACGAGCAAGCGCGCCGAGCCCGGCGAGGACATCCTGTCCGACCTGGCCCGCCACGACGACCTGACCATCGAAGAGCTGACCGGCGCGGCGTTCCTGCTGCTCCTCGCGGGCCACGAGACGACGGCCAACATGCTGTCCTTGGGCACGTTCGCCCTGCTGGAGCACCCCGAGCAGGTCGCCGAGCTCCGCGCCGACGCGGAACTGCTGCCCGGCGCGGTGGAGGAACTGCTGCGCTACCTGTCCGTGGCCGACATCTTCTTCCGCTACGCCACGGAGGACCTCGAGCTCGGCGGCGAAACGATCACCAAGGGCTCGACGGTCGTGGTCTCGCTGCTGGCCGCCAACCACGACCCCCGGCGCTTCGAAAAACCCGGACACGCTGGACATCCACCGCAACGCCCGCGGCCTGCTGTCCTTCGGCCACGGCATCCACCAGTGCCTCGGCCAGCAACTGGCCCGCATCGAGATGCGCGCCGGGTTCGAGGGGCTGCTGCGCCGCTTCCCGACCCTGGCGCTCGCGGTGCCGGCCGGGGACGTGAAGCTGCGCACGGACATGAACATCTACGGCGTCCACGAGCTGCCGGTCACGTGGGCGTAGCTTGGTTTCGTGGGATGGCCGATCAAGCGCGTCGACCTCGGTGAGGTCGGTTACCACCAAGCTCTCGCCGAGATGAGCACTTGGGTGGAGGAGCGCCGGCAGGGCCTGGCCGAGGACCGGCTCTTCCTGCTGAGCCACCCGCCGATCGTCACCTACGGGCCGCGTACCCGGCCCGAGGACCCGTCGACATCGTGCGGTGGCTGGAAAACGGCCTGGTGGACGCCCTCGGGAGCCTCGGCTTCCCGGCCGTCCGGCGGGATACGCCGAAGGGCGCGTCCAGCCTCGCCGGCGTCTGGACGCCGGACCACCGCAAGGTCGCCTCGATCGGGATGCGGATCCGCCGGGGCGTCACCAGCCACGGCTTCGCGCTCAACGTCGATCCGGACATGGCGGCCTTCCACCGCTTCACCGCGTGCGGCCTCGCCGACGTCACCATGGTGTCCCTCGCCGAGCTCGCCGTCGAACAACGGCGAGAGACACCGTCCGATGCCGAAGTGCGGGACGCGGTCTTCGGCGCCCTCACCGCAGGAAGCTGATCACCGCGTCCCGCCCCGCGTGGCCGCGCTCGCGGTTCTGGATCGAATGCGACTCGCCGGGCACGATCACCAGCTCGCCACGCGGGGCCTGGGCCGCTTCCTCGCGCGCCCACTCCAACGGCGTCGACAGGTCGCGGTCGCCGTTGAGCAGCAGCACCGGGACGTCGGGCAACGAGCCGGCCGGGTTCGAGGCCGGGTGTTCCGCCGGCCACGGCAGGCAGCTCTGGATGAACCCCTGCTGCGTCGCCACGCCGGTCGTGTACGGCCAGGTCGCCGACTCCGGGAGCGCGTGGGAGGCCAGCGACAGCAGCGGACGGCGGAGCGCGAGCGGTGTCGCCGCGGAGCCCCACGGGAACCGGCCGTCCGCGCACAGCGTGGCCGCGTGGAGGCCGGCGCTGAACGCCGCCGGGTCGTCGCCGCCGGACCGGTACGCCTCCAGGAGGCCGTCCAAGCGGGCCGGGGTGCCGCCGCGGGCTTCGTGCAGCGCGCCGATGATGTCGCCCGCCGAGGGGTTGCGGTACGTCGGGTCGGCGAACTCGTACGACACGATCGTGTCGAAGATCCGCACGCCATCAGCCGTGCCGCGGTGGCGGATCACCCACGCCAGGTCCTCGGCCGGGTCGTAGCCGCAGGCCGGGGCCACCGCGCACGCCGCGCGCAGCACGCGGGCCTCGGCCGTCAAGCCCGTCAGGTACAGCGAAGCCGACGCCGTCGCGTGGTGCGGCAGCACCGAATCGAGGATGACCTTGCTGACGCGATCCGGGTGTGCGATCGCGTACCGCGCCGCCGTGAAGGAGCCGTACGAAACGCCGTCGACGACCAGCTTCGGCACGCCCAGTGCCTGCCGGAGCTGGTCGAAGTCCGCCACGCTCTGGTCGGTCGAATACAGGGGCGCCGTGTCACCGAGGATGCGCGCGCACTCCTGCACCGCGCCGACCGACGGCGTCGCGATGTCCGAGCTGCCCACCTCCGCCTGCAGGCCGGGACACCGCAACGCGCCCGACGGCCCGGTGCCGCGCTGGTCGAGCATGACGATCCGGTAGTCCTTCGCGACTTCCGGCAGCCGCTGCTTGGCGATCCTCGTGATGGTGCCGACGCCGCCCTGGCCGGGGCCGCCGGTGAGGAACAGCAGGACGCCCTTGGGCGCGTCCGCGTTGTCCGCGGTCGCCACGGGCAGGTCGAGCGTGCCCGGCACGCGGCCGGTGCGGTCGAGCGGGACGGTCAGGATCGAGCACGTGAAGCCCGGCTGTCCCGGGCACGGGTGCGGATCCGCCAGCTTCGGTCGTCCCCCAGGACGCGCGTCGGCCGCGGCCACACCCCCGAGTGCGGCGGTCAGCGCCAGGACCAGCCCGGCGGTCAGCATCTTCGAGCGCATGCGTGCATCATGCGCACACCCGCGCGGAACCCGCATACCCCCGAAAGGGCGGCCGGTCACGGCCAGAGGCGCTCGCGGACCCAGCCGCCGCCGGACTTCCGGTACCGCAGGCGCACGTGCCGCCGGTCGTGACTGGCCTGCCAGAACTCGACTTCGTCCGGGTCCACCAGGTATCGCGTCCAGGTTTCGGGGGCCACCCCCGGGTTCTCCTCGACCCAGCGGTGCGCCTCCGCGGCTGCCACGTCGAGCTCCGCCGGATCGGGCAGCACCTGCGACTGGTGGCCGATGAACGCCTCGACGCGGGACGCCGGCGGCCGGGCGAGGAAGTCCGCCGCGGACACCTCGGGCGTGGCGGGGGAGACCGGGCCGCGCAGCCGGACCTGGCGGCCGCGACCGGGCCAGAAGAACGTCAACGCCGCGCGCGGGTCCTTGCTCAGCTGCCGGCCCTTCGGGCTTTCCGAGCTGGTCGCGACGGCCCAGCCGCCGGACCCGACGTCCTTGAGGATCACCACGCGTGCGTCGGGTGCGCCATCGGCATCCACGGTGGACAGGGTGACCGCGTGCGGCGCCAGCACGTGCTCGCCGGCTTCGGACAGCCACTCGAGGAACAGCGCCTGCGGGTCCGGCGGCGCCGTTTCCGGCGTGAACCCGGGGAGGTCTTCGGGGAACGACGGCCAGCCGCGCAACTGCACCATGTCAATAACCGTACGGACCCTGGTGGGGTGCATGCCCGGGCGGTGGGTAGACCGGCGGCTGCGGGCCGGCCGGGCCGGCGTACGGCGGGGGCGGCACCTGCGGCGCCGGGGCGGGCATCGGGTGCTGCGGTTGCTGTTGCGCCTGCTGCCACTGGACCTGCTGGTAGACCTCGGCGGGCTGCGGGAAGCAGTACGTCAGCTTGGCGTTGACCGAACCCTGGACCGCGGCGCCCCAGAACTTGCCGCCGACGAACGCGTACAGCTGGCCGGCCGAGAGGTCCACCGCGACCATCCGCGTCTCGCCGCCGAACTGGTTGCCCGACTTCGCCGACGCGGCCTGCGCGGCGTCCGGGTACACACGGCCGCCGACGAGCCCGGCGATCACGACGGATGCCGCCGTCCAGCCCATGGTGCCGGTCAGGTTCGCGCGGGCGTGCTGGGTGGCGCGGCCGGTGAAGTCGTAGAGCGCGGCCGCGGTGACCTCGGGAACGGCGGCCGCGACCACGCAGTAGTTCATCGTCGAGAGCATGACCGACTCGGTGAACAGCCCGACGACGGCCGTGGCTGGTCCGATCTGCACGGTGTTCAGCCGGCCGCCGGCCCGCTGGATGCGCTCGGCCATCGCGCCGAGGTACTGCTCGGGGGTGAGCACGGGGTCATCGTCGCACGTCCGGTGGTCACGCCGTCGTCAGCCAGCAGTTTTCACACATGCCTCGTGGTTGACTGTGCGCGCTATGCGACGACTCGTACTTCTCGCGCCCGCCGTGGCCTTGCTGGCCGGCTGCAGCGCCACCATCGTGACCGGCACCGCGGTCCCCGGCCCGACCGCGTCCGCATCCACCGCCGCGGGCGCCGGCCTGCCGCCGGACCCGCAACCGGGTGCGACGGAGGACTGCCCGTACCTCGGCAGCGAATTCGTGGCCGAGTCGAACGGCCAGCACGTGTCCAAGGTGCGCGTGTCCGCCGACCAGCCACACCCTGCGTGCTTCTTCTACCGCCCGGACGGGAAGGTCCAGCTCACCGTCCGGGTGTACGTCGGGGACGAAAAGACGGCGACGGCGCTGGTCAACAAGGCGGCGCCGCTCGACTCGTCCAACCCGGCGAGCGACCCTTCCGGCTGGAAGGGAGGGTATTTGTCGACCGACGACGGCGCCGTCTACGCGGTCGCGAAGGGGGCCGTGGCGGTCATCGCGGCCACGAACCAGAAGCAGAGCGTCAAGGCACGCACAGTGGTCAAGAAGGCTATCGCTGCCCTGAAGCTCTAGGTAGTGACCTCCACACGGGTGAGTGATGTTGATCTTGTATTACGCTGTGCGTCACGCGCAGGCTTCGTGGACTCGCGCACCGCAGCCATCGGGGATCCCCACCCCGGGGCGGGGCACCAACTCTGCAACGACAAAGGACAAGATTCGTGGCTGACACCCTCAAGGAAATCCTGCTCGACTCCGGCCGTCGCCCGGCTGTCGTCTCCGACTTCGAGACCCTCGTCGACGCCGAGGTCTCGGACAAGGGCGGCGTTTCGGGTGCCGTCGTGAAGACCGGCTTCGCCGCGGTCAAGAAGATCAAGCCGGGCATCATCCCCTCGGCCGTCGACACGCTGCTGCCGGACTTCGCTTCCGCGCTCGAGCCGTTCTACGGCGACTACCGCGCCCAGGGCGGCAATGACTTCGGCGCCTACCTGACCAGCCGCTCGGACGAGGCCTCCGACGCGCTGCTGAACGTCACCGACACGCGCGCGGAGAAGAGCGGCCGCGACAGCATCAAGAAGGTTTACAGCAAGCTGCGCCCGAACGGTAAGAAGAACGTCGAAGAGGCGCTGCCGCGGCTCGGCCAGCTGATCGACAAGCACGCCGCTGCCGTCTGATCGGTTCCCAAGCACGACTGAAGAGGCCCCCGGCTGCACCCCCGGGGGCCTCTTCGCGTCTTGTTCAGTTCTTCTTTTCGGCGGGCGCCGCGGACGGCGCCTTGCCGTTCGCCTGCGCGCTCGGCTTCGCCGGTTCGGCGGGCTTCGGCGCGGGCGGGGTGGCCTTCGGCGGCGCGGGCGCGACCGGCGGCTCCTGCTTCGAGCGGAGGGCGTAGGCGGCGCCTGCGCCGACCACGACCAGGCCCAGCAGCCACGGCCACTTGCGACGGCTGCGGGTGCCCTTGGCAGCCGACTTGGCCTCGGACACAGCGGCGTAGAAGTCCTTCTTCGCCGCCTTGAAGTCCTTCTTGCCGCGGCGCTTCGAGTCGCCGGCCGCCTTCGCGGCCTTGATGGCGGCCTTCTTCGCCTTGCGACCCGGCTTGCGCAGCTCGGACAGGCGCGCGAGCGCCTCCTGGCGAGCGGCCTTCGAGCTCTTCTTGAGCTCCTTGCGGGTCAGTTCCGTCTTCTTCGCGAGCTTCTTCTGCGCGCGCCGCCCCTGCTTGACACCCTCGGTGACGAGTTTGTCGGCGGTCTCGACGGCCTGGGCTGTCGCCCGGGACATGGGCTTCACCTCATCATTCGTTTTGACACTGCTCTGTTACCCGTAACCTATCGTGCCCCTTTTCTGCGCCGCCCGCCGCAGATGGCACGATGAAGTACGTGAAAGCTACGCTGCACACCAACCAGGGCGACATCCACCTGAACCTGCTCCCGGACCACGCGCCGAAGACGGTCGCGAACTTCGTCGGGCTCGCGGAGGGCACCAAGGAGTACACCCAGCCGAACGCTGCTGGTACGGACTCCGGCCCCTTCTACGACGGGTCGATCTTCCACCGGGTCATCGACGGCTTCATGCTGCAGGGCGGCGACCCGACCGGCACCGGCCGCGGCGGCCCCGGCTACAAGTTCGGCGACGAGTTCCACCCGGAGCTGCAGTTCAGCAAGCCGTACCTGCTGGCCATGGCCAACGCCGGGCCCGGCACGAACGGCTCGCAGTTCTTCATCACCGTGGCGCCGACCACCCACCTGAACTTCCGGCACACGATCTTCGGCGAGGTGGCCGACCAGGAGTCGCGCAACGTCGTCGACGCCATCGCTCGTACCTCGACGGGGCCGGCGGACCGCCCGCTGACCGACGTCGTCATCGAGAAGGTTTCGATCGAGCACTGACGGCCTCTGCGCGTGGGTTTCGGTAGGTTGGTGCCATCGTGAACCAACCGCCGAACCCCGCCGTCGAACAAGCCGCGCTGCCCGGGTGCTGGTGGCACCCGAACCGCCCGACCGGACTGAGCTGTTCCCGGTGCGGGCGTCCGGCGTGCCCGGATTGCCTCCGCGAAGCCCCCGTCGGCTTCCAGTGCACCGACTGCGTGCACGCCGGCGGCCAGGAGCAGCGCCGTCAGCACCGCGGGTACCAGGAAGCCGGCCTCGGCCAGCGCACCGTCTTCGGCGCGCGGCTCTCGCAGTCGGTGCTCGTCACCCAGGTCATCCTCGCGGTGAACGTCCTGGTCTTCCTCTTCACGGTCTTCCAGGCCCAGAGCCTCACCGCCAACGACCAGTCGTCGTTCTTCCAGCACGGCGCCCTCTACGGCAACGCGACCATGGGCGACAGTGAGTGGTGGCGGGTCCTGACCAACGGGTTCCTGCACTACGGGCCGATCCACCTCGCGGTCAACATGTTCTCGCTGTGGATGATGGGCCGTGCCCTGGAGCAGGTCTGCGGGCGAGGCCGCTTCCTCGCGCTCTACTTCGTCTCCATGCTCGGCGCTTCCACGGCGGTGCTGCTGTTCAGCGACCCCATCGGCGTTCCGGGCACGGCGGGCGCGTCCGGGGCGCTGTTCGGCCTGATGGGCGCGTACGGCGTCACGGTGCTGAAGCTGCGCTTGAACCCCACCGGCCTGATCATCACGCTGGCGCTGAACGCCTTCATCACCTTCGGCATCCAGGGCATCTCGATCTTCGGGCACATCGGCGGCCTGGTGACCGGCGCGCTGGTCACCGTCGCGCTGCTCTACGCGCCGCAGGTCAAGCAGGCGCAGTGGCAGGCCATCGGCATCGGGATCATCGTCGTCGCGCTCCTCGGCCTGATGGTCTACCGCGGCGTGCAGGCCGATCCCACGACGAACTGCGCGTTCCTCCGGTACCCGGAGGGGCTCTACTACACCTGCCGCTGACCGCGCAGCGCGCTGAGGACGTCCAGGACGTCCCGCGGGTCCTCGCCGAGGTCGAGCCACCCGAAGACGTACAGCTGCTCGTCGTGCTCGATTTCGAGCGTGACGCCGTCGCGGCCCATCCGCCGCGTCGTGCGGAGCCGGGTGCGCGTCTGCGCCCACGGCAGCCGGTGCGTGCCGCCCAGCGTCCGGGCCACCAGGCCCTCGGCGTCGGCGGCCAGGCGGGGCCGCACCAAGGTGGCGTGCGCGGCGAACGCGCCGACGGCGGCGGCCGCCAGGGCGAACAGCACCAGGCCGCCGCGGTCGCCGGTCAGCGCGTCGGTCACCACGCCGGTCAGTAGCAGCGCGGTGACCGCCCATGCCGATACCACAACGGCCTGCCGGGGTGCCCAGGAGGTGGGGTAGTTATCCACAGGGGTTATCCACACTGGGGATGAGTCACAACGCTGTAATTCGACGTCAAGCCGCCGATCGGAGTAACAATCAACGCCAGCGCATGGTCATGAGCAGACCCGCGATCATCAGCGCGAACCCACCGGCGAAGTTCCAGTTGCCCAGGTCGGCCATCCAGGAGATCTTGTCCCCGGCGATGTAATTGACCAGGAGCCAGATCAGGCCCAGGAGCATCAACCCGAACATGGGGATCTTCCAGGCGAGGCCGGTGGGGCCGGCCGCCCGCACCTTCACCGGCGTGCGCCGGTCGGCAGGCGGGGTGTAAGCGGTCTTCTTGCGGACCTTGGACTTGGGCATCGTGTGTTCCTCGCGGTGCTCTTCGGGCTCGTCTGGTGGCGATGTCCCGCTGAGGGTGCGCAACCGGCGCCACGTGCACACGTTAACGTAAACGACCGCAGGAAAGCAGCGGCCAGGAGTGGTCGGATTTCCCGGACCGTGACAACGGGGTCACCCAGGGTTCGACGCGGCTTGAGAGGAGCTTGCGTGGCTACGCGCGAAGGACCGGATGACGACCGGCGCAGACACCCCGGACAGCCGCCCATGCCGCAGCGCCGTCCCGTCACACCCCCGCGCGGCCAAGTGCCGCCCCCACCGCCCCAGCGCGGCCCTCAGGGCCAGCCGCCGCGGCGTCCGCAGGGGCCGCCGGCCCGCCGCTACGCGAGCCCGCCCCCGCCGCCCGGCGCGGCCGAGGAGACCGTCGTCTTCGCCCCGGTCGGGAAGGGGGGCGCCGCGACCAAGGAGAAGCCCGCCGCGGCCCCGCTCGGCAAGGGTGGCGTCGCGATCCGGACGGCCGGCGAAGTCCTCATCACGCTGGGCCTGGTCGTGCTGCTGTTCATGGTCTACGAGCTCTACGTGACCGACCTGTTCTCGGCGGGCAAGCAGTCCGAGGCGAGCGACCAGCTCGACGGCGAGTGGGCGCACGACCGCACGCTGCACCCCGAGCTGATCGACGGCAAGGCGTTCGCCCGCATCCACATCCCGACCTTCGGCGTCGACTACAACTTCACCATCCAGGAAGGCACCGACGACGCCGCCCTCGAAGTCGGCCCCGGCCACTACAAGGGCACGGCGCTGCCCGGCGAGCCCGGCAACTTCGCCGTCGCCGGCCACCGCGTCGGCAAGGGCGCCCCGTTCAACGACCTGGACAACCTCTCCTCCTGTGACCAGATCGTGATCGAAACCTCCACCGACTTCTACATCTACAAGGTCCTGCCCTACGACGACGAGATGACGGACTGGGCCACCGGCAAGGGCGCCGACCCCAAGTGCAAGGGCGTTTCCACCCTGCGCGACCAGAACGCCGAGGAGGGTGGCGCGTACAGCGAGACCTTCGGCCGCAAGGTCGTGCTGCCCAGCCAGGGCACCGCGGTGAACCCGGTCCCGTACAAGGGCGCCGACGTGCTCCCGAAGGCCCAGCAGGCCGCGCTGCTCACGCTCACCACCTGCCACCCCCAGTTCTCCGCCAAGGAGCGGCTCATCATCACGTCGGTGCTGACCCAGCAGGTGCCGAAGGACCAGGTCAAGAACTACGGCGACCTGCTTTCGAAGATCGGGGAGGCCTGATGTACGCCTGGATCTGGCAGAAGCTCCCCGGCCCGTTCGCGGCGAAGCTGACGATCGCGGTCGTGCTGGTGCTCGGCGTGATCGCGCTGCTGATGTTCGTGGTGTTCCCGTGGCTGGAGCCGCGGCTGTGGTTCAACGAGGTCGCGGTCAACTGAGCCGGAACCCGCCGGGCGTGCGATCCGTTGCCCCTCTCGGGAGAGGGGGCGCCGTGAAGACGCGCCAGAAGGACCGGTCCAACCGGCCGCCGGAAGACCCGTGGAACGAGGTCGGGCCGCTGCTGTGGATGGGCGGGCACGTCCGCGCGGGCGCGGAGCCGGTCGTCGTGCGGCGCGAGTTCGACCTCGTGCTGAGCCTCTACGAGCGCGAAGGTCACGGACCGCCGCCGGACATCGAACACCACTTCGCCGAGATGCCGGACGGGCCGCTGACCGCGGCGCAGCTCGCCGACGTCGAGCGGTTCGCCGGGCTGGCGGCCGAGGCGGTCCGCGCGGGCCGGCGGACGCTCGTGCGCTGCCACGCCGGGCTCAACCGGTCCGGCCTCGTCGTCGCGCAGACGCTCGTCGAACTCGGGCTCGGCGTGCCGGCCGCGATCGAGCGGGTCCGGCAGCGGCGCTCACCGTGGGCGTTGAGCAACGAACTCTTCGTCCAGTACCTCGAGACCGGGCTGCCGACCGCGCGCCTGCTCGCCGGGCTGGACGCTTGAGGTTCGGCGTCTTCCTGGTCAGCGGCCGCTTCCCCGGCCAGGCGGACGGCGACGTCCTCCGCCGGTCGGTCCGCGCGGCCGAGCTGGCCGAAGAAGCCGGCTTCGACGACGTCTGGTTCGCCGAGCACCACTTCATGCCCTACGGCGTCTGCCCGTCCGCGATCACCCTTGCCGCGCACGTGCTCGGGCGGACGTCGCGGATCGGCGTCGGCACCGCGGTGAGCGTTCTGTCGACGACGCACCCCGTCGCGCTGGCCGAGCAGTGGGCGATGCTCGACGCCGTTTCCGGGGGACGGCTGCGGCTCGGCGTCGGGCGCGGAGGTCCGTGGCAGGACCTGGAGGTCTTCGGCACCGGGCTGGACCGCTTCGAGACCGGCTTCGAGGAGTCCCTCGACGTCTTCCTGCGCGCCACCACCGGCCGCGTCGGAGCCCGGGGGAGGCACTTCGCCTTCCGGGAGGTGCCCGTGGTTCCCCTGCCGGAACGGCGGCCGGACGTCGTGGTGGCGTGCGGCGGGCCGGAGTCGGCTGCGGTCCGGCAGGCCGCGGAACGGGACCTGCCGTTGCTGCTCGGCCTGCACGCGGACGACGAGGAGAAAGCCGCCACGGTCGCGGCCTACGGGAAGCCCGCGAACCACGTCTCGACCGTGCTCTGCCAGGTGGGCGATGCCGAAGTCGTCCGGAAAGCCCTGCCCGGGTGGCTGGCGGACGGGCTCGGTGCGCACGTCACGGTCGACGGACGGCCCGGCCCCGGCCGCGATCCGCGGGCGTACACCGAACGGCTCTGCGCCATTCACCCGATCGGGGAGGCCGGCCACTGCGTCCGGACGCTGGAAACGAGCCTCCGGCGCACCGGCGTCTCCCACGTGCTGATGCTCGTGGAAGCGTCGGGTACGCCGGAGGGCACGTTCGCGAACATCGCGCGGATCGGCACCGAGGTGCTGCCCGCGCTGCGGGCTAGCAGTCCCGCAGTTCCGGGCTCTGGTTGAGCAGCTGGCCGCGCGGCGAGACGAACGCGCGGTAGCGGTCACCGTCCAATTCGGACTTCTTGAACACGGCGACCCGGTGGCAGTTCTGGAAGGCCAGCTTGACGCCGAAGTGGCGCTCGAGACCGCCGCGGATCGCGTCCGAGGCGAGGGCCCGCAGCAGCTGTCCGCGGGCGGCCTCGCTCGGCGGTGGCGTCTCGTTGTCGGCGAAACCGTCCGCCGTGCCTTCGGCGTCGGCGATGACGCCGGTGATGACCTCCCAGGCGTACGGCAGGGATTCCTTGACGCAGGTGACGAACTCGGCGTCGGTGACCTCGCCGCGCTCGGCCTTCTCCAGCAACGCGGGTGACACGTCCAGGGACATCGAACCTCCAGTTTGAGCAGGGCCACTGTCCTGGCTACCGGCCGGGTGGCCCCGCCACAAGAGAAAACGATGATCATCACCACTTTGGCGGAAGGCTTACTCCCAACGGAAGAGCTTCGCCGCCAGCACCGTTCCGAGCACCGCGAAGGCGGCGAGCGCGGCCAGCTGCACCGGCTGCACGCCGGCGCCGACCCACGCGTCCTGCAGCGCCTGCGAACCCGGCGGCACGTAGTCGCCGATCCGCCGCAGGACCTCCGGCAGGAATGGCCGTGGCAGGTACACGCCGCCGAAGAACATGATCGGGAGGAAAGCGACCATCGCGACCCCGGTGGCGGCCTTGGACGTGCGGGCGACCGCGGCCGCGATCAGGCCCAGCGCGAACGTCGCGACCACTCCGAGCACCAGCGTCAGCGCGAACGACAGCGGGTGTTTCGGCAGCGGGACGTCGTGGACGGCGTTGCCCAGCCCCAGCACGAGCGCGATGCCCGCCAGCGAGACGACGACGTGGATCAGCAGCTGCGCGCCCAGCAGGTTGGCCGGGTGCACCGGGGTCGTGGCCAGCCGGCGCAGCACGCCCTGCTCGCGGTAGGTGGCGACGGCGGCCGGGATCGACTGCAGCGCGAGCATCGCCAGGCTGATGACGATCAGCGACGGCACCCAGGCGTCGATGAGCCGGAGCCCGCCCGCCGCCTCGTTGGGCTTGCGCATGCCCGGGATGGCGCCGATGGCGAGCAGCAGGATCGACGGCAGCAGCAGGCCGCCGAGCGCCATGAAGGGCGAGCGGAGGAAGAGTTTCGTTTCGGTGGTGGTGATCTTGGCGAAGGTGTTCACCGGGCGCTCCTGGTCAGCGAGACGAACGCGTCGTCCAAAGTGGATGCTCCGGCCGCGGCGCGGAGCTCGGTCGGGGTGCCGGTGGCGACGACGCGTCCGGCCTCGAAGATCGCGACGCGGTCGCAGAGCCGCTCGGCCTCGTCCATGAAGTGGGTGACGAGCAGGACCGTGACGCCGGTGGCGCGGACACCTTCGACGAGCTGCCACGTTTCGCGGCGGGCGTGCGGGTCGAGCCCGGTGGTCAGCTCGTCGAGGATCGCCAGCTCGGGCTGCCCCACCAGGGCCAGCGCGATCGACACGCGCTGCTTCTGGCCGCCGGAGAGCTTTCCGAAGAAGCTGCGGGCGTGGTCGCGCAGGCCGAGCTGGTCGAGCAGGACGTCGATGTCGGCCGGCTGCGGGTAGAAGGAGGCGAACAGCTCCAGTGCTTCGCGCACCCGCAGCTTCGCGGGCAGTTGGCTTTCCTGCAGCTGGACGCCGACGCGGCGGGTCAACGCCAGGTGGTCGGTCGCCGGGTCCAGGCCGAGCACGGAGATCGTGCCGCCGTCGGCCTGGCGGAGTCCCTGGAGGCATTCGACGGTGGTGGTCTTCCCGGCGCCGTTCGTGCCGAGGATGCCGAAGATTTCGCCGCGCTCGACGGTGAAGGAAACGCCGTCGACCGCGACCTGGGAGCCGTAGCGTTTGCGGAGGTCGGTGACTTCGATGAGTGGCATGGCGCCAAAGCTACGAACCGGCGGCCGCGTCCGTAATGACGCTGAAACCCCAGCTCAGGTAGCGTTTTGCTGAAGCGGGGGTGGAGCTGGGCCCACCCCTTCCGTGGGGCTTGGGGCACTGCGCGGTCCGGCGCGGATCGGCGAGGATCTCGGGGGAAGGAGGTGCCGGATGCCGTACCTGCGTGCGGTCGGCCGGGCGCTGGCGCTGGCCGCGTTCTCGTTGCTCAGCTGGATCGACGTCCTGGTCGAGCTGATCGCGTTCGTGCTGCTCTGCGGCGGGCTCGTCTTCTTCCTCGGCCCCGCGGTCGAATGGGCTCGCGGCCGGTCGGCGGTGGCGCGGACGCTGGCCGCGCGCTGGTGCGGCGTCGAGATCGAAGCGCCGTACCGGCCCGAGCCGCCGGAACCGGTCCGCGAGCGCGACGGCTGGTACCGCGACGGCAACCAGCTCTACAAGCGGGCGTTCTGGGTCCGCTGGCAGCACCGCCTCACCTGGGCGCTGGAAGACCCGGCGGCGAACCGCGAATTCAGCTGGCAGCTGGTGAACCCGCTGCTGACGCTGCTGCTGCCGGTGGCCGTCCTGCTCGGCGGGCCGCGGGTGCTGCACGGCTACGGCCGGTGGACGCGCTGGTGGATCGGGCCGCACCCACCCTCCGAGCTGGCGCGGAAGAACTGGCTGCATCGGCACCTCGAAGCACTGGGCCACCAGTTCGGCATCCTCGCGCTTTCGGTGGTGCAGCTGGTCTTTTCGGTGGTTCAGCTGGTGGTCGTCGCCGGCGCCACGCCGCTGGCGCCCCCGGTCGTGCTGTGGAGCCGCTCGATCGCCGACACCCTGCGCCGCGAAGCCGAAAACTGGACCGGGGTGCGGATCCCGCGGCCGTACCAGCCGCCGCCCGGGGTGCCCATACCCCGCGCCGACGGGCTCTACCAAGTCGGCAGACAGCTGTACGAAGAGATGTTCTGGCCGCTCCAGAACGCCCGCACGCGGTGGATCCTGGGTGACCGGGCCACCTGGCGGGACATGGCCGGCGGCGCACTGAGCTCCCTCGTGTCGCTCGCTTGCTCGTTGCCGGCGCTCGTGCTTTTCGGCTGGGGCATGACCGGCCTCTGGATGCTCTGGGTATGGCGGCCGTTCGTGTCGTCACGTGTCCAGTGGTCCCCGCTGCCCGAGGTGTCGACGCACCTCGGTGCGCTCGCGCAGACGCCGTTGATCCTGCTGGCGCTGGTCATCGCCGTGGCGCCGGCGCCGTGGCTCGCCCGTCAACAGGCCCGATTCGCGCGGGTGTGGTTCGGGCCGACCGAGTCGGCCCAGCTGGCCCAGCGCGTCGAACGGTTGAAGCAGACGCGTTCCGACGTCACGGTCACGCAAGCGGCGGAACTGCGCCGGATCGAGCGCGACCTGCACGACGGCGTCCAGTCGCGGCTGGTCGCCATGGGCATGAAGCTGGGTGCGGTCGAGGCGCTGGTGGACACCGACCCGGAGGCGGCGAAACGGCTCACGGCGGAGCTGCGCGCGGCGTCGTCGGAGGCGCTCACCGAGCTGCGGGCGCTGATCCGCGGCATCCACCCGCCGGTGCTGTCCGAACGCGGGCTGCTGGACGCCGTTCGCGCGCTGGCACTGGACAGTCCGCTGAAGGCACAGGTCACGGGCTCGCTGCCGGGACGCATCGAGGAGCCGGTGGAGGCGTGCGTGTACTTCGCGGTGTCCGAACTGCTCGGCAACGCGGCGAAGCATGGCGCGAAACGGGTGTCGATCGAAGTGGAGTTCGCCGGCGAACTCCTGACGGTGGTGGTGACCGACGACGGCCCGGGCGGCGCGAACCTTGCCCGTGGGTCGGGCCTGCGGGGAATCGAGCGCCGGCTGGGCGGCTTCGACGGTAGGTTGGCGCTGACCAGCCCGATCGGCGGCCCGACGAAGGCGACCCTGGAGATCCCGTGCTTGATCACCCCAGAACCGTCATCGCCGAAGACCAGTACCTGCTCCGAGACGGCCTGACCCATCTCCTGACCGCGCACGGCTTCGACGTCGTCGCGGCGGTCGCCAGCGGCCCCGAGCTGATGGCGGCGTTGCGCGAACACCGGCCCGAGGTGTCCATTGTGGACGTACGGATGCCGCCGACGAACACCGACGAGGGGCTGCAGGCCGCGCTGTCGGCCCGCCGGGAGGTCCCCGGGCTGCCGATCCTCGTGCTGTCCCAGCACGTCGAGCAGCTGTACGCGCGTGAACTGCTGGCCGACGGCACGGGTGCGATCGGCTACCTGCTGAAGGACCGCGTGTTCAACGCGGAGCAGTTCATCGACGCCGTCCGCCGGGTCGCGGCGGGCGGCACCGTGATGGACCCCGAGGTGATCGCCAAACTGGTGGCCGGCAACGCCTCCGACCCGCTGTCGGCGCTGACCCCGCGCGAGCGCGAGGTCCTGTCGCTGATGGCGGAAGGCTGCTCCAACGCGGCGATCGCGGCCCGACTGCACTTCAGCGAGGGAGCGGTCGGCAAGCACACGGCGAACATCTTCGCGAAGCTGGACATCACCGCCTCGGACGACACCAACCGCCGCGTGCTGGCCGTCCTCACCTACCTCGGCCGGTCGTGAGTGGTAATTAGGGTTCTAACCCTAATTACCACTCACGACAAGCTGCGGCAGACTGCTCAGCCGCGCGAGACCCGGGTCATCTCCTCGCGCTCGATCACCTTGATGCGCTCGCGGCCCGCCGCCGAGCCCAGCGCCTTCTCGTGCGCGTCGAGCCGGCCCCAGCCGTCCCAGTTCGTGAACGGGATGCCGCGCGTCTCGAGGAAATCGAGGATCGCGTCCGGGGATGCGAACTTCGGGGCCGCCAGGGTGTCCGCGTCCGCCAGGAGGCTCGCGATGGTCTCCGCCGCGTCGCCCTTCGTGTGGCCGATCAGGCCGATCGGGCCGCGCTTGATCCAGCCGGTCACGTACACGCCCGGCAGCTGGTTCTCGTCCAGGTCCAGCACGCGGCCCGCCTGGTTCGGCACCACGCCTGCCACGTGGTCGAACGGCAGCTCCGGCAGGTGCGACGACAGGTAGCCGACCGCGCGGTACACCGCCTGGACGTCCCAGTCGTGGAACTCGCCGGTGCCGCGGACGTTCCCGTCGCCGGTCAGCTCGGTGCGCTCGGTGCGCAGGCCCGTCACCTTGCCGTCCTCGCCGAGGACCTCGGCCGGCGAGTGGAAGAAGTGCAGGTGCAGCCGGCGCGGGCGGGCGCCCGGATCGCGGATGGCCCACTCCTGCAGCGTCTTCACCACCATGTCGATCTGCTTCGACGCGCGCAGGGCCGCGATGCTGCCGTCGTCGAACTCGATGTCCTCCGGGGACACGATGACCTCGACGTTCGGCGAGTGGTCCAGCTCCCGCAGCTCCAGCGGCGTGAACTTCGCCTGCGCCGGGCCGCGGCGGCCGAACACGTGCACGTCCGTCACCGGGCTGGCCTTGAGCCCCTGGTAGACGTTGTCCGGGATGTCGGTGGGCAGCAGCTCGTCGGCCGTCTTCGCCAGCACCCGCGCCACGTCCAGCGCGACGTTCCCGACGCCGAGGACGGCGACCGAAGACGCGGTCAGCGGCCAGGTGCGCGGCACGTCGGGGTGACCGTCGTACCAGGACACGAAGTCCGCGGCGCCGTAGCTGCCGTTCAGGTCGATGCCCGGGATGTCGAGCGGGCGGTCGGCGGACGCGCCGGTCGAGAAGATCACCGCGTCGTAGAACTCGCGCAGCTCGTCGAGCTTGATGTCGGTGCCGTAGTCGATGTTGCCCAGCAGCCGGATGTTCGGCTTCGAGAGCACCTTCTCCAGTGCCGTCACGATGCCCTTGATGCGCGGGTGGTCGGGCGCGACGCCGTAGCGGATCAGCCCGAACGGCGCGGGCATCCGCTCGAACAGGTCGATCGAGACGTCGGCGTCAGACTTGTCCAGGATGTCGGCGGCGTAGATGCCGGCCGGACCGGCACCCACCACGGCCACACGAAGAGATCGGCTCACACCCTCCACGGTAAGTTAGGGTGACCTTACTTGAAATGTGATTTGGCGTACGGTCCACGGACTGGGAGCCGGTAAGCTCGGCGCCATGCGCGTTCTCGTCGTCGACAACTACGACAGCTTCGTCTACAACCTGGTCCAGTACCTGGCCCAGCTCGGCGCCGACTGCACCGTCTGGCGCAACGACGTCGTGGACCTCGACCGCGTGCCCGAGTTCGACGCCGTGCTCGTCTCACCCGGCCCCGGCACCCCGGAACGCGCCGGTCAGAGCATGGACGTCGTCCGGAAGTGCGCCGAAACGCGCACGCCGATGCTCGGCGTCTGCCTCGGTCACCAGGCGCTCGGCGTCGTCTACGGCGCGACCGTCGACCGTGCGCCCGAGCTGCTCCACGGCAAGACGAGCCAGGTCCGGCACACCGGCGCCGGCATCCTCAAGGACCTGCCGGAGGAGTTCACGGCCACCCGGTACCACTCGCTGACCGTGGTGCCGGACACGATTTCCGACGCCGTCTTCGAGATCACCGGGCGCACCGAGTCCGGCATCGTGATGGGCATGCGCCACCGCGAGCTGCCGCTGGAAGGTGTCCAGTTCCACCCGGAGTCCGTGCTCACCGAGGGCGGTCACCGGATGCTCGCGAACTGGCTGGCCACCGCGGGCCACTCCGTCGACCCGGCCCGGGTGAACGAGCTCGAGCGCGCGACCAAGGCGCTCCAGAAGGCCGCTGTTGCGTGATCCGGCTCGAGGGGGTCGGCAAGCGGTACGGGCGCGGTGACTTCGTCCTCCGCGACGTCGACCTGACCGTCGAGCCCGGGCACGTCGTCGGCATCCTCGGCAGCAACGGGTCCGGGAAGTCGACGCTGCTGCGGATCATGGCGGGCGTCTCGCACGCGACCACCGGCACCCTGATCGGCACCCCGCGGATCGGCTACCTGCCCGACCGCTTCCCGGCGGGCCAGCGCATGGGCGCCCGCGCCTACCTGCGGCACATGGCCCGCATCCACGGGCTCGCCGATCTTTCGGTGATCGACCCGCTGCTCGAACGGCTCGCCCTGGTCGGCGGCCCGACCGCGCCGCTGCGCACCCTGTCCAAGGGCAACGCGCAGAAGGTCGGGCTCGCGCAGGCCGTGATGGTCCGCCCCGACCTGCTGATCCTCGACGAGCCGTGGTCCGGGCTGGACGTCGGCACGCATACCATCCTCGGCGAGCTCGTCGCCGAGACGCGGGCGCGCGGGGCGAGTGTCGTGTTCACCGACCACCGGCCGCAGGTGGTGCACGACCACGCCGACGTCGTCCACCTCATGAACGACGGAAGGCTGACGGCCGAGAGCGCGGAGCCGACCACCCGGATCGTGCTGCGCGGCGGCGGCACCGGCTGGGCGGACGAGCCCGGCGTGCGGCACGCCGTCGCCGAAGGACCCCACGTGGTGCTCACGGTCGAGGTCGCCCGCGTCGACGCGGTCCTGCGGCGGGCGCTCGAAGACGGCTGGTCGGTGCGGGAGGTGGCGCCGTGCTCGCCCTGACCCGGTACTACCTGGCGCTGCTCGGCCATTCGCAGCGGTACCTGCCGGCGTTGCTGGCCTACCTCGCGCTGTGCGTGATCCTCTACGCCGACCCGAATTCCCCGCCGCTGCCGTTGTTCGGCGTCAGCGCCGGCGGGTTGCTGGTCGTCTCGTGCTGGCTGACGATCGCGCTGCTCGACATCGAAGACCCGGTGCAGCGCCTGGTGACCCTGAGCCACGCGCGGCAGTGGCGGCGGATGATTTCCGGCGCGATCCTCACCGTGCTGGCCTGTTCACTGGTCCTGACCGCGATCACCGAGGTGTGGTCGGCGATCAAGTCGTTCAAGGTCCAGCCGACGGCACTGGGGATCGGGTTGCTCGCGCACCTCGCGTGCGCCCTGCTGGGCATCGCGATCGCGCTGCCGTGCTCGCGGCTGCTGGTCCACCGCGTCGGCTGGACGGTGCTGGCCGCGGTGATCACCCTCGTCGTCGTCCTGCTGGCGAAGATCCCGCTGGTCCACCCGCTGCTGCACGCCCTCACCGACGACGAACCGGTCGGTGGCCCGCTGGTCCTGGCCCTGGTGACGGCGGTGGCGATGCTGGCCGTCAGCTTCTTCGCCGTCTCGGCGCTCGTGCACCGGCGCTCCTGACTGCAATTTGCAATCTTCAATTTCCGGCCCGGTCTTCCAGCCGGACCACGCGCCCGACTAAGGTTCGGGG
The DNA here is from genome assembly GCF_046548995.1 of Amycolatopsis sp. lyj-109. Lineage (NCBI taxonomy): Bacteria > Bacillati > Actinomycetota > Actinomycetes > Pseudonocardiales > Pseudonocardiaceae > Amycolatopsis > Amycolatopsis sp. lyj-109. The sequence goes on from NZ_JAJPWR010000036.1 coordinate 32,816, forward strand.
CCTCTCCGGTTCTGGGTGAAGGGAGATCGGGTGACGGCTGGGATCGTCGCGATCACCGTGCCAAACTCCGACGGCGAGCTTCCGGAGCTCGCCGCCTGGTTGCGTGGCGAAGACGAACTCCGTGGCCGCGTCCAGGTCTTCGACGCCGTCGTGGTCGGAGTCTCCAGCACCTCCGCCGGCGTTTTCTGCCGCTCGCTCTTCGCCTGGCTGACCCGGGGACGGGAATCCCACGTCTCCTTGAAGGTCAAACGCTCGGGCGCCGCCGAGGAACTCGAACTCGACTTCGGTGCCGCGAGCGACGCCGATCAGGTTCTCGGTGCCGTGCAAGGGTTCCTCGACAAAGCCTGACCGACGAAAAAGGCCCGCACGGCGAACCGTGCGGGCCTTTTCGCGAGATCGGTCAGGGTGCGCCGGAGGACGTCGGCGTCGGGAATGTGATGCCGCCGTTCCCCTCGGACACCGACACGGTGATGGTCTGGGTGTTGCTGATCGTGGTACCGGCCTTCACGTTCTGCTTGGTCACCGTGCCTTCCGGCTGCCGGCTGCCCCGGTCGGACTGCTGGTTCAGCGTTCCGGTCCAGCCCATGCTCTGCAGCTTCTGCTGAGCTTCGTCGACCGGCATGCCCACCAGCTGCGGCATCTCGATCTGGGTCGAAGTCGGGGTGGTCGGACCCGTCGACACGGTCAGCGTGATCACCTCGCCGATCGCCAGCTGGCCACCGTTCGGGTTCTGGGTGATGACCGAGTCCTTCGCCACCGTGTCCGAAGGCTGGTCGGTCCGCTTCGTCTTCCAGCCCGCACCCTCCAGCGCCGCCTTGGCCTGGGAGTACGGCTTTCCGGTGAAGTCGGTGACCGACTTGAGCTGCTTGGACTTACCGATCGTGATCTTCACGCTGCTGCCCTGGGCGACCTGGGTGTCCGCGCTCGGGTTCTGCGACTGCACCAGGCCGACCTGGTTCTGGTCGGTGACCTCGGTTTCCCCGACGCTCGGGTCGAGGGTCAGCTTCGCCTCGATCAGCGCCTGCTCGGCCTCGTCGCGCGTCTTGTTCTTGAGGTCCGGCACGCTGGCCTTGCCCGGCGCGACGCCGACGTACAGCACGATCTTCGTGTCGGTCGCGACCGACACCCCGGCCGACGGGTCGGTCTTGATGACCTTGTTGATGTCGTCCTGGCTGCACTCCGGGTTGCCGTCGGTGGCCGGCACCCCGCAGGTGACCTGCTTCGGCTCGAGCGTGCCGTTGAAACCCCTGTTCTTCAACGTTTCCCGAGCCTGCGGCACCGTCTGGTGCAGCACGTCGGGGACCGCCACCGTGGAGCTGTCGTTGCTCTTGAACGAGCCCGCCAGCCACATGATCAGCAGTACCGCGGCCAGCACGAACACCGCGGCCACCGCGGCCAGGATCGTGCGGCGACGGCGCTTGGCCTTCGGGTCTTCGTTGTCCGGCTCGCTGTATTCGTCGTAGCGCTGCGGCTGCCGCCGGTCGGCGTTCATCACCTGCGTGCGCTCGTCCTCGGACATCACCATCGGCGCCACCGGGCGCTGGCCCGAGAGGGTGCGCACCAGGTCCGAGCGCATCTCCGCCGCCGACTGGTAGCGGTTCGCCGGACCCTTCGCCAGTGCCTTCAGCACGACGGCGTCGAGCTCCGGCGCCACCGCCGGGTTCACCGACGACGGCGCGCTGGGGTCTTCCCGGACGTGCTGGTAGGCGACCGCGACCGGGGAGTCCCCGGTGAACGGCGGCTCGCCGGTGATCAGCTCGTACAGCACGCAGCCGGAGGCGTAGACGTCGGACCGGGCGTCGACCGACTCACCCCGGGCCTGCTCCGGCGACAGGTACTGCGCCGTGCCGATCACCGCGGCGGTCTGGGTCATCGCGGACTGGCCGTCGTGCATCGCGCGCGCGATGCCGAAGTCCATCACCTTGACCGCGCCGTTCTTCGTGATCATCACGTTGGCCGGCTTGACGTCGCGGTGCACGATGCCGTGGCGGTGCGAGAAGTCCAGCGCCGCGCAGACGTCGGCCATGACCTCCATCGCCCGCTTCTGCGACATCGGGCCCTCGGTCTTGACGATGTCGCGCAGCGTCCGGCCTTCGACGTACTCCATGACGATGTACGGCAGCGGCCCGAACTCGGCGTTCGCCTCACCCGTGTCGTAGACCGCGACGATCGCCGGGTGGTTCAGCGCGGCGGCGTTCTGCGCTTCCCGGCGGAAGCGCTCCAGGAACTGGGGGTCTCTGGCGAGGTCGGCACGGAGGATCTTGATCGCGACTTCCCGGCCGAGACGCACGTCGTGGCCGTGATGGACCTCGGACATGCCTCCGTAGCCGAGCGTTTCGCCCAGCTCGTACCGGTTGGAGAGCAGTCTGGGTGTGCTCATCTCTGGGTGCCGTTCCATTCCGTCCAAGGTGTGGTCATGATGCCTTGCCGGCCATCGTCGGTCGCGCCGGGAGTGTCCGCCGGGTAGCCGCTCGAGGACTGCTCCGCGGGCGCCTGTCTGCCTGGGAACACCTGGCTCTGCGGCTGGCCGGACTGCGGCGTCGTGCCGTTGCCGCCGCCCAGCATCTTCGCCACCAGCACGATGCCCGCCACCAGGACAACGAGCAGGATCGCGGCGAGAAGCGCCCACCAGCCCCACTGCGTCTTCTTCCGGGCAGCGGGCAGCATGACCTGCCGCGGGGCCGGCCGGGACGGCGGGCCGATGGCCATCATCGGGTTCATCGCGGGGGACGGCGGGCCACCCGGCATCTGCTGTTGCGGCGGCGGAAGCTGCTGCGGGGGAATCGGCACCGGCATCGACGGGGGCGGCGGCTGCTGCTGCACCTGCTGCGGCACCACCGGCTGCTGGCCCGTCGTGTAGGTGGCGTTGACCAGCCCGGACGGCGTCGGCAGCGGCAGCCCGGCGCGAACCGCGGCGACGGCGGACGCGAACTCGCCGCCGCTGTTGTAGCGCTGCCGCGGGTCCTTGACCAGGGTCGCCTCGATCACCGCGCGCGCCGCGGGCGGCACGTCCGGCGGCAGCGGCGGCGGGATGTCGCGGATGTGCATCATCGCGACCGTCACGGCGTTCTCGGACAGGAACGGCCGGTGCCCGGCGAGGCATTCATAGCCGCACACCGCCAGCGAGTAGACGTCGGACGCCGGCTCGGCCGGTTGCCCGAGCGCCTGCTCCGGGGCGATGTAGTGCGCGGTGCCCATGACCATGCCGGACCGGGTGACCGGCGCCGCGTCGGCCGCCTTCGCCACCCCGAAGTCGGTGATCTTCACCTGACCCGCCGACGTCACCAGGATGTTGCCCGGCTTGACGTCGCGGTGGACCAGGCCGTGGTTGTGCGCGGCCTGCAGCGCGTTGCCCGCCTGCTCGAGCATGTCGAGCGTGAACTCCGCCGACAGCCGTCCGTGCTTGGCCAGCAACCCGGCCAGCGGGTCGCCGTCGACGAGCTCCATCACCAGGTAGGCGATCGGCAGGTCGCCGTCGAAGATGGTCTCGCCGTAGTCGTGCACCGCGGCGATGCCGGGGTGGTTCAGGGACGCCGTCATCCGCGCTTCCGTGCGGAAGCGGTGGAGGAACTCGGCGTCGCCGGAGAGTTCGGCCTTGAGGATTTTGACGGCCACGGTCCGGTCGAGGCGGGTGTCGCTGGCCTGCCAGACCTCACCCATCCCGCCGACGGCGATCCGGCTCGTCAGCTTGTAGCGATCGGCCAGCAGCTGACCGGAGGACAGCATGCGCTATCCACCCCCGAGCTTCGCGTTGATTGCCGCACGGCCGATTTCCGCCGCGACCGAGCCGCCGGTGGCCGCGAGGCCGCGGTTGCCGCCGTCCTCGACGATCACGGCGACCGCGATCTGCGGGTTGTCGACCGGGGCGAAGGCGGTGTACCAGGCATGTGGTGCGGTGTTCTTGGAGTCGGTGCCGTGTTCGGCGGTGCCGGTCTTCGACGCGATCTTGACGTCGTCGCGCTTGCCACCGCCCTTGGTGAAGCCCTCGGAAGCGACCATCATGTCCTTGAGGATGGCGGCGTTCGACGCCGACAGCGCCGCGGTGCCGGTGAGCTCGGTGGGGCTGTAGTCCTCGATCGTCGACAGGTCCGGTGCCAGCACCGATTGCACCAGCTGTGGCTTCATCGCCATCCCGCCGTTGGCCACGGTGGCCGCGAGAATGCAGTCCTGCAGCGGCGTCAGCCGGACGTCGCGCTGGCCGATCCCGCTCTGGAAGAGCGCGTCCGGCGAGTCGAGCGGGCCGACCGTCGACCCGGCGACCTTCATCGGCACGGTCAGGTCGGTCTGCCCGATGCCGAAGTTCGCTGCCGTCTTCTTCATCTTGTCCGCGCCAAGCTGGCCGGCGAACTGCGCGAACGGCACGTTGCAGGAGTGCGCCAGTGCGTCCTTGAACGTGGTGCCGGGGCAAGGCTGGCCGGCGTAGTTCTCCAGCGTCTTGCTGGTGCCGGGGACCTTCGTGTTCGCCGCCGGGTCGATCGGGGTGTCGGGACCGATGCCGGATTCGAGCGCGGTCGCCGCGGTGACGAGCTTCATCGTCGAACCCGGCGGGTAGGTCTCGGAGATCGCCCGGTTCAGCATGGGCTTCTTCGGGTCCTTGTTGGCCGCGCTCCAGGCGTCGGTCTGCGCCTTCGACGTGTGTGAAGCGAGCTGGTTCGGGTCATACGACGGCGTCGACACCATCGCCAGGATCCGCCCGGTGCTGGGCTCCATCGCGACGACGGCGCCGGTGTAGCCCTTCTGCGTCATCAGGTCGTACGCGGCCTTCTGCACAGCCGGGTCGATGGTCAGCCGGACGTTGCCGCCGCTGGGGTCCCGGCCGGTGACCATGTCCGACAGCCGCCGCACGAACAGCCGAGGGTCGGAGCCGTTGAGGACGTCGTCCTCGGCGCGCTCCAGGCCGCCGGCGCCGTAGTTGATCGAGTAGTAGCCGGTGACCGGCGCGTACATCGGGCCGTCGACGTAGGTCCGGATGTACTTGTACTTGTCGTTCGACGGGTTGATGCTGGCCAGCACCTCGCCGTTGGCCTGCGACACGATCTTGCCGCGCTGGCGGGCGAACTCTTCGTAGAGCACGCGCGCGTTGCGGGAGTCGGTGCGGTAGTCGTCGGCCTTCACCACCTGGATGTAGGTGGCGTTGGCCAGCAGCAGGACGATCATCACGAGCATCGCCATGCCGACCTTGCGGAGCGGGGTGTTCATGCCTGCGCGCCCCCGTCCGCCGGCGGCCGCTGCACGAGCACGGTGTGCGCTTCCGCGATCGGGGCCTGCGGCTGCTGCTGCGGCTTCGGGCGCGAGGTGGGCCTGCGGGCCGCGTCGGAGATGCGGAGCAGCAGCGCGACCAGGATGTAGTTCGCGAGCAGCGACGAACCACCCTTGGACAGGAACGGGGCGGTGATACCGGTCTCCGGGATGAGTTTCGTGACTCCGCCGACGACGACGAAGATCTGCATGACCATGGTGAACGCGAGCCCGCCGCCCAGCAGCTTGCCGAACGTGTCGCGCACCGCGAGGGCGCTGCGCATGCCGCGCATGGCGACCATCAAGTACAGCATCAGCACCGCGGCCAGCCCGATGAAACCGAGCTCCTCGCCGATCGACGCGGTGATGAAGTCGGTGTTGGCCTCGGGCACCATGTCCGGCCGGCCGGCGCCGAGCCCGGTGCCGCCGACGCCGCCGGTGCCGAGCCCGAACAGGCCCTGCGCGAGCTGGTAGCCGCCGCCGGCGTCGTCGTAGGTGGCCAGCGGGTCCAGCCAGTTCGCTACGCGCTGCTGGACGTGCGTGAAGAGGTTGTAGGCGATCACGCAGCCGACAGCGAAGAAGCTGAGGCCCAGTACGACCCAGATGACCCGCTCGGTCGCGACGTACAGCATCACCAGGATGACGCTGAAGAACAGCAGCGAGGTGCCGAGGTCCTTCTCGAACACCAGGATGCCGATGCAGGCGAACGCGGCGATCAGGATCGGGCCGAGGTCGCGGGCGCGGGGGAGCTCGACGCCGACGAGCTTCTTGCCCGCCACCATGAACAGGTCCCGCTTCGACACCAGGAACGAAGCGAAGAAGATCATCAGCAGGATCTTCGCGAACTCGCCCGGCTGGATCGAGAAGAACGGCAGCTTCAGCCACACCTTGGCGCCGTTGACCTCGGACAGGCTCGACGGCAGCAGCGCGGGCAGCGCCAGTGCGACGATCCCGACCAGGCCCGCGGTGTAGCCGTAGCGGGTCAGCGTGCGATGGTCGTTCACCACGATCAGTACCACGACGAAGAACACGAGCGAGATCACCGTGAACAGCACCTGCGCGGTGACGGCCGGCGTGTAGTCCTTGCCGTTCTGCGTGGCGCGCTCGGCCAGGGCGAGGTCGATCCGGTGGATCATCACCAGGCCGATGCCGTTCAGCAGCGCGACGCAGGGGAGCAGCACGGGATCGGCGTACGGCGCCCACTTGCGGACGGCCAGGTGCGCCGCGCCGAAGATCGCGAGGTAGGCGAGACCGAGCCAGATGATCGACCAGGTCAGCTCCTGCTCCTGGTTCGCCTCCACCAGGACGAGCGCGAGGGTGACGATGAACGACGCGAACCCGAGCAGCACCAGTTCGGTGTTGCGGCGGGTCGGGACCTCGCGCGGCGGGTTCGTCTGGAACTGCGCGGCGAGGGGTTCGGCGGAACGCGCGACGGGCTGGCCCATCAGTTACCGCCTCCCGTCGTCGGTGCCGTCGAACTCGGCGTCGAGCAGTCCCTCCCCGCTGGCTGGCTCGCCGACGACGGGGCAGTGGAGCCGGCCGGAGCCGACGGAGTCGTCGTCGGCGTGACCGGAGGGGTCGGCGTCGGGGACGGCTGTCCGCCCGCCGGCGCGCAGTTGTTCAGGCGCTTGCGCAGCTGCAGGAAGTCGTCGATGTACTTCCGCGCTTCGTCGAGGTTGTCCTTCTTGACGCCGTTCTGCACCGCCAGCCGAGCGTCCTCCTGGAGCTGGGTGACGCGCAGCTTGTCCGTGCACACCTGGCTCGGCGGGCAGGACCCCTGCTCGTAGGCGTGCAGGTCGATGCCGAGAATGCTGCCGGGGACGCCGCGATAGATCACGACCTCCCCGTCCGCTCCCTCGCCGACATAGTACTGACTCAGCACGAAGTAGCGGGTCGCGATGGCCGCCGCGGCGAGCACGACGAGCACCACGAGCGCGCCGGCCAGCCAGCGGAACCGCTTCCGGCGCCGGGCCTTCGGGTCTTCGCTGGGCTGCGGCAGGTCCTGGCGCGGCGGCGGGGGCGGCTGGGTCAGCGCCCTGGCCCGCGCCGCGGGCGAGTCGCCCTGGTGCAGCTCGTCGCTGCCGTCCCCGGCGGCGCCGCCCACGATGGGCGCGTCCTCGCCGAAGTCGACGTCGACCACGTCGGCGATGATCACCGTGACGTTGTCCGTGCCGCCGCCCTTGAGGGCCAGCTCGATCATCCGGTCCGCGCACTGCTGCGGGTCCGGGATCTGCACGGCTTCGGCCAGCGTCTCGTCGCTGACCATGCCGGACAGGCCGTCCGAGCAGATCAGGTACCGGTCGCCGGAGCGGGCTTCGCGCACGGTCAGGCTGGGCTCGACCTCGTGGCCGGTGAGCGCCTTCAGCAGCAGCGACCGCTGCGGGTGCACCGCCGCCTCTTCGGGCGTGATCCGGCCCTGTTCGAGGAGTTCGTTGACGAAGCTGTCGTCCCGCGTGATCTGCGCGAACTGACCGCCGCGCAGCAGGTAGGCCCGGGAGTCGCCGACGTGCACCAGCCCCAGCCGGGTGCCGGCGAACAGGACGGCGGTGAGCGTGGTGCCCATGCCGTCGAGGTCGGGGTCCTGCGAGACGAGCTCGGCGATCGCGGCGTTGCCGTTGGCCACGGCTTCGCGCAGCTGGGCGAGCAGGTCGTCACGCGGTTCGTCGTCGTCGAGCGGGGCGAGGGAGGCGATGACGACCTTGCTGGCGACTTCGCCCGCCGCATGCCCACCCATGCCGTCGGCGAGCGCGAGCAGGCGGGGGCCGGCGTACACGGAGTCCTGGTTGCTCGAACGCACCAGGCCCCGGTCGCTGCGGGCTGCGTAGCGGAGGACGAGAGTCATGGGCGAAGCTCGATCACCGTCTTGCCGATCCGGATGGGGACTCCGAGCGGGACCCGGAGGGGTGCAGTGACCTTAGCCCGGTCCAGATACGTGCCGTTCGTCGAGCCCAGATCTTCCACGTACCAGTCCTCACCGCGCTGCGCGATCCGCGCGTGCCGGGTCGACGCGTAGTCGTCGTCGAGGACCAGTGTGGAGTCGTCGGCCCGGCCGATCAGGATCGGCCTGCCGTCCAGCGCGATGCGTGTCCCGGCGAGCGCGCCGTGAGTCACCAGGAGCTGCTGCGGCGACTTGCTGTTGCGCGGCTTCTTCTCCTTCTTGCGCCCGAAGGTCGGCACCTGGACGCGCATGCCCGACGCTGCGTAGAGGTCCGAACGGACGACTCTGAGCGCGGCGAACACGAAGAGCCAGAGCAGCACGAGGAAGCCCACCCTGGTGAGTTGTACGACCAGCTCTGGCACTTGGTGTGTCCGCTCCCGACTCTTCCGTGCAGCCGCGACGCGGGTACGCCGCGGTCCCCCCGCACGTCAATTCTGCGGGAACAGTATTCCGGGTCCGGAGTCAGCCCTGTGTACGGAACACGAGGGACGAATGACCCACCCGGATGACGTCGCCGTCGGCGAGCTGCCAGGTCTGGACCGGGGTGCCGTTCACGGTGGTGCCGTTGGTCGAGCCGATGTCGGCGAGCGTCGCGCTCTGGCCGTCCCAGGTGATCTCCAGGTGACGGCGCGAAACCCCGGTGTCCGGCAGGCGGAAGTCGGCGTCCTGGCCGCGGCCCACGACGTTCCCGCCCTGCTTGAGCGAGTACGTCCGGTTCGAGCCGTCGTCCAGCTGCAGGCTCGCCGCGAGCTGACGGCCGGGCGCGGGCTGGCCGTAGCCGCCCTGCTGCTGGCCGTACGGGTCGCCGGCCGGCTGGCCGTACGCCTGCTGCTGGCCGTACTGGTCGTAGCCGCCCTGCTGCTGGCCGCCGTACTGGTCGTAGCCGCCGCCCTGGGGCTGCGCGTAGCCGCCCTGGTCGTACCCGCCGCCCTGGGGCTGCGCGTAGCCCTGCTGCTCGTAGCCGCCGCCTTGAGGCTGCGCGTAGCCGCCCTGGTCGTAGCCGCCGCCCTGGGGCTGGGCGTAGCCGCCCTGGTCGTACCCGCCGCCGCCCTGGGGCTGCTGGCCGTACTGGTCGTAGCCACCACCCTGCTGCGGCTGGCCGTACTGGTCGTAGCCGCCGCCCTGGGGCTGCTGGCCGCCGTACTGGTCGTATCCACCCTGCTGCTGGCCGTAACCCTGGTCGTACCCGGGCTGCTGGCCACCCTGCTGTCCGTAGCCGTACTGGCCCTGCTGGCCGTACGGGTCACCCTGGTCGTATTGGCCGTAGCCGGGGGGCTGGCTCATTGCTGGGTCTCCTGCGTTGCTGGGTCGTGCCGACCGCGGTGAACCGGCGCCTGAGGGGCGGGCGTCGGGATCGACGGACGAACGGGTCTTGAACTGTCCAGTATGCAGCGCCTCGTTGCGCTCGAGTGATACGACGACGTCACCATAGGTGTCCAGGCCTTCGGCGGCGAGGTGTTCCGCCACCGCCTTGGCCAGCACCTGGGTGACCCGTTGCTCGTCACCGGCCATGCGCTCGTGGTCAGCCGCCCCCAGGGACACGATGTAGTGATTCGGGGCGAGCTGCCGACCGCCTGCCAGCTCACGAACGTTTTCCTCACTCTCCCGCTCCAGAGCGATCGCCACTTCCTGCGTGACGACATTGCCACCGAACATGCGCGCGAAAGTGTTCCCCACCAGGTTCTCGAGTCGCCTGTCGAATCGTTCGGCGCGGCCCACCGGGGAAAACCTCCTCACACGTGTGCTTCCGCATCGATCCTATCCGGGTGAGCGAGCCTCGACACGGCCCCCGGTGAAACCGGCCCAAAGCACCTGCTAGTCTTCTCATCGCTGCGCAAGGAAGCACTCGGGCGAGTGGCGGAATGGCAGACGCGCACGGTTCAGGTCCGTGTGTCCGAAAGGACGTGAGGGTTCAACTCCCTCCTCGCCCACGCTGTTCAGAGCCCCGATCGCTAGTGCGATCGGGGCTCTTCCCGTTGGCCCTATGTCTCCCGGGGGGCCGAGCCCCCCGGACCCCCCACGGTGCCTTGCGCTCGGCTTCCAGCGTGTCCGGTGGGGTATCTCACGAGCCGGTGTTCGCCCTGGGCGAAGTTACGCCGTGTGGGTGGTGATCCAGTCCGCGATCACGTCCGCCCGGCTGGTCGTTTCGATGCCCGCGTGGGGGCAGTCCGGGCCCGTCGCCTCCAGTGAGACCAGCTGGTTGCCCGTGAAATACGGCGCTCCCGAGTCGTACGTGCACGCGCTCGTCGTGATCTCCGGGGCTGCGCCGCGGACACCCAGCGTGGTCGGGTCCACCTTGGCCACCGCCACCGTTCCCTGCTGGAGGCGGGTGGCCGGTTTGGGGTTCTGGGCCGTCAGGCTGCCCCAGCCCGCCAGCGTCAGCTGCTCGCCGACCTTCGGGACCGCGCGGCTCGCCGTCAGGGGCGTCACCGTGGTCACCGGGGAGTCGAGGCGGATCAGGGCGACGTCGTTCTCCGTGGCCTGGAGGACCTCGGTCGCCTTGCGGGCGACGCCCGATTCCGTGGCTTCGTCGGTCAGGCCCAGCGTCACCGTCGTCGGGTACGGGATCTTGCCCGAGACCCGGTCGCGGTGGGCGTCGTGGAAGCAGTGGCCGGTCGTCAGAACCCAGCTGGGCGCGATCAGCGCGCCCGTGCAATAGCTGCTGTACGTCGAGCCGTCCGGGCGCGGGATCTTCGTCATCGCGAGCTTCGCGACGAACCCGTACCGGCCCGGCGGGACGTCGGAACCGTGGGCGACGGCCCAGGCGGCGGGAGCGGTGGAGACGGTCAAGACAGCAGCGGCGAGCAGGGCGCGCAGGCGCATTCTTCCCCTTCGTCGAGTCGGTGGTCGACGTTCGACGTTAGGGCCGCCGACGCGGGCGGGGAATTCCCTGGCCGGGCGTCACCCGGTGGACCATCGGGTGACGCCCGGCGCCGGGTCAGCCGGTGTGCGCCGCGATCCAGTCCGCGATGACGTCCACGCGGGACGTGGTCTCGAGCTGGTTGTGCGGGCAGTCCGGGCCGGTCGACTCGACCGATACCAGCTGCCCGCCGGAGCCGCCCGCGGCGAAGTACGGCGCGCCCGAGTCGTACACGCAGGCGCTCGTCGTCGACGTCGGGGCGACGCCCTGGACACCGAGCGTCGCGGTGGCGACCTGGCCGACCTTCACGGTGCCCTGCTGCAGCTTCGTCGAGGGTGCCGGGTTGACCGCGGTGAGGCTGCCCCAGCCGGCGAGGGTCAGCAGCTGGCCGGCCGACGGCGTGACCCGGTTGATCGTCAGCGGCGTGATGCCGGTGACGTCCGCGTCGAGGGTGGCGATCGCGATGTCGTTGGCGGTCGCCTGGTAGACGGTGACGACGTTGCGGGTCACCCCGGGCGTGCTCTGGTTGACCGTGCCGAGCAGCACGGACGTCGGGTACGGCACCGGCCCGGAGACGCGGTTGCGGTTGGCGTCGTGGAAGCAGTGGCCGGCGGTGATGATCCACTTCGTGGCGATCAACGCGCCGGAACACGCGCTGTTGTACTTCGAGCCGTCGGGCTTCGGGATGTTCGTCATGGTGAGCTTCGCGGCGAAGCCGAACTGACCCGCCGGAACGTCGGCGCCGTTGGCCACGGCCGAGGCCGGTGGCGCGATGGCGAGTCCGGTGGCCAGCGTCAGAAGGGCAGCGGAAAGCACAGCGCGAACGCGCATCGGTGGATCCCCCTTGTCGCGCACCGGCCGTTGCTGCCGGTGATCACTTCCGAGCGTAGCGACGGCGCGCGGGCCGGAAAGGCGCTGCTTGGAGCAAAAACCGGCCCCGGCACGGGGTGCCGGGGCCGGTTTGCCGGAAATGCGTGGAGCTAGTTCACGCCGACCAGGTCGACGACGAAGACGAGGGTCTCGCCCGGCTTGATCACGCCGCCCGCGCCGCGGTCGCCGTAGGCCAGGTGCGGCGGGATCACCAGCTTGCGGCGGCCGCCGATCTTCATCCCCGCGACACCCTGGTCCCAGCCGGAGATGACCTGGCCGGCGCCGAGGCCGAAGCGCAGCGGCTCGCCGCGGTTCCAGGACGCGTCGAACTCTTCGCCGGTCGAGTGCGAGACACCGACGTAGTGCACCGTGACGGTCTTGCCCGCCGTGGCCTCCGTGCCGTCACCGACGGTGAGGTCGGTGATCTCGAGTTCGGCCGGGGCAGGTCCGTCCGGGCGGTCGATGAGGGGCTTTTCCAAGGTCATGGCCCTCACCGTACCCACGCCCCGGACGCTGCGCCGAACGGACTACGCCCAAGGAGGGGAAAAACGCGAAAAGTCTTCACATGTAGCCTACTGCTGGGTAGCGTGCGCTTCGTCACTTTTCTGGACTGAGGGGAGCCCGGCATGCGACGTCGCATCCGCGCCCTGACCGTTACGGCACTGGGGGCCCTCGTGGCCGGACTCACCCAGGTCGCCGTCACCGCGCCGGCTGCCCAGGCAGCCGTGTCGCCCGACGACTACTGCGGGGGGCAGTGCAGCGACATCCTCCCGCCCGGCGAACAGGGCAGCGCCACCCTCGCAGAGATCCTGGCGCACAAGCTGCTCGGCACCCGCCCGGCGCACTCCGCCGACCAGCTCGGGAAGTACTCCTCGCTGGCCAACGGGTACAAGACGCTGACCACCAGCGCGATCAACCAGTACTTCAACGACTCCTCGTTCGGCGTCCCGGCCGACCAGGTGGCGAGCACGTCGAAACCGCGTGCCGACGTCACGATCGTGCGGGACAAGGCCCTCGGCGTCCCGCACATCACCGGGACCACCCGCGCCGGCACCGAGTTCGGCGCCGGGTACGCGGCCGCGCAGGACCGGCTGTGGCTGATGGACGTGCTGCGGCACGCCGCTCGCGGCCAGGTGACCTCGTTCGCCGGTGGCGCACAGGCCAACCGCGAACTCGAGCAGCAATTCTTCGCGAACGCGCCGTACACCGAAGCCGAGCTGCAGCAGCAGATCGACCGCACGGCCGCCAGCGGTCCGCGCGGCGCGCAGGGCCTCGCCGACGCGCAGGCCTACGTGGACGGCATCAACAAGTACATCAGCGACTCCTACAGCGGCCGGTACTTCCCCGGCGAGTACGTGCTGACCGGGCACGTCGACTCGATCACCAACGCCGGGTCGATCGACCCGTTCAAGCTGACCGACCTGGTCGCGCTGGCCTCGCTGATCGGCGCCGAGTTCGGCGCGGGCGGCGGCGGTGAGGTCCAGAACGCCATCGCGAAGCTCGCGCTGCAGGAGAAGTACGGCGTCGTGCAGGGCGAGAAGGTGTGGCAGAGCCTCCGCGCGGAGGACGACCCCGAAGCGGTCAAGACGCTGCACGACGGCCAGACCTTCCCCTACGGCAAGACGCCGGCCAACGCGGTCGGGCAGGCCATGCCGGACAAGAACTCGGTGACGCCGCAGCCGCTGGTGTTCGACCAGACCGGTTCGGCCGCCACCGCGACGCCGTCCACTGTGGACGTCGCCGCACCCGCCGAGCAGGAGCCCGCCCGCGGGATGTTCGAGAACGGCGTGCTGCCGGCGAACATGCTGAGCGAGAAGCACGGCATGTCCAACGCGCTGCTCGTCTCCGGCGCGAAGACCGCCAGCGGCCACCCGGTCGCGGTGTTCGGCCCGCAGACCGGGTACTTCGCGCCGCAGCTGCTGCTGCTGCAGGAGCTGCAGGGCCCGGGCATCAGCTCGCGCGGCGCGGCTTTCGCCGGGCTGAGCATGTACACGCTCCTCGGCCGCGGCCAGGACTACTCGTGGAGCGCGACGACGTCGGCGCAGGACATCATCGACACCTACGCGCTGCAGCTGTGCGACCCGAGCGGCAACGCGCCGACGAAGGACTCGAACTACTACACCTACCAGGGCAAGTGCGTCCCGATGGAGACGGTGGAGGTCAAGAACGCCTGGAAGCCGACCTTGGCCGACGGCACCGCGGCGGGCTCGTACACGCTGCGCAGCTACCGGACCAAGTACGGGCCGGTGCAGAGCCGGGCGACCGTCGGCGGCAAGCCGGTGGCGTACACGACGCTGCGGTCGTCCTACTTCCACGAGACCGACTCGCTGATCGGCTTCCAGGAGCTGAACGACCCGAGCTTCGTCAAGTCCGCGGCGGACTTCCAGCGGGCCGCGCAGGACATCAACTTCACGTTCAACTGGTTCTACGCCGACTCCAAGGACATCGCCTACTTCAACTCCGGCGCCAACCCGGCCCGGCAGTCCAATGTGGATCCGAACATGCCGGTCTGGGGCGACCAGGGCCACGACTGGGTCGGCTGGAACCCGGCGGGCAACCTCGCGAACTACACGCCGGCGTCGCAGCACCCGCAGTCGATCAATCAGGACTACTACGTCAGCTGGAACAACGCCCAGGCCAACGGGTACGCCGCGGCCGGTGCGGACAAGTCCGCCGTGCACCGCGTCGACCTGCTCGACTCGCGGGTGAAGAAGCTCATCACCAGCGGCACCAAGGTCACCCGGGTCAACCTGACCCAGGCGATGTCGGAGGCGGCGCTGGCCGACCTGCGGGCCGAGCGCGTGCTGCCGCTGCTGCTGCAGGTGCTCGACAAGACGCCGACCACCGGCGCGGCGGCCGATGCCGAGGCGAAGCTGAAGGCGTGGCTCTCCCGCGGCCAGCTGCGCACGGAGACGTCGGCGGGCAGCAAGGCGTACGCGGACGCCGACGCGATCCGCATCTTCGACGCCTGGTGGCCGCTGCTGGTCCAGGCCGAGTTCAAGCCGGGCATGGGCGACCCCGCCTACAACGCGATGACCAGCGTGCTCGGCATCAACGAAAGCCCGTCCGGCTGGCAGAACGGCAACGGCCAGCACACCGGCCAGCCCCACAAGGGCTCGTCGTTCCAGTTCGGCTGGTGGGGCTACGTCAACAAGGACATCCGCCAGGTGCTCGGCCAGCCGGTGGCGGGCCCGCTCGGGCAGACGTTCTGCGGGAACGGCGACGTCACCGCGTGCCGCCAGGCGCTCGTCGACTCGCTGACCACGGCCGCCGGCCAGGCCGCGAACACCGTCTACCCCGGTGACGCGAACTGCTCGGCCGGTGACCAGTGGTGCGCCGATTCGATCGTGCAGAACCCGCTCGGCGGCATCACGCAGGACAAGATCAGCTGGCAGAACCGCCCGACGTTCCAGCAGGTCGTCGAGTACGCCGCACACCGCGGGGACAACGTCGCGAACCTCGCGGCGGCGAAAACAGTCAGCGCCACCAGCGCCGAGACCGGCTTCTACAACTCGCCGGCGTCGAACGCGATCGACGGGAACGCCTCGACCCGCTGGGCCAGTGACTGGAGCGACGACCAGGCGATCACCGTCGACCTCGGTTCGGTCCAGCAGGTTTCGCGGGTGCTGCTCAACTGGGAATCCGCGTTCGGCAAGGGCTACCGGATCCAGCTCTCGCCCGACGCGGTGAACTGGACGGATGCGGCCGTGGTGACCGACGGCGACGGCGGGCAGGACAACGTCTCGTTCGCCGCCACCCCGGCCCGGTTCGTGAAGCTGCAGGGCGTCCAGCGCGGCACCAAGTACGGCTACTCGCTGTACGAGTTCGAGGTGTACGCCCACTGAGGACCCTGCCGCAGCTCGTGAGTGGTAATTAGGGTTCTAACCCTAATTACCACTCACGAGAGGTGACCGCCGCATACCGTGGGGCGAATGGACCACTGGACGCCTCGCACCAAGGCCATCGCCGCCGGCCGGCCGCACGGCCCCGGCGAGCCGCTGAACACCCCGCTCGTCGCCACCAGCACATACCAGGCTGGTGGCGACTTCGTGTACGCGCGCGGCGACGGGACGCCGACCTGGCACGCGCTCGAGGAAGCCGTCGGCGCGCTGGAAGGCGGCCACGCGACGGCGTTCGCGTCCGGCGTCGCCACCCTGTCCGCGGTCCTGGACCTGCTGCCGGTCGGGTCGCGGGTCGCCGTCCCGACGTTCAGCTACGCCGTGACGCGCGGGGTGCTCGCCCACGCGCAGAAGCTCGGCAAGCTCGCCGTGACCGAGCTGGACCCGACCGACACCGGCGCCTGGGTCGCCGAGGCCGCGACGTCCGATCTGGTCTGGCTGGAGTCGCCGACCAACCCGACCCTCGACGTGATGGCCATCGAGCCGATCGCCGCCGCCGCGCGCGGCCGGGTCGTCGTCGACAACACGTTCGCGACGCCGTTGCAGCAGCGGCCGCTCGAACTGGGCGCGGACGTCGTCGTGCACAGCGCGACCAAGCTCATCGGCGGGCACAGCGACCTGCTGCTGGGCATCACGGTGGCCAAGGACCCGGCCGTCGCGGCGGAGCTGCGCGGTGCCCGGACGCGGGTCGGGTCGACGCCGGGCGCCCTCGAAGCCTGGCTCGCCCTCAGGGGGCTGCGGACCATGCCCGTCCGGCTCGCCGAGCAGTCCCGCACCGCCGCGCTGCTGGCGGAGCGGCTCGCCGGGCACCCCGCCGTGCGGCGGGTGCGCTACCCGGGCTTCGGGATGATGGTCGCCTTCGACCTCGCCGACGCCGAGACGGCCGACCGGTTCTGCGCGTCGGTCCGGCTGATCCGCTCGGCGACCAGCCTCGGCGGTGTCGAGAGCCTGGTCGAGCGGCGGGCGTGGCTGGCGGGCGAAGAGCGCGTCCCGGCCGGGCTGATCCGGTTCAGCGTCGGCCTGGAAGATCCCGACGACCTGTGGGACGACCTCGTGATCGCCCTACCGGAGTAACGCGGGCCGCCGAATCGTCGATAGTCGCGACATCGCAGGTCAACGCGTTGGGAGTGCATCGTGAGCAGAACGCTGAGCCGGGTCGCCGGGATCGTTTTCGCGGGTGCGCTCGCCACCTTCGCCGCCACGCCGGCCGCGCTGGCACAGACGGAAACCAGCACGTCACCCACGGACACCACGACGTCCACTTCGGAGACGCCGACCTCGGGCAGCCCGACGAGCACGACGGCACCTTCGTCCACTTCGGTCACCCCGCCGACGACACCGCCGACGACGCCGTCGAGCGCACGGGGTGACGTCAAGACCACCGAAAAGCAGGTGGCGCCCAAGGCCGAGGCCGAGCCGGACAAGCCGGTCCAGGAAGCGCCGAAGGACGACTACCAGGACAACGTCGGGCACGGTTTCGTCGGCCTCGGCGGCGAGGGCGTCCTGGTCATCGCCTGCGCGGCCGGGAAGCCGAGCGGAGTCGCGACCCAGTACCTGAGCGTCACCGGCGGCCCGGACCAGGACGAGGCCGACGGCCGCCTGTGGAACTACTCCGTGCGCGTCGTCGACGCCCCGGCGGGCACCACCACCGCGAAGTTCAGCTGGACCTGCGACGGTGCCGAGGGCAACGGCGTCGTGGAGTTCGAGCAGGAACAGCAGCCGCCGACCTCGACCGTCACCGCGACCAGCACGAGTGCCCCGGCGTCGAGCACCGCGCCGATCACCACCGCGCCGATCACCACCGCGACCAGCTCCACGCCCGCCGGCAACGCCGCTCCGAAGGCCCAGGTCAAGGTCGCGCCCAAGGGCGGGGTCGAGACCGGCTTCGGTGGCACCGCCAGGTGACCGTCCGCCGGGCGGGCGTAGCGCTCGCCCTGGTGCTGGCCTTGGCCGGGTGCGGCACCGCCGCGCCGCCGAAAGCCGCGCCGCCCGCTCCCGTCCCGTCTTCGGTGCCGGTGACCGTGCCGTTCAAAGGACTTCGCCCGACGTCGGTGAAGATCCCGAAGATCGGCGCGGAGTCCAGCCTGCTGGCCGTCGCCGTGAAGCCCGACGGTTCGATCTCCGTTCCGTCGGTCCACACGCCGATGCAGGCGGCCTGGTACAAACTCTCGCCGGTGCCCGGTGACGTCGGCCCGGCGATCGTGCTCGGGCACGTCGACGGTGACAAGAAACCCGGTATCTTCTACAAACTGAAGGACCTCGCGCCCGGCGACGAGGTCGACATCGACCGCAGCGACGGCAAGAAGCTGAAGTTCGTCGTCGACCGCGTCACCCAGGTCCCGAAGGACACGTTTCCGCGCGACGCCGTCTACGGCAACAGTGCCGAACCGGAGTTGCGGCTGATCACGTGCGGTGGGGCGTTCGACCACGCAGAGCACAGCTATCGGGACAACATCATCGTTTACGCGAACCTGGCGGGTTGATCCACACCGAATGCGTCGTGTTCGACACTGTCCGATGTGGATTTCGCGGGGCCCGAACGTTACCGGTTTCCGCAGTGGTTTTCTTCACGTCCAATTCGTTTCCGGTATATACCAGTTGTAGGGCAGGATGTCCGAGTCGCCCGATCTTGTGCTTTCGGCACCGGGCGGCTCGCGTAGTGGGGGTCATTGCGCGTTTCCTTCCCTGGGAGTCATCTTGAAGAAGACCCTGGGCCGTCTCGCGGGCGCTGTGCTCGCGGGGGCCCTGCTCACGCTCACCGTTTCGCCTGTCGCGCTCGCGCAGGAGGCTCCGGTCGCTTCGACGACCGAAGCCGCGCCCACCTCCACCAGCGGGGCGCCCACGACGACGGGGGCGCCTACGAGCACCCCGTCCTCGGAGCCCACCTCGCAGCAGCCGACCACGTCGCAGCCGACGCCGACCGGCACGCCCACCGGCACCGGCACGCCCACCTCGGGCAAGCCGACCAAGCCCACCACGCCGACCACCGAGCCGACCGACCCGTTCCCGCACGGCGACGACTACATCGACGACGTCGCGTACGCGTGGGAGTTCGAGGGCGGCGCCGGCATCCTGGTCATCGCCTGCAAGGCGGGCGAGCCGCGGAACGTCAACGCCAACGACTTCACCGTCGCCGCCGGCCCGTTCCAGGACGGCGCGGACGGCCGTTACTGGGGCTTCGACATCCAGCTCAACGAGGGCAAGCACCTGAGCGACAGCACCGAGGTCTCCTGGACCTGCGAGGGCAAGCCGGTCACCCGGCCGGTCGGTCACGGCGGCGGCTCGGCCACCGTCGGCGGCCAGGTCAAGGTCACCCCGAAGAACGGCGGCGTCGAGACCGGCGGCGGCGCGACGGCTCGGTCCTGACCGCATGACCATGCAGTTCCGCCACGGCGGCCGCGTGCTCGCGGCCGCCCTGGCGCTCTCTTTCGCCCTGACCGGCTGCGGGCCTTCCGACCCGCAGGCAGCCCCGGGCCCGTCCTCGTCGGCACCGGCCCCGCCGCCGGTGACCAAGCCGTTCGCCGGCCTGCGCCCGACGCAGCTGAACATCCCGAAGATCGGCGCGCAGTCGTCGCTGGTTTCGGTGCTGCCGAAGGCCGACGGCGGGATCTCGGTCCCATCGGTGCACACGCCGATGCAGGCGGCCTGGTACAAGATGTCGCCGGTGCCCGGCGAGATCGGCCCGGCGGTCGTGCTCGGCCACGTCGACGGTGACAAGAAGCCGGGGATCTTCTTCAAGCTCAAGGAGCTGGTGAAGGGGGACGAGGTGGACGTCGACCGCAGTGACGGCAAGAAGCTGAAGTTCGTCGTCGACCGCGTGGAGCAGGTCCCGAAGGACACGTTCCCGCGCGACGCCGTCTACGGCAACAGCGACAAGCCGCAGCTGCGGCTGATCACCTGCGGTGGCGCGTTCGACCACGCCGAGCACAGTTACAAAGACAACGTCATCGTGTACGCGAATCTAACCAACGCCTGAGCCGGGATACGGGAACTCCGGCTTCAGCGTGGTGCCCGGGCAGACCCAGCGGCGCATGCCCGCGTCGCAGACGGCGTAACCCCAGTTGATCAGGTTGTCCTGCACCTTCTCGGGCATCCTGGTCAGCCGGGTCTTCGTCTCGGCGAGCCGCCGGGTCTGCTCCACCGGCGCCGGCAACGCGTCCGGCAATTCGAAGTTTTCGATGTTGCTGTAGGTCGCCCAGTACGTCCCGGCGTACACCTTGTCCTCATAGGACTTGAGCAGCGAACCGGTGCGCAGCTCGCGGACCTGGTTGTCCATCACGGTGAGCACGCGCAGCAGCTGCATCGGCCAGTTGTGCCTCGGGCTGGCCTCGTGCTTCATCTTCTTGCCCGCGTCGCTGACCAGGACGGTCGCCCGCTGGTTTTCGATCGGGTCGAGGCCGAGGTTGTCGTACACGCCCGCGTCGCTCAGCACGATCTTGCGGTCCGGCTTGGCCGGATCCGGGATCACGACCGGCGAGAGCATCGGCGGGAACGCAGACGACGCGGCGACCGCGGTGGCCAGGGGGATCTGCCCGTGCGGGCCCGGTTGCCGGAAGAACCACCACAGCGAGCCGTCCTGCAGGCTGGTCGCGGTGAACACGAAGTTCGGTCCGGCCGGATCGAGGTCCGCGAGGCAGCAGTCGCCGAAGAGGTGCTTCGCGTAGCGGCGCGCGAGTTCCTCGCCGGCACTGCGCCACGGCATCACCATCGCCTTGAGCGTGACCGGGATGTCGAGGTTCGTCCGGGCCAGCTTCCGGATCGGCTGCACGACCTCCTTGCCGAAGTTCTCCGCGACGCCGTCTTCGCCGAACCACAGCTTGTTCCACGCGTGCGCGAGCACGCCCGCCGCGATCGATCCGCCGGAGACGCTGGAGACGGTGGTCAGCTTCGGCAGCCAGCCGAGCTCGTTGAGCCGCCAGAGCGCGCCGGCGTGGAAGAGCATTGCGCGGTAGCCGCCGCCCGAGAGCGCAAGGCCGACGCCGTCCCGTTTCGCCGAGTCCACCCCGTTGAGTTTAGGGCCGCAGCAACGGCGCGAGCAGAGGCCGCTGTCCGGCCGGGACGTATTCGGCGTAGTTGTCGTACAACGCCTGTTTGGCCAGGTGTGCCGCGCCGGTGCCGTCGGCCGCGCGGATCGCGTCGAGCACCTCGGCGTGGTGGGCGAGCCAGGTGCGCATCAGCGACGTCCGGTTGCTGGCGTGCTCGAGCTTGTCCTCGATCAGTTCCAGCACGACCCCGCGCACGACTTCTTCACTGACCACGAGCAGGGGATTGCGGGAGATGCGCGCGATCACCTCGTGGAACGCGACGTCGGCGCGGCTGAACTCGGCATAACCGCGCGAGACGCCTTCGCGCATCGACTCCAGCGCCGCGTCGAGGCCGGCCAGGTCGTCCTCGGTGCGGAGCCCGGCCGCGAGCAGGTGCGCCGAGCCGTCGAGGATCATCCGGAACTGCAGCAGTTCGGCGAGCCCGACGTGGTCGGCGCGCGCGAGCCGGTGCATCGAGCGGTGCAACGCAACGGGCGAGGCGGCCAGCACCTCCGGACCGCGCGGGTCCCCGGGCCGCGATCGGATCATCTCGGCCGCCTGCAGCACGCGCAGGGCTTCGCGGATCGTCGAGCGGCCGACGCCGAACTGCGTCATCAGCTCGCGCTCGCTCGGCAGGCGTTCGCCCGGCTTGAGCGCGCCGCTGACCACGGCCTGCTCGATCTGCTCGACGACCCGCTCGTACGCGCGGACCGGAGCCACCGGTTCGAACCGCATCCCTTGACCTCGTCGTGCTGTCGGTGCAGGCTACTGGTCAGACCAGTGTACTTACCTGGAGGCCGAATGAAAGCCCGACTTCACGTGCTGGCAGCGGCGCTGCTGCTCGTGGTGTCCGGTTGCTCGGCCGGCTCGTCGGCAAGTGTTTCCGCAGGTCCGGACACGCTTTCCGTCGGTTTCACGGCGGAGCCGGCGAACTTCGACTTCACCCGCACGGACGGCACCGCCATCCCGCAGGCCCTGCTCTACAACGTCTACGAAGGCCTGGTGAAGCTCGACGCGCAGGGCCGGGTGGTCCCGCTGCTCGCGAAGTCGTGGACGATCAGCCCGGACCGGCGCACCTACGACTTCCAGCTCCAGCCGGGCGTCAAGTTCAGCAACGGCGCGCCCTTCACCGCCGAAGACGTCAAGTTCTCCCTGATGCGGGTGAAGACCGCCTGGACGATCTCGATCAAGTCCACGATGGACGTCGTCGACCACGTCGACGTCGTCGCGCCGGACCACGCGCGGGTCGTGCTCTCGAAGCCGTCCAACGGCTGGCTGTTCAGCCTCACCAGCCGGCTCGGCGCGATGTTCAGCCCGACCGGCGTCGCCGATTTGGCGACCAAGCCGGTCGGCACCGGGCCGTACGTCGTGGCGGCGCGCAAGCGCGGCGACTCCGTGGTGCTGACGGCGAATCCCGCGTACTGGGGCCGGAAACCGGCGTACGCGACGGTGGTCCTCAAGTACATCAAGGACCCGACCGCGCTGAACAACGCGTTGTCCAGCAACGGCATCGACGTCATCTCGGCGATCACCGCGCCCGACTCGATCCCGCAGTTCCAGGCCGACGACCGGTTCCAGGTCGTCCAGGGCACGACGAACTCCGAAGTCACGCTGGCCATGAACAACGCGCGGCCGCCGCTCAACGACGTCCGGGTGCGCCAGGCCCTGACGTACGCGATCGACCGGAAGGCGTTGCTGGACACCGCCTGGGCCGGGCGGGGGACGTTGATCGGCAGCATGGTCCCGCCGACCGACCCCTGGTACGAGGACCTCGCGAACGCCTACCGGTTCGACCCCGCGCGGGCCAAGGCGCTGCTGTCCGAAGCCGGCGCGACGAACCTGAACCTGCGGCTGCGGATCCCGAACCTGCCGTACGCGGTGTCGGCCGCGCAGGTCGTCCAGTCGCAGCTCGCCGACGTCGGCGTGCGGACCACGATCGAGCCGCTCGACTTCCCGGCGGTGTGGCTGAAGCAGGTGTTCACCGACCACGACTACGACCTGTCGATCATCCAGCACGTCGAGGCCAGGGACATCACGACGTTCGGGAAGCCGAAGTACTACTGGGGCTACGCCGGCAAGCGCGTCCAGCAGCTGCTCGCCGAGGCCGACAGCGGGACGCCGGAGCAGCAGGTCGCGGACATGAAGCAGGTGGCGCGGCAGCTGAACACCGACGCGGCCGCGGACTGGCTGTTCCTGTTCCCCAACGTGATCGTCGCGAAGACGAAGGTCGGCGGATTCGTGCAGAACCAGGTCAGTGAGTCCTTCGACCTCACCGGGCTGGCGCCGCGATGACGGCCGGGGTGCTGCGCCGGGTGGCGATCTTCGTGGTCAGCGTGCTGGTCGCGTCGGTCGTGGTGTTCCTGTTCATGGCCGTGCTGCCGGGCGACCCGGCGCAGGTGGCGCTCGGCGTCAACGCGACGCCGGAGCTGCTGGCCAAGACGCGCGCGGAGTTCGGCATCGACCGCCCGCTCCTCACGCAGTACTTCGACTGGATCGGCGGCGTCCTGCACGGCGACTTCGGCCGCTCGTACGTCACGCGGGACGCGATCGGCCCGCAGCTGCTCGACCGCCTCGGCGTCACGCTCTGGCTGGTCGGCGCCGGCATGCTGGTGGCGCTGGTGATCGCCGTCCCGGCGGGGACGTTCGCCGCGGTGAAGCACCGGAAGGCGTCCGGTGCGAGCGTCTCGGGCCTGTCGCAGATCGGCGTCGCGATCCCCGCGTTCCTCGCCGGGATCATCCTCGTGCAGATCTTCGCCGTGCAGCTGCGCTGGCTGCCGTCCGGCGGGTGGACACCGCCGGACCAGGACTTCGGTGAGTTCTTCCGAGGGCTGATCCTCCCGGCGTTGTCCCTGGGCCTGGTGCAGGGCGCGGTGCTGACGCGGTATGTGCGGTCGGCGGTGCTCGACACGCTCGGCCAGGACTACCTGCGCACCGCGCGCTCGAAGGGGCTCCGGCCGGGACAGGCGCTGGTGCGCCACGGCTTGCGCAACGCGTCCGTGCCGGTGGTGACCGTGCTCGGTCTCCAACTCGCGACGCTGCTGATCGGCGCGGTCGTCGTCGAGCGCGTGTTCGTGCTGCCGGGGCTGGGTTCGATGCTCCTGGACGCCGTCTCGGCGCGTGACCTGCTGGCCGTGCAGGGGATCGTGCTCGTGCTGGTGGTCGGCGTGCTGCTGATCAACTTCGTCGTCGACCTCCTCTACACCGTGCTCGACCCGAGATTGCGAGGTTCGTGATGCGCAATCTGGTGGTGGGCGGGGTGCTCGTCGGCCTGGTGGTGCTGGCCGCGCTGCTGTCGTTCGTGTGGACGCCGTTCGACCCGGTGAAGGTCGACGCCACCCACCGGCTGCTCGGCTTCACCGGCTCCCACTGGTTCGGCACCGACAAGTTCGGCCGCGACCTGCTGAGCCAGCTCATGGTCGGCGCGCGGACGACGTTGTACGTCGGGGTCGTCGCGGTCGGGATCGCCGCGGTGATCGGCACGCCGCTGGGCATCCTGGCCGGGATGTCCTCGCGGTGGCTCGGCGAGTTCGTCATGCGCGTCAACGACCTCGTGCTCGCGTTCCCCGCGCTGCTGCTGGCGATCATGTTCGGTGCGGTGTTCGGGGCGGACACGCTGACCGCGATGGTCGCCATCGGCATCGCCACCATCCCGTCGTTCGCGCGGATCGCGCGGTCCGGGACGCTGCAGGTGATGAGCACCGAGTTCGTGCTCGCGGCTCGCGCGGGCGGGCGCTCGCGGCCGAACATCGCGCTGCGGCACGTGCTGCCGAACATCTCCGGCCTGCTGATCGTGCAGGCCTCGGTGTCGTTCGCGATCGCCGTGCTCGCCGAAGCGGCGCTGTCGTTCCTCGGCTTCGGGACGCGGCCGCCGACGCCGTCGTGGGGCCGGATGCTGCAGGAATCCCAGGAACTTTTGACCGTGCAGCCGCGGCTGGCGCTGGTGCCGGGCATCGCGATCGCCGTCGCCGTCCTCGGCTTCAACCTCCTCGGCGACGGCCTCCGCGACCGCCTCGATCCCCGATTGGCGGCCCGCGTATGACGCTCTCGGTGACGGGCCTTCGCATCGGCGACCTGGTCCGGGACGTCTCCTTCGAGATCGGCGCCGGCGAGCGCGTCGGCCTGATCGGCGAGTCCGGGTCCGGGAAATCGCTGACCGCGCTGGCGATCATGGGCCTGCTGCCGGAGGAGCTGCCCGCGTCCGGTTCGGTCCGCTTGCACGACCGCGAGCTGCTCGGAATGTCCGAAAAGGACCTTTCGCGGCTGCGCGGCGACGAGCTGGCCATGGTGTTCCAGGAGCCGATGACGGCGTTGAACCCGGCCATGCGCGTCGGCCGCCAGGTCACCGAGCCGGGTCGCCTCCACGGACGCCGGCACCGCGCCGAGGACCTCCTCGACGCGGTGGGCCTGCCGGGCACCGCCCGCGCGTACCCGCACCAGCTCTCCGGCGGCCAGCGGCAGCGGGTCGTGCTGGCGATGGCACTGGCCAACGAGCCGTCGCTGCTGATCTGCGACGAGCCGACCACCGCCCTCGACGTCACCGTCCAAGCCCAGATCCTCACCCTCATCAGAAGGGCACTTTCACGTGAAAGTGCCCTTCTCTTCATTACGCACGATCTCGCGGTCGTGGCTTCGGTGTGTGAGCGCGTGCTGGTCATGCTGGACGGCGAGATCGTCGAAGCGGGCTCGACGCGCGAAGTGCTGACGCAGCCGAAGCACGCTTACACGCGGAAACTCCTGGCCGCCTCGGACCTGGAGGCCCGGCGATGATCATCGAAGTCCGCGACCTCGAACGCCGGTACGCCCGACGGGACGTGCACGCCCTGCGCGGTGTCAGTTTCGACGTCGAGGCCGGACAGCGGTTGGGCATCGTCGGTGAGTCCGGCTCCGGGAAGTCCACGCTGGTCCGGCTGCTGGCGGCGCTCGACAAGCCGACGTCCGGCACGGTCTCGTTCCAGGGCAGGCGCATCGACAACCTGCCGGAACGCCGCCTCGGCTTCCTGCGCTCGGAACTGCAGATCGTCTTCCAGGACCCGATGGGCTCGCTGGACCCGCGGATGCGCGTGCGCGACATCATTTCCGAGCCCACGGGCCGCCGGGAACCCGACCGCGTCGCCGAGCTGCTCGCCGCTGTCGGCCTGCCCGCCGACGCCGCCCAGCGCTACCCGCACCAGTTCTCCGGCGGCCAGCGGCAGCGGATCTCGATCGCCCGCGCGCTCGCGCCGAACCCGAGCGTGCTGATCGCCGACGAACCGGTCAGCGCCCTCGACGTCTCCGTGCGCGGCCAGATCCTCGACCTGCTCGGTTCGCTCGTGGAGCAGTTCGCTCTGACGCTGATCTTCGTGTCCCACGACCTCGGCGTCGTCCGGCACGTCTGCGACCGGGTCGCGGTGCTGCGCCGCGGCGAGATCGTCGAGCTGGGTGACGTCGGGCAGGTCTACGACGCGCCGCGGCACGAGTACACGCGGGAACTCCTGGCCGCCGCGCCGAACCTGCGCGCGGAACTGGCCCGGCTACGCGGAGGTGACGATGCCTGAATACCCGGAGGGCCTGCCGGTCGGTGCCGGCTGGGTGGCCACTGTAGACGTCGAAGAAATTGTCTTCCCCTACGACGGGAGCGTCGTCGGTACCGCGCCGGTCGGTACGCCTGAGCTGGCTGCTCGTGCCGTGGACGAAGCTGTCGCCGTCGCTCGCGAAGTGGCTTCGCTGCCTTCGCGGGTTCGGCGTTCGCTGCTCAACGACGTCGCGGCGGCGCTGCGTGACCGGCGGGCGGAGTTCGAGAACCTGCTCGTCCTGGAAACGGGGAAGCCGCTGGTCGACTGCCGCGTCGAGGTCGCGCGCACGATCGTCACCTGGGAAGCCGCCGCCGAAGAGGTGTCGCGGCTCCACGGCGAGACCGTGCCCCTGGATCTGCTGCCCTCGGGCGACGGCCTGGTCGGGTTCTGGAAGCGCAAGCCGATCGGGGTCGTCGTCGGCATCGCGGGCTTCAACTACCCGCTGCTGCTGGCCTCGCACAAGATCGCCCCGGCGATCGCCGCGGGCTGCCCGGTGATCGTCAAGCCCGCGCCGCAGACGCCGCTGGCCACGCTGTGGCTGGTTCACCTGGTCCGGTCGCTCGCGCCGGTCCCGGCGATGGTCCAGCTGGTCACCGGCGACGCGGTTGTGGGCGCCGCGTTGACGACCGACCGCCGGATCGGCGCGGTCTCGTTCACCGGCTCGGCCGCGGTCGGCCACCGCATCGCGCGCGCCGCGGCTCCCACGAAAACCCTGCTGGAGCTGGGCTCGAACGCGGCGCTCGTCGTCGCCGAAGACGCCGACCTCGAGGCCGCCGTGGACGCCGTGCTGCGCGGCGGGTTCTACGCGTCCGGCCAGGCGTGCATCTCGGTGCAGCGGGTCCTGGTCGTCGCGCCGGTCGCCTCAGCGTTCACCGCACGGCTGCTGGCCCGGCTCGACGAGGTCGTCGTCGGCGATCCGCGGGACGAGAAGACGCGGGTGTCCGCGCTGATCGACCCCGCGTCCACCGAGCGCGTCACCGCGTGGATCGAGAAGGCAGGCGCCCGCCAGGTCGGCGGGGGTGTCGACGGCACAGTGCTGCGGCCGACCGTCCTGCTCGACGTGCCCGACGGCGTCGAGGCGTGGGACGAAGAGATCTTCGGCCCGGTCGTCTGCGTGCGCACGGTGTCCGATGTGGACGAAGCGTTCGCCGCGGTGAACGCGTCGCGCTACGGGCTCCACGCCAGCGTCTACAGCCGGTCGCTGAACACCGCGTTCCGGGCGCTGGACGAGCTGGAGGTCGGCGGCGTCGTGGTCAACGAGGTGCCCGGTTTCCGTTCCGACACCATGCCCTACGGCGGCGTGAAGGATTCCGGCATCGGCCGCGAAGGGCCGCGGTTCGCCGTCGAGGAACTGACCGTGACGAGGATGGCGGTGCTGCGCCCGTGAACTACTCGACGTTGTTCCGGCTCGACGGACGGCGGGCCGTCGTGCTCGGCGCGGGCGGCATCGGCCGCGAAGCCGCGCGGGCCCTGGCCGCGCACGGCGCCGACGTCGTGTGCGCGGACCGCGACCTCGAAGCCGCGCGCGAGGCGGGAGTGGGGGAGGCGTACGAGCTCGACCTGCTCGAACCGGGCGCTCTCGATCGCGCGGCGGCCGACCTCGGCCCGCAGGACGTCGTCGTGCTGACCGCCGCGACGAACGTCCGCAAACGGCTGCTGGACTACCCGCGGGAGGAGTTCGACCGCGTCATCGCGCTGAACCTCGGCGCGGCGTTCGAGGTCGTCCGCGTCTTCGGCGCCGGCATGGTCGCGCGCGGGCGGGGCAGCATCATCGGGTTCTCGTCGATCCGCGGCACCACCGTCGAGCCGGGCCAAGGGCCGTACGCGGCGACGAAGGCCGGGCTCGTCCAGCTGTTCCGGACGGCGGCGGCGGAGTTCGGCCCGTCGGGTGTCCGGGTCAACGCGATCGCCCCCGGCGTCGTCGAGACCCCGCTGACCGCCCAGATCAAGGCGAACCCCGATTGGTACGCCGCGTATGCGGCGAAGGGTGCGTTGGGCCGCTGGGCGCGTCCGGACGAGCTCGCCGGAGCGGTCGTGTACCTCGCTTCGGACGCTTCGTCGTTCGTGACCGGTTCTGTGCTGGCGGTGGACGGTGGCTGGACCGCCGTCGACGGCCGCTTCGACCCGCCTGCCTCGTGAAGGAGCGTTCATGCCCGAGCTGCCTGACCTGACCGCTGTCGAGCTCGTCGCGCAGTACCGCGCGAAGACGCTCTCACCGGTCGAGGTGACCGAAGCCGTTGTCGCGCGCATCGAAGCGCGAGAGCCGGAGCTGCACGCGTTGTACGCGTACGACCCTTCCAGCGCTCGCGAAGAGGCGAAGGCGTCCGAAGCCCGCTGGGCGGCCGGCGAACCACTGGGCCCGATCGACGGCGTCCCGCTCACCATCAAGGAGAACATCGCCACCCGCGGCACGCCGGTGCCGCTGGGCACGGCGGTGACCGCACTGGTCCCGGCCGCCGAGGACGCGCCGGCGGCGGCGCGGATCCGCGAATCCGGCGGCGTCCTGCTGGCCAAGACGACCATGCCGGACTACGGGATGCTGACGTCCGGGCTGTCGAGCTTCCACACCACGGCCCGCAACCCGTGGCAGCTTTCGGCCACGCCCGGCGGCTCCAGCGCGGGTGCCGGCGCCGCGGCCGCCGCGGGGTACGGCCCGCTGCACGTCGGCACCGACATCGGTGGCTCGATCCGGCTGCCCGCGGGCTGGTGCGGGCTGGCCGGGCTGAAGCCGAGCTTCGGCCGGGTGCCCGTCGTCCCGCCGTTCCTGGGCCGCGTCGCCGGCCCGATGACCCGCACGGTCGCCGACACGGCGTTGCTGATGAGCGTGCTCTCGCGGCCGGACGCGCGCGACCACCTGTGCCTGCCGCCGGAGGAGCTCGACTGGGCTTCGCTCGAACTCCCGATCGCCGGCCTGCGCGTCGGCCTGCAGCTCGAGGCCGGCCTCGGCCTCCCGGTGGACCCGGCGATCCGCGACGCGGTCACCGCCGCGGCCCGCGCGTTCGAAGCGGCAGGCGCGGTCGTCGAGCCGGTCGAACCGTTCATCGCCCGCGACATGCTCGAAGGCCTCGACGTCTTCTGGCGCACGCGGGCCTGGTCGGACCTGGTGACCCTGCCGCCGGACCGCCGCGCGAAGGTCCTGCCGTACATCGCCGACTGGGCGGCGGGCGGCGCGAACGCGTCCGGTGTGGAGGTCTACCGCGGCT
This sequence comes from Amycolatopsis sp. lyj-109, assembly GCF_046548995.1. Lineage (NCBI taxonomy): Bacteria > Bacillati > Actinomycetota > Actinomycetes > Pseudonocardiales > Pseudonocardiaceae > Amycolatopsis > Amycolatopsis sp. lyj-109. The sequence goes on from NZ_JAJPWR010000036.1 coordinate 62,400, forward strand.
TCGCCCAGATCGACGTGATGAGCGTGGCGACGCTGCGGGCGACCTCGGTGTTCGACGTCGTGCTGTCGCCGGCCAGCCCGGTCGCGGCGCCGCCCGCGGAGTGGGCGTCCCCGACGAACGACCCGGCCCGGCCGTTCGAGCACATCGCGTTCACCGTGCCGTACAACATGTCCGGCCAGCCCGCGGCGTCGGTGAACTGCGGGTACACCGACGACGGCCGGCCGATCGGCCTCCAGATCGCCGGCCGCCGCTTCGACGACCTGGGCGTTCTCCGCGTCGCGGCGGCGTACGAACGGCTCCGCCCGCCGCAGCGGCCCTGGCCGGTGGGGTAGGGAAGAAGTTCCGGACCTTCGGCGAAGTGGGAGTGAAGCTGTCGCCGACGGGAAGGAACCCCATGACAGAGACAGCCCCATGACGGCGGCCCCGGTGCTGGGAATCGAGCAGTTCACCGAGGTGCACGACCGCCACTTCGCGGACATCTACCGGTACGTCGCCGGTCGCCTCGGCGCCCAGGCCGCGGAGGACGTCGCCGCCGAGACGTTCCTCGTCGCCTTCGACCGCCGGAAGACGTTCGACGCCACCCGCGGCGACCTGCGCGCCTGGCTGTTCGGCATCGCGACGAACCTGGTCTCCCGGCACCGCCGCAAGGAGGCCCGGCACTACCGGGCGCTCTCGCGGCTCGAAACCCCCGCGGCCGCCGAAGGGCACGAAAACCGCGTCGTCTCGGCGATCGCGGCCGGGCAGCTCGGCAAGGTGCTGACCCGGCTGTCCGCCGGCGAGCGTGACGTCCTGCTGCTGGTGGCCCTCGGGGAGCTCGGTTACGCCGAAGTCGCCGAAGCGCTCGGCATCTCCCCGGGCACGGTCGGCTCCCGGCTGACGCGCGCCCGCAAGAAACTCACCCCCGTTCTCGCCCAGGAGGGCCTCCGATGAATGACCTGCAGACCCTGCGGGCCGCGCTGATCCCCGCCGAACCCGCCCAGGACGTCGTCGACCGAAGCCGCCACCGGCTGCAGAACCGGATGCTCGCGGCACCGCGTCGCCGCCGGGTACGCCCGCTGGCGATCGGTGCCGGTCTCGTGGCCGCCGCGGCCGCGGCCGCCGTCGTGGTGACAACCCTGCCCGGCGCTCTGGCTCCGACGCCGCCTCCCCAGGCGGTCGCCCCGGTCGACGCCGGCCGGCAGATCCTGCTGGCGGCGGCCACCGTCGCCGAGCGCACCGCGGCCGGCACCGGCAAGTACTGGCACGTGACGACGAAGGTGGGCAAGGAGTCCTGGGAGTACTGGACCACCACCGACGGACGGGAGTGGTACCGCACCGCGAGGACCGGCGGCAAGGCCGTCCCGGAGAACCGGCCCAGGCCGTACCGGCTGACCGGCGCCGCGCTCACGCTCAGCCAGATCCTGGTCCTGCCCACCGATCCGGCGGCCCTGAAGGACTGGCTCGCGAAGGGGCTGGCCGACAACAAGTACCCCGCGAAGCAGCGGGACATGGCGGCGTTGGAGTCCCTGGTCTCGCTGGTGTCCACCGTGCCGTCGCCACCGGCGGTCCGGGCGGCGGCGTTCCGCGCCATCGCCGACTACCCGGGCGTCCACGCGCTCGGCACGGTCCCGGGCGGCGAAGGCGTGCAGCTGCCGGGCGGCGGCCGCCTGGTCGTCGACCCGGAGACCGGCAAGGTGGACGGCTCGTCGGTGTTCCTGAAGGACGACGGCACGCCGGCCACGAACGCCGCCGGGGACACGTACGCGGTCAGTGCCGAGTGGACGGACACGCTGCCGAAGTGAGCCCGGTGGCCGGGCGCCGCCCGGCCACCGCGGTTCAGCCCTTGACGGCCTCCGCCAGCGCCAGCACCCGCCGGGCGGTGTCGACGTGCAGGTTCTCGATCATCCGGCCGTCCACCGTCACGACACCCTTTCCGGAAGCCTGCGCTTCCTCGAAGGCCTCGATGATCCGCCGCGACCGATCGATCTCCGCCTCGGACGGGGCGAAGATCCGGTTGCACGGCTCCACCTGCGCCGGGTGGATCAGCGTCTTGCCGTCGAAGCCGTACTGGCGGCCCTGCTCGCACTCCGCCTCGAAACCGGGAAGGTCCTTCACGTCGTTGTAGACGCCGTCGAGGATCACCTTGCCGGTCGCCCGCGCGGCCAGCAGGCACAGCGAAAGCCCGCCCAGCAACGGGCCGCGGCCCGGCACGAACTCCGCGTGCAGCTCCTTGGCGAGGTCGTTCGTGCCCATCACCAGCACGGTCAGCCGCTCGGACGCCGCCGCGATCTCCTCCGCGTGCAGCATCGCGACCGGCGTCTCGACCATCGCCCAGATCTTCGTGTGGTCCGGCGCCCCGCCGAGTTCCAGCGCGCGCTCGATGTTGTGCACCTCGGCCGCGGAGTTCACCTTCGGCACGACCACCGCGGCCGGTCCGGCGGCCGCCGCCGCGCGCAGGTCGGCGTCGTGCCACTGGGTGTCCAGGCCGTTGACCCGGATCGTCACTTCCCGGGAACCGTACGAACCCACCGCGGCACACACCCGCTCGCGCGCGGCTTCCTTGGCGTCCGGCGACACGGCGTCCTCGAGGTCGAGGATCAGCGCGTCCGCCGGGATCGTCTTGGCCTTCTCCAGCGCGCGCTCGTTGGCGCCGGGCATGTAGAGGACAGAGCGCCGGGGCGTGGTCATCCGAGGGCCTCCTTGGTGGCCGCGTCGTAGGCCGCGGCGAGTTCGGGGTCGTCCGCCGCCAGGGCGTCGGCCAGTTCGGCGACCACCCGGCACTGCTTCACCGACGCGTCGTCCTGCATCTTCCCGTCGATCATCACCGCGCCCGTGCCGTCGCCCATCTCGGCGATCACCCGGCGGGCCCAGGCCACATCGGACGGCGAAGGCGAGAACACCTTCTTCGCGATGTCGATCTGCACCGGGTGCAGGCTCCACGCGCCGACGCAGCCGAGCAGGAACGCGTTGCGGAACTGGTCCTCGCAGGCGACGACGTCGCGGATGTCCCCGAACGGGCCGTAGTACGGCAGGATTCCGTGCATCGCGCAGGCGTCGACCATCCGCGCCACCGTGTAGTGCCACAGGTCCTGCTGGTAGGTCGTCCGGCCCGCGGTGAGGTCGTCGCCGGTCGGGTCGGTGCGCACCAGGTAGCCGGGGTGGCCGCCGCCGACGCGGGTCGTCTTCATCCGGCGGCTCGCGGCCAGGTCGGCCGGGCCGAGCGAGATGCCCTGCATGCGCGGGCTGGCGCCGGCGATCTCCTCCACATTGGCCACGCCGCTCGCCGTCTCGAGGATGGCGTGCACCAGCAACGGCTTCGTCAGCCCGGCGCGCGCCTCGAGCTGGGCCAGCAGCCGGTCGACGTAGTGGATGTCCTGCGCGCCCTCGACCTTCGGCACCATGATGACGTCGAGCTTGTCGCCGATCTCGGTGACGAGCGTGACCAGGTCGTCGAGCACCCACGGCGAGTCGAGGCTGTTGACGCGCGTCCACAGCTGGGTCTTCCCGAAGTCGTTCGCCTTGGCGATCGCGACCAGGCCGGCGCGCGCGGCCTCCTTGCGGTCGGCGCGGACGGCGTCCTCGAGGTTCCCGAGCAGGACGTCGACCTTCTTCGCGATGGCCGGCACCTTCGCCGCCATCTTCTCGTTGCCGGGGTCGAAGAAGTGGATCATCCGGGACGGCGTCACCGGGATCTCCCGCACGGGCGCGGGCGCGCCCAGGGCGAGCGGGGCGAAGAAGTCCTTCGGGGAGCGCATCGGTCCTCCACGGCGGCGGCTAAGTGACTGGTGGGTAACTTTAGTCCCGCGCGCCCGGGACCGCTGCGGTGCAAGTCACCGCCGGGTGGGTGACGCCGGACATCCGCAGCTCAGCGGTCCGCGTCCACTGTGGATTTTGCCGTGGTTGCGCCGAACGGGCTAGCCGGCCCGGTTCGGCCGATCCTGCCCCGGGTAACCGGCCGTTGCCGCACCGTAATGCCACTCACCCCGCGATCACTCGGTTGGCCGCACCGTTCGACCGAAGTCCGATGACCGCCTACCGACCGGTCATCGACCGCTGACCGCCGCCGATCGCAGCCACTCGCACTACCCGGCGACGCCGCGCCGCCGCGCTGTTAGACAAGTGAGGTGCCGGTTTCCCCCGGTCACGAAGCGGTGCAGGTTAGAAGGAGGCGGACTCGTGGCGGCTACACCTCAGAACACCGAGCGCTCGACGGTCGCCGGTGGCGCGAAGCGCAGCCGGTCGATGCCGAGCCGCGTGGTGCCGCCGATCGAGCTCCCCGCGAGCGTCGACGAGCTCGCCCGCGCCGCCGCCGCCCAGCTGGGCTGGAACGGCATCGTCCTCCCCGAGACCACGATCCTCGGCCGCAAGGTCTGCGTGGTCGCCAAGCTTCGCACCGAAGTGCACGCCGAACGCATCGCGATGGGTGTCGGCCCGGTGGCCGACCGTGCCACCGTCGACACCTGGACCTGGCCGGAGCTGGCCGGAACCGCCCCCGCCCCGGCCGCCGAGATCGTCGGTGTCCTGGCCGTCGCGCGCCACTGGCGCACCGCGATGGCCTCCGCGGTTCCGTTCGCCCGCTACGGCGAGGCCGCGATGGTCCTCCCCTCCCCGGCCGTGCTGACCGAGGACTACGTCGGCAACTGTCTGCCGCGCGCCCGCGCGTACGGCCTCGGGATCGTCACTGCCGACCCGAACTCGGTCGTCGACCTCGACCTCGAGGGCCGCACCGAACGCGTCGTGCTGGCCGAGGACCCGGTCTCCCGCCTGGTCAACGAGATGGTCTACGACCACCTGCTCCGCACCGCCGAAGCCCCCGCGTCGCTCGACTGACGGTCGCGATCGATCCGCACTAGGGTCGAACTTATGCGAGTCGTCATAGCTGGTGGACACGGTCAGATCGCGTTGCGTCTCGAGCGGCTGCTCGCCGCACGCGGTGACGAAGGGGTCGGGATCATCCGGAATCCCGCCCACACGGCGGACCTCGAAACCGCCGGCGCCCAGGCCGTCGTGCTCGACCTGGAGAAATCCGATGTGGACGCCATCGCCGAGGTGCTGAAGGGTGCCGATGCCGCGGTGTTCGCCGCGGGCGCCGGACCAGGCAGCGGACCCGCGCGCAAGGACACTGTGGACCACGGCGCCGCAGCCCTGTTCGCCGACGCGGCCGTGCAGGCCGGCGTGCGGCGGCACATCCAGGTCGGCTCCATGGGCGCCGACAACCCGGAGAACCCGGACGTCACCGAGGAGTTCCGCGTCTACCTGCGCGCCAAGCGCGCGGCCGAGGACGACCTGAAGGCCCGCGACCTCGACTGGACCATCCTCCGGCCGGGCGCGCTGACCGACGACCCCGGCACCGGCCTGGTCCTGCTGGCCGACAAGACCGGCCGCGGCTCGATCCCGCGTGACGACGTCGCCGCGGTGCTCGTCGCGTTGCTCGACGCTCCCGCGAGCGTGCGACGCACCTTGGAGCTGATTTCGGGCGAAACCGCGATCGACGAGGCGATTTCCGCACTGTGAACGAGGAATCCAGAGAGATCGCCGTCTTCAGTGGCAGCGCGCACCCCGAGCTGGCCGAAGAGATCTGCGAGCAGCTCGGAGTCCCGCTGCGGCCTGTCGAGATCGAACGGTTCGCGAACGACTGCCTCGGCGTCCAGTTGCAGGCGAACTGCCGCGAGCGGGACGTCTTCATCATCCAGCCGCTGGTGCGGCCGGTGCAGGAGCACCTCGTCGAGCTGCTGCTGATGCTCGACGCGGCCCGCGGCGCCTCGGCGTCCCGCATCACCGCCGTCATGCCGCACTACTCGTACGCGCGCTCGGACAAGAAGGACGCGCCGCGCATCTCCATCGGCGGCCGGCTGGTCGCCGACCTGCTGGTGACGGCCGGCGCGAGCCGCGTGCTCGCGATGACGCTGCACTCGCCGCAGGTGCACGGCTTCTTCAGCGTCCCGGTGGATCACCTGCACGCGCTGCAGGAGCTGGCCAAGCACTTCCGGCAGTACGACCTTTCGCGGGCGACCGTCGTCTCGCCCGACCTGGGCAACGCGAAGGAGGCGTCACACTTCGCGCGGCTCCTCGGCGTCCAGGTCGCGGCCGGGGCGAAGGAACGCTTCCCCGACGACCGCGTCCAGATCACCTCGGTGATCGGCGAGGTCACCGGCCGGGACGTGATCGTGCTCGACGACGAGATCGCCAAGGGCAGCACGGTGCTCGAACTGCTGGACAGGCTGGCCGAGCTGGAGCCGCGTTCGATCCGCGTCGCCTGCACGCACGGCCTGTTCGCGGCGAAAGCCATCGAGCGCATCGGCAGCCGGCCGGAGGTGCTGGAGATCGTCTGCACCAACACGGTCCCGGTGCCCGAGGAAGAGCGCACCGAGAAACTGAAGATCCTGTCGATCGCGCCGGCGATGGCCGAGGCGATCCGCCGGATCCACAACGGCGAATCGGTGTCGGCGCTCTTCTAACCGGCGGAGCCCAGCACCCGGTCCAGGTGGGTGTTGCCGAAGACCCCGTTCGGGTCGGTTTCCTTGCGCACGCGCAGGAAGTCGTCGAAGTGCGGGTAGCGCGAGCGGAGGACGCCGGCGTCGAGGTCGTGCATCTTGCCCCAGTGCGGGCGGCCGCCGACGGCGCCGGCGATCTTCTCGAACGCGCTGAAGTACTCGCGGTACGGCATGCCGGTGAACTGGTGGATGGCGATGTAGGCGGAGTCGCGGCCCTGAGCCGTCGACAGCCAGATGTCGTCGGCGGCGGCCACGCGCACTTCGACCGGGAACATCACCGGGGTCTTCAGGGTCGGCACCACAGCGCGTAGTTCGGCGAGCACGTCGAGCACTGATTCACGTGGAACAGCGTATTCCGTTTCGGTGAAGCGGACGTTGCGCGCGGTGACGAAGACGCGGTGGGAGACGTCGCTGTACTCGCGCGCGCTCAGGACGTTGGAGGCGAAGCTGCCGAGTGACGGCACGAGCCTCGGCATCAGCCGGCCGGTCCGGCAGAGCCCGCCGAACGCGACGTTCTCCATGATCTGGTAGTCGACGAACTCGCGGACCTTGCCGAGCGGCTGCCGGGTCTCCGTCCGGTTGTTGCGTTTGACCAGGGCATTCTTGCCGTAGGGGAACCAGTAGAACTCGAAGTGCTCGTTTTCGTCGGCGAAGTCGTGGAAACCTTCGAGGACCTGCTCCAGCGGCTCCGGCCGTTCCTGCGCGCGCAGGATGAAGGACGGTTCGCACTGGAGCGTCACCGAGGTGATCACGCCGAGCGCGCCGAGCCCGACGCGGGCGGCGGCGAAGAGGTCGGGCTTTTCCCCGGCCGAGCAGGTGACGACCGAGCCGTCCGCGATGACGAGTTCGAGCGCGACGACCTGGGTGGCGAGGCCGCCGAGCTTGGCGCCGGTGCCGTGGGTGCCGGTGGAAATCGCGCCGGCGACGGTCTGCGCGTCGATGTCACCGAGGTTGGTCATGGCCAGCCCGAGTGCGTCGAGGGCGGCGTTGAGTTCCCGGAGTGTGGTGGCGGAGCGGACGGTGACCTGGCCGGTTTCCAGGTCCACCCGTTCGACGCCGGTCCAGTGCCGCAGGTCGAGCGCGTCGGAGTCGGCGGCGGCGATGGCGGTGAAGGAGTGTCCGCTGCCCCACGGGCGCACGGTGCGGCCGGCCGCCGCGATGCTCTCGACCGTCGCCGCGATCTCCGCCGTGTTGCGCGGCTGGTGGACGTGCTGCGGCGAAGCGGACGCCGTGCCCGCCCAGTTGGTCCACCGGGTCATGCGCGCGCACCCTTCGTTCGTGAGTGCCCGAAACAGTAAGTGAATGGTATTCGCGTTTCAAGCCTTCGTGTCGTACTTTAGACCTCGTGACCAGCGTGACGGTGTACGACTTGGCGACCAAGGACCTCGATCCACCCTTGGCCGTGGTCGACTTGGCCGCGTTCGATGCGAACGCCGCCGACCTCCGCCGTCGCGCGGCGGGCAAGCCGATCCGCGTCGTCAGCAAGTCGGTCCGCTGCCGTGCGCTGCTGGAGCGGGCACTGACGATGCCGGGCTTCGAGGGCCTGATGTGCTATTCGCTGGCCGAAGCGGTCTGGCACGTCGAGCAGGGCACCACCGATGACATCGTCGTCGCCTACCCGACGGCCGACCACGAAGCCCTCCGCCGCCTGGTCGCGTCCGAAAAAGCCCGTGCGGCGATCGCGATCATGGTGGATTCGCCGTCCCACCTCGACCTGGTGGACGCCGCCCTCGGACACGGCCACCCGGAGATCCGGGTGTGCCTCGAACTGGACGCGTCCTGGCGCCCGCTGCCGGGAATCCACGTCGGCACCCGGCGCTCGCCGGTGTTCACCCCGAAGCAGGCCTCGACGTTCGCCCGCCAGATCGTCGCCCGCCCGGGCTTCCGCCTGGTGGGCGTAATGGCGTACGAAGGCCAGATCGCGGGCCTCGGCGACGCGTCCGGCGCCCGCCTGAACCGGGCGGTGGTGGGCTGGATGCAACGCAGGTCGGCGGCCGAGCTGGCTCGCCGCCGCGGCGAAGCGGTCCGGGCGATCGAAGAGGTGACGCCCCTGGAGTTCGTCAACGGAGGCGGAACGGGCAGCCTCGAATCGACGGGCGCGGACGCGGTGGTGACGGAAATAGCGGCCGGCTCGGGCTTGATCGGCCCCACCCTCTTCGACGGGTACACGCGTTTCAAGCCCCGCCCGGCGGCGTTGTTCGCGCTGCCGGTGGTCCGCCGCCCGACCCGTAACATCGCGACGCTGTTTTCGGGCGGCTACATCGCATCGGGCCCGACGGGTCCGTCCCGCCAGCCGAAGCCGTACTTGCCCAAGGGCTTGAAGTTCCTCGGCTTCGAGGGTGCGGGCGAGGTCCAGACCCCGGTGACGGGCCGCGCGGCCCGAACCCTGAAGCTGGGCGACCGGGTGTGGCTGCGGCACGCCAAGGCGGGCGAGCTGGCGGAGCGGTTCACCCACTACCACCTGGTCCTGGGCGACCGAGTGGAGCGAACGGTCCCGACGTACCGGGGCGAGCACCAGAACTTCGGCTGACCATCCTGCGGGCCCAGCGCCCTGAATGACTCATTCCTGGCGTCGGAGGTCTTGAATGAGTCATTCATGACACCGCAGCACGGCGGTCCCGCGTGCCGCGAACCCCGCCAGACCTCCCCAGGCCGAGGGCTCACCGCATCGGGTGAACATCCCGCAACCCCCACGTTGTCCACAGCTGTGCATACCTGTGGACAACTTCTGTGGACAGCTAGGACCGCTCCCCGAACCGAGCCGCCAAGTACCCCTTCACCACGTACTTCGCCTCGGCCACGATCTTCTCGTCCCCGCTCGGCTCCTGCCGGAACGCCAGCTTCATCAGCGCGTCCGCGACCTCGTTCGCGATCGTGATCGCGAACCGCAGGTCCTCCACCGGGCGATCCACCTGCATGGCCACCAGGTCCGTCAGCGAATCGACGATCACCGTGTTGTTGTCGCGCGTCTCGTCCAGCAGCTGGCGGTCGATGATGTCGCCGAAGTGGACCTTCGAAAACCCGGGCACCGTCCGGTGCATCTCCAGGTAGATGTCGAGGATCGAGTCCACGACGTCCCACCAGTGCTCCGGTCCCAGCTGCTTCAGCCGCTCGTTGACCGCGCCCACGAAGCGTTCGAGGTTGCGGGCCGTCAGCGCCTGCACCACCGCTCGCTTATCGGGGAAGAACTGGTACAGCGACCCGACGGCGACGCCGGCCCGCTTGGCGATCAACGTCGTCGTCAGTGCGTCGTAACCTAACTCGTCGATCAACGCCGCGCTCGCGTCGAGCATCTGCTCGACCCGTTTCGCGCTTCGTTGCTGGACCGGCTGACGGCGTAAGGGGGTGGCTTCTGCCGGCACCTTCGCGGCCTGGATGTCGGACACGGCGCTCCTCCTCGTCTGATCTGGGACTTTATCGTGCCGACGGGCTTCCCCACGGACGAGTGAAGACCTAGTATATGAGAACTTTTCATGTTCACCCGTACGGGTGCCTTCGACGAAGGGGTCAGCAGCCGGTGCAGAACCCGATTTTCCCGCCCGACTTCCTCTGGGGTGTTTCGACATCGGCGTTCCAGATCGAAGGTGCCACCAGCGAAGGTGGGCGCGGACCGTCCATCTGGGACACGTTCACCGCGACCGAAGGCAAGATCGCCCGCGGTGAACAAGCCAACGTAGCCGCCGACCACTACCACCGCTACCCCGAAGACATCGCGCTGATGGCGGAACTCGGCGTCGGGGCCTACCGGATGTCCGTCGCCTGGCCGCGCATCCAGCCCGACGGCAAGGGCGCGCCCAACCCCGAAGGCCTCGGCTTCTACGACAAGCTCATCGACGCCGTCTGCGAAGCCGGCATCGCGCCCGCCATGACGCTCTACCACTGGGACACCCCCCAAGCCATCGAAGACGACGGCGGCTGGCTCTCCCGGGATACCGCTGAGCGCTTCGCCGACTACGCCCGGATTCTCGGAGACCGCTTCGCCGATCGGGTGAAACTGTGGATTCCGCTCAACGAGCCCATGGTCATGTCGATCTTCGGCTACGGCATCGGCGAGTACGCGCCCGGCAAGGTGCTGCTGCTGGACGCCATCCCGACCGCGCACCACCAGAACCTCGCGCACGGCCTCGCCGTCCAGGCCCTGCGGGCGGCGGGCGCGACGAACATCGGCACGGCCAACAACCACTCGCCCATCTGGCCCGCCGACGACGACGCCCAGGACGCCGCCGTCTGGCTCGACGCGCTGCTCAACCGGCTCTACGCCGATCCCATGCTGCTCGGTACCTATCCCGAACAGCTGCACGCGCACCTGCCCGCCGGGTTCGCCGACGACCTGCCCACCATCGCGCAGCCGCTCGACTTCTACGGCATCAACTACTACGAGCCGCAGGGTGTCGCGATGCCCGGCCCGGGCAACCCGCTGCCCTTCGAGCTGCGCGACATCGAGGGCTACCCGATGACGACGAACGCCTCGCCGATCGTCCCGCACGCCCTGCGTGAACTGCTGCTCGACTTCCACCACCGCTACCGCGAGCAGCTGCCGCCGATCCAGATCACCGAGAACGGCTGCAGCTTCGCCGACGAAGTCGCCGAAGACGGCGGTGTCCACGACCCCGAACGCATCGACTTCCTGCACAGTCACCTCGTCGCGCTGCGCGAGGCGATGGACGCCGGTGTCGACGTCCGTGGCTACTTCTGCTGGTCCCTGATGGACAATTTCGAGTGGTCCAAGGGTTACGCGCCGCGCTTCGGCCTGGTGCACGTCGACTACGAGACCCTGCGGCGGACGCCGAAGGACTCGTTCCACTGGTACCGGAAGCTGGTGCGGAATGAGTAGTGAGACGACCGAGTCGACCGGCCTGCCGGAAGCGCTCGCCGAGCCCGTCGTGCGGGTGCGGCGCGGCTGGATGAGCCTGCTGTTCTTCGCGAACATCGCGCTCTGGCTGGGCGTCTACGCACCGATCCAGGTGCTGCTGCCGAAGCAGGCCGAACTGCTCGACCAGGTGAACAAGGAAGCCGTCCTCGGGCTGGTGATGGGCTTCGGCGCGGCGGTGGCGCTGGTGGCCAACCCCGCGATCGGGCTGCTGTCCGACCGGACCTGCTCCCGGTTCGGCCGCCGCCACCCGTGGACCGTCGCCGGCGCGCTCGTCGCCGCCGTCGGGCTGGTGGTGCTGGCGCTGGCTCCGACGGTCGCCGTGATGATCATCGGCTGGTGCCTCGTGCAGGGCGGCCTCAACGGCATGCTCGCCGCGCTCATGGCGGCCTTGCCCGATCGTGTCCCGGTTCAGCAGCTGGCGGTGGTCGGCGGCCTCGTCGGCATCGCGCAGATGCTCGGCACGGTACTGGGCGCGCTCGTGGTCGTCATCGTGCTCGGCATCGCCGGGCTGCCCTTGGCCTACGCGGTCTGCGCGGGGATCGTCGTGATCGGCGCCGTGTTGTTCGTCCTCCGGACGCCGGACGCGCGGCTGCCGATCGAGTCCCGCCCGCCCTGGGTGCTGCGCCGGGTGCTCCGGGACTTCTGGGTCTCGCCCCGGAAGTACCCCGACTTCGCGTGGGCCTGGAGCTGCCACTTCATGATCAACCTCGGCAACGCGTTCGGGACGCTCTACCTCCTGTTCTTCCTCCAGGACGCGGTGCACTACCCGGACCCGGAGAACGGCCTGCTGATCATGATGGGCCTGTACGGCGTCGCGCTCGTCGCCGGCGCCGTGCTCGCGGGGCACTTCTCCGACAAGTCCGGCCGGCGCAAGCCGTACGTCTTCGCGGCCTCCGGCGTGATGGCACTTGCCGCTCTGCTGCTGGTCCTGTGGCAGAGCTGGCCGGTGGCACTCGCCGCGTCACCGCTGCTCGGCGTCGGTTTCGGCATGTACATGGCGGTCGCGTTGGCAATGCTGACGCAGGTGCTCCCCGCGGCGGAGAACCGCGCCAAGGACTTCGGGATCATCAACATCGCCAACTCGCTGCCGCAGGTGGTGGCTCCGCTGCTGACGCCGCTGCTGCTGGCCCACGTCGGCGGTTATCCCGGACTGTTCGCGGCTTCCGCGGTCGCGACCCTGCTGGCCGCGGTGCTCGTGGTGCGGGTGAAGGCGGTTCGCTAGACCCCGAAACGCAGTGAAAGCCGCACTCGGAGGACTGAGTGCGGCTTTTACTGCCTTGCGGGGTTGGAACCGCGGGCCGGTGCCGGTCGGGGGAGGGGAGTGCAACGGCACCGGCCCGCGGAATTCGAGGGCCGCTCTGGGCGGGGTGACAGCAGGATCAGACCCATGATCCAAGCTGCCTTCGATGATCAATCTAGCGGGCGATTACCGCGTGGGCTAGGCCTAACGCGGATTTTTTTCGATTAATCGCGGTGGGGACCGGGGTGTCGGCCGAGGACTGGTTCGCGCTGCTCGGGGGTGCGGGCGAAACAGTCCTCGGCCACGACGAGTGCGGACGCGGGCCTGATGGGGCGATCCGGCCGGCCGCGACTCGCCGGTCAGGGGGTCAGGCCGTGACCGCTCGGCGCGGGTTCACTAGCGCGTGGCGACCGGTGGTCTCGGCCGCGGCGGGCGCGGGGTGCGTCGGGACCGGGCTCTTGCGGCGGCCCTGCAGGCGACTGTCCGTGGCGGACTGCTGCTGCGGGGCGAGGCCGCCGGCTACCAAGTGTTCGTGCGCGACCTGCCAGACCGAGCACGGCGCCTTGCAGCGGTGCCACCGGGTCGAGCAGGTCGGGCAGTCACCGCGCTCGTCGGGCTCGTGCATCTTCAGCATCGCGCGCCACGCCTCGGTCAACCGGGGCAGTTCGGAGCGCGCGACCGAGACGAGCGACTGGGCGTCGGCGCGGTTCGCCAGGTCGGTCAGCATGTCGAGGCGCTCCCAGACCGCATTGCGGAGGACCTGCCCGAGTACCTGATCCATGTCAGCTCACCGTTACCTTTCCGCCATCTTGGCGGCTTCGTTGAGCGCGGCGCGCAGCTGTCCGAGCTGGCCGGACGTCAACCGCGCGGTCTCACCGGGAGGCGAGACCAGTACCACCTGGTTGTCTTCGACGAACACCGTGACCGCCCGCTCGCGGCTGATGAGGTCGCCGCACTGCACGCGCCACACGAGCTGACCGCCCTCGTAGTGGCGGACGCTCGCGGTGCGGGGATCCACCGCGGCGGCCGGGGTGACGGGGCGGACGGCGGAGACGGGAGACACCGTCGCCGGCCGCACGGCGCGGGTAGCCGTGCCGGCATGTCCCCCTGCGAACGAGTCCACGAACTCCACGCCCTTCTCCGCTCTGTCGAAAGTCTCCGAAGATGCCTTCTGCAACATCGCCTTGTCACAACGCTGCGGTTTTCGTAGCTCTCCGTGATCGCTACCGGTGTGCGGCCGGTGACGGAGATCTGACAACTACAGTGAGGTGAAACCGAGTGCGATAGAAGGTGGAATCGGCGTCATAGCGGTGACTGGGGCCGGTTCCACGGTAAGCGGTCAACGGACTTCGCCCGGACCGATCAGGGCACCAGTTCGGCTGTTCACACGGTTCCGCAGGTTTGCCTACGCTGTTTCACAGACGCCCGACCGGACAGTGGAGGGGGCGCGATGGACGCCAGTAACGGTGGCAGTGCCGACGCCCGGCAGAGCCACGCAGTTCCCGCTGACGCGTGGGAGCAGCCGGAGATGAGATCGGCTCTCGCGTCGCGCGAGATCAGCGCCGTCTACCGGCTCCTGCGCAAGCACGGTGTCTCGCAGCGCCAGATCGCCGCGATGACCGGCCAATCCCAGTCCGAGGTGTCGGAGATCCTCAAGGGTCGCCAGGTCATGGCCTACGACGTGCTCACGAGGATCGCCGACGGCCTGGGCGTCCCCCGTGGATACATGGGCCTCGCCTACGACGAGGTCACGGCGATACGCGTCGTCGGCTCCGCCGACGGCCAGCAGGCTGAGGAGGACGAGTCCGTGAAGCGACGGAGGTTCCTCGCGCACGCCGCCCAGGTCACGATGGGTGCGGCGGTGTTCGGTCCGGAATCGGGCACCTGGTCGGCGGGACCGGCCAGGACCCCGGCGCCGGGGCGCATCGGCATGACCGACGTGCGCCAGGTCGAGGCCGCGACGCGAGCGCTCCGCGCGCTGGACTACCAGTACGGCGGCGGGTTCTGCCGTGACGCCGTCGTGGCGCAGCTGTCCTGGGGCCAGCAGATGCTCGAGTCCAACGGCACCGACATGGTGAAGAACCGGCTCTACGTCGCCCTCGCCGACCTCCACTCGCTGGCCGGCTGGACCTCGTTCGACACCGGGCTGATGGACTCCGCCCGCGGCCACTTCGCGAACGCGCTGGACCTGGCCAAGCAGGGCGAGAACCACCCGCTGGTGGCCAACGTGCTCTACCGCATGGGCCGCGTCTACCTGCACCAGGACGCCCCGAACGACGCGCTGAAGCTGTTCCAGCTGGGCCAGATCGCCGCTCAGGAAAGCGGTTCCGAGCTGGCCGTCTCCGTGCTCTGCGCGAACGAGGCCTGGGCCTACGCGATGATGGGCAACGAAGAGCAGGCGGTGAAGCTGCTCGGCCGGAGCAAGGACGAGTTCGAGCGCGCCAACCTGGCCGAAGCCGAGTCGTGGGTGAAGTTCTTCAACGAGACCGACGTCTACGCCATGGTCGGCACCGTCCACACGGTGCTCGCGCAGAAGAACGCCGAGCACACCAAGTACGCGATCCCGGCGCTGACCAGGGCCGTCGAGTCCTACGACGACGAAATGGCCCGCTCCAAGACGTTCATGCTGAGCGCGCTCGCCACCAATCACCTGCTGGACGGCGACCTCGACCACGGCGCCAAGGTCGGCGGCAAGGCCATCGACTGCGCCGAGGGCATCAAGTCCGAGCGCGTCAAGGACCGGATGCGGCCCCTGCAGGAAGAGGCCGAGCGCCGCCGCAACAACGCCGACGCCCGTGACCTCGCCGACCGCCTCCACGCTTTCTACGCCGCCTGACGCCGAAGGCGCCGGCGCGGTTTTGGACGGCCGTTTCACCTCGGGGAAACTGCGTGGCGTCCTGGCCGGGACGTGCGCGCTGCTGGACCTCGACCCGGCGGGCGCGCGGCTGCTGCGGTTCACCAACAACGCGGTGTACGCGCTGGTCACGGCTCCTTTCGTGGTCCGGATCGTCGGCTCGACGCGGCTGCGCCACCGCGTCGGCACGGTCGTGCGGGTGGCCCGGCACTTCGAACAGCACGACGTCCCCGCGATCCGGCTCCTCGGCGACGTCGAGCAGCCGCTGGAGGTCGGCGGGCACCTGGTGACCGTGTGGCACCGGGTGCCGAGCATCGGCCGGGCCGCGACGTCGGTCGACCTGGCCCGGCTGCTGCGCCAGGTGCACGCGCTGCCCCCACCGCCCGGCCTCGCCGAGTGGGCGCCGTTCGCCGCGGTGCGGGCCAGGGTGTCCGACGCCGAGGAGCTCGACGACGCCGACCGGGAGTTGCTGCTCGACCGCTGCGCCGAGCTCGAAGCCGAGCTGGCCGAGCTGGAGTTGCCGCTGCCCAGGGGCCTCGTTCACGGCGACGCGTACCCCGGCAACGTCATTCCGGGTCCGGACGGCCCGGTGCTCTGCGACTTCGATTCCTCGTGCGTCGGCCCGCCGGAATGGGACCTGACGCCGCTGGCCGTCGGTCGCGAGCGGTTCGGCGACCCGCCGGTGCGCTACCGGACGTTCGCCGCGGCGTACGGCTTCGACGTGACGTCCTGGCCCGGCTTCGCCGTGCTCCGGGGCATCCGCGAGCTGAAGCTGACGACCAGCGTGCTGCCCATCCTGCGCAGCCGGCCGCAGGTCCGGCCGGAGCTGTACCGGCGCTTGGACGACTTCCGGAACGCGCGGACCGACACGCGGTGGACGCGTTACCGCTGATCGTCATCTGTCACTTGGTGTGATCGACACCACAATCTGCACGTGCATTCGCCGACGGCAAATGACCGTTCGTCGTATCCGAAAGGCGGTCCGCTCTGGGTAGAAAGTTCTGCCCGACCGGT
Source organism: Amycolatopsis sp. lyj-109 (assembly GCF_046548995.1). Classification (NCBI taxonomy): domain Bacteria; kingdom Bacillati; phylum Actinomycetota; class Actinomycetes; order Pseudonocardiales; family Pseudonocardiaceae; genus Amycolatopsis; species Amycolatopsis sp. lyj-109. Next base: position 78,854 of record NZ_JAJPWR010000036.1, read on the forward strand.
CACCCCCAATGGATTACCGTTCAGTCCAATGCGCAAGTTGCAGCTACTCGCCGTGACGTCTTAGCTGGTCCTACCTGCGGCGACAGGCTTCAGGACGCGACGACTGGCGCCCGCGTCAGCACGACGGCGAACCCGAACGCCAGGCCCATCACGGTCAGCTCGAGCGTCGCCCAGGCGGCGAGCGCCGTGCGGTCGTGCCGGACGATCCGCGGCAGCAGGCGCCAGCGGACGTTCGCGCCCAGCAGCGCGATGACGCCGGTGCACACGAGCTTCAGGACGAGCAGCCGGCCGTACGGCGTCGTGAAGATCGCCGCCCAGAAGCCGATGGTCGGGTTGAGCGAGATCTCGACCAGGCCGTTGAACAGCCCGGTCGCCGCCGAGATGACCAGGCAGAGCGTCGCGAGCTTCGAGAACCGCGGCAGCGCGTGCGCCAGCAGCGTCCGGTTCGCCACGAGGAGCACGGTCATCGCGCCGAGGCCGCCGGTCCAGGCGACGGCGCTCATGACGTGCAGCTCCATCGAGATCATCGTGTAGTCGTGGTAGTTCCAGTTCGACGCGTGCCCGGTGACCGGCAGCGGCAGCAGTGCGAACAGGCCGAGCCCGACGCGCACCTCCGCGGGCACCTTCTCGCCGAACCGCAGCGCCAGCGCGCCGATCCCGGCGTGGGCGAGCGCGAGCACGGCGACGATGACGAGCGCCTTCCCGGCGCCGACGTCGGCGATGTACTGGCCGATGTCGGCCGCCGAGAGCGTCGGCGAGCCCGGCTTGTACTCCGCGGTCTGCAGGATCAGCGCGACGGCCGCGGCCGTGGCCCAGACGAGCGCGGCCGCGACGCCGGCCGGACGCGCCAGCCGCAGCACCGGCTCGGTCAGCTTCGGCCGGTCGTAGCCGACGAGCACGGACAACAGCGCGAGCCCGATGGTGGTGACCGCGGCGAGGTCGAGCAGGACCCGGACGATCGGGATACCGGCCGAGACCACCGCGTCGGGCTGCACCACGCCGGGGACCGGGGTGGTGGCGGTGAGCGCGACGCCGATGAGGGCGCCCAGCAGGCCCGCTGTCACGACACAGAGCAGTGTCGAGTAGCGGACCTTCGTGGTGGCCTCGGCCTGGGTCATCTGAACTACTGCTTCTTCTCTGCGGTGTTTTCCTGACTGATGTTGCCGCCGGAGCGCAGCGCCACGGTCAGCCCGATCGCCAGCAGCACGACGGCGCCGGCGATCCAGACCCAGATCGGCACCCCGGTCGACGACGACTGCGGCGCCGCCGACGAGGAGCCACCCGGCGACCGGGCCGCGTCGACGGTCGCCGGCGTGCCGGTGCCCGCCGCGGTCAGGGTGAAGGAGAGCTCACCGGTCACCGGGTGGCCGTCCGCGGAGAGCACCCGGTAGCCGATGGTGTACTTCCCGGCCGGTCCGAGCGGCCGCAGCGGGGCGCTGATGACGTTGTTCACCACGCCGATCGGTCCCTCGGCCCACTGGCCGCCGCCGGGTCCGGTCACCGCGATCTGGTTGACGTCCGCGCCCTGCACGTACTGGTCGAAGGTCAGGCTGATCTTGGCCGGGCCGGCGGCGACGGACGAGCCGTTCGCCGGGTCCGAGGAGATCAGCACGTTGTGCGCCAGCGCCGGGGTGGCCGTGCCGAGCACGGCCACCCCGGTCAACGCCAGCGCGACGAGCACCTTACCAATCCGGCCGAAAGCAGGCGGACACGGTCCGCGGCCGATCCGCGCCAGGCGAGGGTTTCCGCCGTGACTGCCGGTCGGATTGGCACCGATGGGCACACTGCGCATTTAGCTGTTGCCTCCCGACTTGGCCGTGGCCTTGCGGGCCCGGATGGTCGCGCCCGCACCGACGCCGAGGCCGATGGCGCCGACGAGCAGGCCGGCCCCGCCGAGCCAGCGCGCCGTGTTGTCGGAAGCCGCCGCGGCTTCAGTGTGCTCCCCGGTGGTGGTCGCGGTGTTCGCGGCCATCCCGTGCTCGTCGCCTTCGGACTTGGCGGCCAGCTTCACGACCGGCGCCGGGTGCTCCGGCTCCTCGCCGCCGGGCGGGGTCGCCTGGTTCCAGTCGACGACCTTGCCGTCGCTGTAGGTCTGGTGGGCGGGGAACTCCACCTGGTCCACATTGGTCGGCAGCGGGCCGAAGGAGACCGAGAACTCCTGGTAGTCGGTGGCCTTGAGCTCGCTGCCCGGCTGCGCGGTCCAGGTGACCGCGGTGACGGCTTCGGTGATCTGCGTCCCGTTGTCCTTGGTGATCGGGGTGGGCAGCTTCGACTTCGTCACCTGGGCGGTCCAGCCGGGGATCGGCTTGGTGCGGACCGAGCCGATGCCGTAGTCCGCCTTGAAGTCGACGGCGACCTTCGTGGTGGTGATCGGGTCCTTCTCCTCGCTCGGCACGCGGAAGACGATCGCCGCGTAGCCGCCCTTCGTGGGCTGCGGGCCGTAGACGTTGGCGGTGACGTGCGCGGACGCGGCGCCGGTGCCGAGAAGACCGGCGACACCGACGGCGGCGACGAGGAAACCGGCGCGCTTGAAGACGTGCTGGGACATGGGTTCACTCCTGATGAACGCAAATATCGGGGACGGCCCGGTTCGAGGGAGGGGGCACTTTCACGTGAAAGTGCCCCCTCGGTCGAACGGCCGTTTCGGGGGACGCTGGGGTTCAGGAGTGGCTGGGCGGGCCGCGCCGCCCGCGGATCCGGCGCAGGTCGACGCCGACGAGGTGGTCCGGGCCGGTCACGCGGGCCGGGACGGGCGCGGGCGCCGTGGCCGGCACCGGCAGCGGGGTGAGCAGCCGCGGGAGAATCGCGCGCAGCACGGCGAGCACCGTGAGGAGCATCGTGTCCGCGCGGGCGAGCAGCAGTGCGGTGAGCACGGTCGCGATCGCGTGCGCGGCGGTCATGCCGAGCCCGGTGGTGCCCGGCATCGCGTGCCCGGCGTAGTGACCGGCGAGCGTGGTGAGCAGCAGGTGCATCACCAGCTGGGCGGCCCCCAGCAGGGCGATCGTGGCGACCGGGCCGCGTGCCTTGCGGGTGAGCGCGGCCGCGGTCCAGCCGAACAGGCCGGTGAGCAGGATGGTCATCGCCGGATCCGGCAGCCCACCGTCGGCGAGCCGGTGTGCGGTGACGGAGAGTGCTCCCGCGCTCACTGCGAGCAACACGCCACGGGTAGCTCCGAGCACGGCGGGACGCCGGGCCGGATCGCTCATGAAGAGCAGCCTAAGGGACCCGCTCCGTCGTGAGCGTGTGATCCCGTGAACTGAGCACACACCGAGTTCACGTCCTGCGCCACGTCCTGGTTCAGCCAATTTGTTGCCGATCTCCGGCCGGTAGGCCACGGTGGGCCGGAGACGGGGGTTTGGGCCGGCCGTGTCGTGGGTACTGAGCCGTCGGTCAGGAACTAGCCCGTTCGGGTGAAGGGCCGGCGCGAAGGGCAGGAGAGCGACACGGATGAACCTCTTCGACTACATCTCCGACCGGGCGAGCAAGCTGTGGCTGGAGGCTTACCTGCACACCAGCATGGTGGTGCAGTGCACGATCCTGGCCGCGGTCCTCGGCGTGCTGATCGGGGTCGCGGTGTACCGCAGCCCGATCGGTTCGGCGGTGGCCACGGCGCTGGCGAGCACCATCTTGACGGTCCCGTCGTTCGCCCTCCTGGGCCTGCTGATCCCCATCTCGGGGCTCGGTCCGACGACGGCCGTGATCGCGCTGGTGCTCTACGGCCTCCTGCCGATCGTCCGCAACACCATCGTCGGGCTCGACAGCGTCGACCCGGCGATCACCGACGCCGCCCGCGGCATCGGGATGAGCCGCTTCGGCGTGCTCACCCGGGTCGAGCTGCGGCTGGCCTGGCCGGCGATCCTCACCGGCATGCGGGTGGCCACGCAGATGCTGATGGGCATCGCCGTGATCGCCGCCTACGCGAAGGGGCCCGGCTTCGGTGCCGAGGTCTTCTCCGGGCTCACGAACGCGGGGAGCACGAACTCCCTCAACCAAGCCGTCACCGGCACGGTCGGGGTGGTCATCCTCGCCCTGCTGCTCGACGGCGTCTACGTCCTGATCAAGCGCTTCACCATCTCTAGGGGTGTCCGTGGCTGAGAACGAGGAAGTCTCCGGCGTCGAGATCGAGCTGGAGCACGTCACCAAGCGGTACCCGGGCACCCGTGAGCCGGCCGTCGACGACTTCTCGATGGTCGTGCCCGCCGGCAAGATCGTCGTCTTCGTCGGCCCGTCGGGCTGTGGCAAGACCACCACCATGCGGATGATCAACCGGCTGATCGAGCCGTCTTCGGGCCGGATCACCATCGGCGGCGAGGACGCGCTGAAGCTCGACGTCGACACGCTGCGCCGTCGCATCGGCTACGCCATCCAGCAGGCCGGGCTGTTCCCGCACTTCACCGTCGCGCAGAACATCGCGGTGGTGCCGGGCCTGCTCGGCTGGGACAAGAAGAAGGTCAGCGACCGGGTCGAGGAAATGATGGACCTGGTCGGGCTGGACCCGGCCGACTTCCGCGACCGCTTCCCCCGCCAGCTCTCCGGCGGGCAGCAGCAGCGCGTCGGCGTGGCGCGGGCGCTCGCCGCGGACCCGCCGGTGCTGCTGATGGACGAGCCGTTCGGCGCGGTCGACCCGATCACCCGCGGCAACCTGCAGGACGAGCTGCTGCGCCTGCAGAGCGAGCTGAAGAAGACGATCGTGTTCGTCACGCACGACTTCGACGAGGCCGTGAAGTTGGGCGACAAGATCGCGGTGCTCGGCAACCAGTCGACGATCCTGCAGTACGACACCCCCGAAGCGATCCTGGCGAACCCGGCGGACGACACGGTCGCGGGCTTCGTGGGCGCGGGCGCGTCGCTGAAGCAGCTGACGTTGCTGCGCGTCCGCGACGTCGAACTCCAGCAGGACGCGCTCACCGTGACCGCCGACGAGTCGCCCGCCTCGGTCCGGGAGAAGCTCCAGGCCTCGCGCAAGCACTTCGCGCTTGTGCTGGACGCGCGCCGCCGTCCGACGCGGTGGGTGCACGTCCGCGAGCTCACTTCGGCGTCTTCGCTGGCCAACGTCGGCAGGCCGCTGCGCGACGTCGTCAGCCTGCAGTCGACGCTGCAGGACGCGCTCGAGGCGATGCTCGCCGAAGGCGGGTCGGTGCCGGTCACCGGCGCGCGCGGCGAGTACGCGGGCACCATCCAGCTGGACACCGTGATCGCGACGATCCAGCAGCTGCGCGAGGAGCACACGAACGACGAAGAGGTGCCGGCATGACAGCAGCCGTCGACACCGGCTACACCACCGAGTCCGGCTCGAAACGCACCGAACGCGTCCGGCTGTTCGCCCAGCCGATCGTGGTGCTGGTGATCGTCGCGGTGACCCTGGTTTCGGTGTTCTCCAGCGGCCTGACCGCGACGGAGAAGGAGACGCTCAACGCGCCCACCTTGTTCACCGCGTTGTGGGACCACCTGCTGATGACGCTCGTGGTGACCGCCATCGTGGTGCTGGTCGCGGTGCCGCTCGGCGTGATCGTGACGCGGCCGTGGGCGCGTTTCCTGGCCCCGGTCTTCCTGGCCATCGCGAACATCGGCCAGGCCGCGCCCGCACTGGGCGTGCTGGTGCTGTGGTTCATCGTCACCGGCGCGACCGGCGGGATCTGGGTGGCGGCGCTGCCGCTGGCCTTCTACTCGCTGCTGCCGGTGCTGCGGAACACGATGGTCGGCATCCAGCAGGTCGACCCGGCACTGATCGACGCGGGCCGCGGCATCGGGATGTCGGCGACCGCGGTGCTGTGGCGGGTCGAGCTCCCGCTGGCCGTCCCGCTGATCCTCGCCGGCCTGCGCACGTCACTGGTGCTGGCGGTCGGCACGGCGACGTTCGGCATGTTCGTCAACGCCGGCGGTTTCGGGCTGCTCATCGACACCGGCTACAAGCTGAACCTGACACCGGTGCTGGTGACCGGCTCGGTGCTGGCCGTCGCGCTGGCGCTGCTGGTGGACTGGCTGGGCGCGGTCGCCGAACAGTTCTTCGGACCGAAGGGGCTGCGATGAAACTCCGGAGGCTGTTCGCCGTGGCGCTGCTGGGGGTGACGCTGTCGTCCTGCGGGCTGACGGTCAACCAGGCGGTCCCGTACGACATCAAGCCGGGCTCGATCCAGCCGATCCCGTCGCTGCAGGGGCTGAAGGTGACGGTGGGGTCGAAGGACTTCACCGAGAACATCATCCTGGCGTACATGGCCGAGATGGCCCTGACGGCGGCCGGCGCGGACGTCGTCGACCTGTCCGACATCAAGGGTTCCAACTCCTCGCGCCAGGCATTGCTGTCCGGCCAGACGGACGTCACGTGGGAGTACACGGGCACCGGCTGGATCAACTACCAGGGCAACGAGCTCCCGGTGCCGGGCGGCGAGAAGGCCCAGTACGAGGCGACGGCCAAGGCGGACGAGGAGAAGTTCGGCGTCACCTGGCTGAACTACTCGCCGCTGAACGACCAATACGCCTTCGCGGTGACGGAGGCGTACGGCGCGCAGAACAACCTGAAGACGACGTCCGACCTGGCGGCGTTCATCAAGCAGAAGCCGGACCAGGCGGTGTTCTGCCTGGAGACGGAGTTCACCAGCCGCCAGGACGGCTTCCCGGCGGCCGTGCGGGCCTACGGCTTCCAGAAACCGACGGTGAAGAACTTCGGCATCGGCACCATCTATTCGGCGGTGGCGAGCGGAACCTGCCCGGTGGGCGAGGTCTTCACCACCGACGGCCGCATTTCGGGGTTGAACCTGCGGGTGCTGGAGGACGACAAGAAAGCGTTCCCCCAGTACAACGCGGTGGCAACGCTGCGGACGGAGTGGCTGAAGCAGCACCCGGACGTCCGTGGCCCGCTGGAGAAGGTGAGCGCGGCGATCGACAACGAGCAGATGATCGAGCTCTGCAAACAGGTCGACGTCGACGGCCAGGACGCGGGCAAGGTCGCCCACGACTGGATGGTCAAGAAGGGCTTCGTGCAGTAGCCCGCGGGGCGCCCCCCGTTTTCGACTCTACCGGCCGGCACCGACAGTTTCGCGGTGCCGGCCGGGGTGGTCGCCGCTGTCTTGAATGACTCATTCAGGACCTCCGAGGTCCTGGCTCGTAAATCGAGGTGACTGTGGGCGCGCGGTAGCGCCCCCGGCGTAGCGCAGCGGAGCCGGGGCCCGGGGTGAAGGGGTTAGGCGGCGTGGGGTTGGAGGGTGACGTGCTGGCCG
>NZ_JAJPWR010000037.1:0-78341 GCF_046548995.1 Amycolatopsis sp. lyj-109
GCGTACATCCTGCGGCGGGGCCGCCTCGTGCACGGCGGCCCGGCCGCGGACCTGCTGAACGCCGAGCTGTTCGACTCCTACCTCGGCGGGCAGGCGGACTCCTGATGGTCTGCCGCGGCTTGTCGTGAGTGGTAATTAGGGTTCTAACCCTAATTACCACTCACGACGAGCTGCGGCAGACCGGGAAACCCTCCGTCCGGCGTCGCCGCCGTCGCCGCCCTGCTGAGCGCCCCCGCCGCGCAGGCCGCGACCTACCCCGACCCCGGCCACGTGGCCGTCGTCCACGACTCCGACGCCGACGTGCTCGTCTACCACTATTACTACTCGGACGCGACACCCCTGACCGGCAAGCTCGGCATCAACCTCATCGGCTACGACAGCGCCGGCTGGCCCTACGTGTACTGACTCCGTATAACGACCTATACGACGCGTCGAGAAAGTGGACCCCATGCGCCGGTTCCTGTCGTTCCTGCTCGCTCTGCTCGTCGCGACCGGGCTTTGTGCCGCACCGGCATCGGCCGCCCCGGTCGCGACGCCGAAGCACCAGGTCACGTTCGACAAGTACTCGCTCATGCTGGACGGCCGCCGCCAGGTCGTCTGGTCCGGCGAGTTCCACCCGTTCCGGCTGCCGAGTCCGGACCTGTGGCGGGACGTGCTGCAGAAGCTGAAGGCGACCGGCTACACGGCGGTCTCGATCTACTTCGACTGGAACTACCACTCGCCCGCGCCCGGGGTGTACGACTTCACCGGCGTCCGCGACATGGACCGCGTGCTCGACCTCGCCGCCGAAGCCGGGCTGTACGTCATCGCCCGGCCCGGGCCGTACATCAACGCCGAGGTCACCGGCGGCGGCTTCCCGGCGTGGCTGAGCACCCAGGCCGGCCGGGCCCGCAGCGACGCGCCGGACTACCTCGCCGCGGCGGACGAGTGGCTGACCGCGATCGACCGGATCATCGGCCGCCACCAGTACACCGAGGGCCGCGGCCTGGTGATCCTATACCAGATCGAGAACGAGGTGGCCGCCACCGGGACCGCGCAGCGCAACTACATCGCGCATCTCTACGACAAGGTGCGGGCCGACGGGATCACCGTCCCGGTCTTCCACAACGACAAGGGCCGCAACGGCATCTGGGTGCCGCCGGACTCCGGCGTGCCCGGCACCGTCCCGGGCAAGGTCGACCTCTACGCCTTCGACGGCTACCCGGGCGGAACCTGCCGGACGGACGCGACGCCGGGCAACCCGAACGCCGCCCCGGACTGGGGGACCTACGGGCCGGGCGGGGCGAAGGGCGGCGCGAGCGCGTCACCGAACACACCCGGTTTCGTCGCCGAGTTCGGCGGCGGCTGGTTCGACTACTGGGGCAGCAACGGCACCTACCCGTGCACCGCGGTGCGGCAGGGGCCGGGCTACGAGCGCGTCTTCTACGGCACCAACCTGGCGAACGGCCTGACCATCCAGAACTTCTACATGACCTTCGGCGGCACGTCGTGGGGCGGGCTCCCGGCGCCGGTGGTCTACAGCTCCTACGACTACGGCTCGGCGATCGACGAAGGACGTCAGCTGCGGCCGAAGGCCTTGACGATGAAGGAGATCGGTTCGTTCCTGGCCACCGTCCCGGATCTGGCCAAAATGGACCGGGGCGCGCCCGTGACGCCGTCGTCGGCCGCGGTGAAGGTCTACCACAACGTCAACCCGGACACCGGGGTGCACTTCTACCTGCCGGTGCACTCCCCGTCGAACGCGACGACCGACGACAGCTTCACCTTCCCGCTGTCCACATCGGACGGTGACTACACCGTGCCGGTCCGGCTGACCGGCCAGGACGCGAAGTACCTCGTGGCGAACTTCGACGTCGCCGGCCAGCACCTGGTGTACTCGACGTCGGAGCTGATGGCCCAGGCCGCCGGAACCGTGCTGCTGCACGGCCGGCCGGGGCAGAACGGCGAAACGGTGCTGCGGTACGCGACGCGCCCGCGCGTGGACGTCCTCGCCGGCGACGTCACGACGACCTGGTCCGGCAACGACCTGCGCCTGAACTACCGTCACGACGGGCTCGCGCGGGTCCGGATCAGCGGCGGCGGCCGCCCGGCCGTCACGCTGCTGCTCGCCGACGACGCCACCGCGGACACGTTCTGGCCGGTCGGCGGGATGCTCGTGCGCGGGCCGGACCTGGTGCGGACCGCCCACGCGGGGTTCGTGCTGACCGGCGACACGAAGGCGCCGAGGGACCTCGAGGTGTGGGGCGCCCGCGGTCCGCTGCTGTGGTGGAACGGCGCCCCGGTGCCGGTCCGGCCCACCGCGTCCGGCAGCGTGCTGGCGCTGCGGCCGCTACCCGGACCGGCCGACCCGCGCCTGCCCGAGCTCACCGGCTGGCGTTCGGCGCCCGGTTCCCCGGAAACCGAACCGGCGTACGACGACTCGGCGTGGCCCGCCGCGGACCGGACCACGACGAACAGCACCACCCCGCCGCCGGCCGGGCAGCCGGTGTTGACCGCGGACGACTACGGCTTCGGCGTCGGCGACGTCTGGTACCGCGGCCGGTTCACCGGGACGCCGGGGGAGCAGGTCAGCCTTCGCTACGGTGGCGGGGGTGCTGGGCTGCTGCAGGCGTGGCTGGACGGGCAGTACCTGGGCCAGCACGTCGTGCCGTCCGCGCTGGCCGCCCCGCCGACGACCGGCACCGCGGCGTTCACGGTGCCCGAAGGCCTGCGCGGCGACGGCCCGCACGTGCTGTCGGTGATGGTCCGCAACAACGGCCACAACGAGGACGGCGGCGTCAACGACGCGCACAAGGAAGGCCGGGGGCTGATCTCGGCGTCCCTGACCGGGGTGGCGTGGAAACTCCAGGGCGGGACGGCGGATCCGGTGCGCGGCCCGTTGAACAGCGGCGGTCTCGCGGGCGAACGCGCCGGCTGGCACCTGCCCGGCTTCCCGGACCGCGCCTGGGCGCCGGCGGCGGTGCCCGCTCCGGCGGCCGACGCGGGGACGACGTGGTACCGCACGACGTTCTCGCTGCGGGTCCCGCGGGATCAGGACACGTCGGTGGGCCTGACGATCGGCGACCCGGCCAGGCCCCGCTCCGGCGGCCGGTACCGGGTGCTGGTGTTCCTCAACGGCTGGAACCTCGGCCAGTACATCGGGGACGTCGGCCCGCAGCACACGTTCGTGCTGCCGACCGGGATCCTCGACCCGCACGGCCGCAACACCCTGGCCCTCGCGGTGACCAGCGACGGCGGCCCGGGCAACGGCCTCGAGAAGGTGGTCCTGACGGACCTGGGCACGGCCCGCGGCGGAGTCCCCGTGCGCCCGGTCTCGTCCCCACCCTGGCACCCCCACCGGTAACTTCGTGAAGGCCACCTTGAGGAACTTGTACTTCCTGGAGGTGGCCTTCACGAACTACCGCAGGGCCCCGCTCCGGGCGACGATGTGGCCCGCCTTGACGACCAGGTCCCGCGGCGGCCGCGTCACGACGGCGTGGGCCGGGGTCTCCGCGTCGAGGACCACCAGGTCCGCGGACGCGCCCTCGGTGAGGCCGTAGCCGCCGAGGCCGAGGGCGCGGGCGCCGCCGTAGGTGACGGCCTCCAGGGCCAGTTCGATGTCCTCGTCGCGGCGGAAGGTGCTGCGGTAGGCGAGGTGCATCGCCCGGTCGAGGAGGTCGCCGCTGCCGTACGGGCTCCACAGGTCGCGGATGTCGTCGTGCCCGCACGCCACGTTCACCCCGGCGGCGCGCAGCTTCTTCACCGGCGGGACCGGGAAGTCGAAGACCGCCGCCGTGGTGATCGTGATGCCCGCTTCCGCCAGGTCGGCGGCCAGCCGGTCCTGCGTCGCCGCGTCAGCCTGGCCGAGCGCGTAGGCGTGGCTGACCGTCACCCGCCCGGCGAGGCCCGCCGCCCGGGTCCGCTCGATGATCAGCTCCAGCTCGAACACCCCGAGCGAGCCGGGGTCGTGCAGGTGCAGGTCGATCCGCACGCCGTGCCGTTCCGCGAGGCCGAAGACGACGTCGAGGTGCCGGACCGGGTCGCGGTCCAGCCCGGCCGGGTCGATGCCGCCGACCGCGTGCACGCCGAGCTTGATGGCCTCTTCCAGCAGCGCGGCCGTGCCCGGGTTGGTGAGGATGCCGCTCTGCGGGAAGGCGACCTGCTCGACGGTGATCCGCCCGGCCAGCCGCGCGGCGGCGTCGCGGACCACCTCGACGCCAGTGAGCCCAGTGCCGGCGTAGACGTCGGTGTGCGTGCGGACGTGCGTGGTCCCGGCGGCGACCATGGTCTCCAGCAGCGCGCTGATCCGGGCCGGGTCGGGCAGCCCGAGTTCGGCGCGGCGGAGGCGTTCGTCGGCGATTCGGTCGGCCAGCGCGGGCCCGGCCGAGTGCGGCCGCCACGGCCCGCCGTAGAGCGTCTTGTCCAGGTGGCAGTGGGCTTCGACGAGGCCGGGCAGGACGAGCCGGCCGCCGAGCTCGACCACTTCGGCGTCCGCGGCGTCCAGCCCGGGGCCGATCGCGGCGATGACGCCGCCGGAGACGAGCAGGTCGGCCGGGCCGCCGGTTCCCCAGGGACGGCCGTCGCGCAGCAGGAGTCCGGGCATCGTCGCTCCTCACGGTTCGTTCCGAGCTTTGCACACTTCGGTCCGGGCCTCCGGGGGTTTGGTGCCGTCGGCGCTGGGGTAGCAGGTGAGCACTCACGCTGATTCCCGTGGAAGGAAGACCTCGATGAGCGCCCTCGACCTGTCCGCGCTGCTGCTGACCGCCACGACCGCGGAAACCCGCCCGGGAACGCTGCGGGTGACGGTCACGGGCGAAATCGACATGGTGACGCGGCCGCGCCTGGACGAGGAACTCGACCGCGCGGTCGAGGCGGCACCCCGGCGGCTGGTGGTCGACCTGCTGGGCGTGGGTTTCTGCGGCGTGACGGGCGTGGCGTCGCTGGGCCGCCTGCGGGCTCGCTGTGCCGACGCGGGGATCGACCTGGCGTTGAAGCCCTCCGGCGTGGTGCGGCGGGCACTGGACCTCGCCGCGGTCGCCCCGCTGTTCCGGCTGGAGGGCCGGTCGGAGCGGCTCATCGCCCGGTGAACGGCGGCCCGCCGAACGTCCGGGCCTCTTCCTCCGCCGCGGCCAGCTCGCGGTCCGCGGCCGCCGCGTCTCCCGGTCCTCCGCGGCGGACCAGGGCCTCGGCGTGCCGGCGGCGCGAAAACACCACCGCCGGCCAGTGCGCCAGCGCCAGGTTGTGCCGCACCGCGGCCCGCAGGTGCGGCACCGCCCGGTCCAGGTCGCCGGCGGTGAGAGCCGTCGTGCCGAGCGGGTGGTGGACCGAGCCGAAGCAGGCGATGCCCAAGCTGGCCATCGTCGGCAGCTGCCCGAACGGCGTCAGCAGCTCGTGGACCCGGGCCGCCGTCGCACCGTCGTCGAGCAGGTAGGCCGTTTCCGCGGCACCGCACAACGACGTCAGCCAGGTGCTCGACCGCGGCAGCGCCCCCAGGTCTTCGCCGCACAGCCGCGCCAGCGCGCCCGCCGCCGTGCGGCGATCCCCGGCCGAGGCCGCCGCCACGGCCAGGGCCGCGTAGTAGGAGTTGTCGATCGGGCTGAGCGTCGGCGAGTGCATCAGGCCGTCCAGCACCGGCACCAGCTCCCCGAGCCGGCCCTGGAACCACCGGATCGCCACCAGTTGCGCGCCGTACCAGCCGAGTGCGTCGAAGTCGCCCGCCGCCCGGCCGACCTCGGCGCAGGCCTGGGCCCCGGCTTCGGCCTCGCGGAACCGGCCGGCGCGGATGGCCAGCATGACCTTGAGCGCGTCCGCCACGAACCCCGCCGCCAGGTGCTTGCGCTCGGCCAGCAGGTCGTCGAGCTCGCCCAGGCGGCGCTCGGCGTGCCGGTCCCCGGCCAGGAACAGGTCGACGGTGTCCCACAGCACGCTCATCACCAGGTCGGTCCGCCGCCCCGAGCGGCCGCTGACCCCGACCAGCTCCGTCGCGATGGCGTACCGCAGGGCCGTGTGGTCCGGGCCGAGCAGGCAGTGGTGGGCGAGGCTCAGCGCCTCGGCGTGCGCCACCGGGTCGCCCGCCGTCCGCGTCCGCGAAGCCACCGCGAGGACCCGGTCGTGCGTGCCTGCCTCGTAGTCCAGTTCGGCCGCGAGCCGCGCCTGAAGCCGGTGCTCCAGCGGGGAACCGGGAGCCACCCGCTCCAGTGCGTGTCGCAGCCGCGTCAGCAGCGACGCCGCCGCGACCGCCGTCCGGTGCTCGTGCACCCACACCCCGCCCAGGCCGAGGGCCGCCCGGGCGAGTGCCGTGGCGTCCCCGGCCTGCTCGGCCCGGACGTAGGCGGTCTCGAAGTACTCCCGGCTGGTCCGCAGGTCGCCGTCCTCGAGCAGTGCGTGCTCGCCCGCGGTGAGGGCGTCGTGGTCGGGGGCGGTCACCTCCGCGGTCGCCCGGGTGGCGAGCAGCGCCGGGTGGTGGGCGAGCACCTGGCGGTGCACCTGGGTCAGCACCGGTGAGGGCTCCACCCCGGACGCGGTGATCAGCCCGTGCCGGGCCCGGCGGAACGCCGCCAGCGCGTCGCTCTGCCGCCCGGCCCGGTAGAGCGCTGTCATCAGCTGCGCCCACAGTCGTTCGTGACCGGGGAACGCGGCGGTCAGCGCCTCCAGTTCGGCGATCAGCCCGGCGTCCTCGCCGGTCGCGAGATCGGCGTCGATCCGGTCCTGGACGGCGTTGTGGCGCAGCCGGTCGAGCCGCACCCCCTCGGCCGCCAGGGTTTCGATGTCGGCGAACTCCTCGTAGGCGGCGTGCCCGCGCCACAGGGCCAGTGCGGCGGCCAGCCGGTCGCGGGCGGCGGCCGGTTCCCCGGCGGCCAGCATCCGCCGCCCCTCGGCGGCGAGCCGCTCGAACCGCGCGGCGTCGAGGGCCTGCGGCGCGAGGTGCAGGACGTACCCCGGCGGCCGGGTCAGGATCGCTTCCGGGCCGACCGTGCCGCGCAGCCGCGACAGGTACGTCCGCACCGTGCGGTCCGCGTGCGCGGGCGCCTCCGCACCCCACAACGCCCGGCACAGCGCGGGGACGCTGACCACGTGGCCCGCCTCCGCCGTCAGCACCGCCAGCAGGGCCCGCAGGCGCGGGCCCCCGACGTCCCGCGGCTCGCCGTCCAGCCGCACTTCGAACGGTCCCAGCACCCCAAGGCCAACCCCGTCAACCCGGCCAACCCCGTCAACCCCCTCCACCCCGCCCATGCCCGCCCCTCCGCGACGCCGGTATCCAGCGCGCTTCGGCGTACAGGAGCGGGTCGGCCGCCGCGGGATACGTCCGACGCCCGGATAAACCTCCGTCGATGAACTGTCGACGGATTGTCGACGGCCGCTGCGAAGGTCGGCAGGCGCGGACCGGAGAGGTCCGCGGCCACCGGTTCTTCGGGAGGAAGTCCATGAAACGCACGATTCGGGGTCTCGCACCGGTTTTCGCCCTCGCGGCGACGGCGGCGGCAGTGCTGGCGGGTGCGCCGGCGGCAACGGCGGCGCCGGCGCACAGCGCGGCGGTGCTCGAGGTGAAGAGCGCGACGTGGGGCCAATTGCACGTCGGTGACTGCCAGCAGGACAACGGCACCATCGTGATCCGCTCGGACGGTACGGGCGACTGGAGCGCGACCACGCTGACCTACCAGACGCACTCCGGCGACGTCTGGCACTCCAGCTTCGACTTCAAGACCACGGCCGGGACGCAGCTGTTCCACGCCGGCACGTTCGACAGCCCGCGGATGGACGACGGCAACCCGCCGCCGCGCTACCCGTGGAGCAAGCACTTCACTTACGACGCGTCGCTCTTCGGTGCTGTCAACATCTTCAAGACCATTCAGCACTCGAGCTGCTGACACCGGGGTGAGAACCGCCCTGGGTCACGGTCCGCCGGGGCCCAGGGCGGTGCCCACGACCGCCCCGCCGGGGCGGGGTTCCTTCAGTTCGACGAACATCGCGTGCGACGGCGTGCTGCCGACGTTCTCGCCCGCGTGCTCCTGGGCCGCGACCCAGCGCACCGCACCGGCGGGCAGCTCCACGCCGACCTCGCGGCCGCCGGCGGAGATCCGCCTGCTGAACGCGCTCAGCGTGACCATCACCGTGTCGGGGTGCCGGTGCGGCGCGGTCCGGTCGCCGGGGGTGTCCTGGTACTCCAGGACCCGCACCCGCTCGTTCTCGAAGACCACCCGGTACAGCTCGGGATTCGTTTCGGCCGGGTCACCGGTCATGGCCGCCTCCTTCGTGGGACGTGAGTACCATGATGGCATGGAAGTCCCGTATGAGTCCACGGGCCGGAGCCGGCAGAAGGGCCGGACGCGCGCGGCCCTGGTCGCGGCGGCCCACGAACTGCTCGCGAACGGCGTCTCGCCGACGGTCGAGGACGCCGCCGAAGCGGCCGGGATCTCCCGCACCACGGCCTACCGCTACTTCCCGAACCAGCGCGCGCTGCTGCTGGCGGCATACCCGGAAATCTCCGGCGACGCGGGCCTGCTGCCCCCGGACGCGCCCGCCGACCCGGCCGCCCGCCTCGACCTGGTGATGGCGGCGTTCATCGGGTTCACCCTGCGCTGGGAGCCTCAGCTGCGCGCGCAGCTGAGGCTGTCACTGGAGCCCGGCGCGCCGCAGCCGGTGCTGCGGCGCGGCCGGGCGATCCGCTGGATCGAGGAGGCGCTGGCCCCGCTGGCGGACACGCTGGACGTCCACGCCCTGGCGGTGGCCATCCGTTCGGCGACGGGCATCGAGTCCTTGGTGTGGCTCACCGATATCGGCGGCCTCGACCGAGACCGGGCGGCCGAGGTCCTGGCCGGTTCGGCCCGCGCCATCCTGCGCGCGGCCCTCGACGCCTAGTACTACAGGGACACTTGTGGGCGTGACCTGGGGGAACAAGGTCACCGTTTGCCGTGGCTGGTGGTCGTGAGTGGTAATTCGGGTTCTAACCCGAATTACCACTCACGACGAGCTGCGGCAGATCGGCAGGCCGGCGTCCAGGGTTGTCCTGCAGTACTAGCTGATCGGCACCGTCGCGGTGCAGGACGCGGTGCCGTTGTCGAACGTCGCCGCCGCCGAGCCGGCGGACGTGGTCGGCACGGTGGTGGTCGTCGGCATGCTGAAGGTGGTGTTCCCGGTGGTCGCCGCCGACTGCGAGTACACCGTGTGCGTCGTCGATCCGGTGCGGTAGGAAATCCGCAGGGTGACCTTGCCCGCGACGTCGCCGATGTACGGCCCCGACGTGGTGTACCCGCCGAGCATGCGGTAGTCGAACCCGGCGGTCTCGTACCGGAGGGTGAGCGTGCCGCTGAAGCCGGCCGCCTTGCAGAGGGCCGTCCGCTGGATGATCGTCGCCGCCTGCGCCGGGGCCACCAGCACCGTCGCGCCGGCCAGCACTGCCAGCAGACCGGCCTGAACCGCAGTCTTCATCTTGTTCCTCCCACTCGCTTCGCCCGTCATCCTGCCCGGTGTCGCTTCCGTAGCGCTTCCCCTTTATGCGGTGGTGCGGACCAGGTGGACGGGGCAGGCGGCGTGGTGCAGGAGGGCCTGGCCGGTCGAGCCGAGCAGCAGGCCGGGGAAGCCGCCGCGGCCGCGGTCGCCGAGGACGACCAGCTGGGCGGCACCGCTGCGCTCGAGCAGTTCCTTCCGCGGGTGCGCGTGGACGACGATCTGCTCGACCGCGACGTCACCGGTGTCGTGGGCCAGCACCCGCTCGCCGAGCAGCCGGCGGCCCGCCTCGGTGACGCACCGCGGATCCCGGTGCGGCGGCGGGCTGTCCGCCCAGGCGTGCAGCACGACCAGCGGCGCGCAGCGGGCCCGGGCTTCGGCGACGGCGGTCGCCAGGACACGGGTGCCGGCTTCGCTGCCGTCGATGCCGGTGACGACGGGCCGCATGGCCGCGCCGGGTTCGTCCCAGCTGTCCCCGCGGACGACGACGGTGTCGCAGCGGGCATGGGTCCCGACGGCTGCGGCGACCGACCCCGCGAGCAGGCTGGTGAGCCTGCCGTGCCCGGCCGACCCGACGACGAGCAGCGCGGCGGACCGCGAAGCCTCGATCAGCGCCTGGGCGGCCCGGTCGGGATCGAGCCGAGTGGCGGCCTCGGGAACCCCCTGTGCGGCGGCGAGCTCCCGCGCGGTCCGCAGCGCGCGCCGCCCCCGGGCGCGCAGGGCGTCGACCATCTCTTCGGGCGGCGGCACGACCCCGCCGGCGAGTAGGGCCGGGACGTCGAGGGCGTGCACGATCTCCAGCGGCGCCTCCCGCAGGCGGGCGGTCCGCGCGGCCCAGCGGACGGCGTCGAGCGACTCGGCCGACCCGTCCACCCCGGCGACGATCGGCAATCCGGCGGCGGCGGTCATCTCCAAGACTGTAGGCCCGCACGCCCGCCCCCGTGACGCAATTTCCCCAACCCCCACCCGTACCTGGACGGACGACATGCGTACCGGGACGGACGACACGGCGGGACCCGGGCCCGCCGGCGTGTCGTCCGGCTGAGTACGCGTGTCGTCCATCGGCGTGCGCGTGTCGTCCGGTCGCGGGCGCGAGCCGGGTCGGGCAAGATCTGCGGCGTTCCCGAGTCCGGAGGAGCCGATGGCGGTGCTGGTCGTGGCGGCGGTGCTCGGCCTGCTCGTCGGGTCGTTCCTCAACGTCGTGATCCACCGGGTGCCGCGCGGTGAGCCGGTGGTCCGCCCGCCGTCGCACTGCCCGGGCTGTGGGCAGACGATCAACGCCCGGCACCACGTCCCCGTCTTCGGCTGGCTCGTCCTGCGCGGCCGGTGCGCCGGCTGCGGCACCCGGATCAGCGTCCGGTACCCCCTGGTCGAGCTGGGCACCGCCGTCCTGTTCGTGCTGCTGGCCCTGCGGCTCGACCCGCCGGACCTGCCCGCGTTCCTGTACTTCGGCGCGATCGGGATCGCACTGGCCCTGATCGACCTCGACTGCCGCCGCCTGCCGAACGCGATCGTGCTGCCGTCGTACCCGGTCCTGGTGGTCCTGCTGACGGCGTCGGCCTGGTGGCGCGGCGACTGGTGGTCGCTCGCCCGGGCCGGCATCGGCGGCGCCGCGCTGTTCGGCTGCTACCTCCTCCTCGCGCTGGCGTACCCGGCGGGCATGGGCTTCGGCGACGTCCGGCTCGCGGGCCTCCTCGGCGGGATCCTCGCCTACCTGTCCTGGCCGGCGCTGCTGATCGGGGCGTTCGGCGGGTTCCTGCTCGGTGCGGTCGCCGGCGTCGTCGTGCTGGCGACCGGCACGGGCGGTCGCAAGACCGCGCTGCCGTTCGGGCCGTTCATGATCGCCGCGGCCCTGGTGGCGGTCTTCGCGGCCGGCCCGCTCGGCCGGGCCTACCAGCGGCTGACCGGCCTGGCCTGAGCGGTCACCGTTCCCCGGCCGCGCGGCCCGGATCATATTTGAACGTGTTCAACTCTTGCGGTACCGTAAGAACCGGCGGAGCACGAAGGGGGTTGCATGAAGATCGTGATTCCGGGCGGCACCGGGCACCTGGGACGGGTGCTGAGCCGCGAGCTGATCGGACAGGGGCACGAGGTCGTGGTGGTGACCCGGCGGGCGGCGCGCCCGGAGCCGGGAGTGCGTCACGTCCACTGGGACGGCCGCAGCGCGGGCCCGTGGACGGCGGAGATCGACGGCAGCGACGTCGTGCTCAACCTGGCCGGCCGGTCGGTGAACTGCCGGTACACCCAGGCGAACCTGCGCGAGATGCTGAACTCCCGCGTCGACTCGGCCAGGGTGGTCGGCGGCGCGATCGCCCACGCGGCCCGGCCGCCGCGGCTGTGGCTGCAGATGAGCACGGCGACGATCTACGCGCACCGGTTCGACGCACCGAACGACGAAACCACGGGCATCCTGGGCGGCGACGAGCCCGACGTCCCGGCGTACTGGTCCTACAGCGTCGACATCGCCAAGGCGTGGGAGCGCGAGCAGCGCCTGGCGGCAACGCCGGACACCCGCAAGGTGGCGCTGCGCACGGCGATGGTGATGAGCCCGGAGCCCGGCGGAGCACTGGCGATGCTCCTGCGCCTGGCCCGCCTGGGCCTGGCCGGCCCGGTGGCGGGCGGCGGCCAGTACATGTCGTGGATCCACGAAGCCGACCTGGTCCGTGCGATCGGCTTCCTGATCGAGCACGCGGAGCTGAGCGGCCCGGTCAACCTGGCGGCCCCGGAGCCGGTGCCGTACCGCGACTTCCTGCGCACCCTGCGCGCGGCGGCGGGGATACCGGTGGGCCTTCCCGCGACGAAGTGGATGGCGGAGATCGGCGCGTTCGTGCTCCGCAGCGACACCGAGCTGCTGTTGAAGAGCCGCCGTGTGATCCCGGGCCGGTTGCGGGAGGCGGGCTTCGAGTTCGACTACCCCCGCTGGCCCACCGCAGCCGAGGACCTGGTGCGGCGATCGCGCCGGCCGCTGAAGACGGCCGGCTGAGCCCATCCGCCGAGTCCACTCAGGACGGTCAGCCGAGGTCGGCGTTGTCCCGCAGCCGCCGCAGCACCAGGGCCAAGCGGAGGCGGAAGCGGCCGGCCGGCGAGTCGACCTCGAACCCCAGCACCGACTCCGCGCGGGCCAGCCGGGCCGGCATCGTGCTGTGGTGGCGGTGCAACGCCGCGGCCGCCTTGCGGGCGGAGCCCGTTGCGCACAGCGCGTCCAACGCCGCGAGCGTGTCCCCGCCATGCGGTTCGGCAGCGAGGTGGTCGAGGGCCCGGACGTCGGGCAGCTCCGCGAGTTCCGCCGGCGCCAGCTTGTCCGCGAACGCGGCCAGACTGCCCAGCCGTTCCCACCACACGACCGGCTCGGCCGCCGAGGTGAACCGCAGGGCCGTCCGGGCCGCCATCCACGAACGGGCCACTTCGATGGCCGGACCGTCCGGGCCGATGCCCGCGCGGGCGCCGACCGGCAGGGAAGCCACCTCGCCCGGCAACAGGACCGCCCGCACCCCGCCGAGCCGCGCCGAACGGCCCGCGAGCGCGTCGACGCCCATCCCCGCGAGGACGCGCAGCCGGGTCGCCGGGCCGAAGCCGAGCAAGTGCAGGGCCCGCGACCGCTCGGGGGTGCCGGTGTCCTCGGACAGCACCAGCTCGACCAGCGCCGGATCCCCGAGCTCTGGCCGCGGCACGCCGGAGTGCTCCAGCAGGATCGCGGCGGCGATCGCGAACCGTTCGAGCAGCATGTCGTCGAGCGGGACGGGCTCACCCGCCCGGGCCACCCACACGATCACGCCGCCTTCGAGCGTCCGCGTGGCCGCTCCGACGGGCGCGGCGGCCGGGGTGACGACCCCGCCGCCCGGCGAAGCCCGCAGCGACAGGCCCTGGCCGGGTGCGTGCACGCCGACGGGACAGCCGGCCAGCTCCGCGGTGCTGCGCACCAGGGCATCCAGCCCGGCGCGGCCGGCGATCAGGCGGTCGAAGAACCCGATCACCCGCACGGCGTTCTCGGCGTCGGCATCGAGCCCGGACAGCCGCAGCAGCAGGCCTTTCATCCCGCCACGATAGGCGCGCCCGCCACCCGATGGCGAGCATCGCCCGCTGCCCGGGGTGGGCGGCGGTCCGCTCGCAACGTCGCAGCGGCACCAGTGGCGAGGACGCCCGGCAGCGCGCACCGCTGTACCGCGGGGCCTGCCACCGGGCGCCGACGGTCGGCCGCCGCCGGGTGGCGAGATTCCGGCCGCCAACGCCCGCCGCGTGGCGGTGGCCCGGGTCACTTCCGCGGCCGATGATCGGACCATGACCTACGCGATCGATCCCGAGCTGCTGCCGTGGCTGGACATGCTCCCGGCCGTGACCCTCACCGACCACGAGTCCCTGCTGGCCGCGCGGTCCTCGATGGCGCAGCTCAGCCAGGTACTGCCCGCCTACGAACCCGCGACCCCCGTCGACGTCCGGGACATCGCCGTCCCCGGGCCGTCCGACGCCCCCGACGTCCCGGTGCGGGTCTACGCCCCGGCGAACCGCGCCGCCGCGGTGCCCGGCCTGCTCTACATCCACGGCGGCGGGTTCGTCATGGGCGACCTCGACACCTTCGACGCGCACGTGCTGCGCCTGGTCGACGAGCTCGGCATCGTGGTCGTCTCGGTCGACTACCGGCTCGCCCCCGAACACCCGTTCCCGGCGCCCGTCGAAGACTGCTACGCGGCCCTGACCTGGGCCGCGGCCAAGGCGGACGAGCTCGGCATCGACCCCGCCCGCCTCGGCGTCGGCGGCGAAAGCGCCGGCGGTGGCCTCGCGGCCGCGGTGGCGCTGCTGGCCCGCGACCGCGGCGGCCCGCAGCTGTGCTTCCAGTACCTCGGCATCCCGGAACTCGACGACCGCCTGGACACCCCGTCGATGCTCGCCTACACCGACACGCCGATCTGGAACCGGCCGAACGCGGTGCACAGCTGGACGAGCTACCTCGGCACCGAACCCGGCGGCCCGGACGTCTCGCCCTACGCCGCCCCCGCGCGCGCCACCGACCTGGCCGGGCTGCCGCCGGCGTTCGTGACGACCTGCCAGTTCGACCCGCTCCGCGACGAGGGCATCGCCTACGCGCAGCGGCTCGCGCACGCGGGCGTGCCCGTCGATCTGCGGCACTACCCGGGCACCTTCCACGGTTCCAGCCTGGTCGAGACGGCCGCGATCTCCCGCCGCATGTTCGCCGACGAGCTGGACGCGCTGCGGCGCGGACTCGGCGTCGGCTGAGCGGGGCGCCAGGGCCGCTTCCGCTCAGTCCGCCGGACCGACGTCGATCAGCACCTTTCCGGTCACGCCGTCCTCCGACGCCGCGTGCGCCTTCGCCGTGTCCGCCAGCGAGAACCGGTGGATCGGCACCCCGCGCTCCTCACCGACCCCCAGCGCGCCGTCCGCCAAGGCCGCAGTGATGTCCTCGGCGCCGGCGCGGAGCTTGTCCTCGCCCACCGTGTACAGCACCAGGAACTGGTAGCGCGCGTTCAGCAACAGGTTCGGCCCGAAGTCCAGGCTGATCGTCCCGGTACCCCGGTCGTCGCCGTACGTCGCGACCGTGCCGCGGGTGCGCAGCACCTCCGTGTGCAGCTTCGCGTTGACGCCCATCGCGACCTCGACCACCAGGTCCACCCCGTCGGGTGCGACCGCGCGGATCCGGGCGCCGAGCTCCGGGTCGGGGTAGCGCAGCACGTGCTGGGCGCCGGCGGCCCGGGCCAGCGCCTCCTTCTCCGCGCTGCTGACCGTCGCGATCACCGTCGCCCCGGCCCAGCGGCCGAGCTGGATGGCCGCGTTGCCGACCGCGCCCGCCCCGCCGCTGACGAGCACCGTGCGACCGGCCAGTGCGCCGGGGGAGAGCCGGGCCGGGCCGTCCTCGGCGACGGTGAGCGCCCGGTGCGCGGTCAGCGCCGGGATGCCGAGTCCGGCGCCCTCGTCGAACCCGGCGCCGTCGGGCAGCCGGACCAGCTTCGAGGCCGGCAGCACCGTGTACTCCTGGGCGGTGCCGGACGCGGGCCCGTAGGCGCCGGCTGATGATCAGCCACACGCGGTCGCCGGGCGCGAACCCGGTGACGCCCGCGCCGACCGCGTCGACCACGCCCGCGCCGTCCTGGTCGGGCACCGTTTCG
The DNA here is from genome assembly GCF_046548995.1 of Amycolatopsis sp. lyj-109. Classification (NCBI taxonomy): domain Bacteria; kingdom Bacillati; phylum Actinomycetota; class Actinomycetes; order Pseudonocardiales; family Pseudonocardiaceae; genus Amycolatopsis; species Amycolatopsis sp. lyj-109. The sequence continues at coordinate 15,546 of NZ_JAJPWR010000037.1, forward strand.
GGGATTTCCGTCCCGGGCTCGGCGCGCAGTCCGCTGCGGGCCTTCCAGTCCGTGGGATTGACCGCGGAGACCACGACCCGGACGCGCACCTCGCCCGGTCCCGGGTCCGTGACGGCCCGCTCCGACAGCTCCAGCACCTCGGGTCCGCCGTGGCGGCGGTAGACGACTGCCTTCATGCCGGGTGCAATCCGCGGACGACCCGGGATATTCCCGGGATCTGCGGAAAAGCGCGCCGGGAAATCGTTTTTCGACACCGGGAAAGCGCGAAAACAAGATCCCCCGGGTGGGCGATTTTCGGTGTTCGCGTCAGCGAAATCGGCGGCCGTCGCAGAAACTGGGCGCGTGGGAGAGGAAAAGAGTACGCCGGGGGACGAACGGCCGAAGCGCGACGACGGTGAGCCGACGCCGATCTTCGACGCCGTGTTCAGTGCGACGCGCGCGCAGGCGAAAAATCCGCCGCGGGAGCCGGACAAAGCCGGGCGGTGAGCGGACCACCGACGTACCGCACCTTGATCAACGTCCGCGACGAACATGTAGCATCCCGGGTGCCCGAGCACCCGTGGCCGAGGAGTGAGCCGTGGCCGGCGTCGTCAACAGCATGATCGCCGCCGAGTACGCGGCGGGAGCGTCGATCTCCGAGCTCGCCGAGCGCTGGGGGATCGACCCCCGGCAGGTCGTCGAGCGGATCTCGGCGGCCAGCCGATCCTGACACCGGGCTCAGATCGCGCGTTCCCCCTTGCCCAGCACGACGATGCCGCCCTCGCTGACGTGGTAGTGCCCGCGGTCGCGGGCCAGGTCGACACCGATGTGCGCACCCGGCGGGACCACGACGTTCTTGTCCAGGATCGCCCGCCGCACCACCGCGCCGCGGCCGACCCGGGCGCCGTCGAGCAGGACCGAGCCCTGCACCACCGCGCCCTGCTCGACCAGGACGTCGGGGGAAAGCACCGAGTCGACGACCTGGGCTCCGGAGATGATGCAGCCGTTGCTGACGATCGACTGGTTCGCCGAGCCGCCCTCGACGAACTTCGCCGCCGCCCGCTGGCCGGGGTGGGCGAGGATCGGCCACTTCCGGTTGTAGAGGTTGAAGATCGGGTGGGTCGAAATCAGGTCGGTGTGCGCGTCGTAGTAGCTGTCGATGGTCCCGACGTCGCGCCAGTAACCGTGGTCGCGTTCGGTTTCGCCGGGCACCACATTGGTGTTGAAGTCGTAGACGGCGGCTTCACCCGATTTGACCAGGGCCGGGATGATGTCGCGGCCCATGTCGTGGTGCGACGCGGCGTTTTCGGCGTCGGCGTGCAGTGCCTCGAGCATCACCTTCGTCGTGAAGAGGTAGTTGCCCATCGACACGAACGACTCCTCGGGGGAGTCCGGCAGGCCCGGCGGGTCGGCCGGCTTCTCCATGAACGCGTCGATCATCAGCCCGTCGGTGGTCCGGATGACACCGAACGAACTCGCCTCCGCCCGCGGGACGCGGATCCCGGCAACCGTGACGCCCGCCCCGGACGCGATGTGGGCCTCCAGCATCTGCCGGGGGTCCATCCGGTAGATGTTGTCCGCGCCGAACACCGCGATGTACTCGGGGTTCTCGTCGTAGACCAGGTTGAGGCTCTGGTGGATGGCGTCGGCGCTGCCCTGGTACCAGCGCGGCCCCAGCCGCTGCTGCGCCGGCACCGGCGTGACGTACTCGCCGGTCAGCGCCGAAAGGCGCCACGTCGTCGAGATGTGCCGGTCGAGGGAGTGCGACTTGTACTGCGTCAGCACGCACAGCCGCCGGAACCCGCCGTGCACCAGGTTCGACAGCACGAAGTCGACCAGCCGGTGCACGCCGCCGAACGGCACGGCGGGTTTCGCGCGGTCGGCCGTGAGCGGCATCAGGCGTTTCCCCTCGCCGCCCGCGAGGACGATGCCCAGCACATCGGCTCCAGTGTTCACAGCGACCTCCCGCACGCTTCGTAGAGGGCGACCGTCCGCTCGGCGATCGCCTTCCAGCCGAACTCGCCGACCGCGCGCTCGCGGCCGGCGGTGCCCATCGCGGCGGCCCGGTCTCTCGCGCCGACCACCTCGTTCAGCGCGGCGGCCAGGCCCGCCTCGAACCCCTGCGGGTCCTGTTCGTCGTAGTGCACCAGCAGCCCGGTGCGGCCGTGGTCGACGACCTCGGGGATACCGCCGACGTCGCTGGCCACCACCGGCGTGCCGCACGCCATCGCCTCGAGGTTCACGATGCCGAGCGGCTCGTAGACCGACGGGCAGGCGAACACCGCGGCGTGGGTGAGCAGCTGCACGACCTCGTCGCGCGGCAGCATCTCCGGGATCCAGCGGACGCCGGTGCGGGTCTTCTCCAGCTCGGCGACCAGCCCGCGGAACTCGGCGTCGAGCTCGGGGGTGTCGGCGCCGCCCGCGCACAGCACCAGCTGGACGCCGGGGTCCAGTGCCGCGCCGGCCCGGACGAGGTGCGGGACGCCCTTCTGCCGGGTGATCCGGCCGACGAACAGCACGTACGGCCGGTCCGGGTCGATGCCGTGCTTGACCAGCGCGTCGGTGCGCGGGTCCGGGCGGTAGAGCGTGGTGTCGATGCCGTTGTGGATCACGTGCACGCGCTCGGGCGGCACCGCGGGGTAGGCGGCGAGGACGTCCCGGCGCATGCCACCGCTGACGGCGACGATCGCGTCGGCGGCTTCGTAGGCCTCGCGCTCGATCCACGACGAGACGCGGTAGCCGCCGCCGAGCTGCTCGGCCTTCCACGGCCGCAGCGGCTCCAGCGAGTGCGCGGTGACCACGTGCGGGATCCCGTGCGTCATCTTCGCCAGGTGCCCGGCCAGGTTCGCGTACCAGGTGTGGCTGTGCGCGAGGTCGTGGCCTTCGAGGGCGTTCGCCATCGAGACGGCGATGTCCATGGTCGTGAACGCGGGCTGCCGGTAGCCGTGCGGATCGGTGTGCCCGGTGGCATCGGGACGGTCCGCGCCCCAGCAGTGCACGTCGAGGTCGACCAGCGGTCGCAACTCCCGGGCGAGGAACTCCACGTGGACCCCGGCGCCGCCGTAGACCTCCGGCGGGTATTCGCGGGTGAGCAGACCGACCTTCATGATGCGAACCCTAGGGCCTGACGGGCCCGCGGTGCAGTCTGGCGGACCGGGGAATTCGGCGAGTTTTCCGTCACTGCCCGGGTGATCGGAACGGGGCCCTCGCCGCCGCGGACCGGACCAGCGGGCCGTCCGGTCCGCTCAGCTGCGGGTTCGCCGGCCGGCCCGCTCCACTGTGGACGACCCGTGGCCCGGCGCGCGGCCGGGCCACGGAGCGAGGTCAGCGCTGGTACCGCAGGGCCCAGTCGTCCCCGCAGTACCAGCAGGTGCCGACGGTGACGGATCCGCCGTCCCCGCCGACCGGGCGCCAGCCGTCGACGCGCACGCTGTACGGGCCGGCCGGGACGGTCCCGAACGCCACGTGCCCCTGGGCGTCCGACACAGCGGTCGCGGTCACCGAGCCGTCGACCTGGTCCACCAGCTCGGCCGCCGTGGCGGTGATCGCCTCACCCGCGTCGACCGTGTAGTTGGCGTTGTCGTCGTGGTAGAGCACGCCACCCGTGGTGCCAGGCGGGGCCGGCACGTGGGCGAACAGGTCGACCTCGGGCCGCCCGTCCAGCGGGCCGGGGTCGATCCCGAAGTCGCAGGCCGCGTAGAAGCCGCCGTAGGTGGGGGCGGCCGACGGCACCGTGCCGGTTTCGGTGAACGTCCGCGTCTCGCCGGCGGCGAGGCCGAACGAGCCGGGGGCGGTGAGGTCGTTCCAGCCGTCCCACCCGAGCAGGTGGTCGGGGCCCCCGAAGCGATCGCACCCGAGGGTGATCCCGTGCAGTTCGCCGCCGCTGACGTTGGTCACCGTGAAGGTGACCTGGACGGAGTCGCCCACCTGGTAGGAGCCGCGGTCGAACGAGCCGGTCGCGTGCAGCTTTTCGGAGAACGGCCGGACCGCGCGCAGCTGCACCACCGGCCCGGGGTCGCTGCCGTCGACGTCGACGCGCTGCTCGGCGGCGGCCTCGTAGACCCAGCCGTCCGGCAGGTTCCGGCTGGAGATCCCGTAGCGCTGGGCGGGCAGGCCGGTGAAGGCGAACCGGCCGTCGGCGTCCGTGGTGACCTCGATCGGGTTGCCGGAGCTCGTGCCGTACAGGTAGGCGATGGCGCCGGGCAGGCCTTCGCCCGCGTCGAAGGCGCCGTTCTCGTTCCGGTCGCCGTAGAGGACACCGGACGCCGGGCCCTGGGTCGTCGTCGGGTCGACCATCGGGACGGACAGGTCGCCGCCCACGGCGTCGGGGCCGCGGAACCGGTCGTGCGGCGCGCCGTTCCAGCTCCAGACGGCGGCGGTGATCGTGAACGTCCGGGTGGCGCCCGGGTCGATCGTCACGCCGGCCTGCGGGCTGCCGCCGAGGCCCGCCCAGTCCTGGATCGACAGCCAGGAGCCGGCGAGGTGCTCGTCCCAGAGCGTGACCTTCGTCAGCGGCCGGTCGGTCGTGTTGGTGAGCGTCAGCGCGATCGGGAACGGCTTGGCGAGCAGCTGCGGCGTGTCGCCTGCCGACGCGGTGATGAGCAGGGACGGCCCGTCGGCATGGGCGGCCGGCGTGACGAAGGCGCCGGTGGTGAGCACGGCGGTGAGCACGGCGAAGAGCCGTCTCACCCCGCGCAGGGGTGTTCTGGACACGGTGGATCCCCCTGGAAACGGCCGGGCCTGCGGCTCCCCGCGGCGCCGCCCGGCGATGGCGCAGAAAACTGCGATCACCGTCAAGCTAGTGAACGCGGAGGCGCCGGACCAGGGCCGACGGAGTGATCGGCGCCCGGTCCCGGATTGCCCTCAGTGGCTACAGAGGACGGAAGGTCACGACGCCGGCGTCGGTCGTGCCGGCGGTGTGGCGCCCGGCTGTGCCCGGGCGGTTGCGACATCCGGGGCAAGGCGATGCACAAGCGTTGCGTCGCGGTATAGCGTGGTTCGGGGACGGTTCCCCGGCACGTCACCGGCCGCGGCGGTTGCCACGCCGCGCGGCCGGCCGGATCCGGTCGACGCGGGCCGGATCACCGGCGCCGGGCGGCGCCGGAGGGGACGCGGCAGGCCATCGCCCCGCCGCCGCGTCCCCACCGCGGCCGGGGTGTCTCCGCCGTTCGGCCGACGTGGTCGTCGCTAAACTTCGGCCGTTCGCGGTACGCGAGGCGAAGGGACACGGTGGAACCCGACAACGACGCGCTGCCCGCCGCCGGCGCCTGGGCGCCCGGCAAGGTGGCCGAGCTGCTCGGGGTGTCGCCGGTGACGCTGCGCAGCTGGAGCGCGCGGTACGGGATCGGCCCGCCCGCCGGCACCGGACGTCACCGCCGCTATTCGGATGCGGACGTTCGCCGCCTGCAGCACATGCAGCGCCTGGTCGCGCGCGGGATGCCGGTGCGGGAGGCCGCGGACGCGGCGTTCGGCCGCGCGCCGGTCGGGCTCGAGGTGCCGGCGTCGCGGCGCGCGCTCGAACTCGCGGACGCCGCCGACGAGCTCCGCTACGCTTCGGTGGCGGGGCTGCTCGACGAAACGCTGGACAGCCTGGGCCCGGCGGCGGCCTGGACCGAGGTGCTGGCCCCGGTCCTGCGCGGCCTGGGCGACCGCTGGCAGCGCGGCGATGTCTGTTTCGCGGCGGAGTGGGCGCTGACGTCGGAGATCTCGCTGGCGTTCGAGCGCTTCAGCCGCCACTTCCCGGCGGCGGTGCCGGGCCGCCCGGTGCTGCTGGCGTGCTGCCCGGCGGAGCGGCACTCGCTGCCGATCGAGGCGCTGCGGGCCGCCCTGGCCGAGGCGGCGGTCCCGGTGGCGTACCTGGGACAGCTGGTCCCGGCGGAAACGGTCGCGGATCTGGCGGCCCGCCTGGACCCGGTGCTGGTGGTGCTGTGGTCGATGGCCCCGGCCACGGCCGACGACCTCCTGGCGGCGCGGATCCGGACGCTGGGGTGCGAAGTGGGCACGGCCGGGCCGGGCTGGGCGCACCTCGGCGATCGCGGTTTCCGGTGGGCGAACGATCTGGCCTCGGCGGTGGAGCTGGCGGTGGAGCACGCGGGCACCTGAAGGCGCGATCAGCTCGAATCGCCCCGCACCCGCCTCCGGAAACCGCTGCACGTCCGTCGCAACCCTGCGGTGCCCCGCTCAGCGGAGCCACCACTCCGGCCGAGTTCGTCGTCGACGGCCTCGCCCAGACCGGCGTCCGCGGCTCCGGCTGGAGCGACGGCCAGTGGATCGTCGTCGACCTGCAGGCTTCCTGCGCCATCGAGTCCGTCGTGCTCACCTTCGACGCCCGGCCCGGCCCGGCGACCCGGCCTTCGACGCCTGCGACAACTACTTCTGGCTGCTGCCGGGGGAGAGCCGCCCGGTCCGCGTCGAGCCGCGGCGGCGGGTGCCGAACGCGAAACTGCTGGTGGAGGCGTACAACGTGGCGGCGAACCTGAGCTAGCCGCGTTTTTGTCGGACCTCGTCGCTACGCTCGCGGGGCCCGCGAGCGAGGAGTTCCGGTGCGTGGCTGTGGGTCGCGATCCGGAGCGAGTGGAGGGGTGCCGCAAGCTGCCCCTCACCGTCCGCCGACGACCAGCCCGGAGCCGATCCGGGTCTCGGTGCTCCTCGCTCGCGGGCCCGGCGCAGGGGGAGGGGCGGTCATCGAGGAGCTGTACCGGACGGTGCTGGCCAGGGCGGCGTACCAGGACGCGTTCTTCGCGTGGCCACGCCGGGACCGGGAGCGCTACGTCTCGCTGCTGCGCGCGGCGGATCCGTCGTGGGCGCCGGGTTTCCTGCGCTGGCTGCGCGCCGGGACGCCGATGCGTTACCCGGCACTGGTCGGGGCGGCGGCGTTCGTGGCGGGGCGGCTGGAGCGGGGCGAGCACGGGTTGTCCCGGCAGGTGATCGCGTCGGTGCTGTGCCGCGCGGACGACCCGGGGCACCTGCTGGCGTACTGGGCCGCGGCGTACGGGGCGCTGCCGAAGCCGGTGAAGCGCGGGGTGTCCGACGCGGTGACGCGCCTGTACGACGAGCCGGCAACGCTGGCGTACGACGACGGCGGCCACCACTTCGAGGTGGGCTTCGTCCACGGCGACCTGCCGCGGCACGGAGGGATCGGAACGCCGCGGCCCCTGCGGTTCGGCGAGGTGATCAGGCTGGTTCATCCACGGGCCCGCGACCGGGCGCAGGGCGATCTGTTCCGGTATGCGCTGGCCCGGCGGCACGGGAAGGTGCGGACGGTGCCGGAGACGCTGCCGCTGGTGCGGACCTGGGCCGGAGTGGCGGCGCCCTCGGCGGGGGCCTCGGGCGGGAACTCGGGCAGGAACTCGGACGAGCGAGGTGCTGGCGCGGGGCGGCCATCGGTCGCCGGGCCAGGTGGTGCGGCGCCGGGCGGGCCGCGGTGGGGCGGGGTGGAGGTGCTGCCGGGGGATGCGTTGGCGGCTGAGCGTGAGCGGCTTGTTGGGTCGGGGCAGCGGCGTGGGGTGGTGCTGCCGGGAGATCCGGCAGTGGCGGCCGAGCACCAGCCGTTCACCGGAGCGCTGCACCTCGTCGCCGGCCTCCGACCAGGCGTCGACCGGCTGCCGCCCGCGCAGTGGCTTGCCCAGCTCCGGCGCGCCGGCACCTCGGCACACGCCGAAACCGTCCTCGCGGCCCTGCCGCTGGCCGACCTCCTGGCCCAGCCGGACGGCCTTGCCCGCCTGGAACCGCTGATCCCGCACCTGCCCCTCTCCGCGCTGCTCGCCCACCTGCGCCGGCTCGACGCCGCCGGGATCGGGTTCGAGACCGCGATGGCCGTCGCCGCGCGGATCGGCGATCCCGCCGAGGTCCGTGCCTCCGGGCTGGGGCCACTGCGGTTCGCCGCGGCCTGGCTCGGGGTGGACAGCCGGCGGTGGGAACCCGCCCTCGCCGCCGGCGCGCGGCACAGCCTCGGTGCCGTCCCGCGGCTGGGCGGGCGCACCCTCGTCGTGCTCGAACCGGGCAGCGACACCCGGATCGTCTTCGGGCTCGCCCTGGCGCAGCAGTGCGACGACGCCGACGTCATCCGCCTCGGCGGCGGGCGGTTCCCGCTCCAGCCCGGGGACTCGCCACTGCACGCCCTGATCCGCTGGCACTCCACGGAGTTCCGCCCCGCCGTCGCCGCCGGGCACGACCGCGTCGTCCTGGTCACCGAGGAATTCACCGACGAGCAGCAGCCGGACGTGCCCGCCCGAGTCCCGCTCTACGTCTGGGAGACCCGGCGGCACAGCTCGCACGAACACGAGCCGGAGTTCCCGCCCGGTTCGCGGCGCATCTTCTTCCGCGGGCTCGGCGACCCCTCCTTCCGGCTCATCCCCTGGTGGGAGGAGTTCGTCGATCCGCCGGCCGGCGGGTAGCCCGCGGAAATTGCGTTGGCCGCCGGGCCGGTCGTCGCTACTCTTCGCCAGAACCTGTCCGCCGCGTCGAACGAAGGGAGCCGGCCGTGCGTCACCGCGTTGCTGTCGTTCCCCGGTCGCGGTCCGAGGTGATCCTGGTGTCTTCGCGTTCCCGGTGCCTGCCGCGCGGCTCGCACCGGACTCCGTGACGCGTTCCTGAAGACCCGTCGCGGGGAATCGCGCCGTCCCGATCACTTCGTCCACAAAGGACCGTGTCGTGCGCAACCAACCCCTGGCCACCGTCCGCAACCTGGGCATCCTCGCCCACGTCGACGCGGGCAAGACCACCGTCACCGAACGGATCCTCCACCGCACCGGTGCCACCCACAAGACCGGCGAAGTCCACGACGGCACCACCGTCACCGACTTCGACCCGCAGGAACGCGATCGCGGCATCACCATCTTCGCCGCGGCCGTCAGCTGCACGTGGGACGGCCATCGGCTCACCCTCATCGACACGCCCGGCCACGTCGACTTCACCGCCGAGGTCGAGCGGTCGCTGCGGGTGCTCGACGGCGCCGTCGCCGTGTTCGACGCCGTCGCCGGGGTCGAGCCGCAGAGCGAAACCGTGTGGCGGCAGGCCGACCGGCACGGCGTGCCGCGGATCGCGTTCGTCAACAAGCTCGACCGCGCGGGCGCCGACCTCGACACCGCCGTCGCCTCGATCCGGGCGCGGCTGCACCCGGCGCCGCTGGTCGTGCAGCTGCCGATCGGGCGCGAGGACGGCTTCACCGGCGTCCTCGACCTGCTGCGCCCGCGGGACGTGCCGGCGGGCCTCGTCGCCGAGGCCCGGCGCCGGCGCCGCGAGCTGGAGGAGGCCGTCGCCGAGCTGCACCCGGTGGCCCTCGACGAGTTCTGCGCCACCGGCAGCATCTCGGCGGAGACCCTGGAGAAGGCGCTGCGGGAGCTGACCCTCAGCGGCGACGGGCTCGTCGTGCTGTGCGGGGCCGCCTACCGCGACCGCGGGATCGAGCAGCTGCTCGACGCCGTCGTCGCGTACCTGCCGTCGCCGGCCGACGTCCCGCCGGTGCGGCCCGACCGGCCCGCCGACCCGGCGGCGCCGCTGGCCGCGCTGGTGTTCAAGGTCGTCTCGACGGCCACGGGACGGCTGACGTACCTGCGGGTGTACTCGGGCACGCTGCGGAAGGGAGATCAGGTTTCGGACGCAGGACGCACCGAACGGATCGCGCGCGTGCTGCGCGTGCAGGCGGCCCGGCATTCCGAAGTGGACAGCGCGGTGGCCGGCGACATCGTCGCGGTGGCCGGGCCGAAGGCGGCGCGTGTCGGCGCCACCCTCGGCGCGCCCGGCGACCCGGTGCTGCTGGAGCCGCCGGCGACGGCGGACCCGGTGGTCTCGGTGGCGGTCGAACCCCGGCGGGCGGGCGACGGCGAGCGCCTGACATCGGCCTTGGCGCGGCTGGCGGAGGAGGATCCGTCGCTGGTCGTGCGGGTCGATCCGGAGACCGGCCAGACGGTGCTGTCCGGGCTGGGCGAGCTGCACCTGGAGGTGGCGGTGGAGAAGCTGCGGCTCGACCGCGGCCTCGAGGTCGCGGTGGGCCGTCCTTCGGTGGCGCACCGCGAAACCGTGGTCAGCGGTGTGACGGGGCTGGTCTACCGCCACGTCAAGCAGGACGGCGGGGCCGGCCAGTTCGCCCACGTGGTCCTGGACGTCGCACCGGCCGCCGAGGGCTTCGAGTTCGCCTCGGCGGTCGTCGGCGGCCGGGTGCCGCGGGAGTACGTCCGCGCGGTCGAGGCCGGCTGCCGGGACGCGCTGGCCGAGGGGCCGCTGGGCGGGCACCCGGTGACGGGCTTGCGCGTGACGCTGACCGACGGGGCCACGCACCCGAAGGACTCGTCGGACCTGGCGTTCCGCACGGCGGGCCGGCTCGGGCTGCGCGAGGCGCTGCGCTCGTCGGTCCTGTGCCTGCTCGAGCCGGTGGCCGAGGTGGCCGTGACGGTCCCGCCCGACGCGGTCGGCGCCGTGCTCGGCGACCTCGCGGCCCGACGCGGCCGGGTGGCCGGGTCGGCGGTCCGGCTGGGCACGGCGGTGGTGACGGCGACGGTGCCGGTGGCCGAGCTGTTCGGTTACGCGAACCGGCTGCGGAGCCGCACGCAGGGCCGCGGCACGTTCACCGCCCACCCGGCGGGGTTCGCGCCGGTGCCGTAACTGCGGACGCTCGGCGTGCGGGAACGTCGCGAATGGAATTCGGGTTCGTGCCGGCTGGAGCGGCCAACTCAGCGGCCGCAACGGCCAACACGCTCGAGAACCCGGGCGTGTTGGCCGTTCCGGGTGCCGTGTTGGCCGTTCCGCGCGACACTGGCCGCGGGTGCGCCGGTCAGTCGCGCAGAAGCGACTTCACCCCGGCCAGCAGCCGGTCCACGTCGTCCTCCGTCGTGTACGGCGCGATGCCCGCCCGCACCGCCCCGGCGTCGCCCAGTCCCAGCCGCCGCGAGCACTCCAGCGCATAGAAACTCCCCGCCGGAGCGTTCACCCCCAGGGCCCCGAGGTGCTCGTGCACCGCCTGCGACACGACCCCGTCCACCGAGAACAGCACCGTCGGAGTCCGGTACCGCTCCGGCGCCCCGTACCGCGTGACTCCCGGAAGGGCAGCCAGACCACCGTCGAGCCGAGCCAGCAGGGCGTTCTCGTGCGCCTCCAACTCGGCCAGCGACCTCAGCAACCGCGACCGGCGCGACCCCGTCCCCGGTACCAGCCCGGCGAGGAACCCGATTGCCGCGGTGGTGCCCGCCAGCAGCTCGTACGGCAGGGTGCCCAGCTCGAACCGCTCCGGGACCGCGTTCGTCGACGGCAGCAGCTTGTCCGGGTGCAGCGTCTCGAGCAACGCCGGCGCCGCCGCGACCACTCCCAGGTGCGGCCCGAGGAACTTGTACGGCGAGCACGCGTAGAAATCGGCCCCGAGCCCGGCGAGGTCCACCGGAGCGTGCGGGGTCAGGTGGACGCCGTCGACGTAGAGCAGCGCGCCCGCGGCGTGCACCTGCGCCGCGATCGCCGGGATGTCCGGGCGGGTGCCGAGCAGGTTCGACGCCGCCGTCACCGCGACCAGCCGGGTCCGCTCCGACAGCAGCCCGCCGATCGGGGCGAGTTCGCCCGTGGCCGGGTCGAAGTCGGCCCAGCGCACGGTCGCGCCGGCCGCCGCCGCGGCCTGGACCCACGGGCGGATGTTGGCGTCGTGGTCGAGGCGGGTCACGACGACCTCGTCGCCGGGACCCCATTTCTGGGCCAGCGTCCGGGAGAAGTCGTAGGTCAGCTGCGTCATGCTGCGGCCGAAGACGACGCCCGCCGGGTCGGCGGCGAGCAGGTCGGCGACGGCGAGCCGGGCTTCGGTGACGACCTCGCTCGCCCGGCGCTCGGCCGCGGTGACGACGCCGCGGTTGGCGATCGCCGCGCACAGCGTGCCGGCCACCGCTTCCCCGACGACGCGGGGGACCTGCGAGCCGCCCGGTCCGTCGAAGTGGGCGGCTCGCAGGTCCCCCGCGTCGAGGGCGGGGAAGTGCGCTCGGATCGTCTGAACGTCGTAGGTCACACCGCCAGCATGCCCAACCCCGGCCACCGGCCTCAAGATCTGCCCGGCCGGAAGTCAGCGCCCGCGGTTGCGGGGGTGTTCCCGCGCCCGGCGTTCGTTGCCGTGCTTGTAGTTGCCCGTCACCCGGGCCATCAGCAGCTGCTGGTCGTCGCCCCGCGCCACCGCGGCCAGGAATCGGGCGGCGGCGCTCCCGCGCAGCGTCCCCGCGGGACGGCCGTGGTGCGTGATCGTCACGGTGCCGTGCTCGTCGCGGTAGGTGAAGCCCTCCGGTGTCCCCATGCGCCCAGGGTGGCACGGGCGGCAACCGGTTTTCCCCGGGTCGCTTCGGGGGTTTCCCGGATGGTGCCCGGGCCGGGACCCGACAGAATGCGAGGATGACCGGAGGGGGAGCAGCGGTGCGGGCCAAGCTGGGAAGCAACTATGTGCTGCTCGGCGCGCAGCTGCTCGTGCTGGTGGCGGTGCTCGTGTCGTACAACGGCGGCCGGTGGCGCTTCCCGGCCTACCGCGTCGACCTCGACGTCTACCGGCTCGGCTCGACGGCGTTGCTGCACGGCCAGGCGCTGTACGGCACGCTGCCGCCCACCGGCGACGGCCAGTTCCTGCTCTTCACCTACCCGCCGTTCGCGGCGATCGTGCTGGCCCCGCTGGCGCTCCTGCCGTATTGGGCCGCGTGTCTCGCGCTCACCCTGCTCACGCTCGGCGTGCTGACGGTCGTTCTCGTGACGGTGCTGCGCGCGCTCGGCGCACGCTGCGACTGGCGGCGGGTGGCGACCCTGCTGCTGGCCGCCGAGGTGCTGGAGCCGGTGCTGCGCACGCTGTACGCCGGCCAGCTCGACCTCCTGCTGCTCGCGCTGGTCGTGCTGGACGTCCTGGTGGACACCCCGCACTGGCCCCGCGGTCTCCTGATCGGCCTCGCCGCCGCCGTGAAGCTGACGCCGGCGGTGTTCCTGCTGTATTTCCTGCTCCGCCGGGACACCCGCGCCGCGGTGACCGCCGCGGTGACGTTCCTGGCCGCGACGGCGCTGGGGTTCCTGCTCGCCGGCGCCGACTCGGTGCGGTACTGGACGGGCGCGCTGTGGGACACCGGCCGCGTCGGCGAGCCGACCTACGCCGGTGACCAGTCGCTGCTGGGGCTGCTGGCCAGGGCCGGCGTGCCGCCGGAGGCGCGGACGGCGTGGTGGCTGCCGCTGGTGGCGGTGGTGCTCGTGCTGACGGCGTGGGGTGTGCGGCGCGCGCTGGCCGCGGGGGAGAGGACGATCGCGCTCGGCCTGAACGCGATCGGCGGGCTGCTGGTCTCGCCGATCTCCTGGACCCACCACTGGGTGTGGGCCGTCGTCGTCCTGCTGGGCTGGGCGGAGCTCGCCCGCCGGACGCGACGGCGGGGGTTCGCGGCACTGGCCGGGACCGGCGCGGTGCTCTTCGTCGCGGGGCCGCAGTGGTGGTGGCCGCGCGGCGGCGAGGTGGAACGGCAGTGGAACTTCCTCCAGCAGCTCACCGGGAACGGCTATGTCCTGTTCGGACTCGCGGTGCTGCTCACGGCGGTGCTGGTGCGGTTCCCGCGGCGGGACGACCTCGTCAGCGACTTCGTGCCGGCCCACGCCGGAGCCAGCCCGCTCCCAGGATGAGCATCGCCGTGCCGAGTGCCAGGTCGAGGCAGACACCGGCGGTGTTCAGCGGCAGCGGGTCGGTGATCGCGCGCGGCAGGGGGAGCAGCCCGGCGAGACCGACCACGGCGTAGCAGGCGCCGGCGACGACCAGGAACCGGGCGGCCCAGCGCGAGGAGCGGGTGCAGAACACCGCGGCGGCGCCGGTCATCAGGTGCACCAGCGTCCACACCCCGGACACGGCGAGCACGCCGAACAGCACCCGTGGGCCGCCGTCCGCCGGGACCCCGGCCATCAGCTCCAGCGCGGCGAGGACCAGGAACAACAGGCCGATGAGCATGCCCATGCCCTGCACGGGGGCGGGACCCCGCCGGGGCGCCCGGGTCTCGGGTTCGGTGGCCGACATGCCTTCTGGGTTCCCCGCCCGAACTCTTTTAATGCATTGCATCAGGGGTATCCGGGGGCAAATCGGACCGCCGACGAGGAGTGCCACGATGACCGAGTACCGCCACCGCGCGACCGCCGACATCCCCGCCGACGAGCTGTTCGCGTTCCTGAGCCACCCGGAGAACCTCCCCCGGTACTTCCCGGAGATGAAGGTCGCCGAGCCGAAGGGCGGCGACAGCGTCCACGTCGAGGCCGAGGTGCACGGCAAGCGCGTCGCCGGCGAGGCGTGGCTGCACACCGACCCGGTGACCCGGTCCCTGAAGTGGGGCGCCGAGGGCCCCGACGACTACCACGGTGAACTGCGCATCCGCGACGAAGGACCGGCGTCCTCGGAGATCACCGTGACACTGCACAGCGTCCGCGAAGCCGACGGCGGCGAGGTCCAGCAGGGTCTCGAGCGCACGGTCGCCGCGCTGACGCACGCCGCGTCCGCCGACGCCGACGTCGAGGCCGCCGAAGGCCAGGGCGGCTGGACTTCCTACGACGACAAGAAGGACTCGTCGAGCTGAGGCGGGAACGGCCCGTAGGCGTTGGCGCGGGCACCGCGGGTGCGCACGGCCGGCACGGCGAACAGGTACTTGAGCAGCTTCGGCGGTGCGGTGCCGCGGCCGCGGGCCCGGGCGGCGGCCGACCGCCGCTCGACCCGCACCTGGCCGGCCTGCACCCGTTCGATCGCGCGGATCCGGTCGGCTTGGACGCCCGCCAGGTCCGCGGGGGTGACGCCGCCGCGGCGGAAGGCGGGGATCAGCCGGTTCGCCGCGGCGACGGCGTCCTGGATCGCCATCAGGATGCCGTTGCCGCCGACCGGCGAGATGACGTGCGCGGCGTCGCCGAGCAGCAGCAGGCCCGGCCGGTGCCAGCGGTCGACCCGCGAGATGTCCACGGACAGCAGCGTGGTCTGCGAGAAGCCGGTGAGCAGGTGGGCCCGGTCGGCCAACCACGGCACGCGTTCGCGCACGAACGCGCGGATCGGCTCGACCCCGCGTTCCCGCAGCGCCGGGTAGGCGCCCTTCCCGATGCTGTAGCCGACCTGCCAGTCGCGGACACCGCCGAGGACGCCGATGTAGGCCTCGCGCCCGAAGTAGAGGTCGAGGTCCGCGTCGGGCGGGTCGCCGGGGGAGCGGGGCAGCCGGAACCAGAGCAGGTCGGTGGTCGCGCCGAGCGGCCGGGCGGCCAGTCCGGCCAGGCGGCGCACGGTGGAGAACCGGCCGTCGGCGCCGACGACGACGGACGCGGCGAGCTCGCCGCCGCGGTGGCGCACGCCGGTCACCGTGCCGTCGTCGTCTTCGAGCAGCCCGGTGACCTTGGCGCCGGTCCGCAGGGTGAACGACGGCAGCGCGCTCGCCCGCTCGGCCAGGAAGTCGAGGAACCGTACTTGAGGCATCAGTGCGACGTAGCCGAACGGCGTCCGGAGGCGGTCGTAGCCGGCGGCGCGGTAGACCCCGTCCGGGGTGTGGAAGCGGAACGAGCGTGCCTTGAAGTGGTCGAGTTCCAGCAGGTCGCCGGCCAGGCCCAGGCGGTCGAGCAGTTCGAGGGTGTAGGGGTGCAGCGAGTCGCCGCGGAAGTCCCGGTCGAAGTCCGGCCGCGACTCGAGCACGGTGACCTCGATGCCGGCGCGAGCGAGGAGGTAGCCGAGCAGCAATCCGCCGGGGCCGCCGCCGGCGATCGCGACGCTCACTGACCGTCCACTGTGGACAGGCGGAACACCGCCATGCCCGGCAGGTGCTCCAGGATCTGCGCGGGTGTCGCGTCCCGGGGGACCGGGAACGCCCGGATCGCCCACGGCACCGACATCGCGGCGAGGTAGGCGGCGACCACCGAGGCCGCCTCCGCGCCGCCGACCGGGTCGGCCCGGCGGTCCTCGCGGTGGTCACCGGACAGCAGCGCGCACTCCGGCGCGGCCAGGAGGTTCTCGACCCAGTCGCGGTCGCGCACCGGGGAGACGAGGTAGCGCCCGCCGTCGAGCGCGACCACGGCCAAGGGCACGCGCCGCGGCTCGCCGGTGCGGCGGCCGCGCGTCTCGACGACGCGCAGCGCGTACCCGCCTTCCGGAGGCGGCCCGGCGGGGGCGTCGATCAGTTTCGCGGTCATTTCGGCGTTCATCGCTCGGACGTCCACGGGCTCCACGGTAGCAAAACTAGCTAGTTTGTCTAGCTAACCTAGAATGAGCGGGTGGAAGACAGTCCCGTCGCGCTCCGGGTGAACCTCGCCCTGCGCGAGCTCCTCGCGCTCGCCCACGACGTCCAGATCGCGCTGGCCCGGCGCCTCGGCCTCGGCGCGACCGACGTACAGGCGCTGCAGCACCTGGCGGCCGGCACGCCGATGGGCACCGTCGACCTCGCGCACGCACTCAAGATCCGGTCCGCGTCGGCCACCGTGCTGGTCGACCGCCTGGAGGCCGCCGGCCACGTCCGCCGCGGCCCGCACCCGCGCGACGGGCGGCGGGTCACCCTCGTCGTCAACGAGGCGGCCCGCACCGAGGTCCGGGCCGCACTGGCCCCGCTGGTCGACGCCATCACCCGGCTGACGGACGGCCTGCCGCCGGGGCAGGCGGAGGTGGTGGCGCGGTTCCTCGGCGACACCACGGAGATCCTCCGTTCTTACGCTGCGGAGCCGCCGGAAGCGGGTTAGCGTTCCGCGCATGCGAGACGAGCCCGCGTTGTGGCTGTTCGCCGACCAGCTCGGGCCCCACTTCCACGGCACACCCGAGCACCGCGGGCGCGATGTGCTGCTGATTTCCTCGGCCGCGGCCTTCGCCGCGAAACCGTTCCACCGGCAGAAGCTCCACCTGGTCCGGGCGGCGCTGTACCGGCTGGCCGCCGACCTCGGCGACCGCGCCACGCTGATCGACGCGCCCGACTACCGCACCGGCCTGCGCCGCTTCGGGCGGCCGGTCGTGGTGCACGAGCCGACGTCGCACGCGGCCGACGCCTTCGTCCGGCGGCTGCGCGACGAGGGTGTCGTCACGGAAATCCTGCCCACGCCCGGTTTCGTGCTGTCCAAAGAGGACTTCGCGACCTGGGCGGCCGGGCGCACGCGGTTCGTCATGGAGGACTTCTACCGCGACCAGCGCCGGAAGTTCGGCGTGCTGCTCGAAGCCGACGGCGCACCCGAAGGCGGGCACTGGAACTACGACCACGACAACCGGCAGCCACCGCCGAAGACCACCCGGCTCGCCGTCCCGGCACCGTGGCACCCGCGGGAGAACGAGATCGACGATCGGGTCCGCGCCGAACTCGACGCGGCCGAGCGCGCCGGGAAGATCCGCCCGGTCGGCGTCGACGGGCCACGGCAGTTCGCCGTCGGGCACGACGAAGCGCACCGGGCGCTGCGCCGGTTCCTGGACCACCGGCTGCCCTCCTTCGGCCCGCACCAGGACGCGATGCTCACCCACGACTGGGCGATGGCGCACGCGCTCCTTTCGGTACCCCTGAACCTCGGGCTGCTCGACCCGCGGGACGTCGTGCGGCGGGCCGAGCAGCGGTACCGGGCCGGCGAGGCGCCGCTGAGCAGCGTCGAGGGATTCGTCCGGCAGGTGCTGGGCTGGCGCGAATGGGTGTGGCACCTGTACTGGCACCACGGGCCGGACTACCTGCGCCGCAACGCTTTGCAGGCCCACCGCGAGCTGCCGGAGTGGTGGCGTTCGCTGGACGCCGACGCGGTCGAGGCGGCGTGCCTGCGCACCGCGCTGGCCGGGGTCCGCGACCGCGGCTACGCCCACCACATCGAACGCCTCATGGTGCTCGGCAACCACGCGCTGCAACGCGGCTACGACCCGGCCGCGCTGACCCGCTGGTTCGCGACCGCCTTCGTCGACGGGTTCCCCTGGGTGATGCCGGCGAACGTGATCGGCATGAGCCAGTACGCCGACGGCGGGATCGTCGCGACCAAGCCGTACGCCGCCGGAGGCGCCTACCTCAACCGGATGAGCGACCACTGCGGCGGCTGCGTCTTCGACCCGAAGAAACGGACGGGGCCGCAGGCGTGCCCGTTCACCGCGGGGTACTGGGCGTTCCTGGACCGCAACGCCGGGCGGCTGCGCGGAAACCACCGGATGCGGCAGCCCCTCAGCGGCCTCGAACGGCTCGCGGACCGCGCCGAGGTCGTCGCCCGGGAAGCGGAGCGCGACCACTTCTGATCGTATAACGACCTATACGGCGGGGCAGGGGTGTCTCAGGCGAAGATCGCCAGAAGGAAGCCGGTACCGACGATCAGCACGCACGCCGCGATCGTCGTCCGGCGGTAGTGCAGGATCAGCGCCGCGAACTCGCGCAGCAGGGCGCTCGGCAGGAAGTACCGGGCCGTCGGCGCGCCCGTGGCGTGGAACGGCAGGCCGAGCCGGCGGCACTCGACCGCGGCCCGGAACACGTGGTAGTTGCTGGTCACGGCGACCACGCGGCGCGCGTCGGCGGGGAGCAGCCGGGCCGCGAACCGGAGGTTCTCCTCGGTCGTGCGGGCCTGGTCCTCGCGCCGGATGTGGTCGTCCGGGACGCCGCGGTCGCGCAGGTACGCCTGCATCGCTTCGGCTTCGGTGACCGTCTCGCCGGGACCCCGCCCGCCGGAGACGACGAGCAGTGGCGGCGTCGTCTCCCGGGCGTGGAGCCGGATCGCGCGCTCCAGCCGCTCGGCGAGCAGCGGTGTGACGCGCTCGCCGTCGAGGCCGCAGCCGAGCACGATGATCGCGTCGAACCCGCTGCGGCGGCCGATCCGGCTGTAAACCACGGAATAGACCAGCAGGGACAGGAACAGGAACCCGAAGTAGCCGGCCAGTACGGCCGCGACGGCCACCAGTGCCGAACCCCACCGGCCGAGCGGCGCGAACGCCAGCGCCTCCAGCGTGACCAGCCCGGCGCCCAGGCCGAGGGACAGCAGGTTCCCGGCGCTGCGCCCTTCCCGCCGCCACATCCGCACGCCGTTGACGATCAGCGCGGCCGGCAGCACCAGCGCGACGAGCACCGCCACGACGCCGAGCAACCCCAGCAGCACCGGCGTCAGCCCCTCCAGGTGCAGCGCCGCGCGCAGCAGCCACAACGCGGTCAGTAGCATTGCCAGGCCGAGCCACACGGCATTGCCCAGCCGTCGCGGCTCGCGCGCCAGCCGCACAGCGAACACGACGAGGGCCACCCCGGCGGCGACCGGCAGCACCGCACCGGCGACGTTCACTTCGCCTCCCCTTGGAATCCCTGTGGGAGCCAACCTAGTGAGGCCCGCCCGAGGTCCTTGACCGCGGCTCGTCAAGCGCCCCAAGGCGGCCTTGGTTGCGTCTGACGCACCCAAGGCGGCCTTCGGTGCGTCTGACGCACCGAAGGCCGCCTTGGGGCGCTCGGGTTGGTGAGCGTCGACCCTTCTGCGACACTAGCCGGGCCGGGTGATCTGGCATGGTGGACGCCGTGACCGATCGGCGTCCGGCGTTCGTCCTGCACGAGCACTTCCGCCCGCAGCACCACTTCGACCTGCGGCTCGAGGAGAACGGCGTGCTGCGCTCATGGGCGGTCCCACGCGGCCTCCCGCCGGACCCGGCCACCGACCGGCTCGCGGTCGCCGTGCCCGACCACGCCTTCGATCACCTCGCCTACGAGGACGAGACGAAGAAGATCGCGGACACGGGCTGGTGGGAGGAGCACGACCGGACGGCCAAGCGCATCCTGTTCACCCTGCACGGCCGGGCCGGCGCGGTGCGGTACGCACTGATCCACACCGCCCGCGACTGGCTCCTGCACCGCACCCGCGATCAGCCGGGAGACGCGGTGTAGCGAACGGCCCCGCGCCAGCGTCTTCCCTCGCGTGCTGACTTCTCTGCTGCCCGGCGTCCGCGAGGTGCGTACCCCCGTGGCGAGCGGGTTCGCGTGGCTGCTCGTGGGTTGGCTCGCGATCGCGGACCACCTGCCGAGGTCCCGGCCCGCGCAGCACGTCTTCGCCACCCTGTGGGAGCTCGGTTCCTACGTGGGAAAAGGCGGCCTGCTGGTCGTGGTGTCGTTCGCCGCCTACCTGCTCGGGGCCTTCCTGGAGGTCGACCCGATGCACCTCTGGGAACACGGAGGCCGGCCGCAGTGGATCAACCGTCTGCGGGATCTCGCGCGGCGGGGTCGCTTCGACCGCACCGGGGTCTACCCGCTGTCCGGCCAGACCCAGCGTGACCTGCACGAATTCGCCGCCGAGGGGAACGAGCCCGACGCGGCCGAGCACCCGGTGTCGTACCTGGCGTCCGGCATCATGCGGGAAGAGCGGCAGTTGGCGACGAGGCTGCAAGCGGCCAACGTCGACCTGTACAACCGCTACGACCGCGCGCTCGCCGAGGCCACCTTCCGGATCAACGTGACGCCGCCGTTGGTGGTGCTCGCGGTCGTTCTCGTGTGGGGCTCCGGGGCCGGGCCGTGGCTCGCCGGGGCGATCACCGCGGCCGCCGGCCTCGCCGGCGTGCTGTTCTTCCGGCAAGGACTCCGGTGCGCGATCCGGTCGCGGGACATCATCGTGCAGGCGGTCGTCGCGGAAGTCGTGCAGTCCCGGTTCCTGGGGAGCCTCGGTCAGGCGGGCGAGACCTGAGCACGAGGCCGGAACAGGACTGCGGCCGGCATCGCCCGGTGGGCCCAGTGGCCCAGGACACCCAGCAACGCGATCTCCAGGACCATCATCAACCGCTCGACCAGGCCGGTCGCCACGGTCGGCAGGTGGCCGCCGAGGATGACGTTCACCGCGAACGGGACGATGAACGGCAGGTAGAACGGGATCGCCGCCAGGGCCAGCCGCCGGGACCACGTCGCGAACCGCCGCCAGCGCGGGTCGTCGCGGTGGCGGCGGCCCATCGCCCAGCCGACGACCGGCAGGCTCAGGCACGTCACCGCCGAGGCGTACAGGTGGATCTTGCCCGTCGCGGTGATCGCTCCGCCCTGCGGATCCTTCGCGAACACCGCCACCGCCAGGAGACTCACGCACCACAGCGCCTTCGCCACCACGAGCGCCGGGTTGGCCAGCAGGCCGCGGCGGTAGAGGGCGACGAGCAGCAGGGCCGAGCCGGTGCTGGTCAGCAGCAGCGCGCCGTCCCACATCCAGCGGCCCCGGCTCAGCGCGTAGTCGCTGAGCATCGTGGTGACCGGGTCGAGGGGCGCGAGCCGGCGGTCGACGTGCAGCACGGTGAGCAGGACGACGGCGCCGGCGAAGGCGGCGAGCGCCCCGGGGACGAGCAAGCGGGCGCGCAGGCGGGGACGGACGGGTGCGGGACACAGCATGTGGGGAAACACTCCGGGACGGTTCGGCTGGTTCAGGCGCAGGCGCGGACGCTACCCGTGACCTTTCCGTGACCATTGCCGACGCACCCGTGCTGTGACGCAGGACACCGTCAGTGGTCGCCGTCCTGGGGGATTTCGGCCGAGTCCGTGAGCCGCAGCTTGCGCCGGGCCCGCTGGTAGAACGTCGTCATCCCGAGCCGGACCACCCGCGCCGCGCTCGGCCGGGCGCGCAGGTCGAGCCGTTCGCCCGCGGAGATGTACCCCTCGACCTGGCCGTCCACCTCCACCGCGAGCCGGCCGCTGGTGGGCAGCAGCTCCAGGGTGACCTCGTCGTGCACCGAGAGCACCACGCCCCGGCTGTACGCCGAGTGCGGCGCCGCCGGTGTCACCAGCAGAGCCTCCACCGCCGGGCTCGTGATCGGGCCGCCCGCCGAGAAGCTGTACGCCGTCGAGCCGGTCGGGGTCGCCACGATCACCGCGTCGGCCGAGTAGCTCACGAACGGCTGGCCCCCGACGCGGACGGCGACCACCGCGCTGCCCTCGCCGGGCACGCGCACCACCGCGATGTCGTTGAACGCCGTGATCCGGCGCCCCTGCAGCACCGCGTCCACGGCCAGCCGCGGCTCCACCGTGAACTCGTGGTCGTCGATGGCCGAGAGCGCGCCGGGCAGGTCGGGGACGTCGACCTCGGCCAGGAAGCCGAGCTTGCCGAGGTTCACCCCGAGCACCGGCGCCCGCTGCCCGTCGGCCAGCCGCATGGCCCGCAGCATCGTGCCGTCGCCGCCCAGGCTGACCAGCAGGTCGGACCGGCGCCCGAGCTCCTCGGCCGTCACCCCCTTCGCGGCGCAGTTCAGCCGGACGATCTCGTCGGCGATGCCGAGGACCTCGATGTTCCGGTTGTCTGCCCAGCCGAGCACGGCTTCGACGGCGGCCGCGGAGTCGCGGCGGGGGTGCAGCACAAGTCCCGCGGAGTGCATGTCAGCGGACCCGGGCGGGCGAGGTACCGAGCGTCATGCGCTCAGTCTGCCCGCTCCCGCCCCGGGCCGCCGCGAGAACTTCAGCGCGCCGTCGTCGATCCGCCCGTGCCGCAGCTTGACGACGTCGTGCGCGTAGCTCATGCCCAGCTGCCACGGGGCCCGCGAACCCGCTTTCGGGAACTCGTCGATCGAGCGCAGGACGTACCCGGCGTCGAAGTCCAGCAACGGCCGCTCGGTGACCGCCGGGTCGTCGTTGACCGGGACGCACTGGTCGTGGCCGTGCCGGTCGAGGTGGCGCAGCAGCCGGACGACGTACTCGCCGACCAGGTCGGCCTTGAGCGTCCACGACGCGTTCGTGTAGCCGATCGTGAAGGCGAAGTTCGGCACGCCGCTGAGCATCATGCCCTTGTAGGCCATGGTTTCCGGCAGCTTCACCGGGTTGCCGTCCACCGACAGCTCGATGCCGCCGAAGGCCAGCAGCCGCAGCCCGGTGGCGGTGACGACGACGTCCGCCTCGAGCTCGTCGCCCGATTCGAGCCGGATGCCGGTTTTCGTGAAGGAAGCGATCCGGTCGGTGACGATCGAGGCGTCGCCGCGCTTGATGGACCGGAACAGATCGCCGTCCGGGACCAGGCACAGCCGCTGGTCCCAGGGCTGGTACCGCGGCTTGAAGTGGGTGTCGACGGCGAACCCGGGCGGCAGCTGCTTGGCCGTGGCCTTGCGGATCAGCGCCTTCACCACGCCCGGGCGGCGCCGGCTGAGCTGGTAGATCAGCGTGCTCACCGCGACGTTCTTCCAGCGCGCGATCGGGTAGGCCAGCTTCGGGCCGAGCACCTTGCGCAGCCGGTTGGCCAGCGCGTCCTCCGACGGCAGCGACAGGATGTAGCTGGGGGAGCGCTGCAGCATCGTCACGTGCGCGGCGCGGTCGGTCATCGCCGGGACGAGCGTGACCGCGGTGGCGCCGCTGCCGATGACGACGACCTTCTTGCCGGTGTAGTCCAGGTCCTCGGGCCAGTGCTGCGGGTGGACGACGGTGCCGCCGAAGTGCTCGAGACCGGGGAACTCCGGGGTATGGCCGGCCGCGTAGTCGTAGTAGCCGCTGCACAGGTACAGGAACTTCGCGGTGAACTCGACCGGTTTCCCGTCGTGCTCGGCTTCGACCGTCCACCGGGCGTCCTCGGTGGACCAGGCGGCGCGGACCACCTGGTGGCCGAAGCGGATGTGGCGGTCGATCCCGGCGTCGGCGGCGGTGTCCCGGACGTACCGCAGGATCGACGGCCCGTCCGCGATGGCCTTCGCGTCGGTCCACGGCCGGAACCGGTAGCCGAGGGTCTGCATGTCCGAATCGGACCGGACACCCGGGTAGCGGAACAGGTCCCACGTGCCGCCGATCGCGTCGCGGGCTTCGAGGATCGTGTAGCTCTTGCGCGGGAACGCCGTCCGCAGGTGATGGGCGGCGCCGACGCCGGACAGCCCGGCGCCGACGATCAGCACGTCGAGGTGTTCGGTCATGGCAGCGGAGCCTCCGTCCGGCGGGCGCGCTGCAGCACACGCGTCAGCACGGCGTTGTAGTGGGTGGGGGTGATGCGGGCGAGCGCGTCGAACAGGTAGGCGTCCGGGCCGACCAGGATGCGTGCCTTCCCGCGGTCGACGCCGGCGTGGATGATCGCCGCGGCCTTGTCCGGCGACGTCATCGTCATCGCCTCGAACTGCGCGGCCATCTGCTCGTGGGTGCGGCCCCGGCCCTCGGGGTCGCGGCGCACCCGGGCGTTGCGCGCGATGTTCGTCGTGATGCCGCCCGGGTGGACGGTCACCGCGCGGACGTCGGTGCCGCGCAGTTCCTGCCGCAGCGACTCGGTGAAGCCGCGGACGGCGAACTTCGCCGCGCAGTACGCGCTCTGGTACGGCATCCCGAGCAGTCCGTACACGCTGGAGGTGTTCACGATCGCGCCTTCACCCTGCTCGACGAGGATCGGCAGGAACGCCCGCGTCCCGTGCACGACCCCGCGGAAGTTGATGTCGTGCAGCCAGTCGTCGTCCTCGGGCACCGCGTCGAGCACGCTCGAGGTCACCGCGACGCCGGCGTTGTTGAACACCGCGGCCAGCGGTGCCGGGAGCCACTCGCGGACCTCCGCGGCGAACCGCAGCTGGTCTTCGGCGTCGCGGACGTCGAGGACGCGGGTCAGCACCTTCCCGGACAACGCGGCCGCGGTGACCTTGAGGCCGTCTTCGTCGACGTCGGCGAGGGCGACCGGCGAGCCGAGCCGGGACAGGCGGGTGGCCAGCGCGCGGCCGATGCCGGACGCCGCGCCGGTGATCACGACCGGGCGGCCGGTGATGCTGTGCCGTTTACGTGCCAATCCGACGGCAGTCACGGCGGAAACCGTTGCCTCGCGCGGATCGGCTGCGGACCGTCTCCACCTACTTTCGGTCGGATTGGCACTACGGGGCCGGGACATCGCTGCTCCTCGCGTGTTCATCGAGCAGGTCGAGGATCGTCGGCCACGCGCGTTCGGGCAGGTCGTGGCCCATCCCGCGGACGGTTTCGAGCCGGGCGCCGCGGATGGCCCGGGCGGTGGCGGCGCCGCCGGTGGGGTGCACCATCCGGTCGCGGTCACCGTGGATCACCAGCGTCGGCGCGGTGATCTTGCGCAGCAGCGGCGTCCGGTTGCCGGACTTCATGATCGCGGCGAGCTGACGGCCCACGCCGCCGGCGGTCGGGTCGCGGTCCCAGCCCGTGCCGGCCGACTCGCGGACGCGGGCCTCGTCGAACGGGAAGCCGTGCGAGCCGATGTGGCGAAACATCCGCACGGCGCTTTCCACCGCCTCCTCACGGGACTTCGGCGGCTTCGCACCCATCATCCGCAACGTCGAGAGCGCGGGGCGGCCGAGCAGGCGCGACCCGGTCGTCGACATGACCGACGTCAGGGTGCGGATCCGGTCCGGGTACAGCGCCGCCGTGGTCTGGGAGATCATGCCGCCCATGGAGACCCCGGCGATGTGGGCGGTTTCGAGATCCAGGGCGTCGAACAGGCCGGCGGTGTCGGCGGCCATGTCCGTCAGGTCGTACTGCTGCGCGGGGAACCGGCCCGCGAGCATGCCGAGGAGGCTCGGCGGCCGGAAGCGCGGGTGCGTCGAGCGCCCGGCGTCGCGGTTGTCGAACCGGATGACCTCGTAGCCGCGTCCGGCGAGCTCCGCGCAGAAGGCGTCCGGCCAGCTGTGCAGCTGCTGGCCGAGCCCGGCGACGAGAACCAGCGGCTCGGCGCCGGCATCCCCGATCCGTTCGTAGGCCAGGGAAATGCCCCGGCCGGCGTCGGCGATCTGTTCGGTCACGAATCTCCTCCGGTGTTCCGGCGGCGCACGACCGCGCGGCCGCCCTTGGCCGGGGCGTAGGCCACGCCCCGCGAGTGCCAGCGTTCGCCGGGCGCTGACGTCGGTACCAGCGTGAAGTCCCGCAGCAGGGTCCGCAGCACGACGGTCATCTCCATCGTCGCGAAAGCGGCGCCGAGGCAGCGGCGGGTGCCGCCGCCGAACGGGATCCACTGGTAGAGGTCCGGGCGCGCCCCCGCGAAGCGGTGCGGGTCGAACGTGGCCGCGTGCGGGAAGACGGCGTCGTCGTCGTGGATCAGCGCGATGCTGACGAGCACCGCGTACCCCTTCGGCAGCGTCCACCGGCCGAGCCGGAAGCCGTCCTGCTTGACCTGCCGGGCGGTGAGGTCGATGACCGGGCGGCTGCGCTGGACCTCGAGGATGGTGGCGTCGAGGAGCTTTCCGTCGTCGTCCTTCAGTTCCGCCAGCAGCGCCGGGTGACGGCGGAGGCGCTCGACCGCCCAGGCCAGGGTGGTCGCCGTGGTCTCGTGCCCGGCGGTGAGCAGGGTGAGGAGCTGGTCGGAGATGTCTTCGCGGCTCAGCCCGGACCCGTCGTCGTAGCGGGTCTGCAGCATCATCGAGAGGACGTCGTCCCTGTCTTCGGCGCGGGCCTTGGCGATGAGCCGGTCGACGATGGCGTCGTACTCCCGGCGCATCCGTTCGAAGCGACGCCACGGGTTGAGGCGGCCCTTCTTGGGGATGGGCAGCACGGCCAGCCGCGAGCCGAGGGTGACGAACGGCGGGAGCAGCTCGCGCAGTTCGTCGAACTCGGCCCCTTCGGCGCCGAAGACGGCGCGGAGGATGGCGTTGAGGGTGATCCGCATCATCGACGGCAGCGTGGCGAAGGCTTCGTCTTCGGGCCAGGTCGCCAGTTCGCGCTCGGTTTCCTCCTCGACGATCTTCTCGTACGCGGCGAGGCGGCGCCCGTGGAACGGCGGGACGAGCAGCTTGCGCTGCCGTTTGTGCTCGGCGCCGGACAGCGCGAACATCGACCGGGAGCCGAGCACGCGCCCGAGGTTGACCTCGAGGTTGTCGACGAGTTCCGGCCCGGAGGTGAACAGCTGCTTGATCTCGGCGGGGTCGCTGATCACCACGGCGTTGCCGAAGATCGGCACGTTCACCGTGAAGGCGTCCCCGTAGCGTTCTTTGAGCCGCCGCATGCCGCGCAGTGGCTGGGTCAGCGCGTAGGCGCCCTGGACGGCACGTGATGCGGTGGGCCCCGGCGGCAGCGTCGCGGGGCGTGTCATGGTCGTCATCGACCCTCCCGGAGGTGGTACGCGAACGTACCGTCGGTACGGTACGCCGGTGTACCATCCGGTTTCAAGGGGAGGGTATAACGTGACTTCCGTGGACGTCGACACTCGCCGGCACCGGCAACGGCTGCTGGACGGGCTGGCCGCGTCGATCACCGATGCCGGTTTCCGCGACACGACGGTGGCCGAGATCGTCCGCCGCGCCCGCACGTCCCGCCGGACGTTCTACGAGCACTTCTCCAGTCGTGAAGAGTGCTTGATCGCACTGCTGGCGGAGGCGAACCGGTCGATGATCCGGCAGATCTCGGAGGCGGTGGATCCGCGCGCACCGTGGGCGGTCCAGGTCCGCCAGGCGATCGAGGCGTGGATCGCCTGCGCGGAATCCGAGCCGGCGATCACGCTGAGCTGGATCCGGGACGTACCCGCGTTGGGTGCTTCGGCCCGCGAACTGCAGCGCGACGCGATGGAGGGGTTCATCGCGATGACGCAGCGGCTGACGGACACGGCCGAGATGCGCGCGGCGGGGATCAGCCCCCCGTCCCGCCAGCTGTCGATCATGCTTCTGGGCGGCTTGCGGGAGCTGATCGCAACCACCGTCGAGGACGGCGGCCGGGCGGGGGATGTCACCGAGCTCGCGGTGCGCGCGTCGATCGCGCTGCTCGGCCCCGCCTGACCCGAGCGCCCCAAGGCGGCCTTGGGTGCGTGTGACGCACCCAAGGCGGCCTTCGGTGCGTCAGACGCACCGAAGGCCGCCTTGGGGCGCTGGCCGGTTGCCAACAGCGGGAGTCTGGTCAGGCGTCGAGGTCCTGGGCGATCAGTTCCGCCAAGGCGTCGACCGACGTCTGCGCCTGGTCACCCTCGGCCGTCAGCTCCACCTCGTCCCCGAAACCCGCGCCCAGCGTCATCAACCCGAGGACGCTGGCGGCGTCGACCGGGTCACCCGCGACCCCGTCGCTGACCTTGGCGATCTGCACCTTCGCGGGCTGACCGGCGGCCGACTTCGCGACCAGGCCCGCGGGCCGGGCGTGGAGCCCGACGCTGCTGGCGACGAGCGTGCGGCGTTGGTACACAGTGGACTCCTTCACGCGTTGACGGGCCGGCTGGAAACGGCGGCGGAACGCTCGACCGCACGGAAGCGCACCTGCTTGAGCGCGATCACCGACCCGGCCGCGACCAGCGTCCCGGCGATCAGTGCTACCAGGAACATCAGCGGGTTGCCGATCAGCGGGAGCACGAAGATGCCGCCGTGCGGGGCGCGCAGCGTGGCACCGAACGCCATCGACAGCGAGCCGGTGACCGCCGAGCCGAGCATGATCGACGGGATCACGCGGAACGGGTCCGCGGCCGCGAACGGGATCGCGCCTTCGGTGATGAACGACGCGCCGAGCAGCCAGGCCGCGCGGCCGTTCTCGCGCTCGGCCTCGGTGAACAGCTTCTTGCGGACCGTCGACGCCAGCGCGAGCGCCAGCGGCGGCACCATGCCGGCCGCCATCACCGCGGCCATGATCTGCAGCGACGCCGTCGCGCCGGTGGTCAGGCCACCGACCGCGAAGGCGTACGCCGCCTTGTTGACCGGGCCGCCCATGTCGAAGGCCATCATCAGGCCGAGCAGCGCGCCCAGCAGCAGGGCGCTGGCGCCGCTGAGGCTGTTGAGCCAGCTCGTCAGGCCCGACGTGGCCGCCGCCATCGGCTTGCCGACCACGACGTACATCAGCACACCGACCACAATGGACCCGAGCAGCGGGTAGACGACCACCGGCATGATGCCACGCATCGCCTTCGGCACCTGGATCTTCTTCAGCGCCAGCACCACTCCACCGGCCAGGAGCCCGGCGACCAGGCCGCCGAGGAAGCCGGCGCCGACGGTGACGGCGATCGCGCCACCCACGAAACCGGGGGCGATCGCCGGGCGGTCGGCCATCGCGAAGGCGATGAACCCGGCCAGCACCGGCACCAGGAAGTCGAAGGCGGCGCTGCCGATCTGGAACATCAGCGCGGCCCAGCCGGTCACCGACCCCGCGTCGAAGTGCTCGGTGACCTTCGGCGCGTCGACGATCTGGTAGCCGCCGAGTGCGAAACTCAGCGCGATCAGCAGCCCGCCCGCGGCGACGAACGGGATGAGGTAGCTGACGCCGGTCATCAGCCACTGGCGGATCTTGGTGCCGGTCCGGTCGTTCGCGCCGACCTTCGAGGTGAGTTCCGGGGCGGTCGCCGCGGCGGGGGCGGGTTCCCGGGCCGCCGCCTTGGCGCGTTCGAACAACCCGGCCGCGTCGTTGATCGCGGCCTTGACCGGCGCCTCGACGATCGGCTTCCCGGCGAAGCGGTCCCGGCCCTGCACCGTGAGGTCCGCGGCGAAGATGACGACGTCCGCGCTCGCGATGTCCTCGGCGGACAGCGGCTCGGACCCGGCCGATCCCTGGGTCTCGACGACGATCTCGTCGCCGTTGGCCTTGGCGGTCTGCTCCAGCGACTCGGCCGCCATGTAGGTGTGGGCGATCCCGGTGGGGCAGGCGGTGATGGCGACGAACTTCATGATCAGGCCACCTCCTGGCGGATGTACTCGGCGACGGCGGCGGGGTCGGCGGCGTCCAGGAGGTGCTGCTTGAACTCCGCCCGGACCAGCCGCCGGGCGAGGGCGGCCAGCACCTTCAGGTGCTCGCTGCCGCCGCCTTCCGGTGCGGCGATGAGGAAGATCAGCTTCGCCGGACCGTCCGGCGCGCCGAAGTCGATGCCCGCGTCGCTGCGGCCGAACGCCAGCGTCGGCGTCGTGACCGCGGCCGAGCGGCAGTGGGGGATGCCGATGCCGCCTTCGAGCCCGGTGGCCATCTGCTCCTCGCGGGCGGCCACGTCCTTCAAGAACAGGTCGAGGTCGGTCACCCGCCCGGCGGAGACGAGCCGCTCGGCGAGCGCGCGCACGGCGCTCTGCTTGTCGGTCGCGGCCAGGCCGAGGTCGACCAGGTCGGCGGTGATCAGGTCTGGGGTGGTCATGCGGCGGCTCCGCTGAGGGTGAAGGTGGGGTCGGCGTCGAGCACGCGCACCTGGTCGGGGTGCACGTCCTGCGGGGTGGGCATGCGGCTGCCCTCCTGCGTGACCGCGGCGGTGCCGTAGGCGACCGCGGTCCGCAGGGCTCGGGGGCCGGTTCCTCCCGCGTGGAGGAACCCGGCGAGTGCGGCGTCTCCGGCGCCGACGGTGCTGCGCACGGCCACGAGCGGGCCGAGCGCGTGGCAGGTTTCGGTCTCCTCGACGAGCACCGCGCCGCGCGCGCCCAGGCTGACCAGCACGCGGCCGACGCCGCCGGAGATCAGCTCCCGGCAGAACGCGACGACGTCGCCGAGCAGCGGCAGCGGGCGGCCGGCGAGCTCGATGAGCTCGTCGAGGTTCGGCTTGAGCAGGTCCGGGCCGCTCGCGCAGGCGGCGGCGAGGGGGGCGCCGGAGGCGTCGACAGCGACCTTCGCCCCGGCTTCGTGGGCGAGTTTCGTCAGCCGCGCGTAGAAGTCGTCGGGCACGCCGGCCGGGAGACTGCCGCAGCACACCAGCCATTCGCCGCGCGCGGCCAGCTCGACGGCGCGGCGTTCGAGGGTGGCGAGTTCGGCGGGGGAGATCTCCGGGCCCGGCTCGTTGATCTTCGTCGTGGTGCCGTCGGCTTCGACGAGCGTGATGTTGCTGCGGGTCGACCCGGCGATCGGCACCGCGACGACCGGGACGCCTTCGGGTGCGAGCAGGTCGGCCAGCCGCTCGCCGACCGGGCCGCCGGCGGGCAGCAGCGCGACGGTCGGGGTGCCCGCGGCGGTGAGCGCGCGGGCGACGTTCACGCCCTTCCCGCCGGGATCGAGCCGGACGGCCGACGCCCGCAGCACCTCGCCGCGGCGCAGCTCGGCCAGCTGCAAGGTCCGGTCGAGGCTGGGGTTGGGGGTCACGGTGACGATCACGCCAGCACCACCTCCGGGCCCGCCTCTTCGAGTTCGGCCACCGCGCCGGCATCGATCCCGCTGTCGGTGACCAGGACGTCGATCTCCGTCAGCCGCGCGAAGCGGCTCAGCTGGTCGGTGCCGTACTTGCTGTGGTCGGCCAGCAGCACCCGCTTGCGCGCCGCGGCGACCACGGCGGCCTTCACGGCGGACTCGGCCATGTCCGGCGTCGTGCAGCCGTGCTCGGCCGAAAAGCCGTTGGCACCGAGGAAAGCGACGTCGACGAGCAGGCCTTCGAGCGCGCGCAGCGTCCACGCCTCGACCGCGGCGAGCGTCGTCCCGCGGACGCGGCCGCCCAGGATGTGCAGCGTGATGCCCGGGCGGGTGGCCAGGATCGAGGCGATCGGGATCGAGTTGGTGATCACCGTCAGCTCGCGGTCGGCCGGCAGCAGCGTCGCGAGCCTGCTGGTCGTGGTGCCCGCGTCGAGCAGGATCGAGCCGCGGTCGGGCACGAGGTCCAGGGCAGCCCGGGCGATCGCGTCCTTCTCGGCGGCGTTGGTCCGGTCCCGCTGCGCGACCTCGGGTTCGAAGTCGAGCCGCTCGACGGCGACCGCGCCGCCGTAGACGCGGCGGACCACGCCCTGGCGTTCGAGGACGCCGAGGTCGCGGCGGATGGTCTCGGGGGCGACACCGAGTTCGGCGGCGACGTCACCGACGTCGACACGGCCGTCGCGTCGTGCGCGTTGCGCCAGGAGCTGATGCCGTTCGGCGGCGTACATGCCCGTTCCTCTCCGATGTTTGCCCGTTGCCGTTTGATTGTGCCCGTTGTTACCGTACTGTCAATCCCCAGTTACGAGATCCTTTGTTCCGGAGGTCCCGAAATGCAGTTGTCCGGAGTCGGTGTCAGCCCCGGGCGGGTCGACGGTCCCCGCGTCCTCGTGGCCGCTGACCTGCCCGAACCCGCTTCCTCGCCCGCTCCCGCGGACCCCGAGGCCGAAGCGGGCAAGATCGGGCAGGCGGCGGCCTCGGTGGCAGCTGCGTTGTCCGATCGTGCCCGTTCCGTGTCCGGAGATGCCCGATCGGTACTGGAGACGACGGCGGCGATGGCGGCAGATCCGGCGTTGACGGCGTCCGCGGAGAAGCTCGTCCACACGCGTTCGCTCCCGGCACCACGGGCGGTGTGGGAGGCGGCCGCGGAGTTCATCGCGGCGCTGCAGGCCGCGGGCGGCTACATGGCCGAGCGTGCCCGGGACGTCGCCGACGTCCGCGACCGGATCGTCGCGGCCCTGCTGGGCGTGGCTCCGCCGGGCGTGCCGGACCTGACGTCGCCGAGCGTGCTGGTGGCCCGCGACCTCGCCCCGGCCGACACCGCCGGGCTCGACCCGGACCTGGTCCTGGCTCTGGTGACAGCGGAAGGCGGCCCGACGAGCCACACCGCGATCCTGGCGCGGGCGCTGGGCATTCCCGCGGTGGTGGCGTGCGCCGGGGTGCTGGCGCTGGACAGCCCCGGCCTCGCGGTCGACGGTTCCGCGGGCACGGTGACGCCGTCGGACGGCACGGTCCGCGCGCCGGCCCGGACATCCCGCCCGACGTGGGACGGCATCGGCCGCCTCGCCGACGGCCACCGCGTGAAGCTGCTGGCCAACGTCGGATCGCCGGCGGACGCCGCGGCCGCGGCGGCGGCCGGTGCGGAGGGAGTCGGCCTGTTCCGCACCGAATTCTGTTACCTGTCAGCGGTTTCGGAGCCGACGGAGGCCGAGCAGCGGGCGGCGTACGCGGCGGTGCTGGCCCCGTTCGCGGGCAAGCCGGTCGTCGTCCGGACCCTGGACGCGGGTTCCGACAAGCCCCTCGCGTTCCTGCCGATGGGCGAGGAACCCAACCCGGCCTTGGGGGTTCGCGGCCTCCGGGTGGCGTTCGACCGCCCGGAGCTGCTGGACCACCAGCTGTCGGCGATCGCGGCGGCGGCCGGGGACACGGGAGTGGACCTGTCGGTGATGGCCCCGATGGTGGCGACGGCTGGGGAAGCGGCCTGGTTCGCGGCGCACGCCCGCGCGGCGGGCATCGCGCGAGTGGGCGTGATGATCGAGATCCCGGCGGCGGCGTTGTGCGCCGATGCGATTCTCGCGGAGGTCGACTTCGTGTCGCTGGGAACGAACGACCTGGCCCAGTACGTGTTCGCGGCGGACCGCCAGCTGGGCGCGGTGGCGGCGTTGAACGCCCCGGACCAGCCGGCGCTGCTGCGCCTGGTGGGAATGGTCGCGGAAGCGGGCGTGGCGGCGGGAAAGCCGGTGGGCGTGTGCGGCGAGGCGGCGGCGGACCCGGCCCTGGCACCGGTGCTGATAGGGCTGGGTGTGACGTCGTTGTCGATGAACGCGGTCGCCTTGGCGGGCGTCGGCGCGGCTCTCCGCGAGGTGGACCTGGCCGGCTGCCGCGAAGCGGCCGCGCGTTAGGTCATCGTCGGGTCGCCGAGCCCGAGTTCGGGCGGCCGGCCACCCCGCCTCGTCACGACGACCGCCGCGGACCGCACCGGCGACGCCGGCGCGGGCGGCCGGGACAGCTCCAGGCGCAACAGGCGCGCACCGGTCACGTCGAGATCGATGGCGGCCGGTTTCCCGGCCGAGACGTCGTGTTCGGATCGCGGGGTGCCGTCGAGCACCACCCGGACCCGGCCGACCTGGAACGGGTCCGCGGCGTCGTCGAGGACTCCGGCCACGGTGGTGAACCGCCGGTAGTTGCCGCCGAGGTCGAGTTCGACGAACCCCGGCCCGGTGGCCGGCGGTGCGGCCGGTCGCAGGACGATGCTCTGCTCGTAGTGGACGCCGTCGATGTCCGCGGCGCCGCGTTTCACCCCCTTGCTGGCGCACAGCCACGGCAATTCGCTCGCGGGAACGTGCTGCTTCTCGTGGGCGCCGCCGTTCCAGGTGCCGCGCCGGGGCATCGGATACTGGCCCTGCCCGGTGATCGCGGCGACGAGGTCGGCGACGCCGGCTTCGGTGAACTCGTCGATGTGGTACCTCGTCGTCGAGTGTGCGTTGAGGAAGACGGGGATCTCGTCGACGGAGCGGCCGGGCAGGACGACCGGCAACACCCGTTCGGTTTCGCGGCGCAGGTCTCGGGTGAGGTTGTTCCGAAGGATCGCCGCTTCGAACTGGGCACCCCGCCCCTCGTGGGGCATCGCGGTGCCGTCGGCACGGCGTTTGTAGTCGGGCGAGGCGATGACCAGGATGAAGTCCGCCTTCTCCAGGTTTTCGGTGGCCCACAACGACCAGTCCCGGCGCGTGTTGTCGTACCAGGCGTCGAGGTGCACGTCCAAGCCGATCCCGGCGCGCAGGAACGACGCGAAGCTGTGCACGAGTTTCTTGTGTTCCGGGGTGTCGTGCGAGTAGGTCACGAACACCCGGGGCGCGGCACGGTCGGGCATCGGTGCCCCTCCCCGTCGAGTCGGTGATTCACCGATCGGCTGATCGGTGTGCGGAAAAAGAATATGCGCGCCGGGCGCGCTGCCCTGTCATCTATCCGCCGATTCCGCGTTTGTCAAGCTTTTCGAGCCGGGTGGCAAGATAATCTCCCGGTGGCCAGATATTGGCATCATTCTGTCCAGTTTCCCGCCTTCTCCCAGCGCGCGGGCGCGGCCTAGGATGGGCCGTTGCCTGGTGGGAGCGGTGAAGGAGCGAAGGCACGCGTGTACGAGTACGACGTGTTCATCAGCTACCAACGTGCCGGCCGGGACATTTCGGCGTGGGTGAAGAATCATTTCCGCCCCCGGCTGGCCGAGGTGCTCGACAACAACTTCTACCGGGACGTCCGGATTTTCTGCGACGACCAGGTCCGCACCGGCGCGAGCTGGGCGGGGGAGGTGCGCACCGCCCTGCTGCGCACCCGGGTGCTGGTGCCGGTGTGCTCGCCGAAGTACTTCCGGGACGAATGGTGCCTGGCGGAGTGGCATTCGATGGCCAAGCGGGAGGCGTTGACCACGCGCACGCGACCGTTGATCTACCCGGTGATCTTCTGCGACTCCCGGAACTTCCCGGACTGGGCCCACGAGCGGCGCTTGCGGGACCTGCAGCAGTGGAACCACCCGTTCGAGCACTTCCAGGCCGCGCCGGCGTATCTCGACTTCAACCTGCAGATGCAGCAGATCGCCGGTGAGCTCGAAGAACTCATCGAACGAGCGCCGGACTGGCGGTCGGACTGGCCGGTGCACACGCCGGATCCCGAGCCGCCGAAGCCGGCGCGGATGCCGAGGTTCTGACGGATGCCGGGGTCGGTGTTCACCTTCTACTCCTACAAGGGCGGCGTCGGCCGCAGCTTCACGCTGGCCAACATCGCCGTGCTGCTCGCCCGCTGGGGCCACCGGGTGCTCTGCCTGGACTGGGACCTCGAGGCTCCCGGCCTCGGCGACTACTTCCGGCCGCGGCTGCCGGGGCGGCCCAGCGGCGGTGTGGTCGACCTCGTCAGCGACTTCCGGGCCGGCCGGTTCGCCCCGGAGGCCCACGTGCTGCGGCTGCGGCGGGCCGGCGCGCTCGACTTCCTGCCGGCCGGGCGCGAGGACGACGACTACGTCGGACAGGTCCAGGCGATCGACTGGGAAGCGCTGTACGACGAGGGGTTCGGCGAGTACCTGGAGAAGTGCCGTGAGCAGTGGACGAACGACTACGACTTCGTGCTCATCGACAGCCGCACCGGGATTTCCGACATCGGCGGCATCTGCACCGCGCACCTCCCGGACCACCTCGTGCTGCTGTTCACGGCGAACCAGCAGAGCATCCGCGGGGCGATGGACGCCGCCCGGCGCGCCGACGCGGCGCGCAACCTCCTGCCGTTCGACCGGTCCCGGCTGACCGTCCTGCCGGTGCTGTCGCGGTTCGACAATCGGGAGGAGTACGGCCGGTCGGAGGAGTGGCGCAAGATCGTCGTCGCGGAGACGGCCGAGCTGTACCGCGCGTGGCTCGACCAGGGCGTCGCCCCGGAGACGATGGCCCGCCACCTGACGCTGCCATACGTGTCCTACTGGAGTTTTGGCGAGCAACTGCCGGTGTTGTCGGAGAAGACGCCGAGCGCGGACCAGATCGCCTTCGCCCTCGAGACGGTCGCGGCGGTGATCGCCTACCGCTTCGACCGCACGGACCTGCTGGCGGAGAACCGCGACGCCTACGTGGCGGCGGTGCGGGCGAGCCACCGGAAGTTCAAGCACGAACTGCGGGTCAGCATCCCGCGGCCGTTCGTCCAGCGCGGCGGCGAGCTGATCGCGGAACTGGGGAAGCTGGGAGTCCGAGCCGTGAAGTCGTTGTCGGGCGACCAGTCGCTGCTGGAGCGGGCCGAGGACGACGCCCGGCACCTGTGCCTGATCGTCGACGGCAAGGTGAACCGTTGGCAGCAGGCCGAGGTCGAGCTGTTCCTGCAGCGGTCGCTCGGCCAGGACCGCCGGGTGATCCCGGTCCTGACGCCGGGCACCGAGGCGGCCGGGCTCACGGGGTACGTCGGCAACCTCCGCTACCTGCGGCTCGGCGCCCGCGGGCCGGCCGGCGTGGCCCAGGACCTGGTCGCCCAGCTGAAGGGCGTCGCTCCACCGGCCGGCGACGACTCCGACCTGCCCGCGCTGCTCGCCCAGGTCCGCGGATCCCGGCTGCGCCCGTCCCGCTGGGACCTGGTCGGCGAGCTGGTGACGGACCTGCAGGCGGCGGTGGAAGCGGGCGACGACCTCCGCGGACGCGAGCTGGCGGCGGACCTGGCGGTGGCGGTCAAACCCCGGTCCCCGAACGGCGACGGCCACCACGCGGCCCTCCCGGAGATCCGCCGGTCGATCGACCGGCTCCTGCGCACCCTCGCCCCGACCACGACGAAGCCGAACCACCGGAAGGATCTCGGATGACCGACCGCTTGGGACACAAACAGACCGCGGCGATGTTCACGCTGATGGTGCTGGGCCGTGAAGTGCCCAACCAGGAGCTGGCGGAGCTGGTCGGCTTCACTCTGACCGGCACCGAACGCACCGGGCTGAACAAGCTCGGCTACGTGGACAGCGACCGGACCGGGCCGAGGCGGAGCTACGTGCACCAGCTGAGCGACAGCGGCTGGGCGTGGTGCGAGCAGGAGCTCGGGGAAGGCGAACCACCTCCGCAACGAGGCCAGAGCCCGCTGGCGACGGCGCTGTACGTGCTGCTCGGCGGACTGGACGGCTACCTCCGGCGCGAGAACAAACGGCTGTTCGACATCTTCGGCCCGGCGCAGAGCGCGAACGGAAGCCCGCCGGCCGACCTGGCGGACCGCATCCGGGTCGCCTACCGCGAACTGGTGAAGGAGCCGCGCGGCTGGGTCGGGCTGGTCGACCTGCGGCCGAAGCTCGGCGCGCCGGCCGCGGAAGTCGATGTGGTGCTCAAGGAACTGAGCCGCGCCGGGACGGTGCACCTGGTGCCGGAGGACAACCGCAAGGCCCTCACCGCCGCCGATCACGAGGCGGCGATCCGCATCGGCGGCGAAGACAACCACTTCGTCTCGTTCGAGGCGTGATGATGGACGAGCTCACAGCACTGGCGACGTTGAGCTTCGACTGGGCGGACACCCCGGACCACGTCTGGCGGGACTCTCCCTTTCACGTGGACGGTCTGCATGCCGACGCGCTCGCCTCGCTCGACACCGGGATCCGCGACGCCGTGGCCAGCGACGGGCCCAGCCCGATCGGGCTCGTCATGCGCGGGCAGAAAGGGGTCGGCAAGACCCATCTGCTCGGGCTCGTCCGGCGCCGGGTCCACCGCGCACGGGGGTACTTCTTCCTCGACGACGTGACCGCGGCCGAGGCGTTCTGGGAGAACACCGCCGAGGCGCTGCGCCGTGGCCTGGCCCGTGCGGACGACTCGGGTGAGTCGCAGCTGAAGAGGTTCCTGCTGCGCGTCTGCCTGCGGGCCCACGTCGACGCCGATGTCGAGGCGAGGATCCGGCGCGGGCGCGGGCTGACTCCCGCCGACGTGGAAGCTTTCGTCGACGGGATCGGGTCGCTCAGCGAGGTGGTCGCCGACGAGTGCGGGGACACCGCGCGGGCGCTCGTGCTCATCGCGAGCCGGGACCGCGCTACCAAGTACATCGGCGAGGACTACCTGGACGGTGACACCGAGCTGACCTCCGAAGCCCGCGAGTGGAACATCTACTCGCGGCCGAAACCGTCGCGGGTCCTCGTGCAGGAGATCACCCGGCTGCTCGCGCTCACCGGGCCGGTCGTGATCGCCGTCGATCAGCTCGACACCCTCGTCGCGCGGTCCAAGCAGGGCATGGGTAAAGACATCGGGGAGGATCTGCTCGTGGCGCAGATCGCCGACGGGCTGATGGGCTTGCGCGAAGTCACCCACAAGACCCTCACCGTGCTGGCCTGCCTGCCGTCCACGTGGGTGCAGATCAAGTCGAAGGCGTCGGGCACCGTACCCGATCGCTTCCGGGAAACGGGGACGCTGGGCCGGATCACCGACGCCGCGCTGGGACAGGCGCTGGTGGAGAAGCGGCTCGGGGTGGCCTACGAATCGATGGGCTTCACCCCGCCACACCCGACCTGGCCCGTGGCGCCCGAGGCGTTCGAGGGCCCTTGGGAACAATGGACTCCGCGCGAACTGCTCAAGCGCATCGGTGCCCACATCGACGGGTGCCTGCGGGCCGGCGAGGCCAGGGAACTCGCCTCCTTCGACGAGAAGGCTCCGGTGCCGGTCGCCCCCGTGCGGACCGAGGTCGAGAACGACCGGTTCGCCGAACTCGACGCCGAGTTCGAGAAGCTGCAGGCGGAGGTCGATCCCGGGAAGCTGCTCGCCGAGTCGATCGTGGACCGGGTGATGCCGGGGCTGCTCTCCGCCGGGCTGCGGTGCTGGGTCACCGAGGTCGGCGACGACGACATGGAGTGGTCGTGCGAGCGCCAGGCCGGGCTGAGCGAGGTGCACGCCTGGCTGACCCGCACGCTCGACGAAACCGCGGACCTGCAGGAGCACTGGGTCTTCCGGGCGATCGCGGCCCGCGATCCGCGGGCGGCGCTGAGCCGGTTCCGCAAGGCGCGGTCCGAGGCGGGACAGCGCCAAGGCGTGGACAACCGGCACCTGGTCATCCTCCGGGACGCCTGGGGGCGCGGGGCCAAGACGCGCGAAGAGGTCGAGAAGTTCGCGGCCGCGGGCGGGCGGACGATCCGGCTTTCGGATGCCGATGTGCGGACCTTCTGGGCGTTGCAGAAGATGCTCGGCAACGGCGGCCGCGAGCTGCACGAGTGGCTGATCGACCGGCGCCCGGCCAGCCGGTCGGACCTACTGGCCGCCGTTCTGCCCGAGAAGCCGTCGGAAACGGCATCCGGGAAGCCGCCGGGGCAGCCCACCGAAGGGACGCACCCGCCGCCGGGCGCCGGGGAAATCACCCTGGGCGCCGTCGTCGGTTCCGGGGAGCCGGTGCGGATCGAACTCTCCGCCCTGCGCAAGCACGCCGCCGTCTTCGCCGGTTCCGGGTCCGGGAAAACCGTGCTGCTCCGGCGGATCATCGAGGAATGTGCCCTGCTCGGCGTCTCGGCGATCGTCCTGGACCCCAACAACGACCTCGCGCGCCTCGGGGACGCCTGGCCCGAGCCGCCGGGCGGCTGGCAGAACGGTGACGCCGAGCTGGCCGAGCAGTACCTCGCCGACACCGATGTCGTCGTCTGGACGCCCGGGCGGGCCACCGGGCGGCCGCTGGCCTTCCGGCCGCTGCCCGACTTCGCCGGCGTTCTCGACGACACCGACGAATTCACCGCCGCCGTCGAGGTGGCCGTGGCGACGCTCGCCCCGCAGGCCCGGCTCACCGGGACCACCGCCAAGGCCAACATCGGGCTCGCCGTGCTCCGGCAGGCCGTCGTCCACCACGCGCGGACCGGGTCGCGCAGCCTGCCGGAGCTGATCGAGCTCATGTCGGACCTGCCCGAGGACGTCAGCACCCTCAACGACGGCAAGCGCATCGCCGCCGACCTGGCCGAAGTCCTCAAGGCCGCGATGGTCAACGACCCGCTCTTCGCCGGCGGCGGCGAGCCCGTCGACCCCGGCGCGCTGCTGACGCCGGCCGGCGGCAAACGGGCCCGCGTCTCGGTGATCAGCTTCGTCGGGCTGCCCGCCGAAGAACAGCGGCAGAACTTCGTCAACCAGCTGCAGATGGAACTGTTCGCCTGGATCAAACGCCACCCGGCGGGCGACCGGCCGCTGGGTGCGCTGTTCGTCATGGACGAAGCCCAGACGCTGGCGTCCTCCGGGAGTCTCACGGCGAGCACGCGCAGCACGATCGTGCTCGCTTCGCAGGCCCGGAAGTACGGTCTGGGGCTGTTGTTCGCGACCCAGGCACCCAAGGGCCTGCACAACCAGGTGGTCGGCAACGCGATGACGCAGTTCTTCGGCCGCCTCAACAGCCCGGCCCAGATCGCGGCCGCCAACGAGCTGGCCCGGGCGAAGGGGAGCCCGGTCGCGGACATCTCGCGGCTCGAACGCGCGCAGTTCTACGTGGCGGGGGAGGCGTTCGGCT
This sequence comes from Amycolatopsis sp. lyj-109, assembly GCF_046548995.1. Classification (NCBI taxonomy): domain Bacteria; kingdom Bacillati; phylum Actinomycetota; class Actinomycetes; order Pseudonocardiales; family Pseudonocardiaceae; genus Amycolatopsis; species Amycolatopsis sp. lyj-109. The sequence goes on from NZ_JAJPWR010000037.1 coordinate 55,793, forward strand.
TCCGCCAGGTGGCGACGCCGCTGTGCCTGACCCACCACCCGGCCAGCCCGCTGCGGCTCGAAGAGGTCATCGCCCGGGCGAGAGCCGGGCAGTGACCGGGGACGGCCATCGTTCATAGTCCCCAGGCGGCGCGGAAACGCCCGGTGTACGCCAGCGAAAGGCCCGGGCTTTGCGCGAGCGTCCGCCTCGCCACGGCGAGGACGGCGAGGCTTCTCGCGCCGACGTCCGGCCGTTCGGCCTCGCGGATGCGGTCGGGATTGCTGTCCTGGTCGAAGAACGCGAGGACAGTCGCCGCCAGCAGCGAAAGGGCGGCGAGCTCCGAACAGAGCCGGACGGCGGTCGGCGCCGGCTCGCCGGGCGGAGTCGCCGACGACGCCCACGCGGTCAGTTCGTCGTGCCACCTCATCAGATCGGTGCGGGTCACCGTGGCCGGGCGGAGGTCGGCCACGCGGGTGAGGAGATCGATCATGGCGGGATCGAACGGGTCTCGCATCAGCTCGTGCCGGATCGCCCGGATGCGAGCCCCGAGTTCCCGCCGCGACATGGCGAGCGCGGCTGTGCCCAGCTCGATTCCGTCGGCCTCGTCGCGGTGGGAGACGAGTTCCCGGGCGATGCGGCGAAGGTCGCGGGGGAGGCCGCCGGACAGCACGTAGCACAGCCCCACAAAGGGTTCGGTCCAGCCGAGCAGGAGGCCGTGCAGGATCTTCCGGGCGCTGCGCAGGTCGAGGTGCTGCACCGAAATGACGTCGTCGAAGGCACTGTCGAAGACGTCGCGGAACGGCACGCCACGGCGCTCGAACCCGGCTGCGGCGTCCTCGGACACCGAGACCAGGAAGAAGCACCCCGGTGTGCCGAAGACACCCTTGATGTCGTTGAGGAAGGCCTCGACGTCCTCATGGGACCGCAGCTTGTCGAGCTCGTCGACACCCACCACGACGACGAACTGCTCCGCGGCGGCGGCGAGGAAAGCGCGGAGGTCGGCGACGATCTCGGGATAGGTCTTCGGCCGCTCCTGCCAGGTTTCACCGCGTTTCCCGCCGACGTCGAGGCCGGCACCGCCGGTCGCCGCCTTCACTGCCACTGACCGCTCGAGGGAGAGGCTCTGCTGGAAGCGGATCCTCCGGAGGTGGTCGAACGCCAGCTCGCTCAACCGGTCCCGGGCGACGCCCCGGCCTTCGATTGCAAAAGGACTCGAAGCAGACAGGGACTGCAGTTCGTTGTGGTGGATGAGCCGGGCGAAGCGGGCGGCCGGGTAGCCGAGGGCCACCAGTGCCGCGCTCGCCAGAACCACCGCCCGGCTCCCGGCCGCGTCTTCGGCCGCGAACATCAGCACCACCCCGGCAACGGCTGTCGCCGAGACGATCGCTCCCCGGAGAGGACGGCCCTCCGGCATCGGGGCGGCCAGTCTGGCCCGGTCCTTCCTGCTGGCCAGTCTGGCCCGGCGCTTCCGAAGGGCCGGTCTGCGCCGGTATTTCGGGGGACTGCTCTGCAGCAGCACCCCGAACGTCAACGCGGCGACGAGAACCAGGAGTGCGCCCGCGTCGGTGAGGGGGTGCCAGGTCCAGGGCGGCCGGCGCCACGCGGCCACGGCCAGCAGACCAGTGGCGCCGGTCAGCGCTGCCGCGCCCAGTGTGGCCAGGGCGGTCTTCACCATGAACCGGGGGATGCCGAGCGCCGGGGTGGTCCGGCGGGTCCAGACCGGTCGGAGCGGCACCTGCCGGTCGCCGAGCACCGCCGAACACAGCTCGGCGTAAAGGTGCAGAATGAATTCCCGGGGCTCGTAGGTGACCGGTGCCGACACGACCACACCGAGCCGCTTGCGCCCGGCCGGGTGGTCCTCGCCCGGCCATCGGACCCCGGGCGTGCTCGCGAAGAACCGCACGAGTGTGCTCTTGCCTGCTCCACGCGGCCCGGCGACGCCGAAACTGCCTTCGTTGCGCCCGCGGAGCATTCGCTCGAGCTGCAGGTATGCTTCGGTGACGACGATCCGGTCCGTGGTCACGGTCTCCCGCAGCCCGTCGTAGGACTTGACGGTCATCCGCGGTGCCGCGTCCGCGGCGAGTGCGTCGTTGAGCGCGGCCACCGCGACCGACACCATGGCCGAGCCCAGCCCCGTCAAAACCTCGCGCCGCTGAACTTCCCATTCGGTGTGCAGCGTCCGGAACTCCCGTTGCCCCTGGGCGCCAGACACGGCGTCCTGGAGCAACGCGACCTGCGCGTTGTCGATATCCGAGAGGTGCCAGCCCTTGGAGTTTGCGCGCATCGAGCGAGAGGCGACGAGCGATTCGAGTCGCCCGAGATCGGCCGGCCGCTCGGCAGCAAGCTGCTCCACGAGCATCTCGTGCAGCCGCGCGGCCACCGCCACACAGCGGGTGAACGAGGTGTCGACCACGGCCGCGAGCACCTCCTTCTGCCCGGCGATGACCTGGCCCAGATCGGGCGGGTCCTGCAGTGCCTCCATCCCCTCGACCAGGTCCGGCCGGGCCTGCACGGACGCCGAAGCCCGCACGAACAGCTCGTCGAAGCCGACGGAGAACGGCCCCTTGTCCGGGATCGGCAGGATCGTGTGGCGCGGGGACGGCCGGCCAGCTGCCGGATCGACCCATCGCTGGTGCCCCGGTCCGGCCATCAGGGGGTCTCCTCTCCGCGAGGACAGGTCGTCGTCGACACAGGCCGTCAGAGTGCGGAGGGCGAGGATCGTCTGTTCCGGGATCGACGGGCGGAGCTTCATCGTGGAAGTAATCGGTCACCTGTTCGCTCGCCACGCGATCGGGCGTGCCCCGCTACGACGTGCGCCGACAGCGCGGCAAGCCCGCGTGTTCGCAGCAACATTCAGTCCTGGTCGGGATTCTTGCCCGTCACAGCCAAGCGGTGCACGTGCGGCACAAACCGTTCGTCCAGGACCCGGGCATGCTGGTGCACTGCCAGCGCGGTCCGGCTCACACGTCCCCATCTGCTCTCCACAGCACTGCACCGGTGCCCGGCCCCGCGCGAGCCGGGCACCGGAGCCGGTCAGTCCGCTTCGGGGAAGTGGATGTCGGTGACGTGGACGTCGACGACCTCGACGTCGAGACCCAGGTACTGCTCGACGGCGTCGATCACCGCGACGCGGAGCTGCTCGCCCAGCGCCTTGACCGCGTGGCCGAACTCGACCACCACGGGGATGGTGACCCAGGCTACGTCGTCGGCGAGCTCGACCTTGATGCCGTCCTCGGCGACGCTGTACACGCCTTCGGTCTTGGCGGCGATCCGCAGGACGATCTTGCCGACCACGCCGTCGGCGATCGTGGTGCTGCCGCGGGAGCCCGCGGCGGGACGGGCGGCGGCCGCGTCGGCTTCGGGTTCGGCGGCCGGTTCGGCGGCGGGCTCGACCGCCACGACCGGTGCGGCTTCGGCGACGACCGGCTCGTCTTCGACGACATCGGTGACCGGCTCGGCTTCGGCCACCGGCTCGGCAACGGCTTCGGCGATCGGCTCGGTCTCGGCAGCGTCCTCGTCCGCGTCGTCCTCGGCAGCGTCCTCGGCGGAGTCCTCTTCGGTGTCCTCGGCGGCCGCCTCCTCGTCGGTCCCGGTGACGTCCTCGTCGGTCGTCTCGGCGGCTTCGGCCGTGTCGTCGCCGGACTCTTCGGTGGAGCCGGCGTCGGAGTCGTCCTCGGCCAGGTCGCTGTCGGTGGCTTCGGCTTCCGCGGTTTCCGCGGCGGTCTCGGTCTCGGGTGCGGAATCCGCTTCCTCGACGACGTCCGCCTCAGCGGTCTCGGGAGCGCTTTCGGCGGGCGCTTCGGCGACCTCAGGTGCGGGCTCGACGCTGCCGTAGGCGTACCCGCCAGCGTCGGGGTTTTCGTTCTTGGGGCGGCCGAAGATGCTGTTGATGACGTCGGACATGGTTTCCCTTTCCGGGAGCGACGACTACCTGTGGGGACAGCAGACGGCGACATGCTAGGGGACGCCCCGTGACGCGCGTCACGGGGCCCCGCCTTCGAGACTCGCTTGTGTCCCAACAGATATCCGGGCGATCACGGTCCGTCAGGCGACAGTCGGCGGTCGGTGATCACGCGGGGGAAACCACGTCCTGGAATTGTCTTCTTTTTGGCGCTTGACGTTTTTACCGGTCGTTTCGGAAAAGGCCGGGCGGAACGCTCGAGCCGAGGGCCTGGTAGCCCGCCGGGTTGAGGTGCAGGTGGTCGCCGACGTCGTAGGCGGGCAGGAGCTGCGACGGCTTCGCCGGGTCGCGGGCCACCTTGTCGAAGTCCAGCAGGGCGTCGAAGTGGCCCGGCTGGCGGATCCACGCGTTCACCTGTTGCCGAGCTTCTTCCCGGGCCGGGTCGTCGTAGCCGGTGTTGCCGCCGAACGGCGTGATCGTCGCGCCGTACACGCGGATGTCCTGCGCGTGGGCGCGCACCAGGATCTGGTCGTACGCGTCGATCAGGTCGGCGGCCGTCTGGGAGACGGCGGCCGGGGTGGCCGTGCCGATGTCGTTGACGCCCTCGAAGACGATCGCCCACGAAACTCCGCTCGTGGAAAGCAGGTCGCGGTCCAGGCGGGCCAGCACGTTCGGGCCGAGGCCGTCCTGCAGGACGCGGTTGCCGCCCGCCGCCTGGTTCACCACGGACACGCCGTGCAGCCGCGAAGCCAGCACGTTCGGCCAGCGGTCGTTGCCGTTCGTCGTCGAGCCGCGGCCGTCGGAGATGGAGTCGCCGATGACCGCGACCGCGGACGCCGGGGACAGCGCTTCGATGCCGCTGAGGAAGTACCAGTGGTCGACCGGCGTCGCACCCGGCAGTTCGGTGTCGGCAACGTGGTTGCCGGCGAGGAGGTACGACGTCGTGCGCGAACCGGGGTGCGAAGTGATCGACGTCGAAGCCTGGCCGTGCGCCAGGTACGCCGTCACCGCGATGTTCTCTCCGGCCCGCACCGGGAACGGCAGCGGGTCCGACACCACCTGCGCGCCCTGCGGGACGGTCGTCGACGGCTTGCCGTGGAAGGTCACCGGGAGGACGCTGCCCGGCACCACGGAGGAGACGCCGACCGCGCCGGACGCCGGCCGCGCCACCGACACCGCGGTCAGCGGCAGCGGCGCCCCGCCGAAGGCGTTGGAGAACCGCAGCCGGATCCGCGGGCCGCCGACCGTGACCTGCGCCGTCTCGCGCAGCGACGCGTTGTCGAGCACCCGGTCGGTGCCGGTGAAGGGTGCCGGCGGCATGTTGCCCGGCTCGGTCAGCTGGGGCATCGACGTCCACGTCGCCACCCAGTGCGACGGCGTGGGGCGGCCGGAAGCGCCGACGAAGAGCACGGTCAGCACGGCCAGGAAGAAGATCACCAGAGGACGTCTCATAGCGAGAACTCCGGGGTCAGGACCCGGTCGACGCCGACGACGCGGCGCGGCCCGGTCAGCGTGCAGTGCAGGGTCGCGACGATCTGCTCACTCGAGGTGCCCACCCGCAGCTCGACGTCCCCGGGGTCGACCTGGCGCTGCCGCGCGCGGCCGGTGTAGGACGTCAGGTCGGCGTGCAGGGCGATCTCCAGGACGCAGGTTTCGCCCGGGGGCAGGGAAACCCGGCGGGCCGCGATGAGCTGACGCTCCGGCCGCGCCACCTCGGCCACCGGGTCGTGCAGGTAGACCTGGACGACTTCGGACGTCTCGCGCCCGTGGTCGTTGCGCAGCGTCACCCGGACCCGGCACACGCCGTCGGTCGGCCAGAGCGAGCCCGTCGCGCTGACGTCCAGCCAGGTCGCCGGCGCGTAGGACAGCCCGTGCCCGAACGGGAACAGCGGCGAAGGATCCACAGTGGACACCTCGCTGCGCCGGCCGAGCGGCGCGGCCAGGTACGTCGAGGGCTGGCTCGCCCCGGCCGCCGGGAAGCTCACCGGCAGCCGGCCGGCCGGGTTGATCCGGCCACCGAGGACGCCGGCCAGTGCGCCGGCCCCCTCTTCGCCGGGGTAGAACCCGCACACCACCGCGGCCAGCCGCGGAAGCTGCCGGGACAACTCGTACGGCCGTCCCGAGAGCAGGACGAGCACCACCGGCTTGCCGGTGTCCAGCAGGGCGTCGAGGAGTTCCTCCTGGCGGCCCGGCAGCCGCAGGTCGGCCGCGTCGCAGCCTTCGCCGGACGTCCCGCCGCCGAACAGCCCGGCCCGGTCGCCCAGCACGGCGACGCACACGGACGCGTCGGCGCACGCCGCCACGGCCTGCGCGATCCCGTCGTCGCCGCCGCCGGTGACCGGGCAGCCGAGGGCGTAGGCCACGTCGTAGGTCGAGCTCAGCGCCTCGAGCAGGGTGGGCACCGAGACGCCGAACGGGACGTCGGGGTGGTGGACGCCGACGTGCAGCGGGAAGGAGTAGCAGCCGAGCATCGCGCCGGGGGTGTCCGCGCGCGGCCCCACGACGGCGACGCGGGTGCCGGGGGAGAGCGGAAGGGTGCCGTCGTTGTGCAGCAGCACGATCGAACGCTCGGCGACTTCGCGGGCCAGCGCCCGCGATTCGGCGTCGTCGAGGTCGATCTCCTCGGGCACCTCCGGCGCCCAGCCGGCGTCGAGCAGACCCAGTTCGCACTTCTGGCGCAGCACCCGTTCGAGGGCGCGGTCGACGGCGGCGACCTCGACCGCGCCCCCTTCCACCGCGGCGAGCAGTGGCTCGCCGTAGCAGTCCATCGTCGGCAGTTCGACGTCGATGCCCGCGGTGAGCGCCTGCCGGGCGGCGTCGGCGCGGTCGGCCGCGACCCCGTGCAGGCGGTGCAGGAACGCCACCGAGAAGTAGTCGGCGACCACCGTGCCGTCGAACCCGTAGGTGTCCCGCAGGAGGTCCGTCAGCAGGGCCGGGTCGGCGGCGGACGGGAGACCGTCGGTGTCGGTGTAGGCGTTCATCACCGACCGCGCGCCGGCGCGCAGGGCCTGTTCGAACGGCGGGAGCAGGACGTCGGCGATTTCGCGCGGGCCGGCCGAGACCGGCGCCAGGTTGCGCCCGGCGCGGGAAGCGGAGTACCCGACGAAGTGCTTCAACGTGGCGACGATGCCGGCCGATTCGAGCCCGGCGACGTACGCGCTGCCGATCGTCCCGACCAGGTAGGGGTCCTCGCCGATGGTCTCCTCGACCCGCCCCCAGCGCAGGTCGCGGGCCACGTCGAGGACCGGGGCGAGGCCCTGGTGCACGCCGAGTCCGCGCATGGTCCGCCCGATCTTCTCCGCCATCCGGCGGACCAGGTCCGGGTCGAAGGTGGCGCCCCACGACAGCGGCGCCGGGTAGATCGTCGCCTGCCACGCGGCCAGGCCGGTCAGGCATTCCTCGTGCACCACGGCCGGGATCCCGAACCGGCTGCTGGCGACGATCTGCCGCTGCGTGCGGGCGAGGCTGTGCGCGCCGATCACCGGGTCGACCGGCCGGGTGCCGAACGCGCGGGTCAGCTGCCCGATGCCGTGCCGGACCAGGTCGTCGAGGTCGACCGCCGCGTCGACGAAGTCGTGCTGGTGCGGCGCCATTTCGCCGCCGGAGTCGATGCCGACCCAGACCCCGTAGAGCTGGGCGAGCTTCTCGCGCAGGGTCATCCGGGCCATCAGGGCCCGGACGCGTTCGCCCGGGTCGGCCGCGGGGTCGCGCCACGGCTCTGAGGCCGTGGTGGGCTGCGTGGTCAAGGCTGGTCCGCCCTTCGTCTGGGGAGGAGTGAGGAGGAGGAAACGGTTCAGGGGAGGGCGCGGGTGGAGTGCCGCACCACCAGGCCGGTGTCGAGCGTGACGTGCGTGCGCTCGACGTCGTCGCCGTTGATCAGTGCGATGAGCATCCGGATGGCGCGGTGCCCCATCTCGCGGATCGGCTGGTCCACTGTGGTCAGTGGCGGGCTGCAGAGCGCCGACTCGGGCACGTTGTCGAAGCCCACCACGGAAAGGTCGCCGGGCACGGCCAGCCCGAGTTCGCGGGCCGCGCCCACGGTCGCGATCGCCGAGATGTCGTTCGCGGCGAACACCGCGGTCGGCCGGTCCGGGCCGGTCAGCAGGGCGTGCGCCGAGGCCGCGGAGATCTCCGGGTCGTAGGCACCGATCCTGATCAGGTCTTCGTCCGGCGTGATGCCCGCGGCCGTGAGCGCCCGGAGGTACCCGGTCTTGCGCAGCTCGGCCGACTGCAGGTCGGGCCGGCCGGAGAGGAAGGCGATCCGCCGGTGCCCCAGGTCGAGGAGGTGCTCGGTGGCCAGTTGCGCGCCGCGCAGGTTGTCGGAGTCGATGGTCGGCAGGTGCGACGGCCCGGTGTGCGGGTCGACGGCGACGACCGGCGTGCCCGGCACGGCTTCCAGCGAGACGGTGGGCGTGACCAGCAAGGCGCCGTCGACGAGGGTGCCGCTCAGCCGGGAGAGGTAGCGCTTTTCCCAGCCGACCGGGTCGCCGGTGCGGCCACCCGCGGAGTAGACGACGAGTTCGAAGCCACTGCCGCGGATGGCGTCCGCGGCTCCCTTGAGCAGCTCGGTCGAGAACGGTTCGAGGTCGGCGACCAGGATGCCGATGACGTTCGTCCGGTGATTTCTCAGGCTCTGCGCGACCAGGCTCGCTTCGTAGCCGAGCTCTTCGATCACGGCACGGACCCGCGCGAGCGTCGCGGCGGAAACGCCGTAGCGCTCGTTGATCACCTTCGAAACCGTGGCCACCGAGACGCCGGCCCGAGCGGCGACGTCACGGATGGTCACCCTGGAACTGGGCTGCATCGGCTCAGACTAACCATAGAAAACGTTATCGACAACGATTGACATCCCATTTGCCCCGGGAGCAGACTCTTCGCCAACCCGGGCGCCAAGCTGCCCCGTCCAACTCGGCCGAAGTCGTCAGGAGTGGACCCACGATGTTTGTGAAACGCCGGATCCCCGTTCTCGCCGCCCTGGCGGCCCTCGTTCCGCTCGCGTTGTCGGCGTGCAGCGGGGGGACCGAAGCCCCCGCGCAGCCGAGCGGCCCGGTCACCTTGACCTGGTGGCACAACGGCACCACCGATCCGATCAAGACGGTCTGGGAGAAGGTCGTCGCCGACTACCAGAAGGCGCACCCCGAAGTCACGATCAAGGCGCAGCCGCTGCAGAACGAGGACTTCGGCACCAAGGTCCCGCTCGCCCTGCAGTCGGCCGAGCCGCCGGACATCTACCAGTCGTGGGGCGCGGGCGACCTGGCCTCGCAGATCACCTCGGGCAAGGTCGCCGACATCACCGGAGACACCAAGTCGTGGATCGAACAGGCCACCGGCAAGTTCGGTGAGAAGTGGCAGGTCGACGGCAAGCAGTACGGCGTGCCGTTCACGCAGCACTTCGTCGGCTTCTGGTACCGCAAGGACCTGTTCCAGCAGGCGGGGATCACCACCCCGCCGAAGACCATGGACGAGCTGAACGCCGCCGTCACGGCGCTGAAGGCCAAGGGGCTCGCGCCGATCTCGGTCGGCGGCAAGGACCGCTGGCCCGATGCCTTCTACTTCAACTACTTCGCCATCCGCGAGTGCTCGACCGCGGTGCTCCAGCAGTCGGTGAAGGCGGTCAAGCTCGAGGACCCGTGCTGGACGAAGGCCGGGCAGGACCTGAAGAACTTCCTGGCCACCGAACCGTTCCAGACCGGGTTCGCCGGCACGCCCGCCCAGCAGGGCGCGGGCAGCTCCGCCGGCCTCGTCGCCAACGGCAAGGCCGCGATGGAGCTGCAGGGCGACTGGGAGCCCGGCACGATGTCGTCGCTGACCGAGGACAAGGACCTCGAGTCGAAGGTCGGCTGGTTCCCGTTCCCGTCCGTGGCGGGTGGCCAGGGCGACCCGGCGGCCGTGCTCGGCGGCGGTGACGGCTACGCCTGCACCACTCGCGCGTCCAAGGCCTGCACGGCCTTCCTGCAGTACCTGGTCAGCGAGCCGGTGCAGACCGAGCTGTCCGCGAAGGGGACCGGCCTGCCCGTGAACGCCGTGGCCGCGAAGGCGCTGAAGACCGACGTGCTCCGGCAGGTCTACGACTACGGCACGAAGGCGCCGTACCTGCAGATGTACTTCGACCGGGCGTTCCCGACCGCGGTCGGCGCCGCGCTGAACGACGCGGTGGCCAACATGTTCGCCGGCCAGGGCACCCCCGAAGGCATCGTGACCGCCGTCAACCAGGCCGCGGCGGGCAACAAGTGACCACGGCGACGACTCCGGTGCGGACGGCGGCGCGGCCGTCCGCACCGGCGGTCACCGCCCGGAAACACCGGCCCGGCCTGCGCAAGCGGCTCGAGCTGGCGCTGCTGCTCGGGCCCGCCCTGCTGCTGTTCACCGGGTTCGTCCTGGTGCCGATCGGGATCGCGGCGTTCTACAGCGTCTTCAACTGGAACGGCTTCGGCCCGCTCGACGACTTCGTCGGGTTCAAGAACTACGCCGATGCCTTCGGCGGCACGGTGTTCCAGGGCGCCATCGTCCACAACCTGATCATCGCCGGGCTGTCGATCGTGGTGCAGCTGCCGCTGTCGATCGGCTTGGCGCTGCTGCTCAACCGGAAGCTGCGGGGACGCGCGGTGCTGCGCGCCCTGGTGTTCGCCCCGTACGTCCTTTCCGAGGCGATCACCGCGGTGATCTGGGCGCTCATGCTGCAGCCCAACGGGTTCGCCGACCAGGTGCTCAGGGGAGCCGGCCTCGGCGGGCTGGTCCACAACTGGCTGGCCGACCCGGGCATCGTGCTCTACACGATGTTCGCGGTGATCACCTGGAAGTACATCGGCTTCGGCATCATCCTGCTGCTCGCCGGCCTGCAGGGGGTGCCGGCCGAACTGCGCGAAGCCGCGGCGCTCGACGGCGCGTCGGCGTGGCAGACCACCCGGCACGTCGTGCTGCCCCTGCTCGGGCCGACCATCCGGATCTGGATCTTCCTGTCGGTGATCGGCTCGCTCCAGCTGTTCGACGTCGTCTGGATCATGACGACCGGCGGCCCGGCGAACGCGTCGACGACGATGGCGACCTACCTGATCGACCACGGCTTCAAGCGCTACGAGTTCGGGTTCGGCTCCGCGGTGGCGGTGATCCTGTTCGTCATCTGCTTCGTGTTCGCCCTGCTGTACCAGCGGTTCGCGCTCCGCCGCGACACCCAGGGGGCCCTGACGAGGATGGTGGGCTGATGCGCTCGGGCAAGTTCGGCCTGTCGATGGGCTACCTCGCGGCGATCGTCGTGGTCGGCGTGACCGTCGTGCCGCTGCTGTTCGTGGCGCTCGGCGGGTTCCGCACCAACGCGCAGATCAACACCGACCCGTCCGGGATGCCCGGGCCGTGGGTGTTCGACAACTACGCTTCGGTGCTCGGTTCCAGCGCGTTCTGGACCTTCCTCGGCAACAGCGCGCTGATCGCGGTGATCGCCACGGCGCTGGCCGTCGGGCTCGGCTCGATGGCCGGGTACGCGCTTTCGCGTTATCACTTCAAGGGCCGGGAGGCGTTCTACACGCTGTTCACCCTCGGCCTGCTGTTTCCGCTCGGCGTGGCGACGCTGCCGCTGTACCTGTGGCTGCGCCAGCTGGGCCTGCTCGAAAGCTTCTGGGGCGTGGCGATCCCGGAGGCGGCGTTCTCGCTCCCGGTGACGATCGTGATCCTGCGCCCGTTCATGCACGCGATCCCCGGCGAGATCGAGGACGCGGCCGTGCTCGACGGCACCACCCGGCTCGGGTTCTTCTGGCGCATCCTGCTGCCGCTGTCGACACCCGCGCTGACCACGGTCGCCGTGCTCGCCTTCGTCACCAGCTGGAACGCGTACCTGTTGCCGCTGCTGGTGTTCAACGACTCCGTGCACTTCACGCTCCCGCTCGGCGTCGCCTCGTTCCAGTCCCAGTACTCCCAGGACACCGCCCGGGTACTCGCGTTCACCGCGTTGTCGGCGATTCCCGCGCTCGCGTTCTTCGTGCTCGCCGAACGGCGCATCGTCGGCGGGCTGACCGGATCCGTGAAGGGCTGACTCAGGAGGTCTGCCGTGCCGTCCGAGGTACACCGTCGTGCCTTCCTGCAACTACTCGCCGTGGCCGGGGCGGCGGGGTCGGTAACCCTGCCGGGCCTCGCCGAAGCCGGGACCGGCTTCCCGGTGGTGTCACGGGGAAAGGCCGCGACGATCGTGGTCGGCTCGGGCGATCTCCCGGGCGTGCGGCGGGTCGTGGGCGACCTGGCCGCCGACGTCGAACGCGTCACGGGCGTGCGGCCCGCGGTGTCGTTCGACGTCGTCCCCGCGCACGGCCCGGTCGTCGTGGTCGGCACGCTCGGTCACAGCCCGCTGGTCGACGCGCTGGTCGCGGCCGGCAAGCTCGACGTCACCGGGATCGCCGGGAAGTGGGAGACGTCGCTCAGCCAGGTCGTCGACGGCCGCCTGGTGCTCACCGGCAGTGACCAGCGCGGTGTGATCTACGGCGTCTACGAGGTGTCCCGGCGCATCGGCGTCTCACCCTGGTACTGGTGGGCGGACGTGCCGCCGCGGCGCCAGGCGGAACTGCACCTGCCGCGCGAGCGGTTCAGCCTCGGCACCCCGCACGTGAAGTACCGCGGCTTCTTCATCAACGACGAGAACCCGGCGCTCGGCACCTGGGCCCCGGCCTTCTTCGGGCCGGGCCAGGCGCCCGGCTTCCCCAACGGCTTCAACCACCTGTTCTTCGCCAAGGTCTTCGAGACCATGCTCCGGCTGCGGGCCAACTACCTCTGGCCGGCGGTGTGGGGGCGGGCGTTCGCCGAGGACGACCCGCTCAACCACGCGACGGCCAAGGAGTACGGCATCGTGATGGGCACCTCGCACGAGGCACCGATGATGCGCGGGATCGAGGAGTGGAACCGGCACGCGGTGCCCGCCGTCCGCGACGCGGCCGGAAACATCACCACGCCGGGCCACGACCCGTACGGCGGCACGGGGGAGTGGAGCTTCCGCCGCAACGGCGAGGCGATCAAGGCCTACTGGACCGACGGGATCCGCCGGATGGTCCGCGAGGACTTCGAAGGCGTCGTCACGCTCGGCATGCGCGGCAACGGCGACGTCGGCCTGCCCGACGGCGACGGCATCGAGCTGATGCGCGAGATCATCGCCACCGAACGGGAGATCCTCGCCCGCGAGACCGGCCGGGACCTCACCACCGTGCCGCAGGTCTGGACGCTGTACAAGGAAGTCCAGCGGTACTGGGCCAAGGGCCTGCGCCCGCCGGACGACGTCATCGTCGTGTTCACCGACGACAACTGGGGCAACATCCGCAAGATGCCCGACCTGTCCCTGCCACCGCACCCCGGCGGGTACGGGCTCTATTACCACTTCGACTACGTCGGCGGCGGCCGCAACTACAAGTGGGTCGACACCGCGCTGCTCGCGAACACCTGGGAGCAGCTGCACCAGGCCTTCGCCTACGGCAACGACCGGTTGTGGGTGGCCAACGTCGGGGACATGAAGGGCAACGAGCTGCCGCTGCAGTTCTTCCTCGACTACGCCTGGGATCCCGCCTCGCTGCCGGTCGAGCGATTGTCCACTTGGGAGCGTCAGTTCGCTTCGGAGAACTTCGGCGCGGCCCTGGCGGCGGAGATCGCCGGGGTGCTGCACGACTACGGGCGGCTGCAGTCCCGCCGCAAGCCGGAGCTGCTCAACCGGCGGATCACCGTGGACGCCGCCGGCACGATCACCTACGACGACCAGCTGACGCCGTTCAGCCTGGTCAACTACCGCGAGCTGGACCGGGTCACGCAGGAGTGGCAGGACCTCGCGCAGCGGGCGTCGAAGATCGGCGCGCGGCTGCCGAAGGCGTTCCAAGACGCCTTCTACGAGCTGATCGGGTACGCGACCCGGGCGACGGCGAACCTGTACGCGCTGCGGCGCGCCGAGTTCACGAACCTCCTCTACGCGGCACAGGGCCGGGCATCGGCGAACGCCTTGGCCGCCGTGACCGAGGCCCGGTTCGCCGACGACCTGGCGCTCGCGGAGAAGTACAACACCGGCATCGCCGGCGGGAAGTGGAAGGGGTTCCAGACCCAGCCGCACATCGACTACGGCGACGTCGCCCGGTACGGCCCGAACGCGCCCTGGCAGCAGCCGGAGCTGAACAACGTGGCGCTGCCGGACGTCATCTTCCCGGCGGTGAAGCGAATCGAACTGCCGGCCGCGGCGTCGCTCGGGGTCGCCGTCGACGGCTCGACGGACGCGTGGCCCGGCGCCGCGGGACGGCCGGCCCTGCCGGAGTTCAGCCCGTACCAAAGTGCGCCGCCGCAGTACATCGACGTCTTCAACCGCGGCCGGACGCCGTTCCGCTGCACCGTGACGACGGGCGCGCCGTGGGTGCTGGTCGAGCCGCGCGGCGGCCGCGTGGAGGAGGAGCTGCGCATGACCGTGCGGATCGACTGGGCCCGGGTGCCGAAAGGCACCACGACCGTGCCGATCACGGTGTCGGGCGCGGGTGGTTCGGTCGCGGTGGACGCCGTCGTGCGCAACCCGGTGGAACCGGCCCGGGGGTTCGTCGAGGCCGGCGGCTACGTGTCGATGGAGGCCGAGCACTGCAGCGCCACCATCGGCACGGCGGAGGTGGGGTGGCGGCGCATCCCGGACATCGGACGAACCGGCGCGGGGATGACCCCGTTCCCGGTGACGGCGGCGAGCCGCGCACCGGGAGCGGGGCCGCGCCTGGAGTACCGGACGACGCTGTTCACGACCGGGCCGGTGACGGTGTGGGCGTACCTGTCCCCGCGCAGCAACGTGCTGGCGGGCGACGGCCTGAGGTACGCGGTGGCGTTCGACGACGCGGACCCGCAGGTCGTGAACATCACGAAGGCGACGGGAGCGGACGACACGTCCATGAACCGCCAGTGGGAGCGGACGACGTCGGACAACGTGAACCTGACGGCGACGCGGCACGTGATCGGGGCGCCGGGAGCGCACGTGCTCAAGTTCTGGATGGTCGACCCGGCGGTGATCCTGCAGAAGCTGGTGATCGACACCGGCGGGCTGCGGGCGAGCTACCTGGGCCCGCCGGAAAGCAGGCGGTGGCCGTGGTGAGCGAGCTCTCCCAGGCCGCCGGAGTGCGTGAAGCGAAGGGGCGTGATCCGGGCTCACGCCGCCCGGAACGGCTGCCGAGCGCCCGCCCGCCGGGGGCGCCCCCCGAATTCCACGCTACCGGTGGGCACCGACAATTCCGGTGCCCGGAGGCCGCTGAACGACAGCCGGCGCCGCGCCCGCCGGCCGTGGATCAGCCTCGATCCGCGCTACTCGCTCAGCCGGTCAACACCCGGTATCCCCGGTGCGCCGGCGCTGCCGTGCTGTGCCGGACCACCAGGCTGGTCGCCAGCTCCAGGCGGTGGCTCTCCGGGTCGACCCCGCGGGCCAGCGAGATCGCCAGCCGGGCGCCGGCCGCCGCCATCTCCTGCAGGGGCTGGCGGACCGTGGTCAGCTCCGGGGTCAGCCAGCGGGCGATCGGCAGATCGTCGAAGCCCACCACCGAAAGGTCGTCCGGGATGCGCAGACCCGCGTCGCGGGCCGCCTCGTACACGCCGAGTGCCTGCAGGTCACTGCCGGCGAACACCGCCGTCGGCCGGTCCGGGAGGGTGAGCAGTGAAGCCAGCTCCCGGTAGCCGGCCCGGACGTGGAAGTCGCCGCGGCGCACCAGGGCCGGGTCGAACGCCAGGCCGGCCGTCTCCAGTGCCGTGCGGTACCCGTCGATCCGGGCCCGGCTGCACAAGACTCCTTCCGGTCCGCCGATCATCGCGATCCGGCGGTGGCCGAGTTCCACGAGGTGCCGGGTGGCCGTCAGCCCGCCCTGCCAGTTCGTGGCCCCGATCGAGGGCGTCTCCGGCCCGGGCGCGCCGGCGGGGTCGACCACGACCAGCGGGATGTCCCGGGCCCGGAGCTTCGCCAGCTGCCCGCCGGTGAAGTCCGAACACACCGAAACGATGCCGACCGGCCGCCGGGCGAGGACGCTCTCGAGCCAGCTCTGTCCCGGTGTGTGGCGGCCCGACGATTCCGCCAGCACCACCGCCATTCCGTTTTCGCGGGCGACGCACTCCACGCCGCGGATGATTTCCAGTGCCCACGTGCTTTCGAGTTCGTGGAACATCAGCTCCAGTAGCCGGGAACGGCGGGAACGTTCGTCGGCGCGCCGCCGGTACCCGTATTTCCCGATGACTGCTTCGACGCGGGCGCGGGTGCTTTCGGCGACGTCGGGACGGCCGTTCAGCACTTTCGAAACTGTCGGGACGGAGACACCGGTCTCGGCGGCGATCCGGGCGATGGTCACCCGGGTCTCGGTCGGCTCGAGCTCGTCAGACTTCGTTGTCATGACGGAGATTCTAGGTCATCGAAACCTGAATTGAAACGGTTGGAAAGTTTCGGAACACCGTTGGCACTATTGTCTCGTGGAGGATGAAGATGCTGGGAAGAATTCCTAAGAAACGCGCCCTGCTGACGGTCGCGGCGGTCATGGGTATTGCCGTGTGGCAGGCACCGGCAGCGTCGGCGGCACCGGCTTCGGTGCCGCTGCAATACGCCACGAACCGATACGTCGGCAGCGCGGTGGCCGCGTCGTACCTCGCTTCGGAAACCGATTACCGGGCGGTGCTCACGCGGGAATTCGACAACGTGACGCCCGAGAACGAGATGAAGTGGGGCACGATCGAAGCCGTGCGCGGCCAGTACGACTGGTCCGGTGCCGACGCGATCGTCAAGTACGCCCGCGAGCACCGCAAGACCGTCCGCGGCCACACGCTGGTCTGGCACTCCCAGCTCCCGGACTGGGTCGGCGCGCTGCCCGCCGACGAGCTCCGCCGGGTCCTGCGCGACCACATCACCACCGAAGTCAAGCGGTACAAGGGAAAGATCCGCGCCTGGGACGTGGTCAACGAGATCTTCAACGAGGACGGCACCCGGCGTGACACGGTCTTCCGGCAGAAGCTCGGCGACGGCTTCGTCGCCGACGTCTTCCGCTGGGCGCACGCGGCCGACCCGGCGGCGAAGCTCTACGTCAACGACTACAACATCGAGGGGATCAACCCGAAGAGCGACGCGGTGTACGACCTGGTGAAGACGCTGCGGCGGCAGGGCGTGCCGATCAGCGGCGTCGGCATCCAGGGTCACCTGTCGATCCAGTACGGCTTCCCGGGTCAGTACCGCGAGAACCTGGCCCGGTTCGCCAAGATCGGCGTGGAGACCGCGGTCACCGAGGCGGACGTCCGGATCCCGACCCCGCCCGACGCGGCCAAGCTCGCCACTCAGGCAAGTTACTTCGGGCAGCTGTGGGACGGCTGCCACGCCGTCCGCAAGTGCGTCGAGTTCACGACCTGGGGGTTCACGGACCGGCACTCGTGGGTCCCGGACGTCTTCCCGGGTGAAGGCGCGGCCTGCCTCTTCGACGAGAACCTGCGCCCGAAGCCGGCGTACTTCGCCCTCAACCCCTGACGAAAGTTCGTGAAGGCCACCTTGACGAACTTCAAGTTCGTCAAGGTGGCCTTCACGAACCGCCGGAGGCGGCGACGGGACCGGGACGCAGGCCGCGCGCGGTGAGCGCGGCGAGGATGCGGGGGACCGCTTCCACCGTGGCCGGGCGGCCTTCGTGCATCAGCACGACGCCACCCGGCTGCGCGTCCCCGGCCGCGGCGGTGATCTCGTCCGCGGAGCAGCCCGCCCAGTCGCGGGTGTCGACGCTCCACAGCACCTCGGAGAGTTCGTGCGCCGCCACGGTCGCCGAGACCGACGCGTCCGTGTCGCCGTAGGGCGGCCGGAACAGGGCCGGCCGGACCCCGGTCAGCCGGGTCAGCAGGTCCTGCGTGCGCCGGATCTCCCGCTCGCGGTCGGCCGCGGGCAGCGTGGTCAGCCGCGGGTGCGTCCACGTGTGGTTGCCGATGGCGTGGCCCGCCGCGGCGATCGCCCGGACCAGGTCCGGGTGGGCCGCCGCGTGCTCGCCCCACAGGAAGAACGTCGCCCGCGTGCCGGCGAGCGCAGCCAGCAGCGCCGGCGTCGTCTCGGGGTACGGGCCGTCGTCGAAGGTCAGCGCGACCGTGTCCATCTCTCCAAGATCACCGAGTCCCTTCGCGGCGGTCAAGGAGTTTCGGGCGGTTATCGCTCAGCGAGCGAGCGACGCCAGCCGCTTCGCCGTCGGCCAGCGGACGTTCCACGCCCAGCCCAGCTTCTCGAACGCCCAGATCACCCGCGCCGAGATGTCGATCTGCCCGCGCTGCGCGCCGTGGCGGGCCGACGTCGGGTCGGCGTGGTGGGTGTTGTGCCAGGACTCGCCCATCGACAGGATCGCCAGCGGCCAGAAGTTGGCCGAGCGGTCGCGGCTGGCGAACGGACGCTCGCCGATCATGTGGCAGACCGAGTTCACCGACCACGTCACGTGGTGCTGGAAGGAGATCCGCGCCAGCCCCGCCCACAGGAACGCGGTCAGCGCGCCCCACCACGACAGCGTGATCAGCCCACCGAGCAGCGGCGGGAGCAGCAGGCTCAGCACCACCCACAGCGGGAAGAGCCGGTCGACGACGCGCAGGTCGCGGTCGGCGGCGAGGTCCGGGGCGAACCGCTCGACGTTGGTCTTGTCGCGGCCGAAGAGCCAGCCCATGTGCGCGTGCCAGAACCCGCGGGCCAGCGCCACCGGCGACGTCCCGAACAGCCACGGCGAATGCGGGTCGCCGTCCCGGTCGGAGAAGGCGTGGTGCCGGCGGTGGTCGGCGACCCAGCCGATCACCGGGCCCTGCGCCGCGAGGCCACCGGCGACGGCCAGCGCGATCCGCAGTGCCCGCTTCGCGCGGAACGAGCCGTGCGTGAAGTAGCGGTGGTACCCGACGGTGACCCCGAGCGTCGAGACGACGAAGAACGCGCCGCCGATCGCGAGGTCGACCCAGCTGATGCCCCAGCCCCAGAACACCGGGACGGCGACGGCCAGCGCGAGGAACGGGACCAGCAGGAACGTGCGGATGGTGATCAGTTCGGGGATCGTCTGCTTGCCCGAAAGCACGGGTTTCGGAGCCGGACGGGCCTTCACAGAGGCGGTCATGCACTACTCGATTCGGGGTCTACGCCGCGCCGGACGGAGCCGGGCGCGGGAAGGCCAGGGTCGGGAACACCCGGCCGTCAGCGGTCTGGAGGGGTGGCCGGGCGGGTCGCCGCTCCTGCCGGCGATCGGCCTCAGGGCCACGGCGCAAGAGTCCGGCCGGCCGGACGCCGGCGTACTGAGGTGCTCTCGCCTCGTTCCAGGTTACCGGATCGTTGTGAACGCGCAGTGTGGGCGGAGACGGTGTGGGTGGAGATGATGGCGGCGGAGACGGTGGGGCGGAGACGAGGAAGGCCCCCGCCCCGGGTGGGGGCGAGGGCCTTCGGGTGCCTCGTGGCTCAGATGACGCTGACGCGCTGGGCCTGCGGGCCCTTCTGGCCCTGGCCGATTTCGAACTCCACGCGCTGACCCTCGTCGAGCGACTTGAAGCCGCTGCCCTGGATCTCGGAGTAGTGGACGAACACGTCCGGACCCCCGCCGTCCTGCGCGATGAAGCCGAAGCCCTTTTCGCCGTTGAACCACTTGACACTGCCCTGAGCCATACCCATACCTACTCTTTGTAGTGAGCCTGGACGTCCCGTTCGGACACCCGGTCTCGCGACCATTCTTCCATTGCCGGAGCGGCGAGGCTAGCCCCGGTGGTCAAACTCCCCAATCGGGGCGCAGCGGCATCCCCATTCCGCCCTCGCTGTCGGTCCGGACGCCGAGGATGTGGTGCAGTTCGATCTCGCGCCGCTCGAAGGCCAGCCGGCAGGCCGCGAGGTAGAGCGCCCACACCCGGCTGCGCCCGGCACCGGCCTCGGCGACGGCCTCGTCCCAGTGTTCGTCGAGGTTGGCGCACCATCCGGCCAGCGTCGTCGCGTAGTGCTCGCGCAGGTTCTCCGAGTGCCGCACCTCCAGCCCGGCGTCGTGCATGGCCGTCATCAGCTCGCCGGGTGCCTCGAGCTCGCCGTCCGGGAAGACGTAGCGGTCGATGAACCCGCGCGAGCGGTGCGCGACGCTGGTGTCGGGGTTGGTGATGCAGTGGTTGAGCAGGCGTCCGTGCGGCTTGAGCTTGCCGGCCAGGAAGCGGAAGTAGCCCGGCACGTTGCGCGCGCCGATGTGCTCGGTCAGGCCGATCGAGGAGATGGCGTCGAACCCGGACTCGGTGACGTCCCGGTAGTCCTGGTGCCGGATCTCGGCGCGGTCGGCGATCCCCAGCGCGACGATGTTCTTCTGCGCCCACTGGGCCTGCTCGCGCGAAAGGGTGACGCCGATCGCCTCGACGCCGTAGTGCCGGACGGCGTGCGCGACCATGCCGCCCCAGCCGCAGCCCACGTCGAGCAGCTTCATCCCGGGCTGGAGGCCGAGCTTCTTGCAGACCAGGTCGAACTTGTGCGCCTGCGCCTCTTCCAGGGTGGCGCCCTCGTGGGGGAACACCGCGCACGTGTAGGCCATCGACGGGCCGAGGACCAGCTCGTAGAACCGGTTGGACACGTCGTAGTGACTGGCGATGGCCTCGCTGTCACGCGCCTTCGAGTGCCGCAGGGCCGTCATCCCGCGCCGGAACCGGCTCGGGTGCTCCTCGGCCGGCGGCTTGACCACCCGCAGGTGGCGCGGGCCGAGCTTGCGCAGCAGCCACAGCCGGTCGGCCGCGGTGAGCTGGTCGACCTGGGCCGACAGGGCGTGCAGGGCGGCGTAGAGGTCGCCGGTGACCTCCAGCGCGCCGGCGACGTACGCGCGGGCGAGGCCGAGGTCGCCGGGGGAGGACATCAGGTAGTCCAGGGCCAGCGGCGAGCGCACCTCGAAGGCCACCGGCGCGTCGGCCGGGCCGCTGCGGCTGCCGTCGTAGGCGGTGATCGACACCTGGGCGCGGGGTCCGAGCAGCCGCTCGAACACGGCGCCGACGGTGATGTTTTCCTGGGTCACGTTCGTTCCTTTCACCGGCGGCGGACACATTTTTCGTAGAGGCCGAGCAGCCGCTCGCGCGGGTCGTAGGCGCCCTTGAGCTTCCGGTAGGCGTCGCCGTTGTAGAGCCGCCAGAACTCGTCCTCGGTGTAGAAGCTGTCCGAGTAGAGCGACTTGTGCCCGCCGAGGCGGGTGACCTCGGCTTCGATCATCCGGTTGTGCACGCCGTCGCGCTCGCCGGGGGCGAGCGGCACGGACGACCAGAATCCGAAGTTGACGTACAGCTCTTCGGGGTCCAGCTCGTACAGCGGCCAGCGGACGCCGCCGGGCCGCTGGCGCAGGGGGCAGATCCAGACCGGGCTGATCGGGATCTCGCGTTCGAAGAACTCGAGGAACTCCGCGGCCCGGCCGACCGGCACCTCGATGTCCTGCACGATCGTCTCTTCCGGCGGCATCCGCCGGAGCTTCAGCAGCCGCTCGGCGATCCGGAACCGCCGGTCGAGCGCGACGGCCTTCCAGTACACCGAGGACCGCAGGAACCGGCGGCCGAGCAGCAGCCGGGGAAGCCGGTGCTGGACGCCGAACGCGCGCGAGCACCAGAACCAGTCCGTGTCCCAGCGCCAGAGGTAGTCCCGGATGGTGAGATGGTCGGTTTCGCGCCGCTGGATGGAGCGGTAGTAGATGTCGAGCCAGGTGTAGTCGCTGGTCGCGGGCGCGGTGTCGGTGAACGTCCCGAGCGTCAGGTACAGCTCGTCCGGGCCGAAGACCGTGCCGTCGACGAAATCGACGTGCTCGCCCTCGTGCTCGCTCTTCGCGCAGATCTCGCTCAACGCCTCGAAGAACTTGCCGCGGTCGTGGTGGCGGACGTGGCGCAGCTGCACGAACGGCTTCACCGGCTCCAGGAGGATCCGCAGCCGCAGCGCGTAGCCGAGGGTGCCGTAGGAGTTGGGGAAGCCGTGGAACAGATCGCGGTGCTCGTTGTCCGGCGTGGCGACGACGATCCGGCCGTCCCCGGTGAGCACCTCGAGCTCCAGCACCGATTCGTGCGGCATGCCGTTGCGGAACGACGAGGACTCGATGCCGAGCCCGGTCACCGCGCCGCCCAGGGTGATCGTCTTCAGCTGCGGCACGACCAGCGGCATCAGGCCGTGCGGCAGCGTGGCGTCGACGAGCTGCTCGTAGGTGACCATGCCCTCGACGTCGGCGGTGCGGGTGGCCGGGTCGACGCGCAGGACGTGGCTGAACCCGGCGACGTCCAGCCCGGGGTGCTTCGCCGCGGCGCGGGAGCGGAAGAGGTTCGACGTCCGTTTCGCCAGCCGGACGGTCGCTTCGCCGCTGAGGGCGGCGAGCTGCCGTCTCAGGGCGTCGACGCGGGCTTCGTGCTCGGGGAAAGCCGGGCCCGAACGGGCTTCGGGCACCCCGGCCTGATCGATGGTCACGCCCTTGATCCTGCCTCACCGGAGGCCCTGGTGGCTCGTCGGACGTCGTGAAATGACTCATTCCCGTCTTCGAAAATGGCGAATGAGCCGGGCCCGCTCCCGCGGTGGCTCCTCCGGCGGCCCCGCAGGTGTCTTGAATGACTCATTCAGGACGTCGGAGGTCCTGGCTCGTAAATCGAGGTGACTGTGGGCGCGCGGTAGCGCCCCCGGCGTAGCGCAGCGGAGCCGGGGCCCGGGGTGAAGGGGTTAGGCGGCGTGGGGTTGGAGGGTGACGTGCTGGCCGG
>NZ_JAJPWR010000038.1:0-73609 GCF_046548995.1 Amycolatopsis sp. lyj-109
TCGCTGCTGTCGCTGCCCGGCTCAACGACCGTCCCCGCAAGACTCTGAACTGGCTTACCCCGCAGGAAAAGATCAACATGCTACTGTCCGATGTAGAGCATGTTGCAACAACCACATGAATCCACCCGGCCTTCGGTGCGTCTGACGCAACCAAGGCCGCCTTGGGGCGCTGGGGGAGTCAGGTGCGCGGGTGGCGGGCGATCATCTCGTCGACCTCGTCGCCGGTGGCCGAGTCCGACACGAACGGCCCCCGGGCCGCGAGCACGCCCAGCTGACGCAGCCGGGTCGCCTGTTCGTGCGTCCGGACGCCCTCGGCCCCCACGCGCAGGTGCAGCTCGCGGGCCCGGGTGATTAGCTGCGTCAGGTGCCTCAGGTCGGACTCCGCCGGCTCGTCGGTGTCCAGCGCGTCGACCACCGGCCCCGACAGGATCACGTGCCGGACCGGGAGGCGGTGCTGGGGGATCAGCTCCAGGTCCGCCGACCCCGAGATCGTCAGCACCAGCTGCGCACCCAGGTCGGCCAGCACCGCCAGGGAGTCCAGGACCTCGCCGCGTGGGTCGAGCATCGAGTCGCGGTCGGTGCACAGGCGCAACGCCCTGGCCGGGAGCTCGTGCTTGTCCAGCTGCTCCTTCACCAGCAGCACCAGGTCGGGGTCGATCGCCAGCCGGGCCGGGAGCCGCACGCAGACGTCCGGGGCCGCGTCGCCCAGGTGCGTGCGCCAGCGGGCCGTCGCGGCCAGCGATTCGGCGAGCAGCCAGCGGCCGAGCGGCACCGTCATGCCGGTGGTCTGGGCCAGCGGGTAGAACTCCTCGGAGCCGAGCTCGCCCTTGTCCGGGTGGTTCCACCGCAGCCCGGCGTTGACGGCGGCGAGCTCGTCCGGCCGGGCCAGTTTCACCGTGGGCTGGTAGACCAGCGAGAACTCGCCGTTCTCCAGCGCGCCGGCGATCACCGCGCCCAGCTGGTAGCGGCCGCGGTCGCGGGCGTCGAGGTCCGGGTCGAACAGCATCCACTGCGCCTTGCCGGCCTCCTTGGCCCGGTGCAGCGCGATCTCCGCCGCCCGCAGCAGTTCCGCGGCGCCGCCCTCGACGGCCGCGCGCACGACGATGCCCGCGCTCGCGCTGACACCGATGCCGTGCCCGCCCAGGTAGATCGGCTCGTTGAGGTCCTCCAGGGCGCGCTCGACCAGCCCGACGACCTCGGTCGCCGCCAGCTCGCCCCGCAGCAGCACCGCGAAGCCGTCGCCGGACAGCCGGGCGACGAACCCGTCGTGGTGGCCGGTGAACACCGCCGACAGCTTGTTCGCGACCCCGCGCAGCACCTGGTCGCCGACGCCGGCGCCGAGGCCGTCGTTGATCACCTTGAAGCCGTCGACGTCGAGGTAGATCAGCGCGATGTCGTCACGCGCGCCGGCCCCGAGCGCGGCTTCCAGCTTGGTGGTGAACGACGACGCGTTCGGCAGCCCGGTCAGCGGGTCGTGCACGTTCTGGTGCAGCAGCCGCTCCCGCAGCAGGTGCAGCTCGTTCGCGTCCGAGACCATCAGCACCGGGTAGATCGAGCCGGGGCGGTCGCCGGGCAGCCGGGCGAGCGTCACGTCGGTCCAGAGCTGCCCGTCGTCGGTGTGGTCGAGCAGCATCCGCTCCTGGTAGCGGTCGCGCCCCGCGCGCACCTGCTCCAGGCCGGCCGCGAGCCGGGAGACGTCGTGGTCGGTCGAGCCGAGGTCGGTGAGGTGCCTGCCCCGCAACCGATCCGGCGAGCAGCCGAGCAGCTGGCCGAGGGCGAGGTTCGCCTCCACGATGTCGCCGTCGGGGCCGGCGAGCGCGATCCCCATCGGCGACGCGGCGTACAGCGCGGTGAACCGCAGCAGCGCGCCGTCGTGCTGCGAGCCGGCTTGGTCGACGGCGTCGTGCGCGACCTCCAGCAGCAGAGCTTCGAGTTCCTCCGGGGGAAGCGTTACTCCTTTGGTGTCGGCCAACGTCGCCGCCCACCGCCGAGCCACGTCCAGGAGCCCTGACGCGGCACCGGGTTCAGGCACACTCCACCTCTTCACGCACAGGTATGGCCAGGTCGGACACGGTGTCGGGGATCATGAAGCCACACCAGGCAGCCTTCGCCCACGATCGATGCCACGCCATCATGTGCGTCACGGGGTGTCTACCGGCTGAACGAGTGAACGAATCTCCACAAACGGTAACTTTTCGTTACCTTGCGTACGCGGTGGTGGACAGGTAGCGGGTCAGCGCGGGGTCAGGTGCACCGGCAGACCGTCCGCGGGGACCGGGAGCGAGACGTAGTCCCAGCGCGCGGTGTAACTCTCCGGAACCGACCAGCGGTATGCCCGCAGCAGTTCGTGCATCAGCAACTTCACCTCGAGACTGCCGAAGTGCAGCCCGATGCACTTGTGCGCGCCGCCGCCGAACGGCATCCACGCCATCCGGTGCGACTTGTCCTCGCGCCGCGGCTCGGCGAAGCGCTCCGGGTCGAACGTGAAGGGGTTCGTCCAGCACTCGGGCGTGAAGTGGTTGATGGTCGGCGAGACGCCGACGAGCGTGCCCGCCGGGATGTAGTGGCCGAGCACTTCGGTGTCCTTGACGGTCTGGCGGGTCAGCGACGGCACCGGCGCCACCAGCCGCAGCGCCTCCTTCATCACCAGGTCGAGGGTCTCCAGCCGCTCCAGCGCCGCGATGTCGGGCAGGTCGTCGCCGAGGGCCAGGGACTCCGCGCGGGCGCGTTCCTGCCACTCCGGGTGCTTCGCCAGGTAGTAGGCCATGGCGCTGGTGGTGATGGTCGTCGTGTCGTGCGCGGCCATCATCAGGAAGATCATGTGGTTGACGATGTCGGTGTCGGAGAACCGGTCGCCGTCCTCGGTGGTGGCCTGGCAGAGCGCGGCGAACAGGTCGTCGCCGCCCGAACGCCGTTTGGCGGGCAGGGTTTCGCCGAAGTAGCGCTCCAGGACGCGGCGACCGTGCAGCCCGGCCGACCAGCGCCCGCCCGGCACCGGGAAGCGCACGAAGGAGGTGCCGGCCCGCACGCAGCTGACGAACGCGCGGTTGATCCGGGCCGCGTCGTCGCCGCTGGGCATGCCCATGAACACGCGGGTCGCGACGTCGAGGGTCAGCTGCTTGAGGGCCCAGTACAGCCGCGGCCGCTCGCTCGAGCCCCAGCTCGCGACGCCTTCGCGCAGCGCGGGCCCCATTTCGCCGACGTAGCCGGCCAGCCGCGGGCGGGTGAAGGCTTCCTGCATGATCCGGCGGTGCAGGTGGTGCTCGCCGAAGTCCATCAGCATCAGGCCACGCTCGAAGAACTTCTCGATGAAGAACTTCCAGCCTTCCTGGGAAAACGCCTTGTCCTTGTTGACGAGCGCGATCTGGGTGGCTTCGGGCCCGGACAGCGCGACGATCCGGCGGCCGAACCCGCCGGTCCACGACACCGGGCCGTAGAGCTCGTGGCGGCGCAGGCCGAACGCCGGGCCGAACCGCATCATCTCGAGCATGTGCCCGACCAGCGGCGGCCCTTCGTCGCCGAGCACCGGCTTGAGGCCACTGCCCGCGGGCGGCGTCGCGAGTTCCTTGACCGGCCAGCGTGACCGCAGCCAGCGCTCGTCGACTTTCTGCGGCAGGGGGAGCGCGGTCAGCGGCGGCACGCGTTCGCGCAGCGCTTCGGCGGCTCGGCTCACGGTGCCCGGCAAAGTGACCATCTCCCCGTCGAGATCGGCTATCGCTCCACGATGCCCGCTTGTTGACGACCTGACAATACCTCGGCCGCCGTCTTTTCGGGTGGTCCCTGGTGGGTGACGGCCCGCCGGTAGTCGCTCGGCGTGACGCCGCGGACCCGCTTGAACGCCGCGCTGAACCCGAAAGCGTCGGCGTACCCGACGTGGCGGGCGACTTCCGAGACGGTGGCGGTGGTCCGCTCGGCCAGCAGGTCCGCCGCGAGCGCCATGCGGCGGCGGGTGAGGTAGGTCAGTGGCGGCTCGCCGACCAGTTCGGCGAACCGCTTGGCCAGCGTCGAGCGCGACACCCCGGCGCGCGTGGCCAGCGCGGCGACCGTCCACGGCACCGCGGGTTCGTCGTGCAGCAGGCGCAGCGCGGGCCCGGCCACCGGGTCGCGCTGGGCGGTCCACCACGCCGGCGGTTCGCCGCCGGGCCGGTCGAACCACTCGCGCAGCGTGCAGACGAGCATCCAGTCGAGCAGCCGGTCCAGCACGACCTGCTGCCCCGGCGTGTCGGCGGCGACCTCCGCGGCGAGGTGGTCCAGGACGGCGTCCCCGGTGCCGCCGCCGCCGACCCGCAGCACGACGGGCAGAGCGTCCAGCAGTGGACGGCTGACCTCGCCGCCGGCCGGGTAGGCGCCGACGATCAGCGTGGTCGGGCCGTCGCCGTCGTCGCGCCAGCCGCGGCGGTGCCGTGTCCCGCCCAGTTCGGGTGCGGCGCAGTACTCGCCGCACGCGACGGGTCCGGCGACGGTGCCGATCTCGTCGACGAAGGTGAACGTCCCCGGCCCGCGCACGACGACGGTGTCGTAGGCGGTCAGCGGCTCGGGCTCGCCGTGCTCGGGGACGATCCAGCCGCCGCCGGAGAGCACGGTGCACAGGGTCAGCGGCGCGCCGTCGACGAAGTGCAGGGAGAACGGCGGCGACACAGCCGAGCTGCCGAACAGCGAGCCGTGGGCCCGCACACCGCGGAAGAGGTCACCGAAGACGTCCACGATCCCGAGGTTAGACGAACGGACAGGGATCCCGGCGCTTCACCCATGGGATCGTCCGCGCTCGGCCGGTTCAATCGGGGGTATGACCGCACTGACTCCCGATGACCTCGAGCTCCTCCGACGTCCCCTGCACGGCTTCCTGACGGTGTCTGGTGGTGAACCTCGCCCCGTGTGGTTCGAGGTGGCCGCCGACGGCACGATCCAGCTGTTCTCGGAGCCGGACGCGCCCAAGGTGCGGCGCGTGCGCCGGGATCCGCGAGCGTCGATCGTGGTCGCGGCCCCGGCGGGGGAGCGCGAGCGCTGGGTGTCGGTGGCGGGCCGGGTCTCGCTGGAACCCGAGGGCGCCCACGACCTGGCCGCGCGTCTGGCGGCGCGGTACTGGGACCTCGACGACCCGGACCGCGCTGCCGGCCTGAAAGCGACCTTGGCCGCGGACCAGGTGCGCCTGGTGATCCACCCGGAAACCGTGCGCCGCTACGCCTACTGACGTGAAGGCCACCTTGAGGAACTTGAAGTTCCTCAAGGTGGCCTTCACGAACAGTGGGTCAGTCCCAGTCGAGGGCGCCGCCCGACTGGTACTCGATCACGCGGGTCTCGAAGAAGTTCTTCTCCTTCTTGAGGTCCATCGCCTCGGACATCCACGGGAACGGGTTCTCGGTCTCGCCGAAGATCGGCGCCAGGCCGATCTGCTGCGCGCGCCGGTCGGTGATGAAGTGCATGTACTGCTCGCACAACTGGGCCGACAGGCCGAGCATGCCGCGCGGCATCGTGTCGCGCGCGTACTTGACCTCCAGCTCGCACGCCTCCTGCAGCATCCCGCGCACCTCGGCCTGGAACTCTTCGGTCCACAGGTGCGGGTTCTCGATCTTGATCTGGTTGATGCAGTCGATGCCGAAGTTCAGGTGGATCGACTCGTCGCGCAGGATGTACTGGTACTGCTCGGCGATGCCGACCATCTTGTTCCGGCGGCCCAGCGACAGGATCTGCGCGAAGCCGGTGTAGAACCACATGCCCTCGAAGATCACGTAGAACGCGACGAGGTCACGCAGGAACGCCTGGTCGGCTTCCGGCGTCCCGGTCTCGAAGTCCGGGTCTTCCAGGTGCTGCGTGTACTTCAGCGCCCACGCGTCCTTGTCCGAAATGGACGGGACCTCGCGGTACATGTTGAACAGCTCGCCCTCGACCAGGCCGAGGCTTTCGCAGATGTACTGGAAGGTGTGCGTGTGCACGGCCTCCTCGAACGCCTGGCGCAGCAGGTACTGGCGGCACTCGGGGTTGGTGATCTGCCGGTACACCGCGAGCACGATGTTGTTGGCCACCAAGGACTCCGCGGTCGCGAAGAAGCCCAGGTTGCGCTTGAGCATCTGCCGCTCGTCCTCGGTGAGGCCGTCCTTCGACTTCCACAGGGCGATGTCGGCCTGCATGGCGACCTCGGTCGGCATCCAGTGGTTGTTGCACCCGGCCAGGTACTTCTCCCAGGCCCAGGTGTACTTCATCGGCAGCAGCTGGTTGACGTCGGCGCGCGCGTTGATCATGCGCTTGTCGTCGACGTTGATCCGGGCGGCGCCGACCTCGATCTCCCCGAGGCCGGTCGCGTCCGTCGTCTCCACGTTGGTCATGTCACTCACTTCGGGCGGGTGGGGGTCGTGAGTGGTAATTCGGGTTAGAACCCTAATTACCACTCACGACCCGCGGGAGGGGCTTACTGGCAGGCTTCGCAGTCGGGGTCGTCGATGCGGCAGGCGGCGCCTTCGGTGGCGACGAAGTCGACGTCGGGCTCCGGCTTGGGCGTGGGAGCAGGCGCCGGGGCCGGCGTCGGCACGGGAGCCGGAGCCGGAGCGGCCGCCGCGGGGGCGGTGGTGGCCGAGACGGCGTTCAGCTTGCCGTCGGTGCCGCGCAGGGTGCTCTTCTCCACGTGCGTCGCGGACTGCGCCCGCAGGTAGTACGTGGTCTTGAGGCCCTTGTGCCACGCGTAGCGGTAGAGCTGGTCGAGCTTGCGGCCGCTCGGCGCCGCGATGTACAGGTTCAGCGACTGCGCCTGGTCGATCCACTTCTGGCGCACCGAACCGGCGTCGACGATCCACTTCGACTCGATCTCGAACGCGGTCGCGTACAGCGCCTTGAGGTCGTCCGGGACCCGGTCGATCTGGCCCAGGCTGCCGTCGAAGTACTTCAGGTCGCTGACCATGACCTCGTCCCAGAGCCCGCGCTCCTTGAGGCTCTTGACCAGGTGCGGGTTCACGACGGTGAAGTCGCCCGACATGTTCGACTTGACGAACAGGTTCTGGAACAGCGGCTCGATCGACTGCCCGACCCCGGAGATGTTGGAGATCGTCGCCGTCGGCGCGATCGCCATCACGTTGGAGTTGCGCATGCCGACGGTCTTGACGCGCTCGCGCAGCGGCGCCCAGTCCAGCGTCGTGGAGGTGTCGACGTCGAGGCCATCACCCTGGCGGGCGTCGATGAGCAGCTGCAGCGAGTCGATCGGCAGGATGCCCTTGCTCCACAGCGAACCCTCGAACGACTGGTACTGGCCGCGCTCCTCGGCGAGGTCGGCCGACGCCGAGATCGCGTAGTAGGAGAGATGCTCCATGGAGACGTCGGCGAACTTCACGGCCTCTTCGGAGGCGAAGGGGACGCCGATCTCGAACAGCGCGTCCTGGAAGCCCATGATGCCCAGGCCGACCGGCCGGTGGCGCAGGTTGGAGCGGCGCGCCTCCGGGATCGTGTAGAAGTTGATGTCGATCACGTTGTCCAGCATGCGGACGGCGGTGCGCACGGTCTTCTCGAGGCGCTGGGTGTCCAGGCCCTCGGGGGTGACGTGCTTGAGCAGGTTCACCGAGCCGAGGTTGCAGACCGCGACCTCTTCGGCGTTCGTGTTCAGCGTGATCTCGGTGCACAGGTTGGACGAGTGCACGACGCCGACGTGCTGCTGCGGCGAGCGCAGGTTGCACGGGTCCTTGAAGGTGATCCACGGGTGGCCGGTCTCGAACAGCATGGTCAGCATGCGGCGCCACAGGTCGACCGCGCGGACGCGCCGGAACACCTTGATCTCGCCGCGGTCGGCGGCGGCCTCGTACTCGCGGTAGCGGGCGGCGAACTCGTTGCCGTAGAGGTCGTGCAGGTCCGGGGTCTCGTTCGGCGAGAACAGCGTCCACTCGGCGTTCGCCTCGACGCGGCGGAGGAACTCGTCCGGCACCCAGTTCGCGGTGTTCATGTCGTGGGTGCGCCGGCGGTCGTCACCGGTGTTCTTGCGCAGGTCGAGGAACTCCTCGATGTCGACGTGCCACGTCTCGAGGTAAGCGCAGGCCGCGCCCTTGCGCTTGCCGCCCTGGTTGACTGCGACGGCGGTGTCGTTGGCGATCTTCAGGAACGGCACGACGCCCTGCGACTGGCCGTTGGTGCCCTTGATGTGCGCGCCGAGGCCGCGGACCGGGGTCCAGTCGTTGCCGAGGCCGCCCGAGTACTTGGCCAGCAGGGCGTTGTTCTTGTAGGCCTGGAAGATCGAGTCCAGGTCGTCGTCCACCGTGGTCAGGAAGCAGGACGACAGCTGCGGGCGCGTGGTGCCCGAGTTGAACAGCGTCGGGGTCGAGGCCATGAAGTGGAAGCTCGACAGCAGCTCGTAAAACTCGATCGCGCGGGCTTCGCGGTCGTCCTCGCGGATCGCCAGGCCCATCGCGACGCGCATGAAGAACGCCTGCGGCAGCTCGAAGCGGGTGCCCTCGTGGTGCTGGAAGTACCGGTCGTAGAGCGTCTGCAGGCCGAGGAAGCCGAAGTCGAGGTCGCGCTCCGGGCGGATCGCGGCGGTGATCTTGTCCAGGTCGAAGCGCTGCAGCTCGGCGTCGACCAGCTCCAGCTCGATCGCGCGGCGCAGGTAGGCGCGGAAGTACGCGGGGTACTCGGCCGCCATCTCGTCCTGGCTGGCCAGGCGCGGCTTCTTCGCGAGGTAGCTCAGCGCCTCGCCGCGCAGCTTGTCCAGCAGCAGGCGGGCGGAGACGTAGGAGTAGTTCGGCTCCTGCTCGACCAGCACGCGGGCGGCCAGGACCTGGGCCAGGGCCAGCTCGTCGGCACTGATGCCGTCGTAGAGGTTGCGCTTGGCTTCGGCCAGCACCGGCTCCGCCGTGACGTCGTCGAGGCCGGCGACGGCCTCGCCCACGACGTGGGACACGCGGGCCCAGTCGAGGGGGCGCAGGACGCCGTCGGTGCCCTTGACGTTCAGCGCGACCTCGGTGGTGGCCGGTTTGGCCGCCTCGCGGGCCTTGCTGCGCTCCTCGCGGTAGAGGACGTAGGCGCGGGCGACCTTGTGGTGCTCACCGCGCATGAGGGCGAGCTCGACGATGTCCTGGATCTGCTCGATGTGCAGGGCGGTCTCGGGGCCGGCGTGGCGCAGCAGGGTGGTCTCCACCTGCTCGGTGAGCTCGGCGACGACGTGGTGCACGCGGGAGGACGCGGCGGCGTCGCCGCCCTCGACCGCGAGGAACGCCTTGGTCAGCGCGACCGAGATCTTTCCGGCGTCGAACGGCGACACGCTGCCGTCCCGCCGGATGACCCGGATCGCGGTGGGTGAGGCGGTCCCGGAGGGCCGCTGACCGGTTTCGACTGACATGCGTGTCTCCAAGTTTTCGGGCGCGTTCGATCGCCACACGGCGTCATGAGGCCGTGCGCTGCGGTTTCGTGAAAGCTGCCCGGCCGCCCTCTGCAGCGGTCTCCCCGTCGCTGGGGGCTGCCGGTTCCCAGAGACTACATGTAGGGGTCGGGGTGCGCACGGGACCCCAGATGGCGTGTCGCGAGTTCACCCTGGTGGGATTGTGTGATCACCCAGAGGTGCTGCTCAAGCCCCGAAACGCAGCTCGCTGCCGGGCAGGGCGAGGCTCACGAACGGGCGTCGCCCGGCCAGGTAGCCGAGCGGGCCACGGGCGTTGACCGTCCAGTCGGCCGCGGCGAGCCGGGGCCGGATCTTCGCCCCGACGGGGGTCCGCACGGGGGTGCCGTCACGGTCCTGGAGGACGTCGAACCGGCTGGGGAGGGCGAGCGGCGAGCCGGGCCTCGGCGTGAAGGCCGCGGTGGCGATCCAGTCGTCGCCGGTCGCCGCGGTGTGGGTGCGGTCGGTGAACTGCAGGGCGGCGAGGTCCTTCGGGATGGCCCACAGCTCGCGGCCGCCGGCGAGGGAGACCGCGGAGTCGACCCAGATCTGCGTGATCGTGCAGGTGGTCCGTTTCCCGCGCACCGGGACGGCGGCGAGCAGCTCGTGGTAGCTGAGCTGCCCGGGCGCACGGTAGGCGATCCAGGCGGTGAAGACGGTGGTGTACCCGGCGACGGACAACGCGCCCGGGTGCACGTCGCGCGCCGGGACGCGCCAGACCGACAGGTGGGCGTCGGCGACCAGGTGCCAGGGCTGCGGCGGGTACGGGGTCATTTCTCCAGCCAGGGCAGGTAGTCGGGCAGGTCTTTCTCGACGCGCATGCCGAACGACGGCGGCCGTTTCTGCAGGAACGACATGACCCCCTCGACGGCGTCGGGGTTCGCGCCGAGCCCGCCGATCAGCTTCGAGTCGAGCTCGTGCACCGGGAACGGCGACTCGGCGCTCGCCATCCGGTAGAGCAGCTGCCGGGTGACGGCGACCGAGACCGGCGCGGTCGTCTCGACGATTTCCTTGGCGAGCTTGTACGCCTCGTCGAGCACGGTTCCGGTCTCGACGATGTCGTGCACCAGGCCCTTTTCTCGCGCCTCGGTCGCATCGAAGACGCGGCCGCTGATCATCCAGTCGAGCGCGGTGCCCATGCCGACGAGCCGGGGGAGGAACCAGGCGGAGGCGCCTTCGGGGTAGATGCCGCGGCGGGTGAACACGAAGCCGAACCGCGAGTCTGCCGACGCGAGCCGGTAGTCGCACGAAAGGGTGATGGTGAGCCCACCCCCGACGGCGGCCCCGTGCAGCGCGGCGATCACGGGCTTGTTCATCGTGAAGATCCGCTTCGAGCACCGGCCGGCGGGCTCCTGCCACGCCGCGTCCGGCCCGGTCGACGGGTCGAAGTCGAATCCGCCCCGAGAGAGGTCGGCCCCGACGCAGAAGTCCTTGCCGGCGCCGGTCAGCACGACGACGCGGACGTCTTCGTCGCGATCGGCGCGATCCATGGCGGCACCGAGCTCGTCGGCCATCCGGATCGTGTAGCCGTTGCGCGCTTCGGGGCGGTTCAGCGTGATCGTGGCGATCCGCTCCGCGACGGCGTAGGTGATCTCGGCGTAGTCGGCCATGCGATGAAGCTATTGCAGTCCGGCACTACTGGCAAGATGTCAATAGTGGGACGGCGGGGCCTGGGCGGATTCGGCTTACCGGCCTGAGTGGTACAGCAGGGGTGCCGGCGGGAGGCCGGCTGCTGCAGATGCGGCGTGGTTTGCGCGTGGGTGTAGGCCCGTAGCCGTGTGGCTGCGGGCCGTTCCCGTGTTCAGGCTGCGAAGGGCAGTGGTTCGTGCAGGTTGTTGCGTCTGGGTCTTCGGCGCCTGTCGATGAACGCCGGCGGGAGGAACTCCGGGAGGCCGTCGGCGGCGATGCGGGCTTCCCAGCCGGAGCGGTGCAGCAGCCGGTGGTGATGAGAACACAGCAACAGAAGATTGCCCAACTCGGTGGGACCACCGTCGAACCACTCCTGGATGTGGTGGCCCTGGCAATGCCGCGGCGGTCGCCGGCACCCGGGGAAGCAACAGCCGCGGTCCCGCAGGTACAGAGCGCGACGCAGGCCGGGGGAGATCAGACGGCGAGCACGACCGAGGTCGAGTGGTTCACTCTTCGCACCCAGCACCGCCGGAATGACTGTGCAGTCACACGCGAGCACTCGTGCTTCGGCGGCGGTCATGGTGCCGGTGTCGCCGAGGGTGGCCTTCCCGACGCCGGACTTCAGGTCCTGCAGTGACACTGCGACCATGACGTGGGCGCGTTCCCCGGCCTGCATGGGCAGGGTCGGGGAGTTC
Organism: Amycolatopsis sp. lyj-109; assembly: GCF_046548995.1. NCBI lineage: Bacteria > Bacillati > Actinomycetota > Actinomycetes > Pseudonocardiales > Pseudonocardiaceae > Amycolatopsis > Amycolatopsis sp. lyj-109. The sequence goes on from NZ_JAJPWR010000038.1 coordinate 11,671, forward strand.
AAAGCCAGGTCGACCGCGTCGGAGAAGGCATCGCCGTAGCGTTGCGGGGTGGTGCGGAAGTCGGGGCCTTCGTCGCCGGTGCGGCGTTCGGCCAGGGCGTCGAGCAGGGCGCTGGCTCGGGTGCCGGTTTCGTCGTCGAACGTGCCGTTCAGTTCCCAGATCCCGGTTTTTTTGCGGCGCAGGAACAATTCCCGGGTGGGGGCGGCGGGTTCGGTGTTGTCGGGGGCGTCGCCGTCGGGGGCCAGGTGGGCGAGGATGCGGGCGCCGAGGGTGGCGACTTGCTTGTGCCCGGCCTCGTCGGCGAAGGTCAGCAGGGTGGCCTCGGCGCTCGGGCAATGTTCGGGTGGCACCTGGGTGAGGACGTCGGTGATCACGTCGATCATCGGGTTGCTCAACCGTCCGGCCTGGGCGGCGGCACCGGTGCCGGGTGCCAAGGCGGGGATGGGGGAGCCGTCGAGGTTGCGGCCCGGGTTCATCAACCGGGCTCGTTTGACCAGGCGTTCGGCGGTGGGTTTGGGAATGTCGGCGAGGTGTTCGAGCAGCCGGGCGGTGGAGCGGTAGCCGAACAGTTCCATGACTCCGCGTTGCTCGATTTCCACGAGCAGGGCGCCGAGTTCGGCTTCGGCGGAGCGCATGGTCGCGAGCAGCTCACCGATGCGGTCGGCGAGGGCCACCGCGTCGGAGGAGGGGTGAGCTGCGTTGTCGGTCATAGATCAAGATTACCGAGGATCGAACAGGAGTTCATCACTCGATCGGGCATGAAAGACCAACGACTGTCCCCACTTCAGAACACCGGAAAGCCCGGCAGGGCAACCGAAGCGTGAGGAATCGGCGCTGCCGACCACAACGCAACGCAACCCGTGGAGCGCCGATTTCCCACGCCACGGCGAAGCCGCATCTTGAAGACCCGACCAAAGAGCAAGTGACCCCGATCACAAGGGAGGTGACCTTAAAACAATCAGGCGTGCTTGATTTTTCCGGGAGCCGGTGCCACTCTGGGCCGAGGAACGCAAGGAGGCGGGCGATGGCGGATCTCGGCGTGATCCTCGGGGATCTCGACGCGGAGACACGGACGATCGACGACGTGGTGGCGGACCTGCCCGCGTCGGACTGGGCGCGCGCAACACCGGCCGAAGGGTGGACGATCGCGCACCAGATCGCCCACCTGGCCTGGACCGACCGCAAAGCCCTGATCGCGGCCGCGCACCCGGAAGACTGGCAGGCCGAGGTCGAGGAGCTCCTCAAAACCGGCGAAACCTACGTCGACGACGGCGCGGTGACCGGAGCGCAACGACCGCCGCAGGAACTTCTCGAAGACTGGCGTGAAGGCCGGAAACAGCTGGCCGCAGCCCTCGAAGCGGTGCCGGAAGGGCAGAAACTGCCCTGGTACGGCCCCCCGATGAGCGCCGCCTCGATGGCGACCGCGCGGATGATGGAGACCTGGGCGCACGGTCAGGACGTCTTCGACGCCCTCGGCCTGACCCGCGAGCCGACCGCGCGCATCTGGCACATCGCGCGGTTCGGCACCCGGACCCGCGACTTCGCCTACAAGGTCAACTCCCTCGCCCCGCCGGCCGAGGAGTTCCGCGTCGAGCTCGCCGCGCCCGACGGCACCACCTGGGCGTTCGGGCCCGAGGACGCCGCGCAGAAGCTCACCGGCAGCGCGCTCGGCTTCTGCCTCGTCGTCACCCAGCGGCGGCACCCCGCCGACACCGACCTGGTCGCGCACGGCGCCGACGTCGAGGAGTGGCTCAGCGTCGCGCAGGCCTTCGCCGGGCCGCCCGGGAACGGCCGGAAGCCGGGGCAGTTCGCACCGCCGACGGACTCTTCCGCGCGGAGGCGTCCGTGACGCAGACCTACCGCATCGGCAACGCGTCCGGGTTCTACGGCGATCGCTTCTCCGCCGTGCGCGAGATGCTCACCGGCGGCCCCCTCGACGTCCTCACCGGGGACTACCTCGCCGAGCTGACCATGCTCATCCTCGGCCGTGACCGGATGAAGGACGCCACCCGCGGCTACGCCAAGACGTTCCTCCGCCAAATGGAAGAGAACCTCGGGCTGGCGCAGGAAAAGGGCGTCAAGATCGTCGCCGACGCGGGCGGGCTGAACCCCGCCGGGCTCGCCGGTGCCCTTCGGGAACTCGCGCGGAAAATGAGCCTCGACGTCAAGATCGCGCACGTCGAGGGTGACGACCTCGTGGCTCGGGCCGACGAACTCGACCTCGGGAAACCGTTGACCGCCAACGCCTACCTCGGCGCCTGGGGCATCGCGGAATGCCTGAACGCGGGCGCCGACGTCGTCGTCACCGGCCGCGTCACCGACGCCTCCGTCGTCGTCGGCCCGGCCGCCGCGCACTACGGCTGGGCCCGCGACGACTTCGACGCCCTCGCCGGCGCGGTCGCCGCGGGGCACGTCATCGAGTGCGGCGCCCAGACCACCGGCGGCAACTACGCCTTCTTCACCGAGCACAGCATCGGCGTGCCCGGGTTCCCGATCGCCGAGATCGAGGCCGACGGGTCCAGCGTCATCACCAAGCACCCGGGCACCGGGGGCGTGGTGAACGTCGGCACCGTCACGGCCCAGCTGCTCTACGAGATCACCGGCGCGCGGTACGCCGGGCCGGACGTCACCACCCGGTTCGACACGGTGGCGCTGAGGGAAGACGGGCCCGATCGCGTCCGCATCTCCGGTGTCCGCGGGGAAGCGCCGCCGCCGACGCTGAAGGTCGCCCTCAACACCCTCGGCGGGTTCCGCAACGAGACGACGTTCGTCCTCACCGGACTCGACATCGAGGCGAAAGCCGCGCTGGTGCGGGAACAACTCGACGCGTCCATGAAGGACCGGCCACCCGCCGACGTCCGGTGGACCCTTGCCCGCACCGACCACTCCGACGCCGAAACCGAGCAGACCGCGAGTGCGCTGCTGCACGTGGCCGTCAAGGACGCCGACCCGAAGGTCGCCGGACGCGCGTTCACCGGCGCCGCCGTCGAACTCGCGCTGGCCAGCTACCCCGGGTTCCACGTCACCGCGCCGCCGTCGGACGCTTCGCCGTACGGCGTCTACACCGCGGCCTACGTGACCGCGGAGCAGGTGCCGCACGTCGCCGTGCTGCCCGACGGGATGCGGGTCGACATAGCGCCTTCGGCGTCCACTCGGGACTTGTCCGAAGTGGATGAACCGGCCCTGCCCGAACCCCTCGACCACGGGCCGGTGCGCCGCGTTCCCCTGGGCACGATCGCCGGCGCCCGCAGCGGCGACAAGGGCGGCAACGCCAACGTCGGCGTCTGGGTGCGCTCCGAAGAAGCCTGGCGGTGGCTGGTGCACCGGCTGACCGCCGCCGAGTTCAAGCTGCTGCTGCCCGAGACCGCCGACCTGCCGGTGACGCGCTACCTGCTGCCCAACCTCAAGGCGATGAACTTCGTCGTCGAGGGCATCCTCGGCGAGGGTGTCGCGTCGCAGGCGCGGTTCGACCCGCAGGCCAAGGCCCTCGGCGAGTGGCTGCGGTCCCGCGAGATCGACCTCCCCGAGGTGCTCCGGTGACCGACCCCTTCCGGACGCCCGAACGCGCCGAACTGCGCAAGACCGTGCGGAAGTTCGTCGAGCAGGAGGTCCTGCCGCACCTCGACGACTGGGAGCGCGCCGGCGAACTGCCGCGTGACCTGCACCGCAAGGCCGGGGACCTCGGCCTGCTCGGGGTGGCCTTCCCCGAGGAGATCGGCGGCGGGGACGGCAACTACCTCGACGCCCTGGTCATCGCGGAGGAAATGCACTACGCGGGCGGTTCCGGCGGCCTGTTCGCGTCGCTGTTCACCTGCGGCATCGCCGTCCCGCACATCGCCGAGGCGAACGACCCGGTCCAGCTCGAGCGCTGGGTGCGGCCGACGCTGACCGGGGCCAAGATCGGTGCCCTCGCCGTCACCGAGCCGGACGCCGGCTCCGACGTCGCCGGGATCCGGACCACCGCCGTGCGCGAGGGCGACGAGTACGTCGTCAACGGCGCCAAGACGTTCATCACCTCCGGCTGCCGCGCGGACTTCGTGACGACGGTCGTGCGCACCGGCGGCGACGGCGCGCACGGGCTCTCGCTGATCGTCGTCGAACGCGGGACACCGGGATTCACGGTGAGCCGCAAGCTCGAGAAGATGGGCTGGCTCTGCTCCGACACCGCCGAACTGTCCTACGTGGACGTCCGGGTGCCGGTGGAGCACCTGGTCGGCGCCGAGAACAGCGGGTTCGCGCAGGTCGCCACCCAGTTCGTCACCGAACGGCTGTCCCTCGCCGTGCAGGCGTACGCGCATGCCCAACGGGCGCTCGACCTGACGCTGGACTGGTGCCGGCTGCGCGAGACGTTCGGCCGGCCGCTCATCTCGCGCCAGGTCGTGCAGCACAAGCTCACCGAAATGGCGCGGAAGGTCGACGTCGCCCGCACCTACACCCGGCAGACCGCGATCCGGCACGTCTCGGGCGAGGAAGTCATCGCCGAAGCCTGTTTCGCCAAGAACACCGCCGTCGAGGCCGCCGAGCAGGTGGTCAACGAGGCCGTCCAGCTGCACGGCGGGCTCGGCTACCTGCGCGAGTCCGAAGTGGAGCGCCACTACCGCGACGTCCGGATCCTCGGCATCGGCGGCGGCACCACCGAGATCCTCACCGGCCTGGCCGCGAAGCGATTGGGATACACCTCGTGACTGCTCTGAGGTCCACAGTGGACGTGCGGGCCGCCGAGTTCGGCGCGAACCGCGAGGCGATGCTGGAGAAGCTCGCCGAGATCGACACCGAGCACGCCAAAGCCGTCGCCGGCGGTGGCGAGAAGTACGTCGAACGGCACCGCAAGCGCGGCAAGCTCCTCGCGCGGGAACGCATCGAGCTGCTGCTCGATGCGGACTCGCCGTTCCTGGAGCTGTCGCCGCTGGCCGCGTGGGGCACCGACTACCGCGTCGGCGCGAGCCTCGTCACCGGCATCGGCGTGGTCGAAGGCGTCGAGTGCCTGATCTCGGCCAGCGACCCGACGGTCAAGGGCGGCGCGAGCAACCCGTGGACGACGAAGAAGAGCTTCCGGGCCGCGGACATCGCCGCGCAGAACCGGCTGCCGTCGATCAACCTCGTCGAGTCCGGCGGCGCGGACCTGCCGACGCAGAAGGAGATCTTCATCCCCGGCGGCCGGATCTTCCGGGACATCACGCGAGCCTCGGCAGCGGGGTGCCCGACGGTCGCGCTGGTCTTCGGCAACTCCACCGCGGGCGGCGCGTACCTGCCGGGCATGTCGGACTACGTCGTGATGGTCAAGGAACGCGCGAAGGTGTTCCTCGGCGGGCCGCCGCTGGTCAAGATGGCCACCGGCGAGGAGTCCGACGACGAGTCGCTCGGCGGCGCCGAGATGCACGCGCGGACCTCGGGCTTGGCCGACTACCTGGCCGCCGACGAGCAGGACGCGATCCGGCTCGGCCGGAACATCGTCAAGCGGCTCAACTGGACCAAACAAGGGCCGTCACCGAAACCGGACTACGAAGAGCCGCTGTACGACGCCGAGGACCTGCTCGGCATCGTGCCGACCGATCTCAAGGTGCCCTTCGACCCGCGCGAGGTCGTCGCCCGGGTCGTCGACGGCTCCGACTTCGACGAGTTCAAGCCCCTGTACGGGTCGAGTCTCGTGACGGGCTGGGCGAGCATCCACGGCTACCCGGTCGGCGTGCTGGCCAACGCGCAGGGCGTGCTGTTCGGCGAGGAGTCGCAGAAGGCCGCGCAGTTCATCCAGCTGGCCAACCAGATCCACACGCCGCTGGTGTTCCTGCACAACACGACCGGCTACATGGTCGGCAAGGAGTACGAGCAGAGCGGCATCATCAAGCACGGCGCGATGATGATCAACGCCGTCGCGAACTCGAAGGTGCCGCACCTGTCCGTCCTGATGGGAGCGTCCTACGGCGCCGGGCACTACGGCATGTGCGGCCGCGCCTACGATCCCCGGTTCCTGTTCGCCTGGCCGAGCGCGAAGTCCGCGGTGATGGGCCCGGCCCAGCTGGCCGGCGTGCTGTCCATCGTGGCCCGCGCGGCGGCCGAAAGCCGCGGCCAGGAGTACAACGAGGAGCACGACAAGGCCATGCGCGCCATGGTGGAGGGCCAGATCGAGGCCGAGTCGATGCCGATGTTCCTCTCCGGCATGCTCTACGACGACGGCATCATCGACCCGCGTGACACCCGCACCGTGCTGGGCCTGAGCCTGTCCGCGATCCACAATGGACCAGTGAAGGGCGCCGAAGGCTTCGGCGTCTTCCGGATGTGAGCGAGCGATGATCCAGAACCTGCTGGTCGCCAACCGCGGCGAGATCGCCCGCCGCGTCTTCCGCACCTGCCGCGACGCCGGGATCGGCACGGTCGCGGTGTTCTCCGACGCCGATGCCGCCGCACCGCACGTCCTGGAGGCCGACGCGGCCGTCCGGCTGCCCGGCAACGCGCCGTCCGAGACGTACCTGCGGGCGGAGCTGCTGGTCAAGGCCGCGGCCGAGACCGGCGCCGATGCCGTGCACCCCGGGTACGGCTTCCTGTCCGAGAACGCCGCCTTCGCGCGGGCCGTCCTCGACGCCGGTCTCACCTGGGTGGGGCCGCCGCCGGAGGCCATCGAGACCATGGGATCCAAAGTGGAGTCCAAGCGGCTGATGGCCGCGGCCGGGGTGCCGGTGCTGTCCGAACTGGACCCCGCGGCGGTGACCCCGGAAGACCTGCCGCTGCTGGTCAAGGCGTCCGCCGGCGGTGGTGGCCGCGGGATGCGGGTGGTCCGCTCGCTCGGCGAGCTGGCCGAGGCCGTGGAAGGCGCCAGTGCCGAGGCCGGGTCCGCGTTCGGCGACCCGACCGTCTTCTGCGAGCGCTACCTGGAGACCGGACGGCACATCGAGGTCCAGGTGCTCGCCGACACCCACGGCACGGTGTGGGCGGTGGGGGAGCGGGAATGCTCGATCCAGCGCCGCCACCAGAAGGTCGTCGAGGAGGCTCCGTCGCCGTTCGTCGACGCTGCCATGCGCGAGGAGCTGTTCGAGGCCGCGCGCACGGCGGCCAAGGCGATCGACTACGTCGGCGCGGGCACGGTCGAGTTCCTCGCCGGGCCCGACGGCCGGTTCTACTTCCTCGAAATGAACACCCGGCTGCAGGTCGAGCACCCGGTCACCGAGAACGTCACCGGCCTCGACCTGGTCGCCCTGCAGCTGCGGATCGCCGAGGGCGAGCGGCTCCCGGCCGACCCGCCGCCGACCGTGGGCCACGCCATCGAGGTCCGGCTCTACGCCGAAGACCCGGCGGCAGGCTGGCAGCCGCAGAGCGGCACGCTGCACACGTTCGAAGTGCCCGATGTGGACCGTTCCTTCATGCACGGACCAGGGCTGCGGCTCGACTCCGGCTTCGAGACCGGCTCGGTGGTGGGCGTCCACTACGACCCGATGCTGGCCAAGGTGATCACCTGGGCGCCGACCCGGGCCGAGGCCGCCCGGCGGCTCGCCAAGGCCCTGGCCGGGGCGAAGATCCACGGCGTCGTCACCAACCGCGACCTGCTGGTGAACATCCTGCGCCACGAAGCCTTCCTGGCGGGCGAGACCGACACGGCCTTCTTCGACCGCCACGGCCTCGACACCCTGGCCGCCCCACTGGCCACTGTGGACACCGAACGGCTGTCCGCGCTGGCCGCGGCGCTGGCGGAGGCGGCGGGCAACCGGGCGTCGGCGACCACGCAGAGCCGCCTGCCCAGCGGCTGGCGCAACGTCCGTTCGGCCGGGCAGCGCAAGGTCTTCTCCGTGGCGGACCGGGAGTACGAGGTGAACTATTCGCTGACCCGTGACGGCCTTCGCGCCGAAGGGTTCGAGGCCGAGCTGGTGTCGGCCGAGCCGAACCGGGTCGTCCTGGGTGTCGCCGGGGTGCGGCGCACGTTCGATGTTGCGCGACACGCCGGAGTGTCCTATGTGGACTCTGTGCTCGGCTCGGTGGCGCTGAAGGCGCAGCCGCGGTTCGCCGATCCGGACGCGGGCCTGGCCGCGGGGTCGCTGGTCGCGCCGATGCCGGGCACCGTCGTCCGGCTCGCCGTGCAGGCCGGGGACGTGGTGAAGGCCGGCGATCCGCTGTTGTGGCTCGAAGCGATGAAGATGGAACACCGGATCGCCGCCCCCGCCGACGGCGTGGTGGCGGAACTGCCGGTGACGGTCGGGCAGCAGGTCGAAGTGGGCACAATTCTGGCTGTGGTGGGAGACGAAGCATGAACGCGATGAACTTCATCGAGCCGGAGGAGCGGATCGCGCTTCGCAAGGCCGTCGCCGAGCTGGGCGCCAAGTACGGGCACGAGTACTACGCCCGTAAGGCCCGCGCGGACGAGAAGACGCACGAGCTGTGGGACGAGGCCGGCCGGCTGGGCTACCTCGGCGTCAACATCCCCGAGGAGTACGGCGGCGGGGGCGCGGGCATCGCCGACCTCGCCGCGGTGCTCGAAGAACTGGCCGCCGCGGGCTCGCCGCTGCTGCTCATGGTCGTGTCGCCGGCGATCTGCGGCACCGTGATCTCCCGCTTCGGCACCGAAGAACAGAAGAAGCAGTGGCTGCCCGGCATCGCCGACGGCACCAAACGGATGGTCTTCGCGATCACCGAGCCGGACGCCGGGTCGAACTCGCACAAGATCACCACGACCGCGAAGCGGGACGGCGACGGCTGGGTCCTCAATGGACGCAAGGTCTACATCTCCGGCGTCGACGAAGCCGACGCGGTGCTCGTCGTCGGCCGCATGGAGGACTCGAAGACCGGCCGGCTCAAGCCCGCGCTGTTCATCCTGCCCACGAGCACCGAGGGCTTCGAGTACACGAAGATCCCGATGGACATCGTCGCACCGGAGGACCAGTTCTCGCTGTTCCTCGACGACGTCCACCTGCCCGCCGAAGCGCTGGTCGGCGAGGAGGACGCGGCGATCGCGCAGCTGTTCGCGGGCCTCAACCCGGAACGCATCATGGGCGCGTCGTTCTCCCTCGGCATCGCCCGGTACGCGCTGGCCAAGGCCGTCGGCTACGCGAACCAGCGGCAGGTCTGGGGTGTCCCGATCGGCAGCCACCAGGGCCTCGCGCACCCCTTGGCGGAGATCAAGATCGAGCTGGAACTCGCGAAGCTGATGACGCAGAAGGCGGCGTCGCTCTACGACTCCGGCGACGACTTCGGCGCGGGGGAGTCGGCCAACATGGCCAAGTACGCCGCCGCCGAGGTCGCCATCCGGGCGACCGACCAGGCCGTGCAGACCCACGGCGGCAACGGCCTGGCCACCGAATACGGCCTCGGCACGCTGGTGACGGCGGTGCGGCTGGGCCGGATCGCGCCGGTCAGCCGCGAGATGGTGCTCAACTTCGTCGGCCAGCACAGCCTCGGCCTCCCGAAGTCCTACTGACTACAGAACCGGAAGCGTCACTTTCACGTGAAAGTGCCCTTTCGACGGAGGGAGCCGATATGTCTGCTTTGGATGGTAAGACGATCATCATGTCCGGCGGCAGCCGCGGCATCGGCGAGGCGATCGCCCTGCGCGCGGCGGCCGACGGCGCGAACGTCGCGCTGCTGGCCAAGACGGCCGAACCGCACCCGAAGCTGCCCGGCACGATCTACACCGCGGCCGAGGCGATCGAGCGGGCGGGCGGGCACGCGCTGCCGATCCTCGGTGACGTCCGCGACGACGACGGTGTGGCCGCGGCGGTGGCGAAGACGGCCGAACAGTTCGGCGGCATCGACATCGTCGTGAACAACGCCAGCGCGATCGACCTGACGCCGACCGACCAGGTCAGCATGAAGCGCTACGACCTGATGCAGGACATCAACGCGCGCGGCACGTTCCTGCTGTCCAAACTGGCCATCCCGCACCTGCGCCGGTCCGCCAACGCGCACATCCTGACGCTGTCGCCGCCGATCAGTCTCGACGAGAAGTGGTTCACCGCAGGACATCTCGCCTACAGCATCGCCAAGTACTCGATGAGCCTGGTGACCGTCGGGCTCGCCGCCGAACTGAAGAAGGACGGCGTCGCGGTCAACTCCCTGTGGCCGCGCACGACGATCGACACCGCGGCCATCCGCAACGTCGTCGGCGCCGAACTCGCCGACCGCAGCCGGACGCCGGAGATCATGGCTGACGCCGCGTACGCGATCCTCACCAAGCCGAGCCGTGCGGTCACCGGGAACTTCTTCCTCGACGACGAGGTGCTGCGGGCCGAAGGCGTCACCGACTTCGCGAAGTACCGCGTCGGCGGCTCGGAAGCGGACCTCCAGCTCGACTTCTGGGTGGAACCGGCTTGACCGGCATCCGCGAACCCCAGCAGGAACGCAGCCGCACGACGCGGCGGCGCCTGGTCGAGGCCGCCCTCGACAGCTTCGGCGAGCGCGGCTGGCACGGCGTGACGGTGGCCGGGATCGCCGAGCGGGCGGGCGTCTCCCGCGGCGCGGCGCAGCACCACTTCCCGGCCCGCGAGGACCTCGTGGTGGCGGCGGTCGACCTGCTCGGCGAGGCCCAGATCGACGAGCTGCGCGCCCAGGCGGCCGGCCTGCCGAGCGGGGCGTCCCGCATCGAGCGCGTCGTGGAGATGGTGCTGAACCTCTACACCGGCCCGCTGTTCCGCGCGGCCCTGCAGCTGTGGTCGGTGGCCGCGACCGACGAGGCGCTGCGGGACGTGCTGGTCCCGCTGGAGGCCCGGGTGGGCCGCGAGGCGCACCGGGTGACCGTGGAGCTTCTCGGCGTCGACGAGTCCCGGCCGGGGGTGCGGGAGCTGGTCCAGGCCACGCTGGACCTGGCCCGCGGGCTCGGGCTGGCGAACCTGCTGACCGACGACACCCGCCGTCGGCGCCAGATCGTGCGCGAGTGGGCCCGGACCCTCGAACTGCGGCTGACCTAGGCGTTCGGGGAGCAGTTCGGGTCAGCGGTCGGCCACGAGACCGTGTTCGTAGGCGTGGATCACCAGGTGGACCCGGGTGCGCAGCCCCAGCTTGGCCAGCATCCGGGCCACGTGGGTCTTGACCGTGCCTTCGCCGACGACGAGGGCGCCGGCGATCTCGGCGTTGCTCATGCCCTTCGCCACGTGCAAGAGCACCTCGAGCTCCCGCGGGGTGAGCCGGTCGGGACCGTCCGGCGCGCGCCGGGGCGCGGGGGCGGCGAACCGGCGGAGAGTACGGCGGGTGACCTGCGGGTCGAGCAGGCCCTGGCCCTTCGCCGCCGCGCGGACGGCGTCGATCAGCAGCGCCGGTTCGCTGTCCTTGAGCACGAACCCCGCCGCGCCCGCCTCGAGCGCTCCGAACAGGTACTCGTCGACGTCGAACGTGGTCAGCGCGACGACCGCGGGCGCCGGGTTGACCGATTCGCCGATCCGGCGGATGGCGGCGATCCCGTCCAGGCGGGGCATACGGAGGTCGAGCACCACGACGTTGACGCCGCCGTACCGGGCCTTCTCGACGGCTTCGGCGCCGTCGGCGGCTTCGCCGACCACCTCGATGTCGTCTTCGGCCTCGAGCACCAGGCGCAGCGCCCAGCGGACCGGCTCCTGGTCGTCCGCGAGCAGCGTGCGGATCATCGCGGGAGCCGGGCTTCGACGCGCCAGCCGGCCGGCGCGTTGGGCCCGATGTCCAGGGTGCCGCCGAGCAACCGGGCCCGCTCCCGCATACCGCGCAGGCCGCTGCCTTCGGCCGGGGCGCCGGGGGTGGTGGAGCCGTTGTCCGCGACGGTGATCACGACGGCGTCCGGCCGGTGGTCGACGGCCAGGTCCACGCGGGTCGCGTCGGAGTGGCGCAGGACGTTGGTGAGCGCTTCCTGCGCCACCCGGTAGCCGGCGTGGTCGAGCAGCGGCGGCACGTCCGGCGATCCGCGCCGGGTGAGGGTGACCGTGCGGTCCGGGCCGGTGGCGCGCTCGACCAGAACGTCCAAATCGGACAGCGAACTGCCGGTTCTCGGCAGCACGGCCCGCACTTCGGCGAGCGCGGTGGCCGAGGCCTCGGCGATGGTGGCCAGCGCCCGGTCGGCGGTCGGCGGCAGCGCGCGGGTGACGTGGCGGACGGCGGTGGCCTGCAGCCGGATGACGGTGAGGTGGTGCCCGACGGCATCGTGCACCTCCCGGGCGACGCGGGCGTGCTCCTCGGCGACGACGCGCCGGGTCTCCGCCCGGTAGAGACGTTCGGCGTGCTCGGCGCGGTCCCGGTGCAGCCGCAGGGCGTACCCGGCCGCGACCGGCGCGACGCCGAGGAGCACGAGGTCGGTGTAGGTGGCGGCGCCGGCCGGACGGACCCCGGCGACGGCCAGGACGACGAGCCAGCCCACGGAGCAGCCGAGCACGCGGAGCCCCGGCCGGTGGTAGGCGGCCGACCCGAACGCGGCCATCGCGACCAGCCGGCCGGGCCAGAGCGGCAGGGCGATGACGACGGCGGCGCAGAGCAAGGCGGCGGTAAGCGGAAAGCGGCGGCGAAGCAGCAGCGGCGCGGCCACCGCGGCGGCGGCCGCGCCGACGGTGAGCGGATCGGCAGCGGCCGCGTCGACGGCGAGCGGAGCGGCGCCGGCCCGTTCGGCCAGCCCGAGCACCAGCACGACGACCGCAGCGGCGGCGGTGACGAGGAAATCGCCGGCGGCGGTGCGGAGAAAGGCCGGCGTCTGCCACGGTCCCGGGCCGGTGGGGCGGTCGATGGCCATGTCCACGTTGTACACGTCCGGTCGGTTGGTGGTGCGGCTTCGAGCTGAAGCCGGGGTGCGGCGAGGGGTGTGCTGGGTGGGGCGGGGGTTTCGGTTGGGTTGGGCGGGCTGGGTTTCGGGGTGGCTGTGGTTGTGGTGTGGCGGTGGGTGGGTGGGGTTCGCCCGGCGGGGCGGGGTGTCGGCCGGGCGGGCGTGAGTTCGGGCGGCTGTGGCTGCGATGTTGCAGCGGGCGGCAGGCTTCCGGCGGCCGTGGAGCCGTGGCGGTAAGGACCGGGCAGCCACCCGCCGGTCACCCCGCGCCTCCGCAGCGCGCCCCCGCCGGCGGCAGCTCGCCGTCCCACAGCCACCGGTGCACGTAGCCGCGCACGCACGCGTTCCCCCGCAGGTACAGCGCGTGGTTCCCGGCCGAGGGCAGGTAGCTCCCGTGCAGCTGCGCGGCGACCCGGCGGCCGTGCTCCGCGGGCGTCAGCGGGTCGTCGTCGCCGTTGGCCACCAGTACGCGGGGCATCGGGGGCAGGCCGGCCGGTGGGTCGAGTCCGGTCCGGGGCAGCCCGGCGCACTGTCCCGACACCCGCCACGGGTGGGCCGCCCAGCCCAGCCGGGGCGCCGCCGCCCGCAGCTCGGCCTCGACCCGTTCCGCGGCCGGAAACCGGGCCGGGGCCGGGAAATCCGTGCAGAACGCCGTCCGGGCGAGGCGGGTGTCGGGTGGGGCCGGGCGGGGTGTCATCGCCGAGGTGTCCCCGGCTTCGGCCGCGGCCAGGCCCGCCGTCAGCGCGGGCCAGCTCCGGTCGTCGCCGATCCGGGCCGCCGCCCACGCGATGACCTCCGGGGTCGCCAGCCCGTCCCACACCGCGAGCACGTCGCGGCCGTGCAGGGCGCAGGCCGGTTCCGCCGCGCACCAGCGGGCCATCCGGAACAGGTTGCGTTCGGCCGTCACCGCGCCGGTCCGGGCCCACGCCGCCGGATCGGACCGGGTGTGGTCCAGCACGCTGTCGAGGTACATGCGTCCGACGCGGGAACCGAACAGCGCCGCGTACTCCTGCCCGTACACCGTGCCGTACGAGCTGCCGAAGTAGTTCAGCCGGGGCTCGCCCAGCCGGGCCCGGATCGCGTCCATGTCGCGGGCGACCTGGCGCGCGCCGAGGTGACCGGGGGCCGCCGTGCAGTCCGCCGCGAACTTCGCGTTGGCGGCCGCGTAGGCGTCGTACGCGCTTCTGGTCAGCGCTCCCGCCAGGGCGGCGGGCACCGGCCCGGGGCACGTGACGTCGAGGCCGCGCGGGTCGAACACCACCACGTCGAACCGGGCGGCCAGGTCGGTGAACTGGTCGCGGAAGCCCGGCACGGCGAAGAGCGGGATCGACTGCGCGGGACCACCCGGGTTCACCAGCAGCGTGCCGAGTTTCCGTTCGCGTGCGAGGATCCGCAGCAGCGGGACGGTGACGGTGGCCGCACCGGCCGGGTGGTCCCAGTCAGCGGGCACCTCGATCTCGGTACAGGACAAGCCGTCATGACAGTCTCGCCACGCGGGTCCCTCGGCGGCCGTGGCGGTTCCGGCCCCGGTCACCAGCAGCACGGCCACCGCGGCCACGTGCTTGAGCAGTGCTTTCATGCCTCGATTCGAGCAGCCGCCGGCGCTCCGCGCGTCTGCCTCGCGACAGACTTTTCCGCTCGTGGAACCTCACCCCCGCCCCGCACGTCATAGTGCCGTAAGTAACACAATCGGCCCAACGGGCGAATAACCCCTTGTAGTGGCGAAGAGAAAGGCAGTCCGGTGTCCGGTTCAGGAGTCGAGCTCACCCATCGCGCGATGGCCATGCTGAGGGCGGTGGCCGCGGGTCGTGCACAGATGTCGTGCAGCTGCGAGCCCGACCTCTTCATCGACGGATTCGCCTGTTGCGATCAGATCACCGCGCACGCCCTCGCCCACGGTGGCTACCTGCGGCCCGCCGTCGAAGGCGGCACCGGGCGCGTGGCCGCCGAGCTGACCGAGGCCGGGCGGGCCGCGCTGGAGATCACCGTCGCCGCCTGAGCGTCACGGAGCGTCGCGGTTTCGAACAAGTGTTCGGTCTCCCGTGCGTGCCCCTGACCTGGCAGGCTTGTCCCCATGGCGGAGCACCCACCACCGGCGGACAACGAGGCGACGGTCTTCCTCCCGAGCGAGCTACGGGGCCCGCACTGGCCCACCCGTGACCCGGACGTCTCGCGGCGGGCCTACGACGAGTTCGCCGGCCAGATCGTCGCGCGGCCGCCCGCGTCGCCGGTCAGTGCCGGGCGCGGGGAGGGTGCCGGCTCCTCACTGGCCCGGTCCAGCGGCCGGATGGCGGTCGCCTCCGCCGTCAGCCGGGTCACCGGGTTCGTCGCCAAGCTGCTGCTCGCCGCCGTGGTCGGGACCGGCGTCGTCAACGACTCCTTCACCGTCGCGAACACCCTGCCCAACATCGTCTTCGAACTGCTCTTCGGCGGCGTCCTCGCCAGCGTCGTCGTGCCCCTGCTGGTCCGCTCGCAGGACGACCCCGACGGCGGCCGCGCCTACACCCAGCGGCTCATCACGATGGCGCTGGTGCTGCTCGTCGTCGGCACGGCCGTCGCGGTGGCGATCGCCCCGCTGTTCACCGCGCTCTACGTCGACAAATCGTCCGCGACGGCCAACCCGGCGCTGACCACCGCACTGGCGTACCTGCTGCTGCCGCAGATCCTCTTCTACGGACTGTTCGCGCTGCTCTCGGCCATCCTCAACGCGCAGAACGTCTTCGGCCCGCCGGCCTGGGCGCCGGTGCTGAACAACGTCGTCGTCACCGGCACGCTCGTCGTGTTCGCCGTCGTGCCGGGGGAGCTGACCCTCGACCCGGTCCACATGAGCGATCCCAAGCTGCTCGTGCTCGGCTTCGGCACCACGCTCGGCATCGTCGCGCAGGCGGTCGTGCTGATCCCGGCGTTGCTGCGCACCGGGTTCCGGTTCCGCTGGCGCTGGGGCTTCGACCCGCGGATCAAGGAGTTCGGCGGGCTCGCCGCGTGGATCCTCGGCTACGTCGTGGTCAGCCACGTCGGGTTCGTCGTCACCACCCGGGTGCTGACCGGCGGCAACAGCGGCGGCGTCACGGCCTACAGCTACGCGTCCCTGCTCTTCCAGCTGCCGTACGGCATCCTCGGCGTCTCGCTGCTGACCGCTCTGATGCCGCGGATGAGCCGGGCCGCCGCCGACGGCGACACGGTGTCGCTCGTCGGCGACCTCTCGCTCGCCTCCCGCATGTCCACGGTGCTGTTCGTGCCCATCTCGGCGGTGCTGGCCGTGGTCGGCACCCCGATCGGCATCGCGATCTTCACCTGGGGCCGCGGCACCCTCGACGACGCCGAGCGGCTCGGCCAGACCCTGGCCGTCTCCGCCGTCGGGCTGCTGCCCTTCGCGCTGGTCATGCTGCAGCTGCGGGTGTTCTACGCGATGAAGGACGCCCGGACGCCCACGCTGATCATGCTCGTGATGACCGCGGTGAAGATCCCGCTGCTGCTGCTCTGCCGCGGGCTGCTCGACGGCGAGCATGTCGTCTACGGCGTGATGCTCGTCAACGGCGCCGGGTTCGTGGTCGGTGCCGTCCTCGGCCAGGTCTGGCTGTGGGTCCGGCTCGGGCACCTGCGCAGCAAGCGGTCGTTGCGCGTCGGGCTGATCACGCTCTCGGTGAGCGGGCTCGGCGTGGTGGCCGCGGTGCTGGCCGGGCGCGCGGTGCCCGCGTCGCTCGGGGTGATCCCCGGAGCGTGGGTGAAGCTGCCGGTGCAGGGGCTGCTCGGGATGGCCGTGCCGTTCGGGTTGCTCGCGGTGCTGAAGCTGCCGGAGTTCATGCCGGTGACCCGGCGGGTGGCCGGGTTGCGGCGGCGGTTCGCCGCTCGTTGACAGCTACGGCCGGGAACGCGATCCGGTTGTCTCGAAACGGTAACGAGAGCGCGGCGATCAGCGCGTTTACAATTCCCCCAAGGGTTTCTAGGATCCACCGGGATCATGCGGCCGCGGGCGAGCGCGGCTGTGGGGGAATCAGGTGGAGGTCGTGCATGACGCGCACTGCGCGCAGGCGGCGGGATCGGGTCACGGTCGACGAGTTGCTCCGGCAGACGGGGGCGCGGCCACGCAGGCCGGGCTCGCGGGCGGCCGAGCTGGCGGCGCGCCGGGACGTCGAGCCCGAAGCCGGGCCCCGCGGGGTGGCGCGGATGGCACTGGCGTCGGCGGTGATCGTCGTGCTGGGCGGGCTGGTGATCGTGCTGGCGACCCGGCCGGACCCGGTGCCGGGCTCCACGCAGTTCCCGCAGCTGCAGCCGGCCACCGCCGCCCCGGCGTCGACCGCACCGACCGCGCTGGCCGTCCCGACCGAGACGAGCACGCCGTCGCCGGTGGTGATGAACGCGCGCCGGACGCCGAAGCCGACCCCGACCCCGACGGTGACGATCGACCTGCCGCCGCCGCCGTCGTCGACGGCCAAGCCGAGCCCGTCGCTGCCGCCGTGGAATCCGTACCAGTGCAACCCGTACTACTGCGGTGGCGGCCGGCCGCGCTGACCCGCGAAGGCCCCCTCACCGACCCCGATGCCGGTGAGAGGGCCCCCGACAGCCCCACTACGGGTCCGGTGCGTCAGCCGGTGTAGCCGGCGACGATCTTGGTGAACGCGTACTTGTCCTGGCTGATACCGCTGCACTCGCCACCGCCGCTGCAGTCGCGGTTGGTGGCCCAGAACGTGAAGCGGGCCAGGTGGTGGCTGGTCGCGTAGCTGCGGATGGAGCTGAAGTTCGCCACCGTGACCGTCTCGCCCGCGTTGTCGGTCTTGCCGTTCATCGAGGAGAGGCCGCTGTGCCGGTAGGCGGTGTCGTCGTTCCAGCCGAACGTGGTCTTGAGCTGGTTCTTCAGCCCGTCGACCGCGGACTTCGTGTGGGCGGCCATGTCACCGCCGCTGGAGAAGTCGAACGGCATGACCGACCAGACGTCGACGCCCGCGCCGATCGCCTTGGCCTGGTTGATCAGGCGCTTGCCCCACGAGTCGGGGCCGGTCGTGGTGGTGCCGATGGTGATGACGACCTTCAGGTCCGGGTTCTTCTGCTTGGTCAGCTTGACCGCGTTGAGGATGCGGTCCTGGACCGTGTTGTTCTGGAACTCGTCGGTGTTCTCGATGTCGAGGTCGATCGCCTTGAGGCCGTAGGCGTCGATCACCTTCTGGTAGGCACCCGCCAGCGCGGAGGCCGACGTGCACTTCGAGCCCAGCTTCGTGCCGGACCAGCCGCCGAAGGAGGGGATCACGTCCCCGCCCGCGTTGCGGATGTTCTGGATCATCGTCTTGTCGGAGCCGGTCAGCGATCGGCTGCCGTCCCACTTGGGGTTGCAGGTCCCGTCGGACAGGACGAACGCGAGCGTAAACGCTTTCACGCCGGTCGCGGACATCGCGGCGGTCGGGCTCTTCTGTCCCGCCCACTGGTACAGGTACGGGGACGCGAGCACGGGGTCGACCGCGGCCATGGCCTGCGGGGCGAGCCCGACCGTCGTCGCCAGCGCGGCCGAAGCCGCGGCCGCGAGGGTGAGGAGACGGCGCACTGATTTCATAGGGGGTCCTCCGAAACGCGCAGGTGGAGCACCTCCGGTTTGAGGCGGCGGGATCAACCCGGGAGGAGTGCTGTGTGCCATCACACAGTGGACTAGACCAATGTTGCGTGTCAACCCTCCGCCGGTCGGAAAATGACCCACGGTGCCGCGGTGCCCGACGATGTTAAATTCCCCTGAAGGCGGAGTGACAGGAGCCGGCATTCCGGCTACTTTGCCGAAATGGTGGGGGATTCCACGGTCGCCGCCGGCGGGGAACGCCGCCCGGGCCGGTTCCTGCCCGCCCTTGCCCTGGGGCGCTGGGCCCCGCGGCGGTGGGCGCTGTGGCGGCTCCCGCGCCGTGGCCGGATCTGGTACCTCCTCGGGGTCGACGTCCTCGCCATCGCCGCCGTCGTGCTCGCCGCCCTCCGCTTCCCGCCGCTCGCCGCGATGCTGACGCCGTTCGCGCTGCTCACGGCCGGGATGCTGGTGTCGGCGGAGCTCGCGCGGCCGGTCGAACGCCACCGTGAGGACACCCTCCTCGGCCCCGGCGTCGACACGCCCTGGATCTTCGCCGGAGTGCTCGTGCTCCGGCCCGGCCTGGCCGTCGCACTGGTCGCGCTCTCGGCGCTGCACCAGTGGTTCCGGGTCCGCAGAAAACCCGCCCACCGGCAGGTGTTCGGCGCCGCGGCGACGGCGCTGGCCGGCCTCGCCGCCGGCGCCTTCCTCACCGCGACCGGCACCCGGCCCCTCGGCGAGGTGCTCGACGCCCGGACCGTCCTCCTGCTGACTGCCGCCGGGCTGGTGTTCCTGGCGGTGAACGCCGCGCTCGTGACCGGCGCCGACGGGCCGCGCCGCCCCCGCGAAGCCGTGCCGGGGCACGCCTTCGACGCCGCGATGACGGCGTTCGGCCTCCCGCTCGCCTGGGCCGCCGTCGCCGCGCCGCTGCTGGTCCCGGTACTGGCCGGCGCCACCGTCGTGCTGCACCGCGGCGGGCTGGGCGGCGGCCGCCGCGACCACGTCACCCTCGATCCGGGCACCGGCGTGCTGACCGCCGCGTCCTGGCGCGGCGCCGCCGAGGCCCGGCTGGACCGCGTCGGCGGCCACGGTCCCGGCCCGGCCGTGCTGCTGCTCGACCTCGACCACTTCCGCCTGCTCAACGACCGCTACGGCGCCCGCATCGGCGACGCCGTCCTGCGCGCGGTCGCCGGCACCCTGCGCGACGAGGTCCGCGCCGCCGACCTGGTGGGCCGCTCCGGCGGCGAGGAGTTCGCGGTGCTGCTGCCGGGCACCGGCCCCTTCGACGCGATGGCGATCGCCGAGCGCATCCGCCTGCGCATCGCCTCGACGCTGGTGGCCCTGAAGGCCTCGGGCGACGGCCCGCAGTTCGTCGGGGTGACGGTGTCGATCGGCGTGGCGGGCTGCGCGGACGGGCTCCTCGGCGACGCCCTGCTGGCGGCGGAAACGGCGCTGCTGCGGGCGAAGGCGGCGGGCCGGAACCGGACGGTCTGCGCCGAACCGGAGTCGTGACCTTCCCGTTAGGAAAGGCGTGCAACCGGCAATTCGCCGGAGCGTCTTGATGGCTGTGAAGACGGTGAGGGCCGTCAATGAACGCAGGGGGAAACAAATGTATTCGAACGCTCATTTCGCGCGGGCCGGGGCCGGTATCGGAATCGTCGTGGCGGCGGCATTCGTCCTTTCGGCCTGCAGTGGGCCGCAGAATCCGCCGAACGGCGCACAGGCCGCGCTGCCGGCGCCGGCCACGACCGTGACGGCGACGACGGCCACCAAGGCGCCCGCACCCGTGCAGGTGGCGGAGCCGGTGCCGGCCAAGGCGAGTACGCCGCCGAACGCCTGTGCCTCGGCGACCAAGGCCACGCTGGAAGCCGCGTTCAAGGCGAACAAGCAGGCGTCCGAGGCGCTGGTCGTCGACAGCAAGGGCCTGCAGCGCATCAAATGCGAGGCGCCCTGGGCGTTCGCGCACTTCACCAACGAAATCGACGGCGGCCGCATGCTGTTCGTGCACCAGAACGGGAAATGGGTGATGCGGAACGGTGGTACCGGGCAATTGTGCGAGGACGTCCCGGCGGCGATCGCCGAGCGGATCTGCGACTGAGGGTCAGCTCATCGTGATCGCGTCCAGCTTCTCCTTCAGGTACTGCGACGCGATCACCTCGGGGTAGCTCCGGGTGCCCAGCGGCGGCGCCAGTGACGTGATCCGCGCGTCGTGATCGGTCTCGTAGAAGAAGATCAGCGACACGAGGTCCTCGTCCGGCGCCGTCGCGGCCGGGGGGAGGACGCGGTGGCGGGTCGAGCGCCAGCGGTCGCCCGTCCAGCGGGCCATCAGGTCGCCGATGTTCACCGTGAACGCCTCCGGGTGGAACGGCGCGTCCTCCCAGCCGCCGTCGGCCGTGCACACCTGCAGGCCGCCGACGCCGTCCTGGCGGTCGAGCACCGTGACCGTGCCGAAGTCGGTGTGCGGGCCGATACGGAACTGGTCCGGCTCCGGCGGGCCGACGTGGGTCATCGGCGGGTACCAGTTGATGTTGAAGGTGTACGTCGGGTGCCCGGTGTGCCGGGTGAAGTGGCTCTGGGCCAGGCCGAGCGCCGCGGCGAAGATCTCCAGCAGGTGGTCCGCCAGCGCCCGCATCCGGCGCATGTACTCGGTGGCCACCTCGCCGAGGCCGGGCACCTCGTGCGGCCAGACGTTGGGCTGGAACCAGAACCCGTCGACCTCGGCGACGCCGGTGCGGGTGTCCGCGCCCGCCGAGTAGGACTCCTTGAGGTCCGGCGGGGTTTCGGTGCCCTCCGCGTAGCCGTTGGCCTCGACGCCCGGCGGCAGCCAGCCGCGGCCGCCGACCGTGACGGCGTAGCGCTGCTTGACGTCCTCGGGCAGCGCGAAGAACTCCCGCGCCAGCTCGCGCGTCCGGTGCCGCAGGTCGTCCGGCACGCCGTGCCCGGTGATCAGCAGGAAGCCGGACTCCCGTAGCGCGCCGTCGATCCGGGCCGCCACTTCGGCCCGGCCCTCGGACGTGCCCGCGAACCACGGCGAAAGGTCCACGAGCGGAACGGATGACGGCATACCGGCTCCTGTAAGGCTTTTTTGCGAAACTGTCCTATTCGGACTCTGTCTTGTCGAACGCTGTCTTGTCGAACACTGTCCTATTCAACACTGTCCTATTCGGACTTCTCGACTCCGATGTCCTCGAACCACAGGTCCGGGCGCGCCTCGATGAACTCCGTCATCAGCGCGGTGCAGCCGGGATCGTCGAGCAGGGTGATCTCCACCCCGAGCCCGGCGAGCCAGTCGTGACCGCCGTGGAACGTCTCGGCCTCACCGATGACGACGCGCCCGATACCGAACTGACGGACGAGCCCGGAGCAGTACCAGCACGGCGAGAGCGTGGTGACCATGATCGTGTCGCGGTAGTGCGGGCGGCGGCCGGCGTTGCGGAACGCCGCGGTCTCGGCGTGCATCGACGGGTCGCCGTCCTGCACGCGCCGGTTGTGCCCGCGACCCAGCAGCGTGCCCGCGGAGTCGAACAGTGCGGCCCCGATCGGCACGCCCCCTTCGGCCTTGCCCAGCTCGGCTTCTTCGCGGGCGACGGCGAGCAGGGTGTGCGGATCGATCGGCATGCGTCACTCTTTCCGGCCGGGGTGGTGCCTGGCAAGTGTTTGACGGCCGTACTGCACCATCCGGCGGATCGCGGACAGAAACTGTCCGCGATGTCTGGCACACTGCGTGCCATGCATGGCACTTCGGAACGGCTGCTCCGGCTGCTTTCCCTGTTGCAGGCGCGCCGGGACTGGCCGGGTGCCGACCTCGCGGCCCGTCTCGAGGTCGACGTCCGCACGATCCGCCGCGACGTCGAGCGGCTGCGGTCCCTCGGGTACCCGGTGCACGCGACGCCGGGGGTGGCGGGCGGCTACCGGCTGGGCGCGGGCGCGGCGCTGCCCCCGCTGCTGCTGGACGACGACGAGGCGGTGGCGGTCGCGGTGGGCCTGCGCACGGCGGCGAGCGGCACGGTCAGCGGCATCGAGGAGACGTCGGTGCGCGCGCTGGCGAAGCTGGAACAGGTGCTGCCGGCCCGGCTGCGGCCGCGGGTGGGCGCCCTCCAGGCGGCGACGGTGTCGCTGCCCGGGTCCGGCCCGACGGTGGACGCCTCGGTGCTGACGGCGATCGCTTCGGCCTGCCGAGACCACGAGCGGCTGCGTTTCGGCTACGGCGACCGGTCCGGGGCCTCGACGGAGCGGTCGGTCGAGCCGCTGCGCCTGGTCCACACGGGGCGGCGCTGGTACCTGGTCGCGTTCGACCTCGACCGCGCGGACTGGCGCACGTTCCGGGTGGACCGGATCGCCGGGGTACCGGTGGTGGGCTTCCGCTTCCCGCCGCGCGAACCCCCGGCTCCGGACCTCGCGGAGTACGTGTCCCGCCAGATCTCGACGGAGGTCTACCCGCACCGGCTGGTCCTGCGGGTGGCCGCCCCGGCGGCCGCGCTGGCCCGGCGCATCCCGCCCACGGCGGGGGTGGTCGAGGAGATCGACGAGGGCAGCTGCCGGGTGCGGACCGGGACGAACAACCTGGACGCGGTGCCCTACCACCTGGCCCAGCTGGGCTACGACTTCGTGGTCGAGGAGGCGCCGCCGGGGCTGGTGGAGCGGCTGCGGGAGGTGGCGGAGCGCTTCACTCGCGCGGTGGGCTGAGCCGCCCAAGCGCCCCAATGTGGCCTTCGGTGCGTCAGACGCAACCAAGGCGGCCTTCGGTGCGTCAGACGCAACCAAGGCCGCCTTGGGGCGCTTGGGCCGGGTCGTGAGCGCTGGAGCTCACCAGGTTGTCTCCACCCGCATCCGATCGCTTTCGCCGTCGCTCAAGAACGCGGCCAGTGCGCTTCCCTCGGCCGCGACCTCGCCGAGTTCGGACGGCGTCAGCCGCCGCAGCGGCCGCACCACGACCGTTCCCTCCGTCACCGTCCACGTCGCCGAGACCCGGCCGTCGACCAGCGCCACCCGCTCGCCCGCCACCGACAGGCCGCGGTGGGCGTCGTCGATGATGCGGGAACGGTCGTCGTAGCCGAGGATCGCGTTGTCGAACGCCGGCAGGAACTGCACCGGCGCCGGGGTGTCCGGGTCGGGTCGCGGGGCTTCGGGCAGGTCGAGCAGCTCGCGTCCCCGCGCATCGCGGAAGACCACCAGTTCCGCGCGCACCGCCTTCACCGCGGCCGGCAGGCCGGCCAGCCCGGACCACGCGCGCAGGTCCGCCGTGGCGGCCGGGCCGAACGCCGCCAGGTAGCGCCGGACCAGCGTCCGCCCGACGCCGTCGCCGGAGTCGAGCGGGTCGGCGTCGCGGCCGAGCCACGCGGCCAGCGGCAGGTTCCGCACGCCGGCCTTGGTGCGCCACAGCCCGCGCGGCGGCAGCTGCGCCGACGGGATCAGCGCGGCGATCAGCAGTTCCCCGAGCGGGCGCGGTCCCGGGCCGGGCCACCGATCGGCGACCGCCCGCGCGAGCTCGCCCATCGAGCGCGGCTCGCCGTCGGCCAGCACCGCCCGGCCCGCCGCGGCGAGCTCGGCGAGGTCGACCCCCTCGAGCTCGCGGCGGTAGGTGGTGACGACCCGCTGCCGCAGCATGGCGTCGAACCGGCTCCGCCACGCGAGGACGTCGCCGGCGGCGAGCAGGTGGACGGTGCGGCGCATGAGGTGGGTGCGCACGACCCGCCGTCCGGTCAGCAGGGCGTCGAGCGCGGCCGGGTCGAACGCGCGCAGCCGCGACCACAGCCCGGTGAACGGTTCCTGTGGCTCCTGCGCCTGCAGGCCGCCGAGGTGGGTGACGGCGTCGAGGACGCCCAGGTCGGCTCGCTCGAGCAGCAGCTGCCGGGCGAGGGTGGCGCGGTTGAGGGCCCGCGCGTCGAGGACGGTGTGCACGAGGCCACGGTGCCAGAAATAGCGGTCAGGATGTGTCCGCTACTCCGCGGACATGCCGACGCCGAGCATGCGCAGCACGAGCCCGCCGTACTCCTTGCCGAGCGCGGCCGGTGTCTGGCGGGCGCGCTCGCTGTACCAGCGGGCGACGTCGACGCCGAGCGAAAGCACGGCCCGGGCGGCGACGTGCGGGTCGGACACCGTGAACACGCCGCTCTCGACGCCCTCGGCGATGACGTCGCGCACGATCCGCTCGATCCGGCGTCGCAGCGCGGCGACCACCTCGAACTCCTGCTCGGGCAGCGCCTGCAGCTCGTACTGGACGACCCGCGCGACGGTGTGGCGCCGCGCGTGCCAGGCCACGAAGTCCTCGACGATCAGCCGGATCCGCTCGACCGGATCGGACTCCTTGGCGACGACGTTCTCGACCAGCGCGAGGGTCTGCTCGTGGCCGTACCGGCTGATCGCGAACAGCAGCGCGGCCTTGGAGGGAAAGTGCACGTAGAGCGCGGCGGGCGACATCCCCGCGGCGCCGGCGATGTCCCGCGTGGTGGTGGCGTGGTAGCCGCGCTGGGCGAAGGCCTCCACGCCGGCCAGCATGAGCCGCCGGGCGGTCTCCGGCTGCACGTCCGGCCAGAGTTCGGCCGACAGTGACATCGACGGCATCGACATCCGGTGATCCTCCCCGCTCGCCCCGCCCGCCCGGCTTGGTTGCGCTCATTGTAAGCGGGCGCTTTGTGCGGGGATCCGGGCAGGACACCCGACTCGAACACCAGTTCGAGAATGGGGTAGAGTGTGCGCTCGGGTGGTGGTGCGGCCGCAGGGGAAGTGCGGTCCGCGCCACCACCTTTGCCGTCCGGCCGGGTGTCGATTCCGGCGTCGCGCGATCGACGCAGGGGGGAGGGCGGTTTCACGCCGGGTCGCCCGGAGGCAAGGGGACTGAAGATGACCAGGACGCCACTGCGGCTGTACATGTCCATGTCGGTCGACGGGTACATCGCCGGACCGGACGACCGGCCTGGCCAGGAGCTCGGGCGCGGCGGGGGCCGGCTGTTCGACTGGCTCGACGACCGGCTGTCCGAGGGGATCAACGGGCAGGTGTACGCCGAGGCCTCGGCGACCGGCGCCGTGATCTCCGGGCGCCGCACGTTCGAGCTGGCCGGGCGCTGGAACGGCGACCACCACGACGGCGTGCCGATCCACGTGCTCACCCACGACGTCGACCCGGCCGACGAGCCGCCCGGCAGCGCGAAGTTCCACACCGACGTCGACGAGTGCGCCGCCGAAGCCCGGGAAGCGGCGGGAGACCGGGCCGTGCTGGTCCACGGCGCGGGGGCGGCGCAGGCCCTGCTCGCGGCGGGTCAGCTCGACGAACTCGAACTGCACCTCGTCCCCGTCCTGCTGGGCGGCGGACGGCGGCTGTTCGAGCCGGCCGGGCTCGGCCGCGTCGAGCTGGAGCTCCTCCGGCGGCTCGAAGGCCGCGGCGTGACCCATTTGCGGTACCGCATTGCCACCTGATGGCCCATCGAGGCGGCCGGTGGCAGGAGATCGGATCGTGACACAACTCGGGAGGGGGGTGACACGTCTTGGGGTCGTGAGAATGATCCGCATTGCCGGGCTCGGCCTGGTCGTCTTGGTGCTGGCAGCGTGCAGTGGGCAGACCGAGACCGGAGGGGCCGCGCAGGCCGTCGGAGCGGCCGGGACGGCGACGACGCCCGGGGTGGCGGCCGCGACCGTGAGTTTCGGAACCGGGGACCAGCTGAGCCCGAAGGACCCGATCGTCGTCAAGGCGTCGGGTGGCACCTTGCAGGCGGTCACGGTCACGAACCCGCAGACCGGCAACGCCGTGGAAGGCGACCTTTCGCCGGACAAGGCGACGTGGACCAGCAAGGACCACCTCCGGTACGGGGCCACCTACCAAGTGGTCGCCACCGCGGTGAACCAGGCGGGGGCCGCGTCCGAGCAGCGCGGGGAAGTGCGCACGCTCAAGCCGGCCGGGGTCGCCACCCCGGCGCTGTTCCAGTCGGCGTCGGGCGATTTCGGTGTCGGCCTGATCATCGGCCTGAAGTTCGACCACGACATCACCGACAAGGCCGCGGCGGAGAAGTCCTTCAAGGTGACGTCCTCGCCCGCCCAGGACGGCGGCTGGTACTGGGTGGGCAAGCGCGAAGCGCACTTCCGGCCCAAGGAGTACTGGAAGCCCGGCTCGACGGTGAAGCTCGAGACCACGACGTTCGGCTCGCCGATCGGCGGCGGCGTGTACGGCGGCCAGGACGTCTCGGCCACCTACAAGGTGCACGACTCCTGGATCGCCAAGGCGGACGGCAAGACGCACCAGATCAAGGCGTACCACAACGGGCAGCTGGTGCGGACCGCGCCGACCAGCATGGGCAAGACCGCCGACACCCCGCCGCGGGGCGCGACGCCGACCTTCAACGGCACGCACACCGTGCTGGGGAAGGAGGCCAGCAAGATCATGGACTCCTGCACCTACGGCGTGTGCGAGGGCGACCCGGGCTACTACAGCGCGCCGGAGAACTGGAACGTCCGGATCTCCAGCGACGGCGAGTACCTGCACGAGAACCTGAAGACGGTCTCGGTGCAGGGCAGCGCCAACGTCTCCAACGGCTGCCTCAACATGAACACCGAGAACGCCAAGTGGTTCTTCGACAATTTCAACGTCGGCGACGTCGTGGAGGTCACCAACTCGGGCGGCCCGCAGCTGGCCATCAACAACGGCCACGGCGACTGGGCCATCAGCTGGAGCGCCTGGCAGGCCGGCAGCGCCCTGCGCGGCTGAGTCTCACAGGGGGTCGTAGGCGTCGCCGGCTTCGGTGAGCACCACGTGGCCGGGCGACAGCTCGGTGAGGCAGAAGCTCAGCGACGTCAGCAATTCTTCGAGGGGACCTGGCCGAGTTCCAGCTCCGCCGCGAATTCGTCCGGGGGTCTCGTCCTCGTGCCTCCCCAGGTTCGTGAAGGCCACCTTGAGGAAGTTTAACTTCCTCAAGGTGGCCTTCACGAACGTTCCGAGCCCGCTGCCCGGTGGGCATTGCTCCCTTGCACGCTTGGTGAGCCCGGTCGGTTGCCTGCTGCCGGTGTCTGCTTCATCGCAGGTCACGGCGTGAATTTCGGGTTTACGCTGAGGCGATGACGCTGGGGATGGACCGGGATGCGACCAAGCATCGCCGGTGGCAGAACACTTTTCTGGCCGGGGCGATCGTCTTCGGCTTGGCCGCGCTCGGTGACGCGGCGGGGATGGTCTACACGCTGACCGCGCCCGGATACGTCCTCGATGACGGCGAGCTCGTGGGCGAGGTCATGGTCTTCGTCCTGGCCACCGCACTGATGCTCGGCTGTGTCGCCCTCGGGCGCCGGCATGACCGGCGGCGCGCCGCGCTGGTCGCCGAGCACGAGCGCTGGCTGCCGGCGCTGAGCGAACGCGACGGCCAGGGGCAGGTCGACCTCGACGTCGAGACCGCCCGGCTGCGGCCGCTGGTGCTGCGTTCGGTGGGCCTCGTGCTCGTCTGGTTGGTCGTGCTCGCCGGGGTGGTCGCGGGATTCGTCGCGATGAGCGCGTCGGCCGACCACCTGCTGAAGACCGGGGCGCGCGTGACCGGCGAAGTGCTGGGTGTCTACAAGCACAGCCGGAGCGACGACACGATCCACGTGTCGTACCAGGTGAGCTACGGCGACCTCCGGTTCGCCGACATCGTCTGGGACTCCGGCCGGCCGTACACCGAGGGGCAGCAGATCACGGTCATCTACGACAGGGCCGACCCTGACCGGGTGCGCACGCTGGACGAGACCAACGACGACCAGACCTGGATGTGGGTGCTGGTGATCGGGATCGTCGCCGGGGTGAGCGGGCTCGTGTTGTCGGTCATCGCCGTGGTGAACTGGCGGCGCCGGTACCGCGCGGTGCTCGCCACCGGCTGGCGGATCGCGTCGGTGACCGTCGTACCGGACTACCCGGTCCGCCGGAACAGGCACATGCCGGACATCGAGGTCGCCTACCGTGACGGCACCCGGCTCACCCTGCGTGCGGCCACCTCCTCCCACGGCTCGGTACCGCTGAAGCACGAGCCGAACCGGCGGGCCTGGGTCGGCGGCACCGACCGCGACATGGTGGTCCTGTTCCCGCACGGACGTTGGCGCGAGCCGCCCTACGCGGTTCCGGCGTACGCGCTGAACGAACGGACCGGCGCGAAGACCGTGGCGGCGCCCGTTCCGGAGAATCCGGAGCAGACCGCGTTCGTGAAGCGCAAGCTGCGCGGGTTCGTGGTCGCGATGGTGGGCTGGTACGCCGTGCTGATCGCGGCCGCGGTCGTGTTGCTGCTGCTGGACTTGCTGTGGCCCTTGTTCTTCGTTGCGGTGGTGGGCTCGCTCGCGCCCATTCCGCTCGCGCAGATCTACTTCACCCGGGTGCGGGCGGCGCTGGAGGAAAAATGATCGCGGCGGGACGTACCGGCGCCGCCGTTCGGTCGACACCCGGACGGAGCAGGAACTTTCCTTTCGTAACAAGGAAAAGTCGCCGGCCGACCTGAGGGGTGGCGGCGCACCGGGCGCCGCCCTCGCCATGGGGAGATGCCGTGATCGACATACCTGTCACCTACATCGCACAACCTGACGAACACCTTTGCTGGTACACGGCACTGCAGATGATCGTCGAATACCGGCGCGGAGCCGAGGCCGCGGTCGTCGGGCATCCGGCAGCGCTGACGCAAGGCGCGGCGCAGTCGCTGGTCCGCGCCGGGATCAGGGCACAGCAGGTGCAGATCGGCATCTCGGCGACCCGCAAGGCGCTGAGCAGGCAACCGCCCCGGGGGTTGGAGGACGGCGAGACCGCGGAAATGGCCCAGCTCAACGGGATGCGGGAAGCGGCCACGCCGGCGGGTGGCTGGACCGCCGCCTCGCTCGAGCAGGCACTGCGGGACCACGGCCCGCTGTGGTGCGCGATCCAGCACGATCTTGCGGCCACCCAGCACGTGGTCGTCGTCAAGGGGGTGAACGCGGCCGGGCAGGTGGTGCTCCACGATCCGCAGTTCGGCCCGAACCTGCCCTGGGAGGTGCCGAACTTCACCAAGCGGCTGCTCACGCTCCCGAACTCCGTCCTGTACCTCCCCGCGTAGCGGGCTACTCGGGAGCGAAGGCGAGGTGCGACGCGCGTTCGCGGACGTCGGCGTCCGGGTGGTCGCGCAGCGCCAATACCAGCTCGCGCCACGGACGTGACCAGCCGGCGTGGGGGCCGGCCGCGCTCGCGATGCTCGCTGCCAGCGACGCCTCCGCCGGGCCGGCCGTGAGAGCCCGAGCGGTGTCGAGCAGCTCGGGGCGGCCCGGGTCGTGGCCGGCCAGCCAGGTCGCCAGCCGGTCCGCTGCCTGCCACGCCGGTGCGGGCCGGTCGGCGAGGGCGGCTATCCGGCGGAGGGCCGGCAGCAGTTCGCCGCGGTGGGGGAGGGCGGCGATGGCGAGCATCAGCGCGTCCGTTCGGTACTCCGCCCAGTGCGCCAGCGTCGTCGACAGCCGCTCTGCCGCGTCGCGCAGGGTTTCGCCGTCGGTGTCCAGGCGGAGCGCGAGACGGACGGCGAAGTGGCGCAGTCGTTGCCGCGCCGGCTGGTCCCGGCCGTCGGCGATGACGTCGTCCGGTTCGGCGAGCGTCGTGACCACGGCGTGCAGCGGCGCCGGATCGCCGGTGACCGCGCCCGCCGCGAGCACCGCCTCGACCGCGGATCGCCAGGTCGCGGTGCTGGTCAGGTCACCGATCAGGGCGACCAGCGCCGGGACTCCTTCGCGGTCCCAGGCACTCCACGCCGGCCAGGCGGCCAAGCCGGTTCGCGCGGTGTCCGGGTCGGCGCTGCCCGCCACCGTCCGCACCAGTGCGCCGTAGCGCGCCCGGTGCCGCTCGGCGAGGGTCAGCGGGTGGGCTTCGGTGACCGCCGTGGCTATCGCGTCCACAGTGGACGCCTCGGTGAGCCAGTGCCAGGCCCGGTCGTCGTCGAGCAGCCGGCGCGCGGCCGACACGATGGCGCGGCGGACGTCGCGGTGCAGCTCCGGGTCCGCCCACAGGGTGGCCAGTTCGCCGGCCGCGCCGGGCACGCCGTGCTCGGCGAGCAGCCGGACCGCCTCCTTGCGCGACGTCACCTTCCGGCCGGCCAGCGCGGGCCGGAGGGCGGCACCCAGCTCGGCCGGCGCGATGGTCCGGGCGGCCCGGCCGGCCGCGTACACCGCGACCCGGGCGCGTTCGGTGTCGGCGTAACCGAGCAACGTGCCCAGCGCGTCGCCGGGCCGCTCGGTCCAGGCCAGCCCGGCCAACGCGGCCTCGACCACGGCGACGTCGTCATCCTGGAGGAACGGCTGCAGGTCGTCGGCGGCGGCGCCGGGCAGGCTCGCCAGGCGGTGCACCGCCGACACCCGTTCCCAGACCGGCTTGCCGGGCGCGGTGGCGAGGCCGGCGAGCAACTCGGCGTACCGGGTGACCTGACGCGGCAACCAGTGCCGCACCGATCCGCCGAACGTCGGGACCAGCCGGACGCCGCGCGCGACGAACCGGCCGTGCGGCGGCCGGTCCAGCACGCGGTCGAGCAGATCGGTCCGGCGTCCGCTGATCGCGTCCGCGACCGCGGCCACGGTGATCGTGGACGGGTCGTGGCGGAGCACGGCTTCGACGCGATCGTCCCGGGTCGCGGGTGGAGCCAGCCACAGCTGGAGTGCCCGCCGGACCGTGCCGTCGTCGGCCGCGGCGGTCGCTTCGCCCACGGCGGCCTGGAGGCCGGGCATCGTCCACGCGCGCCGGCGCAGGCCCGATGCCAGGGCCAGGACCAGGTCGTGGCGGCCGGCGCGGGCGTCGGCGGTGATGCGTGGCCGCAGCGCGGACCACACGGCGTGCTCGGCGCCGCGAGGCAGGGCCTGGTCGAGGCGGTACAGGGTGAGGGTGTGCGCGTGGTCCCCGGCCTGCTCGAGGATCCGCAGCCCGCTTCCGACCAGGTCGGGCCGGCTCGTGAGCGTTCCGTGCCGGACCAGGGTGACGGCCAGCGCGGCGACCTCGTGGCGAGTGCCCCAGGACGCGTCCCTGGCTTGCACGGCCTCGGTGGCCAGCTTGACCAGGGCGGCCGGATCGGCCGACTGCAGCAGCCGGCCCGGGATCGCGGCGAGGGCCGCGAGCGCGGCGTGGCGGACCGGGTCCTGCTCGTTGGGCAGCCGGGTCAGCGACCCCAGCAGGCCGGCGACCACGGCCGGATCCCGGGTCGCGGCCGCCGCGCCGATCAGCAGCGGGTAGGCGAGGGCACGTTCCGCGCCGGCCGGCCGGGCGGTCGCCGCGCGCAGGACGGGCTCGGCTTCCGGCCACGGCAGCCGGGCGGCCGCGGCGCGCCGCAGGTCGGGGTGGTCGGTCACGGCGCGGGTGGCGAGCAGCCGGCGGGCGTGCTCGTGCCGGACACGCCACGGCAGGACGTCGAGCAGCGCGATCGGCAGCCCGCCCTGCTGAACGGTCCGCTGCCCCAGCGCTCCATTGAGGACGGTCGCGCGCCGGGCGGGCGGCAGGCCGCGCAACAACGCCGTCAACCCGGTCACGTAGCTGAAGGACGTGCGCGCGAGCGAGGTCAGGGACTCGTCCGATGCCCGCCGCAGAGCGCGCTCCGTGCTCCGGCCCGGCCGGAACCGGATGCGCCGGGCGGGATCGGCGAGGATCGCCACGACCCGGTCCGCGTCGGCCGCGATCGCCGTGGCCAGCCAGCGGTCCGAGCTGGCCGGCAGCCCGGTCAGCGGCCCCGAGCGCGCGAGCAGGTCGACGACCTGGACGGGGTCGTGCTCGAGCAGCTGCCGCAGCGCGGGACCGAACTGCGCCCACACGGCTGCACGGCCGACGTCGCCGGCTTCGGTCAGCCGGCGGCGCAGGTGCGCGAGCACGGCGGCGGGGTGCCGGCGGGTCAGCGCGGCGAGGTTGGGTACGGCGAAGTCCAGTTCCGGCAGCAAGGCGGCCACGGTGCCGGCTTCGCAGGCCGGGAGGACGGCGGCGGCCTCGTGGTCACCGAAGCGTGCCCGCACCGAGGGCAGGAGAGCCTCGGCCCACTCGGTGGCCCCGGTGGCGCGCACCGCGCGGTAGAGGGTGTGCCGCCAGGCGAGGGGTGCGGTCGGCAGCGCCGCGGTGAGGACGTCGAAGTGCCGGCCGCGGCGGGCGCAGTGGTTCATCGCCAGGCCGGCGATCCGGGCGTCGGCCGCGGCGAGGCAGTGGCGCAGGTGCGCGTCGTCGCCCGCGATGACGGCCATCGTCGCGGCCCAGGCGCGCGGAAGTCCGGGGACGGCGTCCAGTTCCGCGAGCAGCGCGGTCAGCTCCGGGGAACCGGCCAGCGCGCGTGCGGTCCCGGCGAGGACTCGCCGTCGTTCCGGCGCGGCCATGGGATCGATCCGGGCGAGAAGGGCACGCAGGTCCATTTCGGCGATTGTTCCCGATCATGGAGCTCGGACCAACGCAATTCCGCCCGGGGACGCCCGAGCTGGTGATCGGCGCGGCGGTGCGGTACAACCGAGAGCGTGGCCGAGCGCGTCCGGCGTCCTGACCCGCACGTTTCCGTCGAGCGTGACGTGCTGGTGCGGTACCTCGACGCGTGGACGGCGACCGTGCTGCGGTCGCCGCGGGGCGGTACCTACGTCGAATCCGGCGGGTTCGCCGCCGATGCCTTCCGGGTCTTCGGGGAGTTCGCCGACCGGCTGGCCGAGCACCACCTGGAGGCGATTCTCGTCGGCCGGGCGACGCCGGCTGGGGCGCCGGCCGGGCTCGTCGTGCGGACGGTGGACGACCTCCGGGATGTCGACGTGCCCGGGCCGATGCTGGCGCACCTCGACGGTGCCTGGCCGGCGTCCCTGGTGCGGGGCAAGGCGCACGAAGTTCTGCTCGACACGGTGCCGGGCGGCGACCACCGAGCCCGGCTGCAAGCGGCCGGGCTGGGGTGCGCGGTGGCCGTGGATCTCGTGGCGGACAACGGAAGTGCGCGGACTTTGCTGTTCGCCACGGCCGACAGCCGGCACCTGACGACGTTCAAGAACGAACTCTGGGCCGCGGACGAGTTCGCGGGCATCCGCTACCGCGACCCGCGGGACGCCGAAGGCACGCTGGTCGACATCTCGCTCACCCCACAGCTGCTGCCGCTGCGGCGGGCGCTGCTGGCGGAACTGGGCCGGCGAGGGCCCGCCACCGTCGCCGACCTGCAGAAGTTCACGCTGCTGGAGACGATCTACCGTGCCGAGGACGCCGCCGGTGCGCTGAGCGCCGCCGTCACCGCGGGGCAGGTCACGCGGGAACCGGAGAAAGGCCGGCTCACCGCACGCACGGTGCTCACCGCTGTTCGGTCATGACCGGCTCGGCAACCGGGGACAGCGTCGGGCGCAGTGCGGTGACCACCGCCGTGGCGACGACCAGGTGCATGAGCATCAGGCCGACGACGTTGGCCGCGGTGGCGCCCGCGGCGAACAGCAGCAGGTCCGGGACCCAGGTCAGGACGAGGACCGCGGGGACGACCACGCGCAGGGCCTTCGGTGCCGTGCGGGCGAGCACGAACCAGCCGATGGTGCCCAGCAGCAGTCCGACGGCGGTGAGGGGCAGGTAGGCCACGGGGGCCAGGCCCATGCCGATCCCGCCGTCGTCGAGCGCCAGCGCCGCGAGCGCGATGACGGTGTTCGCCGCGGCGGCCGCCACCAGGGCGAAGCCGAGGCGGATGACGGTGGTCGCGGTCGGTTTGGGGATGGTCGTCATCGCTCCTCCTTGGGTTTAACACGCAACTCAAACGGTAGGTTGGGTTGCGTGTTAAAGTCAAGAGGTGAGCGAGGAGGAGCCGGTCCGCTGGCTGGGCGAAGACGAACGGCGGGCGTGGATCACCCTGGCGAAGGTCCTGCTCACGCTCCCGGGCGCGCTGGAGAGCCAGCTGTTGCGGGACGCCGACCTGACACTGCTGGGGTACATGATCCTGGCCCGGCTGTCGGCGTCCCCGGGGGAAAGCCTGCGGATGAGCGAGATCGCGGAGATGGCCAACGGGTCGCTGCCGCGGATTTCGCACGCGGTCGCGCGCCTGGAAGACCGGGGGTGGGTGACGCGCGAGGTCTGCACCGGCCAGGGCCGCCGGTTCACCACCGCGACGCTGACCGCGGCCGGGCGCGCGCACCTGGCGGCCTCGGCGCCGGGGCACGTCGCCACCGTCCGCCGGCTGGTGGCCGATCCGCTCGGCGACGACTTCGTCCGGTTCGGTGACGCCGTGGCGCGGATCGTGGAAACCCTTGGCCTGCCCACGGAAATCCTCGAACCCGAGTAGTTCCGTCGCGGGTGTGGAGTTCTCCGCCCGGCCGCGCCACACTGGTCTGCGGTTCCGGCCGGAGAACTCCACACCGCCCGAGGAGGGGTGAGGGATGCCCACCGCGATCGAATACGCAGTAGCCGCGCCCTGGCACGGACAGAACGGGTGCGGTGGTGGTCCACCGGCCCAGAACTTCCACGGTGGCGGGGCGAGCCTGGCCGGCTCGGTGGTGCACCCGGACGTCGTGCCCGCGCCGGCCGAAGGGTTGCTGCTCACCGGGTTGCCCGTGGCGCTGCTCGTCGCGGCCGTGGTCTGGCGACGGCGGCGCGGGGGCGGGACCCCGGCCGGATAGCGCGTCAACTCCGGCGGTACCGAAAGTCAACCCTGGGCGCATGACGCACCGCAGCCGGGCGGATACGGTGACCCGGTGCGGGCGGCGTGGACGCGGGTGTGGCGGTACCGGGAAGCTCACCCGCTACTGCTGGACGCCTTGGTGTCGTGGCTGGTCGTCACCGGTGTCGTGCTGGCCGCCCGCTACGACTACGCCTCGCACGGCCGGGTTTTCGGTCTCCCCGGTGTGCTGCTGACGGCCGCGGCCATCCTGCCGATCACGCTGCGCCGCCGGGCCCCGGTGACGGTGCTGCTGCTCTGCCTGGCCGGGTCGTTGGCGTCAGTGGTCGCCGGCTACTGGGACGCGCTGAACAACTTCGGCCCGCTGCTCGCCCTGTACACCGTTGCGGTGCAACGATCCCGGCGCGTTTCCCTGGCCGCTGCCGCGCTGGCCACCGTCGTGCTGGCGGCCGGGACGACCGCCGCTGAGCTGGGGCCGCTGTGGCTGCTGGCCGTGCTCGCCGCGCTGGTGAGCACGACCGCCTGGGCCGTCGGCGACATCCGCCGGATCCTCACCGAACGCAACGCCCGCCTGGAGGTCCTGACCCGGGAGCTCGAACGGGATCGGGAGGCCCGGGCCCGGCGCGCCGTCACCGAGGAGCGGATGCGCATCGCCACCGAACTGCACGACGTGCTCGCGCACCACATGTCGGTGATCGCCGTGCAGGCCGGGCTGGCCGGTTATGTGCTGGAGTCCGACCCGCCGACCGCCGCCGGCGCGCTTGGTGCGGTCGCCGACACGAGCCGCCAGGTGCTGGACGAACTGCGGCGGCTGTTCGTCCTGTTGCGGATCGGTTCGGATCCCGTTGTCCCCGCCGACGATTCTTCGCCGGCGTTCAGCCTCGACCGGATCGCGGTGCTGGCGGACCGCGTGCGGGCGCTGGGCATCCCGGTCGAGCTCGTGGTCGACGGGGTCGTCCGCGCGCTGCCGGACAGCGTCGCCCTGTGCGTGTACCGGATCGTCCAGGAATCGCTGACGAACGTGGTGAAGCACGCCGGCGGAGCGGGGGCGCGCGTCCGATTGGCCTATGGCGACGCGGTTTTCGTCGCACAGATCACCGACGAGGGAAGAAAACGCAGTGTCCCCGCGGATTCCGGTGGGCACGGCCTGGTCGGGATGCGGGAACGCGCAAGGCTTTACGGCGGCACGCTGACCGCCGGCCCGCGCGCCCGCGGCGGGTTTGAGGTCGTGCTGGCCTTGCCGATAAGCTCGGCGGGAGGAACGCACAACCACTGACGCGGACAGCCCGGGGGAAGCGATCGCGGATGGTTCGGGTGCTCGTCGTCGACGACCAGGAGTTGATCCGCGCGGGGCTGGCGGCGCTGATCCGCGCCACGCCGGGGTTCGACGTCGTGGGTGAGGCGGGCAGCGGGGAGCAGGCGGTCGCCGTCACGGCGGAGCAGCCCGTCGACGTGGTGCTGATGGACATCCGGCTGCCCGGGATGAGCGGAATCGCGGCCACCGCCCGGATCCTGGCCGAGGCGGGCGCTCGGCCGAAGGTGCTCGTCCTCACCACCTTCGACCTCGACGAGTACGTCTACCAGGCGCTGCGGTCGGGCGCCTCGGGCTTCCTGCTCAAAGACGCGTCACCGGACCAGATCCTGGCCGCGATCCAGGCGGTCGCCGCCGGCGACATGCTGTTCGCGCCGGCCGTGACCCGGCGGCTGGTCGAGGCGTTCACCCCACCCGCCGAAAACCGGGTGCCGGCGCTGACCTCGTTGACCGAGCGGGAAACCCAGGTGGTCCGCCTGGTCGGGCACGGCATGTCGAACACCGAGATCGCCGGCCGGCTCACGGTCAGCGCCGGCACGGTGAAGACGCACCTCAACCGGGCCATGGGCAAGCTCGGCGTGTCCAGCCGCGCCCAGGCGGTCGTCGTCGCGTACGAGTCCGGGCTGGTCGTGCCCGGGGCGGGCAGCCGGTACACCGGCGGTTGAGCCCGGGCTGCCGCAACGGTGCACCCGGGCGGTTCCGGCTGCCGCGTGATTCACGCCGGGAACAAAACCGGCGGGAGATGTCCATTTCCCTTGCGGTCGCTAGATTTCCTTCTGCGCGCGCATCGAAATCCGAACGAAAACCACGGAGGGGAAAACCATGGGCAGGATGTTGACGCGGATGATGCTGATCGCACCCGTGCTGGCGCTGGGCTCGGCCGTGCTGGCGGCCACTCCGGCTTCCGCCACGGTCGACGACAGTTTCACCGTCTCCACGACCGACGGCTGTGGCGCGGTGGATTTCGTCGACTACGGCGCGGGAGCGCCCGGCGGCGGCAACAACGACGACTACGCGGTCGTGCACGACTACTGCGGGGACGGGCACGGCGTGAAGGCGTGGGCCTGGCTCGACGGCGTTCTGATCGGGTCGAAGTACAACGGCAACGGGCTGGCCGGGGACCCGGTCATCTGGGATCCGTTCCAGGCCTACGGCAACGTCATCGCCGGTGACTCGGTGGGCCTCAAGGTCTGCCTGGTCGACGGCAACGGGGACACCACGCCCGCGCGGTGCGCCTCGAAGACCCGCACCAGCGTGGACGGCTGAGCGCCGAGGTAACGGAAAGCCGCCCGGAGACGTCGTCAGCGTCCCCGGGCGGCCTTCGCGCGCGCGGGGGCTACCGGTTGGTCAGGTGGACGATGTCCGGGATCGCGATCAGCAGGGGGACCGTGAGCCAGTAGATCGTCTTGTCGAGGGCCGGGGCGCGGAAGGCGAACAAGGCGTTCAGGCCGAACGCGACGAGTGCGGCGAAACCCAGGGCGGCGAGGCCGAGGAAGATCACCGTTCCCGCGCCGTCGTCGACCACTGTCGGGTCGATGTCGGCCAGGCCCAGCTCGCCCGCGATGACCTGGAACGCCAGCAGGCCCATCGCCACGGGGTAGTAGCACGGGATCGCCAGCAGCAGGTTGAGGGGAACGCCGATCAGCCAGACTTGATGCGGGCGAAGTTGACCACGGGGCACGCGATCATCATGCCCGAGCCGGCCGAGGGGGTGCGGGCATTCGATGGATTCGCCCGGCGGGCCCGTTCGCGGCGGTTGACGGCCGTGACCGCGGTCACCTAACCTCCTAAAAGTCTCACTCGGTTGAATCGTTTCAATCACTGGGAAGTCCGCCGTGGCTGGAAGGCAGCGCCGCATGAAAGCCCCTCGCACCGCACAGAGC
Organism: Amycolatopsis sp. lyj-109; assembly: GCF_046548995.1. NCBI lineage: Bacteria > Bacillati > Actinomycetota > Actinomycetes > Pseudonocardiales > Pseudonocardiaceae > Amycolatopsis > Amycolatopsis sp. lyj-109. Next base: position 49,628 of record NZ_JAJPWR010000038.1, read on the forward strand.
TTGCTGGCCGTGGTCCTCGTGGTCCTCGGTCTCCTGCCCGGCACCGCCGCCACCGCGGCGAGCGCGACCACCCTCGACGGGCTCACCACGAACGGCCGGGTCGACCCCTTGGGAATTCCCGGCGCCGACCCCGTCTTCGGCTGGAAGATCTCCTCGCCGCGGCGAGCGGTCACCCAGACCGCCTACGAAGTCGAGGTCGGCCGGACGCCGGGCGCCGCCGACGTCTGGCGCTCCGGCCGGGTCGGCTCGGCGCAGCAGGTCGACGTCGCCTACGACGGGCCGGATCTCGCCTCCGGCGTCCGGTACTTCTGGCGCGTCCGGATCCGGGACGACCAGGGCACACCCAGCCGCTGGAGTCAGCCCGCGTGGTTCGAAACCGGACTGCTCACCGCGGCCGACTGGGGCTCGGCCGCCTGGATCGGCAAGCCCGCGCCGTCCTACGACCAGTGGACCGACTACACCGTCACGGAGACCTTCCGGCTGAACAGCCTGGCCTTCGGCACCTTCCTGCGTGCGCGGGACGCCGGCAACGCCTACATGTGGCAGCTCAACGTCGGCGACTCCGCGACGTCGGTGCCGTTGCTGCGTCCCCACCTCCGCGTCAACGGCGGCTACTCGGTGCTGGCCGAAGTGGACCTGCGGCCGTTCGGGTTCACCCGCGCCGGCCTGCTGACCGGGACGCACACCGTGGCCTACACCGTGGAGGGCAGCACGATCCGGACCAGTTTGGACGGTGTCGTCGTCGACACGCGCACGGTTTCCGATTTCCCGAGCGGGCGGGCCGGCCTGCGCACCTTCGGGACGGAATCGGTCACCGTGCAGAAGTTCGCGGTCACCAAGCCGGACGGCACCGTGCTGGCGAACCCCGAACTCGCCGTCCCCAACCCGTTCACCGGCGGCAGCGTCGACAACCGCGAACTGACCGTCACGGGGAGCACCGACGCGCTGTGGACCGGCAGCGACTCCTCCGAGCCGCTGCTGCGGACGTCGTTTTCGACCACGCCCGGGAAGCGCGTGGCACAGGCCCGCGTCTACGCGTCGGCGCACGGCGTCTACCAGCTCACGCTCAACGGCCGCAAGGTCGGCGACCAGTACCTCGCGCCGGGCTACACCGAGTACGCCAAGCGGATCCAGTCCCAGACCTACGACGTCACCGGCCTCGTCCGGGCGGGCGCGAACGGGTTCGGCGCGGCGCTCGGCGACGGCTGGTGGGCCGGGAAGATCGGGCTCGCCGGGAAGGGCCAGTACGGCACCGACCTGGCGCTCGTCGCGCGGCTCAAGATCACCTACGCCGACGGCGGCGTGCAGTGGGTCGACACGACGCCGGGCTGGAAGTGGCGCACCGGCCCGTTCGCGGCGACCGACAACCAGCTCGGCGAAACCTACGACGCCCGGCTCGAGCGGCCGGGCTGGGCGACCGGCGGGTTCGACGACTCGGCCTGGGCGCCGGTCGTCGCGCGGCCCTCGGACACGGCCAAGCTGTCACCGCAGCCGGACGAGCCGGTGCGGGAAACCCAGGTCCTCGCCGCGATGGCGGCCACCCGGCCGGCTCCGGGCGTGACCGTCTACGACCTCGGCCAGAACATGGTCGGCGTGGCCCGGGTCAAGATCACCGGCAAGGCGGGCGAGACGGTCAAGATCCGGCACGCCGAGGTGCTCGACCCGGACGGCACGATGTACGTGGCGAACCTCCGGGCCGCGACCGCCACTGACTACTACCGGTTCGCCCACGACGGCACGCTCACCTACCAGCCGACGTTCACCCAGCACGGCTTCCGCTACCTCGAGATCAGCGGGCTCGCCACGCCGCCGGCCGTGGCGGACGTGCAGGGTGTCGTGTGGGGTTCCGACCTGCGTCGCACCGGCACGCTCGGGACGTCCGACGGCATGCTGAACCAGTTGCTCAGCAACGTTTCCTGGGGCGCGCGGGGCAACTTCCTCTCGATCCCGACCGACACCCCGGCGCGCGACGAGCGGCTCGGCTGGACCGGCGACATCAACATCTTCGCGCCGACCGCGAGCTACCTCAGCGACACCCGGGCGTTCCTCGGGAAGTGGCTCACCGACGTCCGCGACGAGCAGAAGAGCAGCGGGTCCATCCCGGCCGTCGTCCCGGCCACGAACGGTTCGTTCGACGAGAGCGGCGTCGGCTGGGAAGACGCGCTCATCACCGTGCCGTACGCCCTGTGGCACGCCTACGGGGACGCGCAGGTGCTGCGTGACAACTACGACGCGATGAGCCGGTTCTTCGCCTACGCCCGCGCGAGTGCCGGGCCGGACAACCTCGAGACCGGGCGGCTGACGTTCTTCACCAACGACTGGCTGAACCTCGACGACCCCCCGGACCAGGGCGTGCTCGGGACCGCTCTCTGGGCGCAGGACGTCCGGATGATGGCGGAGATGGCCGGCGCGGTCGGCCGGACCGCCGAAGCGGCCGAGTACACCGAGCTCTACGGTGCCGTCCGCGCCGCGTTCACCCGGGCCTACGTGGCCGCGGACGGGACGGTACTGGGCAACTCGCAGACCGGGTACGCCCTCGCGCTCGGCATGGACCTCGTCACCGATCCCGCGGTGAAGGCCAAGGCGGGGGCGAGGTACGTGGCGAAGCTCGCCCAGAGCGACAACCACCTCAAGACCGGGTTCATCGGGACGCCGTGGCTGCTGCCGGCCCTGACGAACATCGGCCGCGACGACCTCGCCTACACGTTGCTGTCCAAAAAGGACTACCCGTCGTGGGGTTACGAGATCGGCAAGGGCGCGACGACCGTCTGGGAACGCTGGAACTCGATCCAGCCCGACGGCACCTTCGGGCCGGTGGACATGAACTCGTTCAACCACTACGCCTACGGCGCGGTCGCCGACTGGATGCACCAGTACATCGGCGGCATCCGGATCAAGGAGGCCGGCTACCGCAGGAGCGTGATCGAGCCGCACATCGGCGGCGGGCTCACCCACGCCGAAGGCGCCATCGACACCGTCTACGGACGGCTGTCGGACGCGTGGGCCGTCACCGGTGCCGGGCTGACGATGACCGTCACCGTGCCCGCCGGCACCACCGCCGAGGTGGTGATCCCGTCGGGCAACGCCGGGTCGGTCACCGAGTCGGGCAAGCCGGTGCGGTGGGCCGACGGCGTTCTGAGCGTCGCTTACGACGCGGGGAAGAAGGCCACCGTCGCGGTCGTCGGGTCCGGGCAGTACCGCTTCCGGGCCCCCAGGTAGGCCGGGCTTCCTCAGTGTTCCGCGGCGGGCGGCGGAACACCGAGGAGCCGGCCGAGGTAGAGGTCCCTGGCCACCAGGCTCACCGCCAGGTGGTCGGCGAGCGGGTCGAAGAAGGCGCTGCGGTACTTGGCGTCGGTCACCGTCGAGGCGGCGAAGTACAGGCCGGAGAACGCGGCGATGAACAGCGAGACCTGCAGCAGCTCCTGCGGGATCGGCAGCTGGATGCCGAACAGCGTGCCGCTCACGGGGTCGCGGCCGACCCAGGCCTTGATCACCGCGTGCTGCACCGCGACGATCCCGAAGACCACGAAGAAGACGAACACGAGGGTGGCGAGCACGAAGGTCTGCAGCACCTGGGTCAGGACCAGGACGAGCACCATGTTCGCCCGTTCCAGCTTCGTGAGCGGGAGCCGTTCGGCGGGGACGTCGTCCGCGAGGAAGCCCGCGAGCGGCGTTTCGCGCAGTTTGTCCAGGCCGACGGGCGCGGTGCGCGACTGGGTCAGCCGGGTGACCTCGTCCTTGAGCATCGCGAGCAGGAAGGCCACGGCGACCAGGGCGAGGAGCCCGACGACCAGCCACATCCGCTGCCGCGGCAGCGCGGCGCCGACCTGCCAGATCTCGGTGGTGAAGAACCCGAAGACGGTGAACAGCAGCAGGAGCGGGAGCGCCCGGGTGATCAGTTCGCCGAGCAGCCGGGTCTGGCGGTACGCGGCCCGCAACGCCCAGCCGACGATCGAGCCGACCCCGACGAAGGCGGCCGCGAACAACCCGGTCAGGATCGCGAGCTGGGTGAGGAAGCCGAGCGGCAGCGAGTCGCCCGCGACGACCCGGTCGACGACGGGCACGACGACCACGAACCCGGCCGCCATGATCGCCGCGGTCCCGGTGCCGCCGCGGTCGACCAGCCTGCGCCGCACCCACCGCGCGGTGAGCCAGGAGCCGAGGGCGGGGAAGACGACCAGGCTCAGCAGCAGGCCGGCGTAGCCGAGCGCGAAGAGGTCGTTCTCCAGGAGCCGGTCGAAGTCCGCGTCGGTTTCGCCGTCCACGGCGGACAGCAGTGCGGTGAGCACCTGCCAGGCCGCGATGAACACGACCGCGGGCGCGATGCGGACGAGGAGGTGCGCGGGCCGTCCCCGGACCACGGCGGGCAGCCCTCGCCGCCGGAACCACTGCTCGACGGCTTCGACGCCGCGTTCGTCCGCCATCATCGCCTCCCGATCGGCGCGGCCGCCGCCGGGATGCTAGCGCGGACCCGGGTCCGCGCCGGGGCCCGGGTTTGCCTCGTGGCGGGTGCGCCGGAAGGCCCCACGCCGTACCGACTGGCTGGTATGTTGACGGCGTGATCGAAGCGGCGCGCCGGACCTGGCGACTTCTCGAGCCCTACCACGGAATGATCTACTTCGCCCCGGAAGCCACGGCCGCGTACGGGGAACTCGGCCTCACCGGCCGCGCCGGCTATTTCGCGTCGAGGTCGGCGGCGCTCGGAGCGGTCCCGGCCCCGGTCGTGATCGCGACTTTCTACAACTTCAACCCGGCCCTCGTCCGGGAGTCGATCACCGCCGCCTGGTCCACCACCGACCCGGCCGCCGTCCTGGCCGCCCGCCACGCCGCGGCCGACCGGGCGTTGCGCGGCATCCTGGGCGACGCGATCGGCTCCCCGGAGATGCACCGGGCCGCCACGCTGTCGCGCGAGGCGGCCGAGACGGTCACCGACGACGTCGTCGGCCGCCCGCTCTTCGCCGCCCACGCGGCGTTGCCGTGGCCCACCGAGCCGCACCTGGTCCTGTGGCACGCGCAGACGCTGCTGCGCGAGTACCGCGGCGACGCCCACGTCGCGGCGTTGCTGACGGCCGGTCTGAGCGGCATCGAAGCCCTCGTCACCCACGCCGCTTCCGGCGCCGTCCCCGCCGCGACGTTGCGCACCTCCCGCTCGTGGTCCGAAGAGGACTGGAACGGGGCCGTCGCCGGCCTCCGCGAGCGGGACTGGCTCACCGGCGACGCGGACCCGACGTTCACGCCCGCGGGCGCGGCCCGCCGGGCGGACATCGAGCAGGCGACCGACGAGAACAGCGTGCCGCCCTACGCGCACATCGGCGAGGCCGCCTGTGGCGAACTGCAGGAACTGGTGAAGCCGTTCAGCCGGGCACTGGCCGAAAAGCTGATGCCGTGGGCACTCGCGAGGCAGTAGCGGCGAGGCTCACTGGCCGTAGGAGAAACGAAGATCGGCGAACAGCAGGTGGTTGAGCCGTCGCCGGAGGTGTCCGGTCTTGCTCTGGTCGGGGGCTTCGTGGGGAGTGAGCAAGGTGAATCTCAGTAAGGTCCCTCCGTCGTGCGTGGCCGTCAGCGCGAACTGGACCTGATCATCGGGCCGGCTCGGCCACAACGACGACCACACCACCCGGCTGGGCTTCTCCGCGGTCAGGACGCCGGGATCGACTTCGTCGGCCAGCAAGTGGAGCCACGGGCGGGCACCAGGGCGACGAGGTTCCACGAGCGAGCCCCAGACGACAGCCGGCGGTGCCGGTAGTGTGCGCGCCCGCGAGCCGATCTCGATCACCCGAGCAGAGTACGTCGAACTGCTGTCAGCCGGGTGCGGCAGCGCGCCGGAACACCGAAGACCGCGTCACCGGTGCTTGCGCGCCATCCACTGCCAGACGTGGGTGCCGTCGGCGCTCGGGTCGTTGCGGGCCACGTAGATCCACGACCAGTGGCCCGGGAACCGGTGGCCGTTCCAGGTGACGTCGTCGTAGAGCGTCACCTGCGAGCGGGGGATGAGTTCGTGCGCGTGGACGGTGTTGGCCTGCGGGTCCACCGTGTCGTCGTCGCGGGAGGCGACCAGCCACGTGGGTGTGGTGATCGCGGTCAGCTCGGCGTCCGGAACCAGCGGTGGGTCGCCTGCCTTCCGGGCGGCGACGACTCCGCAGATCGGTACCGACGCGGCGAACGTCCTCGGGTAGACGGTGGTCATCTTCAGGCTCATGTAGCCGCCGTTGCTGCAGCCCGCGACGTGGACGCGTCCGGGGTCGACGGGGCGCGTGCGGCTCACGTCGCGGATGATTTCGTGGATCAGCGGGGCGAAGCGGGGACCGTCGTCCATCCAGGCGGACGTGCTTTGCGGGACGACGACGTAGGCGCCGTCGAAGATCGCTTGTGCTTCCCGGGTGGCGAAGCCCAGTGCGCCGCGGTTGGCGCGCAGGGTCGTCTCGTTGTCGTAGTAGCCGTCGGGGAGCGAGGCGCCTTCGCCGCCGCCGTGGAGCCAGACGACCAAGGGCCGCCGGCCGTGGCGTGCGGCCGGGGAGTACAGCCGGTACTTCATTCCCGAACGGGCGGTGTGGTGGGTGAAGGCGTCGGCTTCCGCGTTGACCAGCCGGCCCTGCGTGAACCCGGTGAGCGTGACCGGGCGGCCGTTCCGCAGGCGGACGGGGGCGTTCTGGTTGATGGTGTAGACCAGGTCCAGCCGGACGTTGCGGCTTCTGCTGGTGAGGTAGCCGAGGGTGTTGCCGCCGGTCCGGCCTTCGGCGTGGCTCAGCTCGAGCACGATGTCGCCGTGGTGGTCGAGCCGCGCGGCGGTGACGGGCCGGTCGAGGTCGTAGCCGATGTCCTGGCCGCCGGTGTCGATCGGGCTGCCGGCCTTCGCGTGGACGCCGAACGTGCCGGCGGTCAGGCTCGCGGGGTCGATCGGCCCGATCCGGGCGGTATCGACGGTGATCGAGGTGATCTGTTCGCCGCCGTCGAGCGTTTCGGCGTCGAGGGTGAAGCCCACGCTGCCGGGCTGGGCGGCGTGGGCGGCGTGGGCGGCGTGGGCGATGGAGGGCAACGCAAGGCCGGCGGTGACGCCTGCGCCGGTGGCCAGCGCGGTGCGCCGGCTGAACGCTTTCACCATGCGAACTCCTTTGTCCGGGCGCACCCATCGTATCGCCGGCACGGCCTTCGGAAAGCGGTTTCAGGTAGCTACATGAGCCGGTACGGTCGCGTGATGACCGACCTCCGCGAGTTCCGCCGGGCGTGCCACGAAGCCGCCCGGCGCACCGGTGGCCGGGTCGTCGAGTTCCGGGTTGCCGACGAGGTCACGCCGAACTTCCACCAAGGCGTCCTCGACCACCGGGGTCGTCGCCTGTCGATCGTGTGCACCAGGGATCGGACGGAACCGGTCGTGGCGATCGCCCGGCCGCGGGCGATCGACGGGACGGCGGTCGAAATGGGCGCGCTGACGTTCGTCGAGGCTCCCGAGCTGGTCGCCGCGCTGGCGGAGTTCCCGGCGTTCCGGGTCCTCACCCCGGCCGAGCTGGCCGGGCCGTTCGACGCGCGGACGTGGCCCGGCTACCACCCGGCCGACCTGAAGTACTGGGCTCCGGCCGATCTGGGTGAAGTGCTCTTCAACTACTGGGACTGACTCGGCGGCGCGGGCCGGCAGTGGCACCGGCGAAGAGTGGACCCGCCGCACCGAACTGGCCGCGACGCCGCCGGCCGGGCTTTTCGAAGCCGAACTCCGCGCGGCCGGCGTCCGCATTCCCCGGCCGGACCGCGTGTGAACGAATGTCGGGCGGTGATTTTCCGGCGAACAATCGACGATCCACAAACCGTGAAATAATCATCGAAAAGCGCGGCCGGGTTTCCGGTCGCCGGCTCCGCGCCACGCCGGAATCAGGTGGTTCGCCATCGCGAGGACCACGCCGGCGGCCACGCACGCCCACCGGTCCGGCGCCGGCCCGGGCACGCCGAGGAACGCACATCCGGCGCTGCCCACGGCGAGCGCGACCGCCCGGAACACCACCACCCACGACACCCTCTCCGCGCCGAAACACCCGCACGGCACACCCGGCCGGCGCGTCCGCAACACCGCCGTGTAGCCCGCAAAAGCGCAGTACAGCGCGGCTTGCGCGGCGGCGGGCACGACCATGGCCGCCGGGTCGACGAGCAGGACCGCGAGCACCGCCGCGCCCACGAGGATCTCCGCGCCGGCGGCCGGCGCAGCCACGGAGGGCGGCAGCAGGCGGTGGGCGCGCAGCACCGCGCGGTGCTCGCGGTGGCGTACCGCGTGGGGCGCACCGGCGACGGCCAGGAGAATCGCCCCGAGCGCCGTCAGGACCGTCATTCCCGCGGACCAGAAGCTGTGCATGGACCCACTGTAATAGTGGACAAAAATACCCTCCCCGATCGGAGCAATTCGGGAACCGTTGGAAAACGATCGTGGCGACCGCCGAATCCGTCGGCTACGCTCACCCGGGTGCGATTCCGGGAATCGGAGGTCTCATGGGGGCACAACGGTTGCGATTGGTGGCGCCGAGCGGGGACCGGGTGACCGTGGGGCTGCCCGCGGCGGCCCCCGTTTCCCACGTCGTGGCCGGGGTCCGGTTCGTCGGCGGGTCGTACGGCACCGGGTTCCAGATCGGCGCGCGCGGCTACCACGACTTCGCGTGCACGTACGTCGCGCCGGCCGACACCCGCGAGCGCCTGCTCGTGCACGGCCGGGAAGTGGTCGTCGCCGAGGCCCGCGACGGGCAGTCGTCCGTCGCCACCCTGCTCGGTGCCTACCACGAGCTGATGACGGTGTACGCCGGCCCGGCGCCCCGCCGCGACCGCGTGCTGGCCCTGTTCGGCTCGCTGCGGATCGAAGACCACGTCGACGGCATGACCGTCGTCCCCCGCGCGGAGACGCTGCTCGATCCGATGAACGAGCACTTCGTGGTCGTGGTCAAGGACCACGGTTCGTTGTCGATCCCCGCGCCACGCCAGGCCGCGGCCCTGATCCCCCGGCACGCGGGCGCGCGCACGCAGCACGGCGAGGTCTGGAAGGCCGGGTACGCCGAAGATTCCGCAGATTCCGCACGCTCGTTCGTCCTCGGCTGCCCGGCGGGCCTGGCCGAGGTCCACCTGGCGGACACGGCGGCGAAGACCGAACGGGAACGGCTCGACTGGCTCGACGGGATCGACATCGCCTGGGACCGCCGATGACGCCGTCGGCCGCGTTCGCCGTCCTCACCTGGGCGGCGATCATCCTGCTGTTCTTCGGTCTGGCGGCCGTCCTGCGCGAAGTCCGGCTGCTGCGCGCGACGGTCACCCGCGGCGGCGACGGATTCGTGGCCGCACCGCCCGATTTGGTCCTCGGCCCCCGGTTCGCGGACCGGATCGTGGCGGCGGTCGATTCGGGCTGCCCGCTGTGCCTGACGGTGGTCGAGCGGCTGGCCGGGCTCGGCGCGGAAGCGACCCTGCTGACCCACGAACCCTCGACGACGTGGGCGGAATCGGCACACGGCCTGCCGGTGATCAGCGACGGCGAAGTGTGGCGCTCGGTTTCCCACCTCTCGCCGCCGGTGCTGATGCTGCTCGACGGCACCGGCCGCGTGCGCCGGATGCTGCTCCCGGTCCGGGTGGCCGAAGTGGACACGGCACTGGCCGGATGGGGCCGCCCGAAGGAAGGAGGCGACACCGGTGACGCTGGAGTTGGCGCGCATTCCCGACTTTGACCGGCCCGGCCCGGATGCCGTGGCCACCCGTGCCGGCCGGAAGCTGACGGCCCGCGGCACGCGCCGGACGTTCCTGCGCGCGGTGGCGCTCGGCGCGCTGACGCTCGGCGCGACCGCGCTCGACTGGTCCGGCCTGTCCCGCGTCCGGAAGGCGAACGCCGAGTTCAGCCCGTACGGCATGCCGGGCTTCGACCGCAACGACTGCCGGGACGCCTACCCCACCGGCTACGCCGAACTGACCGACACCAGCGGCACCTACGTCAACACCTACGCCGCGTGCTTCGGCGGCTTCTGGCGGGGAAGCACCTACTGCGAGGCGGGTTGGCACAAGTACGGCACGTGGAACGAGGGCGGCATCCAGGTCGACCACCAGCCGGTGGCCAACACGTGCGGCCAGTTCGTGGGCAAGAACGCGTGGCGGTGGACGACGCCGGACCTGAAGGTCTACCGCTGCTCCGACGGCTTCTCCACCTTCTGGGGCGGCGGGTACACCGGCCAGACGTACCTGACGATCTGCCGCGCCGCCCTGTGACGGACGGGACTTCCCGGCTTCGCTGGCACCCGCTGACGATCGCCGCCGGGCTCGTGCTCGCCGCGGCGGCGGCGACGATCGCGCTCGTGGTCGCGCCGGGCCGGTTGCTGCCCGGCGCGTGGCTCGTGCTGTGCGCGGCCGCCGGGTTCGCCACCAGCGGCTCCAGTTGAAGCCGGAACTCGGCCTTCGTGCTGAGCTCGCCGGTCTGGCGAGGCACTCCGACACTGGCGTTCTGCGCCGGGCTCGTCTGCGGCGGCGCTCTGACCGCGCTCGTCCTGCTCGTGGCCGGTTCCCTGCTGCGCGCACCGCTTCCGGGGGGTGCGTGCTGGGCCGTGGTGGCCGCGGCGCTGGGTGCGGTCCTGCTGCGGGAAACCGGGCGGTTGTCGTTCCGGCTGCCGGAAAACCGGCGGCTGGTGCCGGACACGGTGTTCCGGCTCGGCCGGCACCTCGGCCCACTGCAGTTCGGGTTCGAAATGGGCACCGGCGCACGCACCTACCTGCCCAGCGGCCTGCCGTACGTCGCCGCGGTCGCCGTGGCTCTCACCGCTTCGCTGCCCGCGGCGCTGGGCGCGGGCGTGGGCTTCGGGCTCGGCCGGGCGCTGATGACCACGGCGAACCTGCGCTACGACGGCGAAAGCGGCTGGGACGGCGAATGGCGGGCCCACGGCCGGGAGCTCAAGGTCCTGACCGGGGCCGCCTTCGTCGTCCTGCTCGCCGCGATCGCGGTCACGGCGCTGTCCGGTACGCCCTGATCACCGTCTGGGTGACGGCGTTGCCGTCGGTGTCGCGGGCGGTGATCCGCAGCGACACGAACCCTTCGCCCGCCGGGTTGCGCACCACCGCGAGCCCGCCGTTGCCGATGCGGACGGTGGGCACGGGCGTCCACTGTGTACCGTCGTCGGTGGACGTCTCGACGCGCAGGTCCGCCAGCCGGAGGTCGCCGGCACCCGGCTGCCGCTGGGCCGTCAGCGCCAGCACGAACGGCTTCCCGGCCGGGGCCCGGCTCTGCTCGTCGACCGCGCCCTCGGCCCGGACCACCAGCAGTGGCAGCGGTTTCGCCGGCGCCGCCAGGCCGGGCTCGCGGAAGGTCCAGGCCACGTCCACCGCCGTGCCCACCTCCGACCACGGCACGCTGCGGGTGGCGACCGACCGCAGTGTGTAGGTGCCCGCGCCATCCGGGATGGCGAGGGCTCCGATGGCCGGGCTCGGCGTGGTGGCCAGCGTGACGCCGTCGCGCGAGAGCGTCGCCGTGCCGGTGAGGCCGCCCGGCGGCGTGGTGTACTGCTCCGGATCGCTGCCCGAGACCAGCGGGATCGCGTACACCAGCTGGTTTCCGGCGCGGAGCACACCCCAGCCGTCTTGCGGTGCGCCGAACGCGGGCCCGACCGGGGCACGGTTCCAGCCGGAGTGCTGGAATCCCGGCCGGTAGGTGCGGTACGAGTAACTGCTCTCCGCGTCGGTCAGCGGGTCCGGGTAGACCGCCAGGAGGTGCTGCCAGCGCACCCCGGGCGTGTAGTACTCGGTGCGCCGGCTCGGCAGCGCCTGCGCCGTGACCTGGTAGGTCCCGCTGTCGGCGCCCGGGAACCCGAACGTGACGTCGTCGAGGCGCAGGCTTTCCGCCGGTTTCCCCTGGGTGTGGTAACGGGCGTCGACCACCGCGAGGTCCCGGTCGCGCACGCGGAAGACGGGGTCCGCCGGCACGCGGCCGCGCTCGAGGAAGGCCAGCTGGTAGACGTACCCGTCCGGATCCACTCCGGGTGGCCGGGCGGCCAGCGTCGCCCGGAAGTACAGCGCGTAGGTGTGGTCGGTGACCTCGCGGCCCGAGCCGGCCGCGTACAGCTCGGTGCCCGGCTGGACGATCCAGGCGAGTGTGCTGGTGCGGGTGCCGCCCGGATTCCCGGACACCAGGCCGAGTTCGCCGCCCTGCAACCGGGCGTCCGGGCGATCGACCACCGCCCGCAGTGGTTTGCCCGCGCGGGCGTCGAGCGTGATCGAAACATCGCCGGTCACCGGCTGAGCGGGGCGCGACAGCAGCGTCACGGCGGCCGGCCGGGTCTGGCCCGCCGGGTCACCGGACACGTCGAGCGCGTTGAGGTCGTAACGCCCCTTGGGCACCCGGACCACGGCCGTGCCGTCGGCGCCGAACGGCCGGACGCCGAACGCGGCCCCCGTCGCGGTGTCGACGAGCGTCGCGACGCCCGCGGTGAACCGCCCGTCCCGGCCGATCAGCCGCACGGACACGGCGTAGCTTTCCGCCTCCAGGAAGGCACCGAGCGCGGTCTGCACGGTGATCCCGGGCGCGGTCGCGGTCAGCCGGCCGCCGTACTGCCCGGCCGCGCTCCCACCGGCCTGGAGGGTGACGCCGACGTCGGCATCGCCGTGGGCGGGGACCACCACGGACGGCGCCGAGGGCGTGAACAGCGGCTGCGGGTTCGTGGCCAGCGCCAGGGTGACGGCCGCGTCGCCGTCGTTGTGGTAGGTGACGGTCTTGGTGACCGGCCGGGTGCGGGGCCACGCGACGAAGCCGTAGCCGAGGCTGCCGGTGGTCGCGGTGACCTGCTGGGTGACCGCGCGTTCCGCGTCCACCCGGCCGGCACCCTGCTCGACGACGTCGGCGGTGGGCCGGGCGGTGCTCGTCAGCGTGGTCTTGAGCCGGCCGGCGAGCCAGTCCGGGTGCCGCTGGAGCAGCAGCGCCGCCGTACCGGCGACGTGCGGCGCCGCCATCGACGTCCCGGACAGCCGGGCGTAGGCGGCGTCCACCGGCGCGATGTCGCCGTCGCGCGTGCCCGCGGCCCGGGCCGAGACGATGCCCTCGCCCGGCGCGGCGAGGTCGGGCTTGACGGCGTGGTCGCCGAGCCGCGCGCCCCGGTTGGAGAACGCGCTGGTGGTGTCCTGGGCCGACACGCTGCCGACCGCCAGCGCCGCGTCCGCGGCGGCGGGCGCGACCACCGGCCCCGGTTCGGGCAGGTCGAGCGAGCGGTCGTTGCCCGCCGGGGCGACGAACAGGGTGCCGTAGCGGGCGGTCAGCGCGTTCACCGACTGGGACACCGGATCCGTGCCGTCGGTCGCGTCGCCGCCGAGGCTCAGGTTGACCACGCGGACCTGCGGCGCGATCCACTCCAGGCCGGCGATCACCGCGGATTCCGGGCAGCCGTACGCGACGCAGACCTTGCCGCTGACCAGCCGGGCGTCCGGCGCCACCCCGCGGTACCGGCCACCGGAAGCGGCCCCGGTCCCGGCGATGATGCCGGCGACGTGCGTGCCGTGCCCGAGGTCGTCGCCCGCGTCCGGCCGGGTCCCGGTGAAGTCCTGGGCGGCGACGACCTTGCCGGCGAGATCGGGGTGATCGGCCCGGACGCCGGTGTCGAGCACGCCGACCGTGACACCGCGGCCCGTGTAGCCCGCCTGCCACGCGGCCGGGCCGCCGATCTGCGGCACGCTGACGTCGAGGGCCGGGGTGGCGAGGCCGTCCAGCCACACCTTCCCGACGCCGGGCCGCAACGTGGCGCCGGCGGTGAGCCAGGTCCAGAACTCCGTTCCGCGCCGCCGGTCCTGTTTCAGGGCGGCGCCGCGCACGCTCGGCAGGTCGCGGACGGCGGTCGTGGCAGGTGGTGCGGCTGGTGGTGCGGCAGCGGGGGAACCGGCGGAATAGGTGACGATCAGGGGGAGCCCCGCGGCGGAATCGGCGAGGTGCTGCCGCAGCAGCCCGGAAACGTCGAACAGGCGGGAATCGAGTTTGCCGGCCGCCACCAGCGCCAGCGCGTCCGACGGCACGACGGTGATGTCGCCGGAGTTCGGGCCGGTGTGCGTTTCGCGGAAGAAACCGATCCGGTCGCGACCCGGGCCCGGTTCGACCGTGACCGTGCTTTCCCCGCGGGAATTCGGGAGCACCCGCACCCGGTCGCCGGTGATGAGCGTGACGGATTGTCCGGAATCGCCGGGGGTGATCGGCGAGGCGGGCGGTTCCGCCGCTGCCGGAACGGGCAGCGCCACCCCCGCCACGACCGCGGCCGCCACCGCCAGTTGTCTTCGATGCATGTCAGGACCCTCCGCCTGGAGCTCGTTTCCCCCGGATTCCGCCTCGGCGGAAGTGCGCGGCAAAAATAGCCGCGGTCACGTTAACACCGGCCCGGGTGACCCGGGCAATACGTCATTTCCGTGAACCAACCGCCGACAATTGATCACCGGAATACCGACAGTGGCTGAATGCGGGGTGACTATTCTCCCCGACGCGGCAGGCGCGGCGGCGCGGTGCTGGCGCCGGCGACCAGCTTCGGGGCGAGGAGCCGGATGCCGGGCGCGGTGCCGTCGTCGAGCTGCCCGATGACCGTCTCGACGGCCAGCACGCCGATCTCCCGCGCCGGGATCGCCACGCAGGTCAGCTCGAGCAGGCTGTGCGCGGTCAGGCTTTCCGGGCAGACCGCGACGAGCGAGACGTCTTCGGGTACCCGCAGCCCGCGGTGCTGCAGGCCCGCCAGCACCGCGGGCAGCGCCGTTTCGTTGTGCACGACGAGCCCGGTGACGTCCGGATGCCGAGAGAAGAGCGCGTCCAGGCCGCGGAGCGTCCGCCAATGGGTGCTTCCCCAGGCCAGCGTCGTCGAGCGGAGGCCCCGGCGGGTCGCCTCCGCCGTGAAGCCCTGCGCGAGCCGGGTCGCGGAGCTGCTGCCGCGCCGGTAGGTCGCGGGCGTCGAGCCGATCAGGGCGACGTGCTCGTGCCCGAGGCCGGCGAGGTGGCCGAGGCAGAGCGCACCCGCCGCGGCGAAATCGAGGTCGAGGCAGCCGAGCCCGCGCGGCCGGTCCGGCACGCCGATCAGCACGGCCGGCCGGTCCAGCCCGAGCAGCACCGGCACGCGCGCGTCCGCCGCTTCGGCGTCCATCACCACGACCCCGTCGGCGACGGACGAGGACACCGCGCGGCGCAGCGCGGCGGGGCCTTCTTCGGCGGTGAGCAGGAGCAGGGCGTGCTCCCGGGCGCCGGCCGCGGAGATCGCGGCGGCCACGAACTCCCGCACGACGACGTCGTGGGCGCCGGCGCGCAGCGGGACGACCAAAGCCAGGACGTTCGTCCGGCGGCCGGCCGCGAGCCGTGCCCCGGCGTGCCGGTGGTGACCGCGCTTGCGCATGGCGTTCTCGACTGCCCCCCAGAAGACGGTGACCCGTCACTGTTCGTCGAACCGCATCGACGATAATTGAACGTAGAGTACTCATCGGGGATACGCAAGCAGATCTTGGCTGGTCCAAGCGCATTCACCGGGGTAGGTGATGATCGAACCGATTCGATCATTTCGCCACTGCGGTCACCAAACCGGCTAATGCGTCGGGCCGTTCCAAGGCGATGAAGTGGCCCGCTCCCGGCACCTGGGTGAAGGCGGCGTCGGACAGCAGGTCCTTGTTGGCCGCGCGGTCCGCCGGCCGCGACCAGTCTTTCTCGCCGTAGACGAGGTGGATGGGCGCCTTGACTTCGGGGTAGCGCGAGCGGGCCGCGATGAGGCCGGGCAGGTTCCGGTAGACCCCGCGGGCCACGGCGGGGTAGCCGGGGCGGCGGCCCACCTGGAGGAGTTCGTCCAGGTAGTCCTCGTGCAGCGCGGATTTGTCGCCGAGGCCGCCCTGCAGGATCCGGCGGAGCGCGGCCCTGGGCTCCACCCCGGCGATCACCGGGCCCACGCCCGGCGCGAGGACGCCGGTGACCACGGCCCGAGCGAGGAGACCGGACCGGGCGATGCCGCCGCGGAAGTCGTAGGCGTTCACCGCGATGACGCGCCGGACCCGGTCGGGCAGGTCGGCCGCGGTGGTCAGGGCGAGGACCGCGCCCATGGACTCGCCCAGCAGCGTCACGTCGTCGAGGTCGAGGCCGGCGAGAAGCCGCTCCACGCCCGCGCGCATCGCCGGTTCTTCGTACGAGGCGCCGGGCACGATCTCGGAGTGGCCCATCCCCGGGAGGTCGAGGGCGTACACGGTGAACCGGTCCGCGACCAAGGGAATCAGGGCGCGGAAGTGCTCGGCCTGCGTGCGCACGGTGTGCAGCAGGACCAGGGGAGCGCCGGTGCCCGCTTTGAGGTAGCGCAGCGTCCCTTCCGGCGAGGCGATGGTGTGGCTGGTGGTGCCGGGGACGTGGATCGTGGGGCGTGGCTCTTCGGGCATCGCGCCGGCTTCCTCTCGGGCCGCGATCGGAAACCGATCGGTTTCCGGCGACTGTAAACCGATCGGTTTCCCGTCGCAAGACGCGGTGTTGCGGCGCGTCAGCGCAGGCCCGCCGCGTCGAGCAGGGTGGTCACGGTCGGGACGAGGAGCCCCTTCAGGTCGTCGACGCCGATCCCGGCCCGGGCGCTGGCGCCGTCGAAGACGACGAGGAGTTGCCGGGCCAGCAGCTCCGGATCGGCGGCGCCGCCCTGTTCGCCCTCCCGGCGGAAGAACCCCAGCAGGTTCCGCTTGATCCGCCGCGCCACCCGGCCGGCGGGGTGGCGCGGGTCCTTCAGCTCGATCTGCGCGGCCAGGTACCGGCAGCCGTGGAAGCCGGGGGTGCGGGCCTGGGCTTCCAGCTGGGCGAAGACGTGCATGATCCGCTCGCGGGGCCCGCGGCCGTCGTCCGCCGGGGGCAGCAGGCCGGCCACGAAGGCGGCCGCGCCTTCCTTCAGGCTCGCCGCGAGGAGTTCGTCCTTGCTTTCGAACAGCTGGTAGAGGGACCGCTTCGACACGCCGGCGGCCTTGCACAACGCCTCGACGCCGATGCCGACCCCGTCCCGGTAGGTGAGCGTGGCCGCGGCATCCAGCAGCCGCTCCCGGGAGGTGGGTTTCGCGTCGGTGGTCATGTCCCGAGGCTAGCCCGGCCCGCGCAGTTGTGAAACCGATCGGTTTACGGCGTCGGTTATCCAGACATCGTGATCAAGAACCGCTAGGCTCGTCGTGCCACTGGTTCGCCCGGGCGCGGAGACGCGCGCGGGCGAGGCAACAGGGAACCCGGTGCGAATCCGGGACTGCCCCGCAGCGGTATGTGGGAACGAAAGCCGTCACCACGCGAGTGGTCCAGCACTGGGAGCACACCCCCGGGAAGCGACGGCCGGTAGACCTGAGCTCGGCGCCCACGAGTCCGAAGACCTGCCCGTGGTGCGCGCGCCGACGGCGTGCGCGAGTCCGGGCCTCGCGGGATGGGCACGACCGAACGCGGCTCTTGCGCGTGCTCGGACTCGGTGGAACGAGCTCGCGAGGAGAGAGCTGTGACCGAAATCGGCACTGTCGGCACTGTCGGCACTACGGTGCTGGGCTACCCCCGGATCGGCCCGGACCGGGAACTCAAACGCGCCCTGGAACGCTACTGGGCGCACGAAATCGATCAGGTCGCCCTGCTGGAAACCGGCCGTGAGCTGCGGGAACGAACCTGGCGCGACCTGGCGGCGGCCGGGCTGGACTCGATCCCGGCCGGCACGTTCTCGCACTACGACCACGTGCTCGACACCGCGGAGCTGTTCGGCGCGCTGCCTGCCCGGTTCACCGGTCTCGGGTTGTCGCCGCTGGACACCTGCTTCGCCGCCGCGCGCGGCGGCCAGGACGCTCCCGCGCTGGAGATGACGAAGTGGTTCGACACGAACTACCACTACCTCGTCCCGGAACTCGGCCCGGACACGACGTTCACCCTGGCCGGGACCAAGCCGCTCGACGAGTACCGCGAGGCGAAGGCGCTGGGCATCGAGACCCGGCCGGTGCTGGTCGGGCCGGTGACCTTCCTGCTGCTGGCCAAGTCCACGACCGCGGGCTTCCGCCCGCTCGACCTGCTCGACACCCTGCTGCCGCGGTATGTCGACCTGCTGCACCGGCTGCACGCCGCGGGCGCGGACTGGGTGCAGCTCGACGAGCCCGCGTTCGCCGCGGACCGCACCGAAGCCGAGCTGAACGCCCTGATCCGCGCCTACCACTGGCTCGGCAAGGAGACCGGCCGGCCGAAGCTCCTGGTCACCGGCTCCTTCGGCCACCTCGGGCGCGCGCTCGGAGTGCTGGCTCGCGCGCCGATCGAGGCGCTCGCCGTCGACCTGGCCGGTGACGAGTCCTTCGTGGACGCCGTGGCCACCGAACCGGCGTTGCGGGACAAGGAAGTCCTGGCCGGGGTCGTCGACGGCCGCAACGTCTGGCGCACCGACCCGGACCGCGCGCTCGGCCGGGCCGCCACCCTGCTCGGCGTGGCGAAGTCGGTCAGCGTGGCGACGTCGTGCTCGCTGCTGCACGTGCCTTACGACGTCGAGCGCGAGCACGGGCTGCACCCGCGGCTCCGGGGCTGGCTCGCCTTCGCCCGGCAGAAGGTCGACGAGGTCGTCCTGCTCGGCCGGGCCCTGCGCGGCGAAGACGTCGACCTTTCCCCGGCGCGACAGGCGGTCGCGGACCGCGCGGCGGCGGCCGAGCTGGTCGACGAGCAGGTCCGCGCCCGCCTCGAAACGGCGGACGTCACGGCCCGCCCGCCGTACGTCGAGCGCGCGAAAGCACAGCAGGCCGCGCTCGGGCTCCCGCTCCTGCCGACCACGACGATCGGGTCGTTCCCGCAGACCGCCGACGTCCGCAAAGCCCGCGCCGCGCACCGGGCGGGCAGGCTCGACGACGCCGGGTACGAGGCGGCGATGCGCGCCGAGATCGAGCGCGTGGTGCGGCTGCAGGAGGACCTCGGGCTCGACGTCCTGGTGCACGGCGAACCGGAGCGCAACGACATGGTGCAGTACTTCGCCGAGCAGCTGGCCGGGTTCGCCGTGACCACGCAGGGCTGGGTGCAGTCCTACGGCTCGCGCTGCGTCCGCCCGCCGATCCTCTACGGCGACGTCTCACGCCCGGCCCCGATGACGGTGCCCTGGACCCGCCACGCGCAGAGCCTGACGGCCAAGCCGGTCAAGGGCATGCTGACCGGGCCGGTGACGATCCTCGCGTGGTCGTTCGTCCGTGACGACCAGCCCCTTGCCGACACCGCGCGGCAGGTGGCGCTCGCCGTCCGCGACGAGGTGAGCGACCTCGAAGCGACGGGCATCCGGATCATCCAGGTCGACGAGCCGGCCCTGCGCGAGCTGCTGCCGCTGCGCCGATCCGGCCACGACGGCTACCTGCGCTGGGCGGTGTCGGCGTTCCGCCTGGCCACCTCTGGCGTCGCCGACGCCACCCAGATCCACACCCACCTGTGCTACTCGGAGTTCGGCGAGGTGCTGTCCGCGATCGACGCCCTGGACGCCGACGTCACCAGCATCGAAGCGGCCCGCTCGAAGATGGAAGTGCTCACCGGCCTGGCGGGGTTCGGCCGCGGGGTGGGTCCGGGCGTGTACGACATCCACTCCCCGCGCGTCCCGGACGCCGGGGAGATCGCCGCGCTGGTGCGCACCGCCCTCGGCGCGGTGCCCGCCGGCCGGGTGTGGGTCAACCCGGACTGCGGCCTGAAGACCCGCGGCTACCGCGAAGTCGAACCGGCGCTCGAGAACCTGGTCGCGGCCGTGCGCGAGGTCCGGGCGGGGCTCGCGTGAGGGGCAAGCCGACGTCGGCGTCCCGGCTGACGCTGTCGCAGATCATGGACGACCACGACACCAACCTCATGGGCACCGTGCACGGCGGCGTCCTGATGAAGCTCGTCGACTCGCTGGCCGGGGTCGTCTCGGCCCGGCACTCCGAAGGCGCGTCGGTGACCGCGTCGGTGGACGAGATGGTGTTCCGGGTACCGGTCCGCGTCGGGGACGTGCTGCACCTGCACGCCCAGGTCAACTGGGCCGGCGCGACGTCGATGGAGATCGGCGTGCGCGCCACCGCCGACCGCTGGGACCGTTCGGTGCCCCCGGTCCACGTGGCCTCGGCCTACCTGGTGCTGGTCGCGATCGACGACCACGGCCGCCCGCGGCCGGTGCCGCCGGTCGTGCCGGAGACCGACGAGGACCGCCGACGCCACGCCGAGGCGGGAATCCGCCGGACCCACCGGCTCGCCCGGCGCGCCGCGATCACCGCGTCGCGCACGGTCGCCTGAGGCAGGGGTTTCGTCCCCCGCACACCAGGGCCGTCGCGTCATCGCCGGTGCCGGTGCCGCGAATGACTCATTCGGGACCTCCGAGGTCCCGAATGAGTCGTTCGCGACGGTCGAACCAGGGAACTCAGGCGAGCGCCGCGTCCATGGTGATCGTCGTGCCCGCGAGGGCCTTCGACACCGGGCAGGTCTTCTCCGCCGTCTCCGCGTACTCCGCGAACTGCTCCGCCGTTACACCCGGGATCGACGCCCGCAGGGTGATCGCGATGCCGCTGATCTCGAAACCGCCGCCGGTCGCCGGGCCGAGCGTCACCTCCGCGCTCACGTCGATCGAGTCCGCCGTGAGCTTCTGGGACTCCAGCACGCCCGAGAGGTTCATCGCCAGGCACGACGAGTGCGCCGCCGCGATGAGCTCCTCGGGGCTCGTCTGGCCGTCCGGGCTGCCCGCCCGGGTCGGGAACGAGACCGCGAACGTGCCGGCGTTGGACGAGTCCAGCGTGACCTCGCCCTTCCCGCTGTTCAGTCCGCCGACCCAGTGGGTGGTGGCGTCACGGCTGGGCATAAAGCCTCCTCGGTGTTCGGATGAGTCAGTGTCCGGATGGTTCAGTGCTCATGTGCATACGCGGTGGCCGACGCCGTCAGCCGCCGCAGGGTGGTGATCAGTTCCCGCCGCTCCTCGTCCTCGAGGCCCAGTGCGCAGCCGATCGCCGAGGGGACGCCGGCGGCGCGCGTGCGCACCGCCCGGCCCTGCTCGGTCAGGCCGATCACCACCGTGCGTTCGTCCGCGGGCCGCCGGGTCCGCGTCACCAGCCCGTTGGCCTCGAGCCGCTTCAGCAGCGGGGATAGCGTGCCGTAGTCCAGGTGCAGCGCCTCGCCGATCTCCTTGACCGGCCGGGCGTCGGACTCCCACAGCACCAGCAGCACCAGGTACTGCGGGTAGGTGAGGTCAAGCTCGCCGAGCAGCGGACGGTACGCGTCCGTCACGGCTCGCGACGCCGCGTAGAGGGCGAAGCAGGCTTGCTCGTCAAGGAGGAACTCGTCCGGCACGCCCGCAAACCTAGCCCACGATTACATCGTGCACAAGGTATTCGAAACTGTCGGACCCCTCTGGCAGAGTCCCGATCATGACCGAACGACCCCCGCGCCCCGAAGTCCCGCTCACCGGTGGCGAGCGCGAAATCCTCACCAGCCTGCTCGACTACCACCGCGCGACCGTCGCGTGGAAGGCCGGCGGGCTCACCGACGAGCAGGGCCGCCGAGTGCACCTGCCCAGCGAGCTGACGACCGTCGCCGGGCTGATCGCGCACCTCACGCTCAACGAGTGGTTCTGGTTCGCCGTGGTCGTCGACGGCGAAGAAGACACCTGGGAGGAGCGTCTGAAGGAAGACCCGGACGCGGAGTTCCGGGTCCCGCCCGGGACTTCGGTGGAGCAGCTTCTCGCGGACTACGGGAAGCAGTGCGCCCGCAGCCGCGAGATCGTCGCCGCCCGCGGCTTCGACGACGAAGTGACGCACAAGGCCGAGACCTTCAACGTCCGCTGGGTCGTCGCGCACATGATCGAGGAGACCGCGCGCCACGTCGGGCACCTCGATCTGCTGCGCGAACTGACCGACGGCCTCACCGGGGAGTGACGCGCCGCGGCGGCAGCGGGAAGAAGCCGCTGGTCCGCTCGACGTAGTGCGCGTACGCCGGGCGGGTGCGCGCCATTCCCTTCTCCAGCAACGGTTTCCCCGTCCCGCGGGCCAGGGTGAACGTCATCGCCACGGGGGAGAGGATGGTCGCCGCGCCCGGCCACGTCGAACAGGCCAGCAGGTAGAGGCCCCACCACACGCACGCGTCGCCGAAGTAGTTCGGGTGCCGCGTGTAGCGCCACAACCCGGTGTCCAGCACCTTGCCCTTCGACGCCGGGTCGGCCTTGAACCGGCGCAGCTGCTCGTCGCCGATCGTCTCGAACGCGAAACCGACGAGCCAGACCACGACACCGAGCCAGCCGAGCACGCCGATCCCGGTGCCGTCCACCGCGAACTGCACCGGCAGCGACACGAAGTACAGCACCACGGCCTGCAGCAGGTACACGCGCACGAACATCTTCGCCGGTCCGTGCCCCATCCGCGCGTACCGCGGGTCCTCCGGCAGCTTGTGGTTGCGCAGGTGCAGGTGCACCGAGAGCCGCACACCCCAGACGACCGTCAGGAGGACCACCACCAGCCGCAGTGACAGCGGGCCGTCGCCGAACGGGAAGGCGGCGACCGCGACGAGCGCGAAGCCGAGCCCCCAGAACGTGTCGATCGTGTCGTACCTCTTGCGCGCCCGCGCGATCCCGAAGGTCACGGCCACCGCCACCAGCGTGACGACGGCCGTGACGAGCAGCTGCGGCATCGTCACCACTCCCGCGTCGCGGGCAGGCCGCTCCGACCGTACTGGTCGGGCCGCACGGCCAGGATCTGGTCCACACCCATCCGGTTCTCCTCGAACGCCAGCGCCCCGCCCACCAGGTACAGCCGCCAGACCCGCGCGCCCGTCTCGCCGATGAGCGCGACGACGTCGGCCCAGTTCTCCTCCAGGGTGGCGGCCCAGGCCCGGACCGTCCAGACGTAGTGCTCGCGCAGCGCGTGGACGTCCCGCACCTCGAGCCCGGCGGTCTCCAGGTGGTCGATGGTCCGGCCGACCGGGCGCATCGTCATGTCCGGCGCGATGTACCGCTCGATGAACGCGCCGCCGCCGGGCGCGACGGCGCCGCGCGACATCTGCTGGAGCAGCACCCGCCCGCCCGGCTTGACCATGCGGTGCAGCGTCGCCGCGTACGCCGGGTAGTTGACCTCGCCGACGTGCTCGCCCATCTCGATCGACGCGACCGCGTCGAACGGCGCGTCCGGCAGCTCCCGGTAGTCCTGGCGGCGCACCTCGACGCGGTCCGCCAGGTCGTGCTGCGCGAGCCGGCCGCGGACGTGCTGCAGCTGCTCGGCCGAGAGCGTGATGCCGACGGCCTCGACGCCGTGGTGCTTGGCCGCGTGGACGAGCAGCGAACCCCAGCCGCAGCCGACGTCCAGCAGCCGCATGCCCGGCCGCAACCCCAGCTTGCGGCAGATCAACTCCAGCTTGTCGTGCTGCGCCTGTTCGAGGCTCTGCGACCCGGAGGTGAAGTACGCGCACGAGTACGCCATCGACTCGTCCATCAGCAGCTGGTAGAAGGCGTTGGACAGGTCGTAGTGGTGGGCGATGGCGGAGCGGTCGCGCAGCAGGCTGTGCAGCTTCCCGGACAGCCGGGCCTCTTCGGCGGGCGGCTTCGGCGGCAGCCCGGCGACGCCGAGCCGGGCGGCCAGCCGGACGGCCTCCGCCCAGTCCCGCGGCCCCAGCTTGGCCTGGGAGAGCTCCCCCGTGCGGGTGAGGGCCCAGATCCGGCGGAAGCCGTCCGCCAGGTCGCCTTCGACGTCGAGGTCGCCGGTGACGTACGCGCGGGCGAGCCCCAGCTCGCCGGGCGCGTAGAGCAGGCGGCGCAGAGCGCGGCGGTGGCGGAGCACGACGGTGGGTGCGTTTTCCGGACCGGCGCGGGTGCCGTCCCAGGTCCGCAGGCCCACGGGGAGCGGGCCGCCGAGGAGTTTCGCGGCGAACGAGGCGAGGAGGTGCGCGGTCGTGTGCGGCATGCCCGGGATTCGCTCTCCCCGCCCCGGTGGATTGGTCTGCCGCGGCCTGTCGTGAGTGGTAATTCGGGTTCTAACCCGAATTACCACTCACGACAACCCGCGGCAGAGGACACACGAACCACCGGCACTCCAGCGGGGCCTCGGTCT
>NZ_JAJPWR010000039.1:0-71472 GCF_046548995.1 Amycolatopsis sp. lyj-109
CAGCGGGAGGAGATGCCTTGCATCTGGGGGACGGATTTGGTGGTGGTGGCCAGGGTGCGGGCCGCCGCTCGTCCCAGGCTTGACGGTGCCTGCTCGGATTCCACCGGGTCGGTGACAGTCACAACGAAACCTCGATCACTGGTAGCGGGGATTGGTGGCGTGCCAGGAGAAGCCGCCGCCCATCCAGGAACGGACACCCACGAGGAAGCGCTGCAGCTCGGGCGACGGCACGGCCAGCAGCTCCCGGTGGCCGTCCTCGAACTCGTGGACGATCTTGTTGTGCAGCTCGACGGTGGCCGCCACCGCCTCCTCGACCGGGCAGCCCCGGTCGGCGGCGATCTGCAGCACCATGTTGCAGACCGGCTTTTCGTCGGCGGCGTCCTTGGCCACCGAGTGCAGGTCGTTGACCAGCACTGACGCCGTTCCGGCCCGCATCATCGCCTCGCGCACCCGGGGGTCGTAGTAGAACGGGGCGGCCAGCTCGTAGCCGCCGACGGCGTCGACGAGGGTCATCGACGTGTAGAAGCTGTCGTGCTGGCGGGCCGCCAGGTACTCCCACGCGGGTGGGTAGCGCCCGGTGTGGCGCCACGCCGCGTAGGCGTCCCAGCTGACGAACATCGAGAACGTCGCGTAGCAGACCCGCTGCACGAGCACCGGGGAACCGTGCCGGCCCAGGTGGCCGATCGCCGAGTGCAGCCCGACGAGGATCGGGTCGCTGCGCAACGCCTCGTCCAGCGGGGCCGTGAACGCCCCGGCCGGGGCGACCGGGTCCATGGCCGCCATGACCAGCGCCAGCCGCGGCGGGAGCTCGGTGGGCGCCGCGCCGAGCGTGCTGTCGTCGGCGTAGTAGTCGTCGGCCGCCCACCAGACCGCGTTGAGCTGCGCCGCGACGAGCAGCCGGTCCGGGTCGTCGCAGTCGGCGTGGGCGAGCATCGCCAGCCGGCCGAACCCGGCCCCGGCGATCTGCTCGAGGCCCTTGCCGGTGAACCCGCAGTCCGCCGCCCAGGCGACCAGGCGCCGGTCGACCTCCGCGGCCAGGCCGTCGTCGACCCGGCCCGTGACCGGGCAGTACAGCGGCGACGCGCTGCCGTCACCCCACGGCAGGTACGCGTACGCCGGGTCCTGCCCGGGCGCCGGTGCGAACTGGGTCGCGATCCGCGCGGCCGACGTCCCGAGGCCGAACGGCGCCGCCGGCAGCCCGCCGACGGTCCATTGTGGACAAGTGGTGCTCTCCCCGGTCACCCCGCCCGCCTCAGACGCGGTCGGCGGCGATCAGCAGGTAGTGGAAACTGCCCTCGCGGTAGGCGGTCAGGAACGGCTTTTCGACGCCGGTGGCGACCGACGACTTCTCCCGCAGCTCCCAGTAGGGGATCGTCGCCGCGGTCAGGTCGACGACGTTGATCGGCACGAACCCGTTGGCGGACAGGGCCTTGAAGTAGTCGCCGCGGGCGTGGATGTTGCAGATGTAGTGCTGGTCGATCTGGCTCACCGCGCGCGACCGGCCGCCCGTGACGTCGTTGTAGCACCCGGTGATCGTCACGTACCGGCCGCCGGGCTTGAGCTGCCGCGCGTGTTCGGCGAACAGGTCGTTCAGGTCCACGTACATCGTGCTCTCGTTGTTCCAGATGCCCTGGAACACCCCGGATTCGAACCCGGTGCCGAGCATGTTGCGCAGGTGGTAGCGCACCGAGCCGTCGATCCCGCGCTGCCGCACGTGCGCGTTGGCGAACCCGACCTGCTGCTCCGAAATGGAGATGCCGTCGACCTGGCAGCCGAACCGCAGGTGGGCCATCACGCTCGTGCCGCCGCGGCCGCAGCCGGCGTCGAGCAGCCGGTCCTCCGGCGCGATCGGACCCAGGTGGTCGAGCAGGACGTCCGCCTGCGCGGTCTCGAGCCGGTGCATCTCCGCGATGATCGCCTCGTCGCGCGTGGCGGCCGGGGTTTCGAGCACGGCCGGGTCGTAGTCACCGAGGCCGTAGTGGTGGTGGTAGAGACCGTCGACGTCGCCCAGCCGGAGGTTCACCGGATCCTTCTCCGCGTTCCAGTAGTCGGCGACCGACTGCTGGTACGCGGTCCGGGTCACGGGCTTCTCGAGAGCGGTCATCGATTGAACTCCTCGGTTGTTTCCTTGCCGGCAAAGGGAATCGTTTCCCTTGGTCAAGACGCTAGTGGCGGGAGTTTCACAGGGACAAGGCGCTTCACCCCGGTTCCGCGGTCGGTGCCCGTCCGGCCCAGTGGGGCCCGCGCCGCAGGTGGCCGGGGCCGGGCCGCCGACCCTCGTTCGAGATCGGTACCACCACGACCGGGTGACGAAGTGCGACAGCCCGTGTCAGGTGATTTCGAGGTTCGCCATCATGCCCATGTCCTCGTGTTCGGCATTGTGGCAGTGGAAGAGGAACCGGCCGCGGTAACCGTCGAAGCGGGTGATGATCTCCGCCGCTTCGCCCGGACGCAGCGAAACGGTGTCCTTCAGCCCGGCGTCGTGCGGCAGTGGCGGCCGCCCGCCGCGGGAGAGCACGCGGAACCCGGCCAGGTGCAGGTGAACCGGGTGGTGGACGTCGGCGACGAGCCGCCACACCTCGACGTCGCCGAGGGGCACGGTGACGTCCGTGCGGGCCGGGTCGAACGGCCGTCCGTCGATCAGCCAGCCGCGCCCGTGGTCCAGTTGCCCGGTGCGGAACGAGAAGTCGCGGATCCGGACCGGCCGGTCCCACGACGGCAGATCAGTCGAAAGCACCGCGGGAACGCGGCTGTCGTCCCGGGCGCGGCGCGCGACCCGGAAGGCCAGCACTTCGGCGGTGCGCCCGGTCCCGAGCCGGTTGAGGATCCGGACGCGGCCGCCGATCGGGACGTCCGCGAAGTCGACGACGACGTCGTGGCGCTCGGCCGGCCCGACCGGCAGCGCGGTGTGGGTCACCGGTGCGGCGAGCAGCCCCTGGTCGGCGCCGACCTGGATGAGCGGGAGCCGCCGCCCGTCGTCGGCGACCGCCTCGAGTTCGTAGTGCCGTGCGTTCGACGCGTTGAGCAGCCGCAGCCGGTATCGGGCCGCGTCGACCTCGTGCACCGGCCACGGCGCGCCGTTGACCAGGATGACGTCGCCGAGCACCCCGCCGAGGAAGCTCTCCCGCACCCCCTGCCGGTCCCGCAGCGTGCCGTCCACCGACGGGTAGTCGAGGCTGCCGTCCGCGGCGAACGCGCGGTCGGTGATCAGCAGGGGCAGTTCCCTCGCCCCCGAGGGAAGGCCGAGTGCTTCTTCGGCGTCGTCGCGCACGATGTGCAGGCCGGCGAGGCCACGCCAGAGCGCCGGAGCCGTGAAGTCCATCCGGTGGTCGTGGTACCACAGCAGCGTCGGCCGCTGGTCGAGTGGGAAGGTGTAGCTGCGGGTGAGGTGCGTCCGCACGGCCCGCGGGTCGGGCATGGCGTGGTGGTCCGCCGTCCAGCCCGCGGGCAGCACGAGATCGGTCGGGTAGCCGTCGGAGTCCGCCGGTGTCCGTCCGCCGTGCAGGTGCACCACGGTCGGCACGGGCAGCTCGTTGCGATGGGTCACGGTGATCGGTGCGCCGCGGCGCGACTCGATCGTCGGCCCCGGGAACGTGCCGCCGTAGGTCCACATCGGCGTCCGGAACCCGGGCAGGATCTCGATTTCCGCGACGCGCTGGGTGATCTCGTAGCGGCCGGGACCCACCGGTTGCAGAACCCGCGGCAGCGGCAGCGGCACCTGGAACGCCGGCGGCAGCGGCACGGCGCTGCGGAGTTCGGCGCCGGTGAGCGCGGGACGCCGCGACAGTGCGGCCGCCGTGGACAGCCCGGCGGCGGCCAGCAGGCCGAAGGCGCCGCCGAGGCGCAGCGCCTGGCGCCGGGTCGTCTCACGCATCGACGGCCTCCAGCGGGCGGCGCCACAGCGCGACGACCAGCGCGACGAGCCCCGCGACGGTCAGCACGCCCAGGGGGAGGTGCAGCCACAAAGCCCCGTCCAGCCCGGCGAAGTACTGGACCGTCTCCGCGGCCGTCACCGCCGTCGTGGCGAGGAACGGCCACGCCCGCCGCAGCCGGACCCAGATCACGATCGCGACGATCAGCTGCACGTAGCCGAGGGACGTGACGACGTCGGCCCCGGCCGCGTGCAGGCGCAAGCCGTCGTAGTCGCCGCTGAGGTACACCCCGGCGAACACCGGCTGGCCGGCGATCGCCACCAGGTGCGCGCTCGCCACGACCCGCAACAGCACCCAGCTCGTTTTCCCGGTTCTTTCCACGCTGAGTCTTTCCACACCGTGAAGCTATGACCGTGAGGACATCGTGTCTAAGATCAATATCGCTATGCCGTTATGACGGGGGAGGCATGACGTGGACCTGGGGACACTGCGGCAGTTCCTCGTGGTGGCCCGGCTGGAGCACCTCAGCCGCGCGGCCGAAGAGCTGCGCGTCGCCCAGCCGTCGCTGAGCCGCACCATCGCGCGGCTGGAGAACGAGCTCGGCACGCCGTTGTTCGACCGGGCCGGCCGGCTCCGGCTCAACGACGCCGGGCGCCTCTTCCGCGGCTATGTCGAACGTGCCCTCGGCGAACTCGACGCGGGCCGCCGCGCGGTCGCCGACGCGACGGGCGAGGGCTTCGGCACCGTGCGGCTGGCGTCGGAAACCTTCCTCACCCTCACCCGGCCCCTCGCCGCGTTCAAGCGGGCTCACCCGGACGTCGAGGTCGAGTTGCACCAGCTGCCCGCCGACGCGATGGCGCGGGCCTTGCGGGCCCGGGAGATCGACCTTTGCGTTGCGTCGCAACCGATTCCCGAGGAGGGCTTGGCCGGGGTGCAGCTGCTCGACGAGCCGGTGCTGGTGGCGACGCCGCTCGGGCACCGGCTGGCGGATCGCGCGTCGGTCGGCGTCGAAGACCTCGCCGGCGAGCCGTTCGTGACGGCCCGGCCCGGCCACTGGCACCGGCGGCTGCTCGACCGGCTCTTCGCCGCCCGGGACCTGAGCCCGAAGATCGTCTTCGAGGGCGACGAACCCGGTGCCATCCAGGAACTCATCAGCGCCGGGCTCGGCATCGGGCTCAACCCGGCGATGGCCCGCCGCGTCGCCGCGCAGGTGCCGGTCGTCTGGATCCCGGTGGACAGCCCGGATTGCCGGCGCACGATCACCCTGTTCTGGGCCGCGGGCGACCGCCTGCCCGCCGCGGCCCGGCTGATGCGCACCACGCTCACCGGGTGGGAGTGGGACCCTCCGCCGTGACCCAGGGGTTGGGGCGGCAGACGGCACCGTCGGGACGGACTTCGGCGGCGGCACCGGGTTCGGCTCGGTTGAGGTTCGCGAGATAGGTGTTGGCGAGCCCGAAGGTCTGCTGCATCATCACCGGCGCCGGCGCACCGGAGGCGGGGCAGCCGACGTGGCCGAGGCCGAGGGCGTGGCCCATTTCGTGGTTGATGGCGTAGGCGCGGTAGCCGGGCAGGTCGCCGTCGTAGGAGTGCGCGCCGCGGAGCCAGCGGGCGAGGTTGACGACGATCCGGTGGTCGCGTGAGAGGCGGCACGAGGAGTCGAAGGGGATGCCGAAGCCGCAGAGGTCCGGCCGCCGGGCGGTACCCGGGCTGGTCAGGCTGATCCGGATGTCGGGGCGGGCAGCGGGACCGTCGAGCCGGCGGAAGGTGACGGCGCCGAGCCCGGTCCAGCCGCGCGGGTCGGCGAGGATCGTGTCGACGTCGTGCCCGAAGGAGGCGACGTCGACACCGTTTTCGATTTCGACGGTGTAGGAGAGGAGTTCTTTGCCGGTGCCGATGTCGTGTCCCGGGCCGGGGACGACGCGCCAGGTCCCGTCGCCGGCTTCGGTGACCGGCACTCCTTCGGGCAGGGTGGCGGATTCGGGGGCGGGTTCGGGGGCCGGCTTCGGGGCAGCGGTTCTCGTGCTGGGCGGGGCGGACGCGACACCGGAGATGCGGCGTGGCTGGGCGGCCTCCGGGATGAGGAGCAGGGCAACGGCGAGCGCAACGGCGAACACGAGCACGGCCGGCGGCCACCAGTCGGCGTGCGCGGGTTCGCGGGCTGGGGCCGGTGGGGGCGGGGCGGATGGCTCGGGGGTGGCGGTGGGGGTGCGGGGAACCCGGGGGGCCGGTGGGCCGACCGAGATCGCGGGGGCGACGGAGATCGTGCGGGGTCGCCGGGACGAGTGGGTTGGTCCGGGTTGGGCCGGAGTCGGTTCTTCGGTCGAGGTGCGTGGCTCCGGTGCGGTGTGGGGCCGGGCCGTCGGTGCTGCTGGTGCCGCCGGGGCGGCTGGAGCCGCTGGAGCCGCTGGTGCGGCCGGTGCGGCTGGTGCCGCCGGTGTGGCCGGACCTGCCGGAGCGGTGGGAGCCCCCGGTGCCGTTCGAGCCGCCGGCGCCGGGATGTGCGGCACCCTCGGCGCCGCTGCCCCAGGCGACCCCGCCGGCCGGCGTCGCGGCTGGGGCAGCCAATCCACACGGGCCCGCGGGTGCTGTTCAGTAGGCAAGGACCACGCTCGCACACTCCGGCGCCACCGCGCCCTCGGACCGCGGGTACGACACCGTCGACGGGTCGCCGTCCGACGTGTAGCGGTGGCCGGACGCCGCGCCCAGCTCGTCGAGCCAGTGGGCCGATCCGTACTCCGCCTCCGCACCCGCCGACTGCGAACGGATGCGGGGGATCGACGCGGGCTCGAACCCGGCCGAACACGGTGCCGGTGCCGGGCCCGCCCCCACCAGCAGTGCGCCGCCGTGGGAATAGCCCGGGCCCTGCATCGCCAGGCCCGCCCGGCGCGGCCGGCTTCCGTACGGCAGGGCAAGCGTCTTCGGCTGGTAGCCCGGGATCGCCTGGCGGATCAGTGCGTCCTCCTCGGCGATGGCCGCCGTGGCTTCGCTTTCCGTTGCCTTGCGCAGGTTCGTGTGCCGGCGCGTGTGGTTGCCGATCTCGAAGCCGTGGTCGGCCAGCCAGCGCAGCGCGCGCCCGTCGGGGTCGCCGCCGAACGGGTGCTCGTTGACGTACAAGCTCGCCACCGGGCGGAACCGCGGGTGTGCCGCGGCGACGTCGAGGAGGATCCGGATCGCCGTTCCCGGTTCCGGCCGGCCCTGGGGCGTCAGGCGGAACGCCGTGGGGTCGCCGTCGTCGAACGTCAGGACCACCGGGTGCGCGCCGGCCGGGAGGTCGAGCCGGCGGGACACCAGTTCCGCCGTCGTGATCGGGACGTAGTCCTCGGCCGCGAGCCGCTCGAGCTCCGCCGTGAAGTCGGCGGGCGTGCGCTCGTAGACCGACTTCGGCTGCGCGACGATGCGGTGGTACATCAGGACCGGCACCCGGCCGAGCTCGTCGGCAGGGACCGTCGCAGCCGGCGGAGGTTCCGGGCTCGCAGCGACGGACTTCCTTCGGGGCACGAATTCAGCCGCGGCACGCTCTTCGACCGGCCGAGGTTGTCGAACCACCGTCGGACACGGCCGAAGTTCCGCAGGTGCGTCCGGAACCGGAGACCGAGCCGTTCCCTGACGTCGAGCCGCAGGCGCGCGAGCCGGAACCCGAGTCGCCGCCCGAGGCCGTTTCGCCGCCACCGGAGCGAAAGGTCGTCGGGCACGGTCTGCTCGGCAGGGTCAACCGGCTCCTGCGGCGCAGCTGACCGTCACCCCAGTGGCGCGCTGTCCTTGGCCACCCCGGCGAGCAGGTCCCCGTGCTCTTCGATGCGGTCCAGCACCTCGTCCCCGGTGAACGTCAGCTGCGTGACGTGGCGGCAGGCGCGGACCTCGTCCCACGTCACCGGGGTCGACGCCGTCGGGTGGTCGCGGCCGCGCAGGGAATACGGGGCCACCGTGGTCTTCGCCGGGTTGTTCTGGCTCCAGTCGATGAACACCCGGCCGGTGCGCTGGGCCTTCGCCATCACCGCCGTCACCGACTCCGGTGTCTCCTTCGCCAGGCGCTGGGCGAGCCGCTTCGCGTACGCCGACGGAGCCGCCGGGTCGTCCGTGCGGATCCCGCAGTAGAGCTGCATTCCCTTGGAGCCCGACGTCTTCGCGTACGCGGTGAGCCCGTCGGCCGCCAGGACGTCGTGGAGGCGCTCCGCCACCCGGCAGCAGTCGACGATCGTCGTGCCCGGACCCGGGTCGAGGTCGAAGACCAGCCGGTCCGGGGGCTGCCGGGTGCCCGACTCCACCGTCCACTGCGGAACGTGCAGCTCGAGCGCCGCCATGTTCGCGGCCCACACCAGGCCCGGGAGGTCGTCCAGCAACGGGTAGTCGATGGTGCCGCCCGTGCCGGCCAGGCGCACCGTGCGCAGCCAGTCCGGGGCGCCCTTCGGGACGTTCTTCTCGAACCACTTCTGGCCGTCGACGCCGTTGGGGTAGCGGATGAACGTGACCGGGCGGCCGGCGATGTGCGGCAGCAGCACCGCCGCGACGCGGGAGTAGTAGTTGATCACCTCGCCCTTGGTGAACCCGTCCGCCGGGTACAGCACCTTGTCCAGATTGGACAGGGTGAGCCGCCGGTTGCCGGCCTGGACGGTGAGCCGCTGCCCCGCCGGCTCGGGCGAAGGCGACGGCGCGGCCGGCGGCGAAGAAGGTGGGGGCGGGGCAACCGCGGCGGGGTCGTGCGGGACCGCGCGCGGCGCCAGGACTTCGGCCGGGTCCTTGTCGTGGCGCAGGCCTCGCCAGGCGGTGTGGCGGACGCGGCCCCCGCGGGTGAACTGGCGGTAGACGATCTCGCCCACCAGGCGCGGCTCGACCCAGCGGGCGCGGGCGGTGTCCTCCCGCGGCGGCGTGGTGGCGAAGGGGTGGGTGCGCCGCTCCATGGCCTCCAGCTGCGCCCGCAGGTCGGCGCGGGAGGCCTGGCTGAACCCGGTGCCGACGTCGCCGATGTAGACCAGGTCGCCGGTGGCGGGGTCGTGCGCGCCGAGCAGCAGCCCGCCGAGGGTCCCGGTGAAGCTGTGCTGGCCGGGCCGCCAGCCGCAGACGATCACCTCCTGCGTCCGGACCAGCGGGTGCTTGAGCCACGAATCCGGCCGCTGCCCGGGGAAGTAAGCCGATGACCGCAGTTTCGCGACGACCCCTTCGTACCCGGCGGACGCGGCGTGGGCGAGGAAGTCGGCGGGCGTGCGGCGGTCGGCGGCGAGCTCGTCGAAGGTGACCGCGCGGACCACCGAAACGCGGTACGGATCGGGCATCGGCAGCTCGTCGAGCAGGCTGCGGCGCTCGTCGTACGGCGTCGACAGCAGGCTCCGGTCTCCGAGCCGGAGCAGGTCGAACGCCAGGAACCGGACCGGGACGTCCTGGAACTCCAGCCCCTTCGGCCCGCTCTGGTGCCGGACGTAGCGGCCGCGGCGCTCCTGCATCCGCTCGAAGTCGATGCGGCCGTCTTCGCCGTAGACGACGACCTCGCCGTCGAGGTAGGCGGCGCGGCCGTCCAGCGCGGGGGTGAGCACGCCGGCGAGGTCGGCGAATTCCGCGGTGAAGTCGATGTTGTTGCGGCTGGTGAGCACGGTCGTGCCGTCCGGGGCGATCCGCATGGCCGCCCGGTAGCCGTCCAGTTTGTACTCGTAGGCCCACTCCGGGCCGCTGCGCAGCCGGCCGCCGTCGGCCTTGGCGAGCATCGGCTCCAGCCAGGCCGGGACGTGCGCCCCCTCGTCTGCCGCCATGTCGACCTCCGTCACCTTCTGCGCCCAAGGTGCTGATTCGGCCAAAAGCAGGCCGCCCCTCCGCGGCACGTAACCGTTGCTACGAAGTCATTCGGCCGTGGCTGTGGCCGGATCAGTGCCGATCGACACAGTAACCCGTTCGGCCTAGGTTAGCTGGATTTGTGCAGGTGACAGACGGCGTGAACGCCTGTTCGGTGCGGTACTCACGCGGGCAGGAAGTCGTCGACGGCCCGGCGCAGGGTCGCGCGCACCTTCCCGGCGTCGTCGAGTTCGCCGCCGTGCAGGGCGCCGTCGCGCAGCAGGACGAGCACGCGCGCCGCGTGGTCCGGTTCCGGGTGACCGAGGTCCGCCGCCTGTTCGCGCAAGACACCGAAGAACCACTGCCGGTGGTCGTCGATGACCCGGCGGACCCGGTTGTCCGGATCGGGGTACTCGGCGGCGGCGTTGAGGAACTGGCAGCCGCGGAAGTCGTCCCCGCACGTCGCGTCGCCGACCACCGCCATGGTTTCGGCCAGCCCTTCGCGCGGTGGCTTGCCCGCCCGCGCCGCGTCGACGGCCGCGCGGATCTGACGGCTGGTCTCGGCGAGGTAGGCCGCGACCAGGTCGTCCTTCGTGGGGTAGTGGCGGTAGAAGGTCGCCCGGGTCACTGCCGCCTCGGAGACCAGGCGCTCCACCCCGACGGCGTGGATGCCTTCGGCGTAGAAGAGCCGGGCGGCGGTCGCGAGCAGCCGGTCCTTCGGGTGCGGCTCGACGGTCGTCATCCCGACACCATAGAGAAAGACCGATCGTTCTGCCAGATTGGCTTCGTCACATTGCCACCACGGTGCGGCGGGGCCAGAGTAGCTAGCAGAAAGACCGATCGTTCTCCCTAAAGGAGCCAGCCATGAGCAAGCCCACCATCGTCCTGGTCCACGGCGCGTTCGCCGACTCGTCCAGCTGGACCGGGGTCGTCGCGAAGCTGCGGGAGCAGGGCTATCCGGTCCTGGCGGTGGCGAACCCGCTGCGCGGTATCGAGTCCGACGCGGCCTACGTGAAGGACGTCGTCGACAGCGTGCCCGGCCCGGTGGTCCTGGCCGGTCACTCCTACGGTGGCGCCGTGCTCACCCGCGCCGCCACCGAGACGCCGAACGTCCGCGCCCTGGTCTACATCGCCGCGTTCCAGCCCGACGCGGGCGAGAGCGTGTTCGAGCTGTCCGGTCGCTACCCGGGTGCGAAGCTCGGCCCGGAGACCACGAACGTCCTGGTGCACGACGGGGAGCCCGAGCTGTCGATCAAGCCCGGGGACTTCGCCGAGGTCTTCGCCGCCGACGTCCCCGCGGCCACCGCCGCGATCATGGCCGTGACCCAGCGGCCGGTCACGCAGCAGGCGCTGGCCGCGCCGTTCGAGGGCACCGCGGCGTGGTCGAAGCTGCCGTCGTGGACGCTGGTCGCGAACCAGGACAACGCGATCCCGGCCGCGGCGCAGGAGTTCATGGCCGAGCGCGCGTCGTCGACGGTCCGCCGGATCGACGCCTCGCACGCGGTCGCGGTGTCCCAGCCCGAGGTCGTCGCCGAGGTCATCGTGGCCGCGGCGGCGCACGTCGAGTGAGTCAGCGGCACAGCGTCGTCGCCTCGTCGAGGCGGGACAGCTTCTCCGGGTTGCGCACGGCGTAGATCCCCGTCACGAGGCCGTCGTCGATGCGGGCCGCGAGGACCGTGTCGGCTTCGCCGCCGCGGCGGAGGATCAGCGCCGGGTAGCCGTTGACCTGGGCCGCCTCGAGCGTGCCCACGGCGAGGTTGCCCAGGCCGGCGGCCAGCAGGCGGGCGACGTCCGCGGCCCCGGTGACGGGCGACAGCGTGGCCTGGACGATCCCGCCGCCGTCGCCGAGGAACACGACGTCCGGGGCCAGGACGTCGAGCAGGCCCTGCAGGTCGCCCGTTTCGCCGGCGCGCCGGAACGCTTCGAGGGCGTCCCGGGTCGCCGCCGCCGAGACGGCACCGCGGGGCCGGCGGGCGGCGACGTGGGAGCGGGCCCGGTGCGCGATCTGCCGCACGGCGGCCGGGCTCTTGCCGACGGCCTCGGCGATCTCGTCGTAGCCCAGGTCGAACACCTCGCGCAGCACGAACACCGCCCGCTCGGCCGGCCCGAGTGTCTCCAGCACCAGCAGCATCGCCATCGACACGCTGTCGGCCAGCTCGACGTCCTCGGCGACGTCGGGCGTGGTCAGCAGCGGCTCGGGCAGCCACGGGCCGATGTAGGACTCCTTGCGCCTGCCGAGCGCCCGCAACCGCATCAGGGCCTGGCGGGTGGTGATCCGGACCAGGTACGCACGCTGGTCGCGCACCACGGCGAGATCGACGCCGGCCCACCGCAGCCACGTCTCCTGCAGGACGTCCTCGGCGTCGGCGGCCGAGCCGAGCAGCTGGTAGGCGACGGTGAACAGCAGGTTGCGGCAGGCGACGAAAGCCTCGGTGGCGGGGTCGGCCATGGGGTGGCTCCTCCTTCGTTCGCGGGTTTGCCCACCGGATGCCGGCCGCCGTCGCGGTGTGACAGTGATCGTCGTCACCTGCCCAGGGTGTCACGGGGCGCGGGGCCGCCGGCATCTCGTGGTCGTTCGCAGGCACACCACGAGCGAGGACGAAGCCATGGAACCCCGTTTCACCTTGACCGACAACGAAATCGGCGCCAAGTTCGCCAAGCGGTTCGGCACCGCGAGCCTGGCGATCATCCAGTCACCGCTGGAAAAGGTCACGCAGGAGCTGGTGTCGCTGCGCGTCAGCCAGATCAACGGCTGCGGCTGGTGCGTCGACGTCCACACCAAGGAACTGGCGGCCGCCGGGGAGGCGGGCGTGCGGATCAACCTGGTCGCGGCCTGGCGCGAGGCCACCGTGTTCACCGAAGCCGAGCAGGCGGCCCTCGCGCTGGCCGAGGAGGGCACCCGGATCGCCGACGCCGCCCCCGGCGTTTCCGACGACACCTGGGCCCGGGTCCGCAAGCACTACGACGACGACCGGATCGCCGCCCTGATCGCCCTGGTCGCGCAGATGAACTCGGCCAACCGGCTCGCGGTGATCGTCCACCACAAGGGCGGCGCGTACGAGCCGGGCATGTTCGGCTGACGGCCGGTTTGTGCTTCGCTGGGGGGCATGACGAAGGCGGAGCGGTGGCGTCGGTACTGGGACCGCAAGTCCCCGAAGTACGACGCGGAGATGGGCGTCTGGGACCGCCGGCTCTTCGGCGACTCGCGGGAGTGGGCGTGCGGCCGGGCCACGGGCGAGGTGCTGGAGGTCGCCGCCGGGACCGGGCTCAACTTCCCGCACTACCCCGCGGAGGTGACGCTCACCGGTCTCGACCTCAGCGAGGGGATGCTCGCCATCGCCCGTGACCGCGCCCGCGGGCTCGGCCGCCCGGTGACCCTGCGCGAGGGCGACGCCCACCGGCTGCCGTTCGCCGAGGCCTCGTTCGACACTGTGCTGTGCACGTTCGGGCTCTGCGCCATCCCCGATCCCGCGGCCGCGGTCGGGGAGATGGTGCGGGTGCTGCGCCCGGGCGGGCGGCTGATCCTGGTCGACCACGTGGCGTCGTCGTCGCGGATCGTGCGGGGTCTGCAGTGGCTGGTCGAGCTGGCGAGCGTTCCCCTGGCCGGCGAGCACTTCCGGCGGCGGCCGCGGAAGCTCGTCGAGGCACTCGGACTGCCGGTGGAGCAGCGGGAGCGCTTCAAGCTCGGGGTGGTGGAACGGCTGGTCGCCCGCAAGGTCAGCTGAGCAGGACGCTCTCCTCCAGCCCGGCCAGCAGTGCCGCGGCGTCGTCGTAGATCGCGACGGCGCCGGCCTCGGTCAGCTCCGCCGCGCCGACGCCACCGGAGAGCACCGAGACCGTGCGCACGCCGGCCTTGGTGGCGGCGTGGACGTCCCAGACCGCGTCGCCGACGAAGACCGTCTCCTCCGGCGAGGCTCCGGCCTTGTCGAGCGCGGCGAACACCGGCTCCGGGTCGGGCTTGGTCGCTTCGACGTCGGCACCGGAGACGATGCCGGCCACCACGTCGTCGACATCGAGGACCTTGCGCAGGGCCTCGAGCTCGTCCGGACCCGCCGACGTGGCCAGCACCACGCGCACCCCGCGCCCGGCCAGCTCACGGACGAGCTCGGTGGCGCGGTCGAACGGCCGCAGCAGGTCGGCCGCCTCCAGGTAGAAGCGGCTGTGCAGGTCCTTGGCCCGGTCGCCGATGCGGCCGGCGTCGTCGTCGCCCAGCAGGGTGCTCAGCAGCTTGCCGGACCCCTTGCCGATCGCGCGGTGCACGCGCCAGGAGTCGACGTCCCGGTCCAGCGCGTGGAACGCCCGGCGCCAGGCGTGGACGTGGAGGTAGTTGGAGTCGACGAGCGTGCCGTCGACGTCGAACAGGACCGCGGTGGCGATGGCAGGCTCCTCGGGTCGGTGCGGTTTCCCCGTGTTCCGCGCGGGTATCGGGAGGGGGTGCTCCGAATACCCCGTCCCGGAAGGACGTACACATGACCGGCTTCGTCTCGGCGGGCTTCCGCGGGCTGGCGGCACTGCGGCGCGCCCCGGCCTTCCACCCCGTCGGCGTCGTCCTGCGCGGTGAACTCCGGGCGATCGCGGACGACCTGCCCTGGCCAGCCGCGCCGGTTCCCGTCGTCGCGCGGCTGTCCAAGGGCGCCGGCACGCCCGGGCGGCTGCCGGACGCGCTCGGCCTGGCGGTGCGGATCCCCGGTGCGGGCCGCGACGGCGGGCCGTGGGACATCCTGCTGACGACGGCGGGCAGCGGCCACCTCGGGCGGATGCTGCCCCGCCCGGCGGCCGCCTGGACGCGCGGTGCCTACAGCAGTCTCGCGCCGTACCGCCGGGCCGACCGGCTCGTCTGGCTGGGGGCGTGGGCGGCCGCCTCGGCACCGCGGATCGAAGCGTCACTCGACGCGGCCCGCGCGGCAGGGAAGTGGGAATTCGTGATCCGGACCGGCCGCGAAGACGGGCGCTGGTGCGACAGCGCCCTGCTCACGCTGACCGGAACCGGCGGGGACGCACCGGCGTTCGATCCGATGCTGAACCGCCCGCCCGGGCTGGAGTTCGCGCCGGACTGGCTGGTGCGCCTGCGGGAGCGGGCCTACGCGGGGAGCCGGGCCGGGCGGGTACGGGTTGCGGCAAAGCCATGAGGGCACCCTCATGGCCTCCCCGGCAGGGCCCCGGCAAAGTCGCGGTGGCTCGCTCACCCGGCAGCGCAGCTCAGCCAACGTCTTGAATGAGTCATTCAGGACCTCCGAAGCCCTGAATGACTCATTCAAGACACCGCGGGAGCGGGCGCCGGGGGAATCGCCGTGTTTGACGGATTCCGGACGGGCTATCCGATCGGGTGATCGTGGAGGAGGTGGTCACCGTGCTCGCCCGGCACAATTCGGTCTGGCTGGTGCCCCGGCTCGGTGCCCTGGCCATGGCCTCGGTCGTCGGCGTGCTGGACCGGACGACGTACCCGCAGCTGCGCGACCGGTTGCTCGAATTCGCGGCGGACTCCGAGGACGGCGTGCTGATCGACATCGAGCGCCTCGAACTGCGCGACCGGGCGCTGATCAGGGTGTTCGCCCTGATCGCCCTGCGCGTCGGCGACTGGCCGGCCATCCCGTTCGCCCTGGTGACCGGGCGCCCGGAACAGCGGACGGTGCTCGCGGAGAGCGGGGTGCCGGTGTACCCGGACGCGGACGCGGCCGAGGCGGCACTGACCCGCCCGGCCCGGCGCCGGATGGGCCGGTTGCTGGACCGCTCGCCGCGCACGTCGGCGCGCGCCCGCGGGTTCGTCCGCGGGGTCTGCGCGGAGTGGATGGTGCCGGAGCTGGCCGAGGACGCGGAGCTGATCGCGACGGAACTGGTCGAGAACACGCTGCGCCACACGGATTCCGCGCCGCGACTGCGGCTGGAGCTGCGCCGGCGGTCGCTGTCGGTGGAGGTGTCGGACGAAAGCCGGCGGCCGGCGGTGCTGCGGGAGGGGCTGGACCTGGCCGACGTGGGCATGGGCCTGCGGATGATCACGAAGGTCGCGAGACGGTGGGGGAGCAGCCGGTCGCGGTCCGGGGGGAAGACGGTGTGGGCCCTGCTGGCTCGTTAGGGAACGCCGGGGTGCCGGACGACGGTGCGGCCGCCCGGCCTCGCCGTCGAGGCGCCGCGGAACCCCGGCCTCCGAACGCCGAAAGGCCGCCACCAGGGCGTTCGCTGCCCCGGCGACGGCCTTCCCGATCAAAGGCGGTCAGGCACCCGGACCGGAGTAGATCTCCGCGGCCGGCGGGTCGGAGACCGTCGTCGGCTTGTTCCAGTCGCTGAACTCCATCGCGCCGTTCTTCGGGTCCGACATGCGCAGCAGGTAGTGCGGCTCGGTCGCCGCCACCGTGGCCGTTCCGTCCGAGCTCGTGAAGCTCAGGGCCGGCGCTCCCGCGAGGGTTGTCGGCTCGCCCCCCTTGAACGTCGACTTCTCCAGTTCGCCCAGCGTGCCCTGGGTGAACGACTTGTAGTCGAGGAACACCTTGAACGCGCCGGCGATGCTCTCGCCGATCTTGGCCGTCGACGACACCCACTTACCGGTGATCTGCTTGGCGGCCGCGGCGGGGGCGCCGGACTGCTTCACCAGCGACTCGGTGAACTTGAAGTAGTACTTGTCGCCGATCCGCAGCACCGGGATCTCGAGGCCGTCCTTCACCACCGTGCCGCTCGCGCTGTCCGGGTTGAGCTGCAGGTCCAGGTTGATCGTGCTGCCGTCCTGGGCCATCGTGCCCTTGACGTGCACGGCCGAAGCCTGCTTCGCGGCGTCGGAGATGGCCGCGCCCACCTTGGTGGCGTCGAGGGCCGGGGCCGCCGGGGCCGTGGACGTCGCGGACGTCGGCGTGCCGGCCGCGGCTGGGGCGGGGGTGGCCGGAGCGGCGTTGCAGCCGGCGATGGCGAGGGATCCGGCCGCGAGGAGCGCGGCCAGGCGGAGGCGAGGCATGGGTAGTCCGTTCGTGAAGGCCGGGGCGTCCCCGGACACGAACGGGCTATCGTCCGAACGGGTGATCCGTTACAGCCGCCGTGACGAAGGTCAGCGCACCTGGCGGCGGGGGCGGAAATCGCGTTCGGTTTCGACCTCGCCCTCCGGCGTGTGGACGAAGTGCCCGACCCCGCGCTTCCGCGCGATCTGCCGCCCCGCCAGCACGGCGTCGACGCGGCGGGGAGAGGTGTTGGACGCCCGGCGGCCGCCTTCGACGCGGTTCTTCCACAGTCCGTCTTCGTAGTAGGTGTGCACGTCACCCTCCGCCACGACGCCGCCTCCCATCGTGAGACCTGGAAGGCTGCGGGTGCCCGGGGACGTAGCGGACAAACGTGCTCCGGCGCTTCAGACCAGCCCGAGTACCTTGATGGCGTTGTCCTTGAGGATCAGCGGCCGCACCTCGTCCTTGAGATCCAGTCCGGCGAAGTCGGCGAGCCAGCGGTCCG
Organism: Amycolatopsis sp. lyj-109; assembly: GCF_046548995.1. NCBI lineage: Bacteria > Bacillati > Actinomycetota > Actinomycetes > Pseudonocardiales > Pseudonocardiaceae > Amycolatopsis > Amycolatopsis sp. lyj-109. The sequence goes on from NZ_JAJPWR010000039.1 coordinate 17,061, forward strand.
GGGTGATCACCGGGAAGTCGGATCCGAACAGGACTTTCCGCTTCAGCAGCGTGTTGGCCGCGCGCACCAGCTGCGGCGGGAAGTACTTCGGCGACCAGCCCGACAGGTCGATGTAGACGTTCGCCTTGTGCGTCGCCACCGAGATCGCTTCGTCCTGCCATGGCACCGACGGGTGCGCCAGGATGATCGTCAGCTCCGGGAAGTCGGCGGCGACGTCGTCGAGCAGCATCGGGTTCGAGTAGCGCAGCTTGATGCCGTGCCCACCCGGCAGGCCCGCGCCGATGCCGGTCTGCCCGGTGTGGAACAGGGCGGGTACGCCCAGCTCCGCGATCGCTTCGTAGAGCGGGTAGTACCGGACGTCGTTCGGCTCGAACGCCTGCAGGCTCGGGTGGAACTTGAACCCGCGCACCCCGTGCTCGCTCACCAGCCGCCGCGCGCGCAGCACGGCCGCCTTGCCGGCGTGCGGGTCGACCGAGCCGAACGGGATGAGCACGTCGGCGTGCTCGGCGGCGGCGTCGGCGATCTCCTCGCTCGACAGCGCCGGGTGCCCGGTCGCGGCCGGCGCCTCGACCGTGAAGACGACGGCGGCCATCTTCCGGGCCCGGTAGTGCTCGGCGATCGCGGTCACCGTCGGCGTGCGGTCCTGGCCGGCGCGGAAGTACTTCTCCGACGCGTCCAGCAGTTCCTGGTCGAGGGCGAAGCAGCCGTGGCCGTCCTGTTCGACGTGGGTATGGACGTCGATGGCGGTCAGGGAGGAAAGATCCACGAGTAGCTCCAGGTCAGGGCAGGTCGGGCTGCGCGGCCTTGGCGGCCAGCAGACGGTCGAGGACGGCGTCGCGGGCGGCGACGAGCCGGTCGTGGTCGGTGCCGGCCAGCTCGGCGTCGACCCCGGCGACCAGGGACTCGGCCAGCTCCGGCGTCAGGTGGACGCGGCCGAGGTCGCGCCACCACTCTTCGGTGGGCGGGCCGAGGTGGCGCAGGACGTGCGCGAGCCCGCCCGCGCCGCCGGAGAGGTGCTGGTTGGCGAACGGGCCGAGCACGGCCCAGCGCAGGCCGGGCCCGTGGGCGATGGCGGCGTCGATGTCGGCGACCGTCGCGACGCCGCGCTGGACCAGGGAGTACGCCTCCTGCCACAGCGCGGCCTGCAGCCGGTTCGCGACGTGGCCGGGCACCTCGCGCGTCAGCCGGATCGGCCGCTTGCCGGCCGCGGTGTAGAACTCGACGGCGCGGTCGACGACCTCGGGCGCGGTTTCCCGGCCCGGGACGACCTCCACGAGCGGGATCACGTGCGGCGGGTTGAACGGGTGCCCGACGACCACCCGCTCGGGGTGCTTCGGGCAGCCCTGCGCGATGACGCTCGGCAGCAGCCCGGACGAGCTGCTCGCCAGGATCACCTCCGGCCGCGCGGCCTCGTCGAGCACGCCGAACAGGCGGTGCTTGACGTCTTCGCGCTCGGGTCCGTTCTCCTGCACGAAATCCGCCTCCGACACGGCGGTGCCGGCGTCGGTGGCGAAGCTCAGCCGGTCCTGTGAAGCGCCTTCGGCGAGACCGAGCCGGATCAGGGTGGGCCAGTGCGCGGCGACGTCGGCGCGCAGCCGGTCTTCGGCGCCGGGCGCCGGATCGGTGGCGACGACGTCGAAGCCGCGGCCCAGGAAGTGCGCGGCCCAGCCGGCCCCGATCACCCCGGTCCCGACGACCGCGACGGTGGCGACCGGGCCGGGCTTCGGCGCGCGGCCGCCGGGGGAGGAGGTGATCCGGACGGTCATGCCGGTCCTCCGGCGAGCGCGACGAACGGGTCCAGCGACGCCGGATCGGCCAGGACGTCGCGCGCGGCGACGTCGTCCGGCCGCGCCCCGCGGAGCAGTTTCTTCACCGGCAGCTCCAGTTTCTTCCCGGTGCGGTTGCGGGGGATCGACGGCACGGCGGTGATCGCGTCCGGCACGTGCCGTGGCGACAGCGCCGTCCGCAACGTCGACGCGATCCTGGCGCGCAGGGCGTCGTCGAGTTCGGTGCCGGACCGCAGCGCCACGAACAGCCGGAGGTCGCCGTTGCCGCCCGCGGGGTCTTCGAGGTGTACGACGAGGGAGTCCTCGATCTCCGGCAGTTCCTCGACGACGGCGTAGAACTCGGCGGTGCCCAGCCGGACCCCGCCCCGGTTGAGGGTCGCGTCCGAGCGGCCGGCGATGACGCAGCTTCCTTCGGGGGAGAACCGGATCCAGTCGCCGTGCCGCCAGATCCCGGGATAGGTCGAGAAGTACGTCTCGCGGTAGCGCTCACCGGAGTCGTCGCCCCAGAACCCCACCGGCATGGACGGCATCGGGGCGGTGATCACCAGCTCGCCCAGTTCCCCGACCACCGGCGCACCGTGCTCGTCGAACGCCTGGGCGTCGACGCCGAGGCAGGGGCCGGAGATCTCGCCCGCCCGGACCGGCTGCAGCGGGCTGCCCTGGACGATGCCGCTGCACACGTCGGTGCCACCGCTGCCGACGTTGAGCAGGACGCCCGGAAACCGCTCGTGCACCCAGTGGAAGCCCTCGGCGGGCAGCGGGCTGCCTGCCGCGCCGAGCTGCCGCAGCGCGGACAGGTCGTACTCGGCGGCCGGGTCGAGGCCCGCCTTCCGGCACGCCATCAGGAATCCCGGGCTCGCGCCCATCAGCGTCGCGCGGGTCTCCTCGGCCAGGCGCCACTGCCAGGCCAGGTCCGGGTGCAGCGGGTTGCCGTCGACCAGCACGATCGACGCGCCGGTGAGCAGCCCCGACACCAGGGCGTTCCACATCATCCAAGCGGTGGTGGAGAACCAGAGCATCCGGTCGCCCGGACGCAGGTCCCAGCTGAGGCCGTGGTTCTTGAGGTGCTCCAGCAGGATGCCGCCGTGGCCGTGCACGATCGCCTTGGGCTTGCCGGTGGTGCCGGAGGAGAACAGCACGCACAGAGGGTGTGCGAAACCGACCGGCTCGAACCCGGGCGCCCTTTCGGTGAGCAGGTCGGCCCAGGCGAGCGTGCCGGGCAGGTCGTGGCCGCCGTAGGGGACGTGCACGACGTGCTCTGCCGTGGGCAGGCCCGCGCGGATCTCGGCGACCTCGGCGCGGCGGTCGACGTCCTTGGCGCCGTAGCGGTAGCCGGAGATCGTCAGCAGCACCCGCGGCTCGATCTGGCCGAACCGGTCGACGACCGAGCGGGCGCCGAACTCGGGGGCGCAGGAGGCCCAGATCGCACCGAGGCTGGCGACGGCGAGGTAGGCGACCACGGCTTCCGGGATGTTCGGCAGGTACGCCACGACGCGGTCGCCGCGCCCGACGCCGAGCCGGGCCAGCCCCGCACGGGCGCGGGCGACCTGGTCGCGCAGCTGCGCCCAGGTGAGCTCGGTGCGCTCTCGCGTCTGGGAGTAGGCGATGACCGCGGCCTCGTCGTCCGGGCCGTGGCCGAGGGTGTGTTCGGCGTAGTTGAGGGTGGCGCCGGGGAACCACTCGGTGCCCGGCATCCGGCGGTCGGGCACCACCGCGGTGGCCGGGGTGTGGAAGCGGACGCCGAAGAAGTCCGTGATCGAGGACCAGAAGCCGTCGAGGTCGGTCACCGACCAGCGGTGCAGTTCCGCGTAGTCGTCGAACGAGTGCCCACGGTCCGCCAGCCACCGCAGGTACCGGCCGATCTCGGTGGTTTCGCGGACGTCGGGCGCGACCGGGCGCAGGATCATCGGCCGACCTTTCCGGCGCGCTTTTCGAGGAAGGCCTGCATCTTTTCCTTCGCCTCGGCGCTGCCACTGGCGACGGCGGCCATCAGCGCCTCCATCAGGTAGCCCTCGGCCGGGTTGGCCTCGGCGATGCGGGGGAGGGCCTGCAGGACGGCGAAGTTGGTGATCGGCGAGTTCGACGCGATCTTGCGAGCCAGGCCGAGCGCGTGCTCCAGGCCGTTTTCGACGCGGTAGTGCGACAACCCGGCGGCGTGGCCCTCGTCGGCGTCGAGCACGCGGCCGGTGAGCATCATGTCGGCCATCCGGTGCGCGCCGATCAGCCGCGGCACCCGCACCGACGCGCCGCCGCCGACGAACAGCCCGCGCTGCCCCTCCGGCAGGGCGTAGAACGCCGAAGACTCGGCGACGCGGATGTGCGCGGCGGCCGCCAGTTCCAGGCCGCCGCCGACGACCGCACCCTTGAGCACGGCGACCACCGGGACCCGCCCGCGTTCGAGCCGCTCGAAGGCGCGGTGCCACATCATCGAGTGCTCCAGGCCCTCGAACGCGTCGCGCTCGGTCAGCTCGGAAAGGTCCAGCCCGGCGGAGAAGTGGTCGCCCACGGCGTCGAGCACGACGGCCTTGACCCCCGGCGGCGGGGCGCCGAAGAACGACTCGATGCCGAGGACGGTCGCGTCGTCGAGGGCGTTGCGCTTCTCGGGACGGGCCAGCCGCAGCACGGCGATGTCGTCCCGCAGCTCCAGGCGCAGCGAAGGGGGCAGGAGAGGGCTGGTCATGCGGGTCCGTTCGTGAAGGTTTCGGCGGCCAGGGTGCGCAGTTCGACCCGGCGGATCTTGCCGGTGGCGTTGCGGGGCAGGGTGTCGGTGAACTGCACGTGCTTGGGAACCTTGTAGCGCGCCAGGTGCCGTTCGAGGTGGGCACGGAACTGCGGTTCGTCCAGCTGCGCCCCGGGCCGCACCACGACGAAGGCCGCGCCGGCCTCGCCCCAGCGCTCGTCGGGCACCCCGACCACGGCGCAGGCGTCGACCGCGTCGAGCCGGGCGGCGACCGCTTCGATCTCGGCCGGGTATACGTTTTCCCCGCCGGAGATGATCAGGTCCTTGACCCGGTCGACGACGTGGGCCCAGCCGTCGTCGTCGACGCGGACGACGTCGCCCGTCCGGAACCAGTCCCCGGCCACGAAGCTCGCTGCCGATTCGGCGGGCCGGTTCCAGTAGCCGCCGAAGACGTGCGGGCCGCGCACGAGCAGCTCGGCCGGGGTCCCGTCGAGCGGCTGCGGCGTGAAATCGGCGCCGAGCGCGGCCACGTCGGTGAAGAAGTGCGGCACCCCGGCGGCGACCGGGTGGTCGAGGGTGCCTTCGTGGGTGGCCATCGAGACGCCTGGGGCGGCCTCGGTCATGCCGTAACCCTGCAGCAGTTTCACGCCGCGGTCGAGCCACGCGCGGGCGACGCGCTCGGCCACCGGCGACCCGCCGTAGAGCACGCAGGTCAGCGAGCTCAGGTCGGTGCGGTCCCAGTCCTCGTGGCGGCACATCATCTCCAGCATCGTGGGGACCGCGGAGAAGCTGGTGATCCCGGCCTCGCCGATCCGGGCGAGGATGGTGCCCGGATCGAACTTGGCCACGGGCTCGACGCTGCCGCCCTTGAACAGCGTCGGCAGGGTGATCTGGCCCAGCCCGACGCAGTGGAACAGCGGCGCGATGCACAACGCCTTGTCGGTGCCCAGGACGTCGAGGTGCGCGAGCTGGTTGACGGTGTTCCAGGTGAGGTTGCCGTGGGTGAGGATCGCCGCCTTCGGCCGTCCGGTGGTGCCGGAGGTGTAGAGCAGCAGGCACGGGTCTTCCAGCCGGACCACGGTGTCCGCCGCCGGCCCGCCCTCGGCGATTTCCGCCTCGAAGTCCCCCTCGGTCGCGAGGACGGCGCCGTCCGGAAGCGCACCCGCCGACGCGACGAGGCCGGCGGTGTCCGCGCTGTGCACGAGGACCGACGCGCCACTGTCGTCGAGCATGTACCGGATCTCGGTGGGGGAGAGCCGGTAGTTGAGCGGGACGAAGATCGCGCCGCAGCGGGCGGTGGCGAACAGCGTCTCGAACACGGTGATGGCGTTGACGCCGAGGTAGGCCACGCGGTCGCCCGGCCGCACGCCGCGCCGGGTGAGCGCGCCGGCGAGTCTTTGCACCCGCTCGGCGAGCCCGGCGTAGGTGAGCGACCGGCCGGCCTCCACCAGCGCGGTGCGGTCCGGGTTGATCCGCGCCCGCCGCGCGGGCCAGCTCCCCAAGCCGAAATCGGGCCGGTTCACGGTTCCCTCCTTCACCAGCGGAGCACCGGTTTGATCGTGGTGCCGCTCAGCATGTCGTCCACTGCCTGCTGAATCTGCCCGAACTCGTAGTGCGTGACCAGCTTTTCGAGGGGGAACCGGCCCGCGGCGACGAGCTCGGCCAGTGTCGGCACCAGCGCCTGGGTGTCCGCGTCACCCATGGTCAGGCCGACGACGTGCCGTCCGGGGAGCAGGAAGTTGACGTCCACGGGCACCGTCGTGCCGAACGCGGGGGCGCCGACGACGACCGCGGTGCCGCGCGCGGCCAGCGTGCTGATCGCCGTGCCCAGGACCCCGGCGTTGCCGGTGGTTTCGACGACGCCGTCGACCCCGCGGCCGCCGGTCAGCTTGCCGACCGTCTCGGCGAGGTCCTCGGCGCCGGTGTCGATCGTGTCGGTGGCGCCGAGCTCCCGGGCCAGCGCGAGCCGGGCCGCCACCCGGTCGACGGCGACGATCCGGGTCGCCGGCGTCAGGTGGGCGGCCATCACCGCCGAGAGGCCGACCGCGCCCGCGCCGGTGACCAGCAGCGTGGCGCCCGGTCGCGGGGCGAGGACGTTCCACACGGCGCCGGCGCCGGTCATGATGCCGCAGCCGAGCGGGGCCAGCAGGTCCAGCGGCGCGTCGGCGGCGACCTTGACGACGCTGCGTTCGTCGGCGACGGCGTGCCCGGCGAAGCTGGACTGGCCGAAGAAGTGCCCGCCGAGCGGGGTGCCGTCGCGGGAGATCGGGGTCGTGCCGTCCGGGCGCCGGCCGCCGAGCAGGTTGGCCGGCAGCCAGGTCTCGCAGTAGGCGGGGTGGCCGTCACGGCAGTTCGCGCAGCGGCCGCAGGAGGTGTAGCTGAGCAGGACCCGGTCGCCGGGCTGCACCCGCGTCACCGCCGCGCCGGTCTCTTCGACGATCCCGGCGCCTTCGTGGCCGAGCACGCCGGGCAGCGGGAACGGCAGGGCGCCGGCGGCGACGCCGAGATCGGTGTGGCAGACGCCGGTGGCGACGATCCGGACCCGGACCTCGTCCGGGCGCAGCTCGCCGAGGGCCACTTCGCCGAGGGTGAACCCGGAGCCGGCGGACTCCACGACGGCCGCGGTGGTGGTGGGCATGGGGGGTCTCCTCCTGAACGAGGGTGGTCACCTTGTCGTGAGTGGTAATTAGGGTTCTAACCCGAATTACCACTCACGACGGCCGCGGCAGGTCAGGCGAGGGAGATGACGACGGACTTCGTGCGCGTGTACGCGTCGAGGGATTCGGGGCCGTATTCGCGGCCGAAGCCGGAGTCCTTGACGCCGCCGAAGGGGATCGCGGGGTCGAGCATCGCCCAGTCGTTGACCCAGACGATCCCGGCCTGCAGCCGCGCGGCGACGCGGTGCGCGCGGGCGAGGTTCGTCGTCTGCAGCCCGGCGGCGAGGCCGTAGGGCGTGCTGTTGGCCATGGCGATCGCTTCGTCCTCGGTGGTGAAGCGCTGCACGGTCAGCACCGGACCGAAGATCTCCTCCTGGATCACGCGGGAATCCTCCGGCAGGTCCGCGATCACCGTCGGCTGGAAGTAGCAGCCGCCCTCGATGTCGGGCCGCCCGCCGCCGGCCACGATCCGGCCGCCGTCGGCGCGGGCCTGCTCGACGTACTGTTCCACCTTCGCCCGGTGCCGCTCGCCCGCCATCGGGCCGACCACCGTCGCGGGGTCGAACGGGTCGCCGACCGGCACGTGCGGCACGGCTTCGGCGAGTGCCCCCAGCACCGTGTCGTAGAGCGCGTCGGCGACGAGCAGCCGGGGCCCGCCCATGCAGAACTGGCCGGTGTTGAAGACGAACGCCTTGATCGCCGCGGCGATCGCCTGCTCGACGTCGGCGTCCTCGAACACGATGTGCGCGGCGTTGCCGCCCAGCTCGAGGGTGACCGGCTTCAGGTGCTGCCCGGCGACGCTCGCCGCGTGCCGGCCGACCGCGGTGGAGCCGGTGAACGCGATCTTGTCGATGCCGGGGTGGCTCACCAGGGCTTCCCCGATTTCCGAGCCGAAGCCGGTGACCACGTTGAGCACGCCGTCCGGCACGCCGGCCTCGGCGAGGATCCCGGCCATCAGCAGCGCGCTGAGCGAAGTGTCTTCGGCGGGCTTGTGCACCACGGCGTTCCCGGCGGCCAGCGCGGGCGCGATCTTCGAGGTGGACAGGATCAGCGGGAAGTTGAACGGGGTGATCGCGGCGACCACCCCGAGCGGTTCGCGGCGGGTGTAGGCGTGCGAAGGGATCGGGATCTGGCGCGTCGCGCCGTCCACGCCCTGCGCCAGGGCCGAGTAGTACTCGTACTGCTCGGCGACGGTCTCGACGTCGACCGCCCGGCACAGCGAGATCGGCTTGCCGACGTCGGCGCTCTCGACGGCGGCGATCTCGTCCGCGCGGGCTCGCACCAGGTCCGCGACCCGGTGCAGCACGCGGGCCCGCTCCCGGCCCGGCGTCGCGGCCCAGGCTCCGGCCGCCTGCCGGGCCGCGGCCACCGCGGCGTCGACGTCGGCGGCCGACGCGCGGGCGAGGGAGGTGAGGATCTTCCCGGTGGCCGGGTCGACGGCGTCGAAGCGGTCTTCGGTTTCCGTCCACCGGCCGCCGATGAACAGCCTGCCCGGTTCGACGTCCGGGCGGGGCCGGATGCCCGGCCGCTCCTGCACTGCGGTCATCGGTCCGACTCCTCACTGAGCGGGATGTATATCAGGAACCCTGAGATGCATCAGGATGCGGCGGGGAGCCGGTCCCTGTCAAGGGTTCGCGGCGACGGCGATTCACTCGGATAGGCGGTTTGAGTTGCGCGTGTACAGGCCGCGTGCGGGGGTAGGCGGTTCGGCCGTTGGCGGGGTTGCGCCGTTCGGATCAAGGACTACGCTGCGAAGTGCGGTTCAGCAGCATCCGTCCCCCGACTTGCCAGCGACCGAGCGGGTTGGCCGAAGACCCGCTCGTCACGTCATCTGTGAATGAGGCGTGGAAATGTTAGTCGTCCAGCCCCCCGCGACGGCGATCCCCGTAGCGCCGTCGAAGCGCGCACAGCGCACAGCGTCCGACATCCAGGTCATCCGCCCGTACTTCGGCGCGGTCATGGTCCGCATCCGAGGTGCGCTCGACGTGGACAGTGCGCCCCAGGTGCGCTCGGCGCTCAGCACCTGGGCCCACCGCAGGTTCCCGGTCCTCGTGCTGGACCTCTCCGAAGTCGACTTCCTCGACGGAGCGGGTCTTGCGGCCCTGGGCGGCATCCAGGCGCGGGTGGTCCGCGAGAACGCGACCCTGCGCATCGTCACCGGTGACAACCGGGTGGTGCGCCGCGCGTTGTCGGCGAGCGGGCTCGACCACGCGCTGAACGTCAGCCGGCTGCCGTCCGGGTGGGAACGCGCGACGGAGATCCACAGCCAGAGCTGACTGCTTCTCGGCACCCAGGTGATCTCCGGGTTCGCCGCTAGGAGTGTGCTGAATAAGGGGTGATTGGGGCGGGAAGAACGCCGACAAGGCCGTCTGTGCGGCGTTAGGTCAGGCCCCGGAGGGTCGACTACGTGGTCGTTCTTCCCGCCAGTGACCAGTCTGATGGCGCGTGACGGGCGGTGCAAGCGGGTCTCTGAGGTCCTCGACCCTTGGGCCAAGATCGTCAGACCGTCGCCCAGGTTCCGTGGTGGCGGGTGAGGCCGAGGTTGAGCAAGCGGCGCAGGTTCAACCCAGCCATCCGCAGGTGCAGCCACAGGTCGTTGGCGTCGACCCCGCGGTAGCGGAGTTTGCGGCAGCGGCCCTTCGGTCCGATCAGCCAGGCGATCGACCGTTCCACCATGGGGCGGTGCTGCCGGTAGGTCGCCCGCAGGGCCTCGTCGGTGCGCCAGTCGCGGCGAGCCTGGCGCAGCAGCGTGTCGTGGGGGTGCAGTTTCAGGGTCCGGCCGGTCTTGGCGGTGGTGCACCGTGCACGCAACGGGCAGTCCCGGCAGGCGGTGCCGAACACCACCGCCCGGGACCGGGTGATCCGCCGGGTGACACCGTTGGGGCAGGTCACCGTGCCGGAGGCGTCATCAACAGCAAAGTCATCGGTGGTGAAGCCACCAGGCACCGCGGGGCACAGCGGGCCCGGTTTGATGATCGCGGTATGCCCGCGCTCGCCCCAGGCGGCGCGGGCCTCGCCGGTGCCGTAGGCAGAGTCACCGAGCACCTCCAGCCCGCCGCCGGTCTGTTCCCCGTCGAGCAGGTCCGGCCCGATCACGGCTTCGTGGTTGTCGGCGCCGGAGGCCTTGGCGAGTTTGCCCGTCGGTGAACAGGCCGGTGTCCGGCTCGATCGCGACGTGGCCTTTATAGCCGTCCTGGCGGTGGTGCACGGATTTGTGGACGTGCCGGGCCTGCGGGTCCACGGTCGAGATCACCCGGTCCTCGGCAACTTTCCGCGCGATGCGCCACCGCCCGTCGGTGCCATCGGAGCCCTCCGCGGGTTCGACGTCCTGCCCGGCGACCAGCGCCAGCAACGCCACCGCCTGCTCGGCCTTGTCCTTCAGGTCAGTCCCGGCGAACGCGGCGACCACCGTCATCGCGTCGCCGACCAGCGCGGACACCAGTGCCTCACGGGCCTGCTTGTCATCCCACGCGATGTCCGGTTTTCCTGGATCGGTGTAGTCGTGCGCACCGCATTCGATAGCGATGATCTCCGCGGCGCCGGGGACCTCGCGGCCCACGCGGCGGATCGCGGCGATCAGCTGGGTGATCGTGTCCTGGGTGGCCACCGCGTCATCGAGCACCACCGAGTCCAGCGCACGCCGGGTCTTTCCCTGCAGCACACCCGTTTCCGCGATCACTGCGCGGACCGCGTCGAAGATCCGGTTCGGGCAGTCCGAGCGGGCCAGCCGACGCCGCCAGTAGGTCAACGTCGAGGGGTGGAATCCCTCGTGATCCAGCGGCAGCCCGCAGGCGACCTTCCACCGGATATCGCACCGCACCGCGGCCACGGCCTCCCGGTCGGACAGATCCTGCAAGGTCTGCAACACCAGCACCGACGCCGCCACCTCACACCGCAGGCTCGGCCGCCCGGTCGAACTGGGAAACAGATCCTCGAACAACTCCGCCGGGAACACCACCTGCCGGTGCTCAGCCAAGAACGCGTACACACTGCCCGCCGGAACCAGATGCCCGACCAGCGCAGCAGCATCCATCAGATCAGGATCAGCACCGCCAGCACCTTGCACCCCACGATCCTCCCAGCCCGGCTACCGGCCCGGGAGACTCGCGGGTTATTCAGCACACTCCTAGGCGCGGGCGGGTGCACGCAACCCGTCGATCGTCTCGCGCAGCGCCTCGTCGGTCGGGGTCGGCTCGATGCCGAACGCCGCCGTCGCGGCCGAAGAGTCGAGGACGAACGAGCGCCGCAGCTGGTACTGCATCTCCACCGTCTCCCGCGCGATCGGGTTGAAGAGCCCGCCGAGGCGCAGTACGAAGGGGGACATCGTGGCGACGCGGGCCGCCGGTGCGCCCGCCAGTTCCGCGGCGCGCCCGGCGAGTCGGCGCAGGGACATCGCCGGTGCGGTCGGCACGTGCCACGGCCGGCCCCAGGCCCGCTCGTCGGCCGCGACCGCGACCAGGGTGCGGGCGACGTCGCCGACGTGGGTCCAGCTGTGCGGGGCGTCCAGGTCGGCCGGTACCGAGGCTCGTTTGCCGGCCAGCACCTTCGGCAGCACCATCGCGGTGAACAGCGAAAGCGCGCCCGCACCGAGGTAGTCGGACCCGCGCACGTCGGCCGTGCGGATCCGGCCGGCCTCGTGCGCGGCCAGCGCGTCCGCCCACAGCTTGGCCCGCACTTCGCCCTTCACCGAGTTGGGCCGCATCGGCAGCTGCTCCGTGATCGGGCCGTCGACGGCGCCGTAGGCGTACAGGTTGCCGGTCGTGACGAGCACGGCGCCGCTCGCCTCGGCCGCGCGCAGGAGAGCCGCGCCGAGCGGAGGCCAGCCGGTGGCCCACTGGTGGTAGGCGGGGCCGCCGCAGCTGTACAGCGCGACCGCGCCGTCGGCGTGCCGAGCGAGGGTGGCGGCGTCGGTGGCGTCGGCGGCGACCCGCCGGACGCCTTCGATCTCCGGGCCACTGCCGCTGCGGCTGAGCAGGCGGACTTCTTCGTCACGGGACGCGAGAAGCCGAGCGGTGGCCGTGCCGACCGGGCCGGCTCCGACGACGACGTGCAAGGACATGAGGATCTCTTTTCCACCCAGGAGGAGAACACTGTTCTCGGATAAGAACACCGTACTGGGATGGCCGCGCTGCCGTCAAGAACACTGTTCTCGGCTAGTTCGGGTGTTCTCGGTCTGTGCGACACTGGGGGCATGTCCGCCTCGTCGCTGCGCGCCCGGGTCCGCTCGGAGATGCACCAGGAGATCAAGGAAACGGCCCGCCGCCGCCTCGCCGTGGAGGGGGCGAACCTGTCGCTGCGCGCCGTGGCCAGGGACATGGACATCGTCCCGTCCGCGCTGTACCGGTACTTCCCGAGCCGCGACGCCCTGCTGACCGCGTTGATCATCGACGCCTACGAAGGGCTGGGGACGGCGGCCGAGGACGCCGAAGCGGCGCTGCCGCGCGAGGACCTGCGCGGCCGGTGGCTGGCGGTGTGCCACGCGGTGCGATCCTGGGCGCTCGCGCACCCGGCCGAATACGGTCTCTTGTACGGAAACCCGGTGCCCGGCTACGCGGCCCCGCCGGAAACCGTGGCCCCCGCGTCGAAGGTGATCCTCCTGCTCGCCGCCGTCGTCGGCGACCTCCCCGCGAAGACGAGCCCGCCCGGCGGGCCGCTGCCCGGGCTCGTCCGCACCGACCTGCGGCGCCTGATCGACGAGCAGGCCACCGAACTGCCGGAGGAACGCCTGGACCGGGCCCTGCTCGCCTGGACGCACCTGTTCGGCCAGCTCAACTTCGAGGTCTTCCACCGGCTCGACGACATGATCCAGGCGCGCACCGAGTACTTCGAGCACCACCTGAGCCTGATGGCGGACGTCGCCGGCCTGCCGTGACATTTGCGGTCCGGGTGGCGGAGCCGACGCTGACCCCAGCTCGCGGTCCGCGGCCACGCTCTCCACGTCCCGCGCCTCACCCGCGCAGCAGCAAAGTTCGTGAAGGCCACCTTCACGAAGTACAACTTCCTCAAGGTGGCCTTCACGAACCGCGGACCGGTGCTGATCACCGGTGGGGCCTGGCCGCCCGGCGTTCCCGTCCACGCACGCGACGACGGTGGCCGCCGTGTGTTACAGCAGGCTCCGGACGCGGGCGCACTGGCCGACCGACGTGTACGGCGGCGTCGCGATCGGCGCCGTCGCGGGTGGGCTCGTGCACCGCCGGCTCAGGCGCGGAAGTACGCCCGGAAGGTAGTGCCGTCGTCGCCGGTGTGCAGGCGGACGAGGTCGGCGAGCTGGTTGACGAGCAGCAGCCCGCGGCCGCGCGGCTGGTAGGGGCTCGCGGGGTGGCGCCCGGCCAGGGGGTCGGTGAGCCGGCCGTGGTCGTGGACCTCGCAGACGAACTCGCCGTCGCCGCCCCAGAACCGGACGGTGCCGGACCCGCTGCCGTGTTCGATGCTGTTGGACAGCAGCTCGGTGACGACCACCTCGACGTCGGCGACCTGGGCGTCGCCCAGCCCGCAGGCGGCCGCGCGGACGTGGGTCAGCGCACGGGCCGCGGCGAGGTCGGTGGTGCCGGCCAGCTCGAAGGCCCCGTCCGGCACGGGCAGCGGCTGGTTGTACCGGGTGACGAGGCCGAGTGGATCGTAACCGGGGCTGGGGCGGCGCCCGGCGCCGTCGACCAGGACCGGGTGCGTGACCTCGGCGTCGGCGAGGACGTCCGGGGCGAGCGTGTCGGCGTCGTAGGGACACAGGATGGTCCCGTCCCGGCCGGTGAAGGCGAGGTTGATGAGGGCTTCGTGCTGGGCGCAGGCGGGGTACTCGACGGCGGAGCGTGCCGCCCAGATCGGCTCGCCGATGATCCGCACCGGCCGGCCTTGATGGCTGTCGGCGAAGGCGCGCAGCACGCCGGGGATGATCCAGGCGGGGTTGCGCCCGGCCTCGGTCATGTCCAGCAGCCGCACCCGGGCGGCGTCGGTGCCGAGTTCCCGCCGCAGCAGTGCGAGGTTGTCCCCGGGTACCGCGACCGCCACCGGCTCGTCCGCGGCGAGGCCGCCCCAGACGAACGGCACGGTGCCGGCCAGGTATTCGGCGGCTCCCCGGTAGAACAACGCGGGGTGCCCGAATGCGCCCGTCTTCGCGGTTGCGCTCAAGCCGCCTCTCCTTCCACGGGTGACGTCACCAGTATGCGCGAACCCACCCCCGGATCGGGCGACCCCCGGTCACTCGGCGCTACAGTGGCGATCTTCGCTTCGACCTGGGGGTCAGTGTGCTGGAGACGCGCCGCATCACGATGTCCGACGGCGCGGCGCTGCTGGGCGGCCTCGTATCGGGGGCGTTCGGGGCGTACGCGTACTACAGCCCGACGCTGCGGCCGCTCGCGCACGCGTTCACGCTGTGGATAGCCCTGCTGGCGGCGGTGGTCCCCGGCGCCCGCGACGGCCGGGCGATCGCCCGCGCGATCGTCGCCCTGGTGGCGGCCGTGCTCGCGTTCTACTACGGCAAGGACGTCATGTACGGCGTCAAGTACCCGGGAATGCCGTACCTGATCAGCACCGAGCAGATCGTGCTCTGGTGCGTGCTGGCGGCGGTCGCGGGCACGGCGGCGGGGCTCGTGTTCGGCCCGATCGGCCGCGAAGACGTGCGCGGCACGGTGAGCACGGCGCTCGCGGCGGGGTTGGTGATCGGCGAGGTGGTCCGCCGGTCCGACCGCACCGACGGGATCGTGTTCGCGGTCGCGACGCTGCTGGCGCTCGGGCTCGTGCTGGCCCGGGGAATCCGGTCGCGCCCGCAGGCCGTGCGGGTGGCGGGGTGGACGGTGCCGATGGCGTTGGCGGGGTTCCTGCTGGTTTCGGGGCCGGATCTGCTGGAGCAGATCCTGCTGGTTTAGCGCGGCGTCAGGTCAAGTTCAACGCGACACCGCAGAAAGCCCACGGCCGCGGTGTATCCCGCTGGTCAGTCCAGCGGAACGTAGTCGCCGCCGTTCTGGGCCGCCTGGAGGTCGGCGTGCGTCGAAGCCTTCGTCAGGAAGCGCCCTTGGACCACCCGGACGTACGCACCGTCCAACGGGAACACCAGCACGAACTTCGCCCCGTCGTTCCCGCGCAGAACCGCTCCCCGCCTCAGATTCTGAAGGAACTCGATGATGTCGCGTTCGATCTCCCCGGCGAATTCGCGCTGCGACTCCTGCGAAATGTCGTACAGATCGGTGTCGATGTCGTACGTGGTTCGCCGGCCCGTCACCGGGTCGCGGGCCTCGAACTCCACGCCGAGCCAGTGGCCCGGGTTGACCAGCACCGTCGCCTGCCAGGTGGATCCGCTCAGCTGCCAGGTGTCCTCGGCCGTGCGCGTCGCCCGGAGCTGCTGGAGGACCTCCAGCAGCCGCGAGCCGGTCATGGCGCTTCCGCCGGCCGGAGCCCGCGTTCGCTGACCGCCGTACCCGGTTCGCGCAGGAAGCGTTTCGCCGGTTCGGCGCCGGCTCCGTGCAGCAGCACGCTGCCGAGGACGCACGTGACCGTGATGGCCAGGATGGTGTCCGCGGTCCCGCCCTCCGGCAGGCGGTTGAACGCCAGCAGCCCGAACACGATCGACGTCGTCCCGCGGGGGCCGAGCACCCCCACCAGGAGCCGCTCCCGTGGCGAAAACTCCGAGCCGGCCAGGGACAGGAGGACCGGCAGCACGCGGGCGAGTGTCAGGGCCAGCGCGCAGAACAGCAGCACCTGCCACGACACCCCCAGCGAGACGATGAGCACCGCCGACACCCCGACCATGAACCACATGACCGTGGTCAGCAGCGCGGTGACGTCCTCCAGCAGCCGCAGGTCCGGGCCGAGGACCAGCCCGCCCGTGCGCCGCTCGGCCGGTGCGCTGCGGAGGAAGTGCGCCTGGGCCTGCCGGTGGACGTAGCGGAACGCGATGCCGCAGACGAACGAAGCCACGAAGCCGTTGCCGTCGATGCCGACGGTCACCGTGTAGGTCAGCAGCGGGGCGAGCAGGACGGCGACGCGGGACGACTGCCCGGTCATCCAGTTCCGCCGCTGGGCCCGGTCCATCAGCCACGCCAGCAGCGCGCCGATCACCACCCCCGCGACGACGGCTTTCAGCGCGAAGGGCACCACGGTTCCCAGCGCCGCCAGCGGGGTCCGGTGCTGGTCGTGGTCGCCCGCCAGGATGAGCGCGAAGAGGAACAGCGGGGAGACGATCCCGTCGTTGTACCCGCTCTCGACGTTGACCACGCTGCGCACGCGCGCCGGGACGGCCCGGTCACGGACCAGGCGCTCGGCCGGGGCGAAGTCGATCGGCATGACGACCCCGGCGATCAGCAGCAGGACCGGCCAGGACAGCCCGGGGAACAGCGCCCAGCCGAGCACCATCGCCAGGCCGAGGCTCAGCGGGAGCGCGATCAGGAGGAGCCGGGCCACCGAGCCCGGCGAGCTGCCCCAGAGCCGTCCGCCGCGCACCTCGGTGGCATCGGTGAACAGCAGCACGGCGAGGATGATCTCCGCGACCTGCTGCACGGCCTGGGTGTTGAGGACGGCGCTGATCGAGTCCTCGATGAAGAGGCCGGCCGCGACCCCCGCCAGCACCATGACCAGGGGCGCGCCGAGGTACCAGCGGTCCAGGCGCGAGGCCAGCAGGGACCGGACCACCAGGGCGGCGGCGATCGCGAGATACAGGGTGTTCATGGGACCTCGGGTTTTCGGGCGGCGGACGAAGGATCTGTCTACAGAGGACTAGCGGTGCCGGGTCGGTAGCGGCAGGCGCAGCTGCAGCCGGTAGCCGCCGTCGGCGCGGGGACCCGCCCGGACCGTGCCGCCGAGCAGCGCTGCGCGTTCCTGGAGGCCGACGAGCCCGTGCCGGGCGCTGGGCAGCGGCAGGGTCGGCCGGGTGGGGGCGGTGTTGCCGACGGTCACGGTCAGGTCGGTGTCCTCCTGGGTGAACTCGATGGTCGCGGTGCTGCCCGGGGCGTGCTTGCGGACGTTGGTGAGAGCTTCCTGGACGGTCCGGTAGATGGTGCGCTGGACGGCCGTGTCGATCCCGCCCGGTGCGGTGCCCTCGAGGCGGCACTCGATGCCGCTGCCGGCGATCAGGCGGTCCAGATCGGACAGCGTGGGCTGCGGGGCCAGTTCGGTGGCCGAACTGCCGGAGGCGCGCAGGAGGTTGACCATATGCCGGAGCTCGTCGAGCGTGTCCACCGACAGCCGGCGAACGTTCTCGGCCGCCGCCTTCAGATCCGGGTCCGAGGTGGAGACCCCCATCGCGCCCGCCTGGACGGCGATCAGGCTGACCTGGTGGGAGACGACGTCGTGCATCTCGCGGGCGAGCTGGTTGCGTTCGGCGGCCAGGATCGCCTGGGCGTCCAGCTCCCGCTCGTGCTCGCGCGCCTGGCGGATGTCCTCCAGCCGCAGCGCCAGTTCCTGCCGCGCGTGGACGAGCCTGCCGAAGAAGATCGGCGCCGCCGCGGTCATCGTCGCGTAGATGAGGGTGAGCGCGAGGTCGGTGCGCTGGTACGCGAATTCGAGGCCGGGCACGAAGTAGCCGGCCGCGGCGAGCAGGCCGCAGGTGGTGAGCAGGACCCGGTTCGAATACCGCACGGCGACCACGTAGAGCGCGACGAGCGTCGCGATCACCGACCCCAGCAGGACCAGAGCGGGCAGGGTGACCACGAAGGCGGGGACGGGCCACCGCCGCCGGACGAGCAGCGCGCCGACGGCCACGGCGGCGGCGGCGATCGTCAGCGGATCGGAGGGCTGGTTGAACACCGCGTCGAGGGCGGCGAGGGCGATCAGCCCGGCGTCGGCGAGGACGGTCTGCGCCCGGTTCACGACGCGGGTTCGCCGTCGGCGAGCAGGCCCGCGCGCTGGGCCACGAGCGCGGCCTGCACGCGGCTGCCGACGCCGAGCTTGGTCAGGATCGCGGACACGTGGTCCTTCACGGTGCCGACACTGACGTGGATCCGGCGCGAGATGTCCGTGTTGGACAGTCCGTCGGCGATGAGGACGAGCACCGCGCGCTCGCGGTCGGAGAGCCGGCCGACCTGCGTGGCCGCGGCGGAACCGGCGCCCGAGTCGAGGTAGCCGTCGACCACCGTCCGGGTGACCTTCGGCGACAGGACGACGCCCCCGGCGGCCAGCGTGCGGACGAGCTGGGCCAGCTGCTCGGGCGCGGTGTCCTTGAGGATGAACCCGGCCGCGCCGGACCGCAGGGCGGTGGCGATGTACTCGTCGGAGTCGAACGTGGTGAGCATCGCGACGACCGGCGGGTCCGCCAGGCCGCGCAGCTGCCGCAGGATGGTCAGGCCGTCGACGTCGGGCATCCGGATGTCGAGCAGCACGACGTCGGGGCGCTGCAGGCCCACCTCCTTGACCGCCTGCGCGCCGGTGACGGTCGCCACCACCTCGATGTCGCCCGCCGCCTGCAGGATGAGGCGGAAACCCGAACGCACCAGCTCCTCGTCGTCGACGACGACCACTCGAACCATGCGCCCAGTTTCGCCGGGAGCGGCCCGGGCCCGCCACCCGGAGCCCGGCGGCCGCGGACCGCCGACCGGCTGAAGCGCACCAGCCGGTCGGCGGAAAGTTCGGGCCGGGTCGCCGGTGCCGGCGGCCGGTGGCGGGCGGCCACGATGGAGCCCGACGGAAGGAGTCCCCAGTGGACAGCCAAGACGGCGAACCGGCCCCTCGATGAGCGCGTCGGTGCCGGCCGAGGTGATCCGCCACGCCCGGGAAGCGGGGCCGCTCGAGTCGCCGTGGATCTGGCTCGGCTGCGCGCTGGCGGCCGGCGTCTGCGTGGCGGTCACCGTCCTCGTGCGCCGCCACCCCGGCGCGCGCCGGTGCGGGATCGCCGTGACCGCGGTGTGCGTCCTGCTGGCCACGACCGCCGCGGTCAACGCCCACGTCGGCTACCTGCGCTCGGGACCGGACCTGGTTCTGCTGCTGCAGCGCGGCGGCGGCCCGTTCCACGGGATCGGGCGGCTGTTCGAGGACGACGCTCGATGCCCGGGACCCAGCGGATCCGGCTCGCCGACCCGGCCGACCCGGACGCCCCGCCGGTGGAGCGGATGGTCATCGCCGACCCGGCCAACGCCGTGCTGTCCGGCCGGAACTTCCTGCTCCTCCCACCCGGGTACACCGACGCCGCGAACGCGAACCGGCGGTACCCGGTGGTCTACCTGGTCCACGGGAGCCCCGGCGGCCCCGAGGACTGGCTCGCGGCGGGCGACGCCCCGGGAACGCTGCGGCTGTTCTACCGGAGCCGGGCGCTCCCGCCGATGATCGTGGTCAGCGTCGACCTCAGCGCGGGCAAGCCGGGACGCAACCGGGAAGGCCTCGACGTACCGGGCGGCCCGCGGCTGGAGACGTACCTGGCACGCAGCGTGGTGACCGCGGTCGACCGCCGGTACCGGACGCTGGCCGACCGGGAGCACCGCGCCCTCGGCGGCATGTCCGGGGGCGCCTTCGCGGCGTTGAACATCGGCTTGCACCACACCGCCGAATTCGGCGCGCTGCTGCTGAGCATGCCCTACGACACGCCGGAGAACCGGACGGCCCTCGGCGCGTCGGCGGACGCCAACACGCCACGGGAGTACCTGCGCACGATGCCGTTCCCGCGGCCGGTCGCGGCCTTCCTCGCGGCGGGAACGGGAGCGCCCGGTGACGTTGCCGACGCGCGCCGGATCGGGGAGGCGTTCCGCTCGCGGGGTCAGCAGGCGACGGTGCACACCGAGGACGGCTTCGGCCACACCTGGCGCACGGCCCGGGCGACGCTTCCGCACCTGCTCGCCTTCGCGGCCGAGGTGTTCGAGCACCCACGCGGGTAGCCTGCCGCGGCCGTGCGGGGGCGTCTGCGCCGGCCGAGAACACCCCAGCCCCGGCAGCAACACCACCCCGGCGGCCAACTCACCCGCGGGAACGGCCAACTCACCAACCGGAACGGCCAACTCACCCACACCGCCGGCGAGTTGGCCGTTCCGGTGCGTGAGTTGGCCGTTCCGGGCGGTGAGTTGGCTGTTCCTTGCCGTCGGGGTGTGGGTCAGTTTCCGATGCGGGCGCCGACTGCCGCCAATGCCGTGGTCACCGGCTGGAAGAACGTCACGCCGCCCGTGCGGCAGTTGCCACTGCCACCCGAGGTGACGCCGATCGCGCTGCCGTCGTCGGTGAACAGCGAACCGCCGCTGTCGCCCGGCTCCGCGCACACCGTCGTCTGGATCAGGCCCGTGACCCGGCCTTCGGGGTAGTTGACCGTGGCGTCGAGGGCCGTGACCCGGCCGCTGTGCAGCCCCGTGGTGCTGCCCATCCGGGACACCTGCCTGCCGACCTGGGCCGCGGCCGCGCGGGTGATGGCCACCGTCCGGCCGCCGCCGGTGTCGACGACGCTGGGGGCGCTGGTCGCGGCGTTGTCGTAGGTCAGCAGGGCGAAGTCGCCGGTGCCGGGGAACGTCGACTGCTTGAGCGTGGCCACCGCCCGCCCGCCCTGGGTCAGCGACCACGCGCGGCCGGCGGCGGCGCAGTGGCCGGCCGTGAGGATGCCGGGACCGCTGTTCGTCGTCACGTTGAACCCGAGCGAGCAGCGGGCCCCGCCGGCGAAGATCGCGTCGCCGCCTTCGGCGAACAGGCTGAGCACCCCGGGCGTCCGCTCGACGCGGACCGCCTTGCCGCGGGTGGCCGCGAGCAGGCTGTCCCACTGGGCGCCCTGCACCGTGCTGTCGGCGGTGACGACCGTTTCGCCGGTCCGCGCGTCGACCGCCCAGGCCGTGCCGGTGATGGCCGTTGCCTGCGTCGTCGCCTGTGCCGCGGTGTCGGTGCCGGCGTTGCCGGCGGCGTTCGCCTGGGGGAGGGCGATGGCCGCGGTGCCGGCGGCCAGGACGGCGGCGGCTGCGGCCAGGATCTTGCCGCGGCTGATCTTCCTGTGTCGGGAGCGCATGGCGGGGTGACCTCCGTAACCGTTGATCCACTTCCTGTAGTGGTCCACGGCCCGGCCGGGCGGCCGGTTCAGCCGGATCGGTAGCAACCGGTCGTTGAGAGAACACTGAGAGCGCCGCGGCCGTGATCGTGAACTCCCCGGAACGCGCGTGCGTGGGCCTGGCAGACGAACACTCCCAGGAGGCCACGGATGACCGAGATCATGGAGACGCGGCGGGCGGCCGTCGTCCGCAGCGAAGGCGAGTACCGGCTGGTCACCAACCAGGCGGTGCCCGCCGGCACCCTGCTGTTCACCCTCGACGGCGAGCTCACGGCGACGCCGACGCGCTACACCGTCCAACTCGACGAGCAGCAGCACGTCGACCTGCCCGCCGGCTGCTCGCTGGAAGAGGTGCTCGACCGCTACTACTGGCGCTTCATGAACCACGCCTGCGAACCGGCCGCGGTGATCCGCGACCGGTCGGTGCTCAGCCTGCGCCCGATCCCCGCCTGGTCGGAGATCACCTTCCACTACGCCAGCACCGAGTACGACATGGCCGAGCCGTTCCCGTGCCGCTGTGGCGGCGAGCGCTGCGACGGCGACATCCAGGGCTTCCGGTACCTGACGGCGGGGCGGCGCGAGGCCCTGCGCCCGCTGCTCTCGCCGTACCTGCTGGCCGTCCTCGACGGCCGCCTCGCCGAACCCGTCGGGGCGTGACGGTGAGCCAGGCGCCCCAGCCGTCCGACCTCGCACCCGCCCGCCTGCACGTCTTCTTCGAGCAGTCGGCCCGCCGGTGGCCGGACGCGATCGCCGTCGACCTCCCGCCGTCCGGCGGGCGGCCGCGGCGGACCGTCACCTACCGCGACCTGTACCGCCGGTCCGCCGCGGTCGCCCGGTCGGTGCAGCACGCCGTCCGGCGGCCGGGGATCGTCGCGATCCTGCTGTCCCGCACCACCGAGGACCTCTACCTGGCGCAGCTCGGCGTGCTGCGGGCCGGTTCGGCCTACGTCTGCCTCGACCCGTCGTTCCCCGACGAGCAGCTGGGCCACATCCTCGGCGACGCCGCGCCCGCGCTGCTGGTCACCGACCGGGCCGGGCACGACCGGGCCGTCCGGGCCGGCTACACCGGCGCGGTACAGCGCGTCGACGGTCCGGCCGAGCCCGCAGCGCAACCGGTCATCGCACCCGCGGCACCGCCGGGACTCGCCTACGTCATCTACACCTCCGGGACCACCGGCAAGCCGAAGGGCGTGCTCGTCGGGCACCAGGGCGTGGTCAACCTGATCCGGTCGGACGTCGCCGAATTCGGGCTCGGACCGGGGGACCGGGTGGCCCAGGGCTCTTCGCCCGCGTACGACTCGTCGGTCGAGGAGTCGTGGATGGCGTGGGCGTGCGGCGCCACCGTCGTGGTGATGGACGACGAGACCGCGCGGCTGGGCCCCGACCTCGTGCCGTGGCTGCGGCGGGAACGGATCACCGTGCTCTGCCCGCCGCCGACCCTGCTGCGCGCGACCGCGTGCGAAGACCCGCGGCGGGAGCTGCCCGACCTGCGCCTGCTCTACGTCGGCGGGGAAGCGCTGCCCGACGACGTCGCCGAGCGCTGGGCCCCGGGCCGCCGGATGGTCAACGGCTACGGGCCGACCGAGTGCACGGTGACCTGCCTGCGCGCCGACGTCGAACCCGGAAAGCCGGTCGCCGTCGGCAAGCCGGTGCCGGGCATGCGGGCCTGGGTTCTCGACGAGCGGCTCGAACCGGTCAAGCCGGGGGAGAAGGGCGAGCTGTGCATGAGCGGCGCCGGGCTGGCGCTGGGCTACCACGGCAAGCCGGAGCTCACCGCCGAGAAGTTCCCGCAGCACCCGCGGCTCGGGCGGCTCTACCGCACCGGCGACCTCGTGCACGCCGAGGCGGACGGGACGCTCTTCTACCACGGCCGCATCGACTCCCAGGTCAAGCTGCGCGGCTACCGGATCGAGCTGGAAGCCATCGAGGCGTCACTGGCCCGGTTCCCCGGCGTGCGCGAGGCGGCCTGCCGGGTCCAGGGCGAGGGCGCCGGCCAGGTGATCGCCGCGCACCTGGTGCCGGACGGAGCCATGCCGGATTCCGGGGCGCTCAAGGAGCACCTGCGGAAAGTGCTGCCGGTCTACATGATCCCGGCGGTCTTCGGGGAGATCGAAACCCTGCCGCGCAGCGCCGGGGGCAAGCTCCGCCGCACCGACCTCCCGGTGCTCGCCACCGGACGGCGGCACGCGGCCAAGCCGGCCGCCGCCGAGCCCGCCGGGGCCGGGAACGAAACCGAGGAGTTCATCGCGGCGGCCCTCCGCGAAGTGCTGGAAACGCCGGACATCGGGCTCGGCGACGACTTCTTCGACGACCTCGGCGGCAGTTCGCTGCAGGCGGCGATGCTCATCTCGAAACTGCGCGTCAACCCGCTCACCGAAGCCATCGCCGTCCGGGACGTCTACCGCGCCCGCACGGTGTCCGGACTGGCGAAGCTGGCCGCCCCGGTGACCCACGACGAGATCGACGCGGTCGCGGCCCCGGCCCGCAGCGCGGTCACCATCACGCTGGCCCAGGCGGCGTGGCTGACCGCCGAGCTGGCGATCGCCGCGCCGATCGGCTGGTTCGCCGCGTTCGTCGCGTTGCCGTGGCTGGCCGGGCGGATCGGCCTGGTTGCGCTGATCGTCCTGCTGCCGGTCGCGCTGGTGGCGATCGGGTTCGGCTGGACGCCGGTCGCGGTGTTCTTCGCCGTGCGCGCGAAACGGCTGCTCATCGGCAAGTTCGAGCCGACGCGGGTCCCGGTGTGGAGCGGGTTCCACCTGCGGCTGTGGATCGTGCGGCACCTGCTGCGGTTCGTGCCGTGGGGCACCATCGCCGGCACGGAGTTCCAGAACATGGCGCTGCGGAGGCTCGGCGCCCGGATCGGCAAGCGCGTGCACATCCACCGCGGGGTCGACGTCGTCCAGGGCGGCTGGGACCTCCTCGACATCGGCGACGACGCCACCATCGGCCAGGACGCCCAGCTCGGCCTGGTGCAGCTGACCGAGGGACACCTGGTGATCGGCCGGGTCACCGTCGCCGGCGGCGCCACCGTGGACGTCCGCGCGGGGATGTCCCCCAACACCCGCCTCGGCCGCGGCTCCTGGCTGGCCGCGTTGTCGTCGCTGCCGTCCGGGACCGCCGTGCCCGACGGCCGGCGCTGGGACGGCGTCCCGGCCCACGACGCCGGTCCCGCCCCGCAGGCGCCGGTGCCGGTCGTCTCGGGCAGCATGCTCTCGCCGTTCGCGCACGGGCTCGCGACCATCGCCGCCCGTGCGCTGTTCACCTGGATCTTCGCGCTGCCGCTCTCGATCGTCATGATCGCGCTGGTGATCGCCTTCGACGTCACCTACCCGGCCCTGCTGGACGTGGTCACCCAGCCGTGGGCGCATCCGGTGTTCCTGCTCGTCTTCGCCGTCGGGAGCTGCCTGTCGCTGCTGATCGGGGTCTGGCTCGAGGCGTTCTGCGCCCGGGCGCTCGGCCGCGTCGAGGAAGGCGTCATCAGCCGATGGAGTCCCGCCTACATCCGGGTGAGCCTCAAGACCGGCCTGGTCACCACGGCCGGGAACTGGCTCTCCGGCGGGCTGTTCTGGCCGGTGTGGCTGCGCTGGGCCGGGATGAAGGTGGGCCGTGGCTGCGAAATCAGCACGATCATCGACGTCGTCCCGGAGCTCGTCGAGATCGGGCCGGACACGTTCTTCGCCGACGGCATCTACCTCGGCGGTCCCCGGATCCAGCAGGGCACGGTCACCTTCGCGAAGGTCCGGCTCGGGCACGACACGTTCCTCGGCAACCACGCCGTCATCCCGGCCGGGCAACGGCTGCCACCGGACATCCTGATCGGCGTCTGCACGGTGGCCGACGACCGCATCATGCGGCCCGGCACGTCGTGGTTCGGCCACCCGCCGATGCTGCTGCCGCGCCGCGAGATCGTGGAGACCGACCGCAGCCTCACCCACGACCCGTCGTTCGCGCGGGTCGTCACCCGGGTGTTCTGGGAGTGGCTGCGCTTCGCGCTCCCGGTCGTCCCGCTGGCCGTCATGACCGCGTGGTTCGCCGGAATCGCCTACGCCGCCAAGGTGCTTCCCCTCGCCCTGCTCGTCTTCCCCGGCGCGGCGCTGGTCACCCTGGCCACGCTGGCGTTGCCCTGCCTGATCGTGTTCGCGCTCAAGTGGGGGCTGCTCGGCCGGGTCAAGCCCGGCGTGCACCCGCTGTGGTCGTGCTGGTGCAGCCGCTGGGACTTTCTCTACGTCGCTTGGGGGTTCATCGCCGGCGGGGTGCTGTCGGCACTGGAAGGCACCCTGATGCTGCCGCTCTACCTGCGCCGCATCGGCATGGACATCGGCAAGCGCGTCGTGCTCGGCGAAGGGTTCGCCCAGGTCGTCGACCCCGACATGCTGCACTTCGGCGACGGAGCGACGGTCAGCGCGATGTTCCAGGCCCACACGTTCGAGGACCGCGTGCTCAAGATCGACCACGTGTACGTCGGTGCCCACTCGACGCTCGCGCACGGCACAGTTCCGTTGTACGGGGCCGAAATCGGCGAACACGCCCACGTCGCCCCGCACAGCGTGATCATGAAACAGGAACACCTGCTCCCACGGCTGCGCTACGCGGGCGTCCCGACCACGGAACAGAAAGCGCCGTCGCCACGGACCAACCCGGAGCTGCCGACCCGGCCGCTGCGGCAGTCGGGTCGGCGGCCCGCGCCCGAGCCGCCGACCCAGGCGTTCTGGCAGGTCGACCGGACCTTCGCCGTGCCCGGCGAGCAGCCGGGCCGGCGAAGTTCCCCCGCTATGGCGCCGTCAGGTCGAATCGCTGGAGGGTGACCGAGCCGCCGAGGGCCTGGGTGGCGTGGTTGAAGACGGCGAACCGGTAGCCCATGAAGAACTGCCAGGCGTTGTTGAGCGTGAACGCCGTGCCCAGCGGGGTGAACGTCGTCCCGTCGGTGCTGTAGGAGAACCGGGCCTGGCGTCCGCTGCCGGGGCGGATGTCGGCGTTGACGCGCAACCAGATCTTGCTGCCGGACAGGGCGGCGCTCGCCACCTCCGTCCCGGTGCCGGTGGTGTTCCAGTTGCCGTCCATGGTCAGGCCGTTGACCATGACGATCCGGTTGCGGCCGCCATCGCGTTTGACGCCGATGTAGGCCGAGGAGTCGCGCAGCATCGCCAGCCCGGTGCGGTCGCCGTCACGCATCGACGTGAGGTCGAGCGTGGCGGTGCCGGTGGAGGTCGGTCCCTGGATCCGGCGGGTCACGGTGTTGCGGGCGGAGTACAGATCGTTGGTCACCGTCGCCGTCGACAACGTGAGCCCGTTCCCGACGGAGAACTTGGTCGTGTCGGGGTTGTGGTTCCACTCCCACTGCGGGCTCAGCGCCGGGCCTCCGAAGGTGTCGGTGCCGGTCATCGGCTCGACTTGCCGCGGTGGCGGTGGCAGGTTCGGCTTCGGGTAGGTGGTGCCCCAGCGGCCGTTGACCGTCTGGAGTTTCGGCCAGCCGTCGGCCGTCCAGGTGACCGGCGCGAGCGCGGGGACGCGGCCGCCGGGGTAGGCGTCGACGAAGGCCAGGTAGTACCAGTCGCCGTTCTGCGTCTGCACCAGCCCGCCCTGGTGCGGGACACCGCCGCCGGAGATCGGGCCCGGCAGGTCCAGCAGCACCTGCTGGACGGTGTAGGGCCCCCAGGGGCTGCTGGCCTTGAGGATGTACTGGCCGTTGGCCGGGCGGGTCACGAAGATGTAGTAGCTGCCGCCCCGTTTGTAGAACCGGGAACCTTCGAGCGTGCCGATGTTCGAGGGGGTCTGGAAGACCTGCTGCGAGCGGACTTCGGTCTTCCCGTCCTTGGACAGCTGGGCGACGCTGAGGGTGGTGTTGCCGTAGGCGACGTACATCGTGTCGTCGTCGTCGACGAGCATGCCCGCGTCGTAGTAGCACTTGTCGATCGTGGTGTGCTTCGACCATTGGCCGTCCACGGCGGTGGCGGTGTAGATGTAGGTCTTGGCGAAGTCGATGCAGCCGCCCCAGTAGTACGTGTCGTTGCTGGCGCGGTGGTTGAAGAACGACGCCCAGATGCCGCGCACGTACCCGCGTCCGCCGCTCATGTCGTACTTCGCGCCGAAGTCCAGTTTGGGCACGGAGTGGCCGGCGAACTCCCAGTTCACCAGGTCGTAGGACCGCAGGATCGGCGCGCCGGGGGAGTAGTGCATCGTCGAGGCGGAGTAGTAGTAGGCGTTGCCGACGCGGATGATGTCGACGTCGGCGAAGTCCTGCCACAGCACCGGGTTCGTGAACGTCGACGGCTGGTTCGGGGTGGTCGTGGTGGTCGGCGTCGTCGGTGTGGTGGGGGTGGTCGGGGTCGTCGGCGTGGACGGGGCCGTTGGCTCGACGCCGCCGGTGCAGAGGGTGCCGTTGAGCCGGAACTCCGACGGGGTCGGGTTGGCCGAGGTGAACGAGCCGTTGAAGCCGAACTCCGCCTTGCCGCCGGTCGGGATGGCCGCGTTGTAGGCGACGTTCTTCGCGTTGACGGTGGCTCCGGCCTGGGTGATGGTCGCGTTCCAGTGCTGGCCCACCTGCTGGCCGGAGGTGAACAACCAGGTCAGCGTCCACCCGTCGATCGCGTCACCGAGGTTGGTGATCGACACGGACGCGCCGAAGCCGCCCTGCCATTCGGACGTCTTCGTGTAGGTGACGGCGCACCCGGCCGCGGCGTGCGCGGCCGGGGTCGCCACCAGGACGGCGCCGGCGAGGCCGGTCGCGGCGAGCAGGGCCGAGGCGGCCGCCCGGGATCGTCGGCGTGACACCACTTGTACATCCTTTCCGCGCCCCAAGGTGGCCTTGGTTGCGTCTGACGCACCGAAGGCCGCCTTGGGTGCGTCAGACGCACCGAAGGCCGCCTTGGGGCGCTTGGAGTCGGGCTTCGTATGGTCAGGCGGCGAACTGCCACCAGTTCATGTTGAAGAGGTAGCCGCTGCCGCCGGTGAACCGCAGGACCAGGTCCTGGGTGCCGGTGACACCGCTGACCGGGCAGGACACCGACGTCCACGTCTGCCAGCCGCCGGTGCCGGAAACGGTGCAGCGGCCCACCACCGCGCCGGTGGCGCTGCCCAGCCGGACCTCGATCGTGCCGCCGGAGGTCCCGGAGGCGACCCGGGCGGTGAACGTCTTCGCGCCCGCGCCGAAGGCGACGTTGCGGACCTTGACGTTGTCGCCGTTCTCGATCCAGCCGATGTTCATGCCGCCTTCGGAGGCCGGTTCGGTTTCGATGCCCGATTCCCGGTTGATGGTTTCCGCTTCCTGCCGGGTGTAGGGGTCGAGCGTGTCGGCCGGCAGCGGCCCGCCGGTGGTCATGGTGATGGTGGGGATGCTGCCGTCGGCGTTGTAGGCGAACTTCTCCACGGCCACCGAGCGGGTGTAGCCGCCCCCGCCCGGCAAAGCGCCGTTGTGGTAGAAGAAGTACGAGCCGCCCTTGTAGTCGATGATCCCCGGGTGGTTGGTGAAGCTGCCGCCCTGGGTGGGCATCACCGTGCCGCGGTAGGTCCACGGGCCGGTCGGGCCGGGCGAGGTGGAGTAGGCGATGAACTCCGAGCAGCACTTGGCCGCGAACACGTTGTAGTACGTGCCGTTGCGCTTGTAGACCCAGGGGCCTTCCTCGTACAGCGTCGGGCGGTTGCCGCCGTTGGGCCGAGTGCCGAACCCGGCCGTGGTGAGCGGGATCTGGTTGATGCCGCCCGAGTACGACGTCATGTCCGCGTTGAGCCGCACGTACGACAGGTTCGGGTTGCCCCAATACAGGTAAGCCTGGCCGTTGTCGTCGATGAAGACGGTCGGGTCGATCTCGCCGTTTTCGACGAGCGGGCGGCCGATGGCGTCGCGGAACGGCCCGGTGGGGCTGTCCGCGACGCCGACCCCGATGGCCATCCGGCCGGTCGAGCGGTTGACCACCGGGACGTACCAGTAGAACTTCCCGTTGCGCTCGACGGCCTGCCCGGCCCACGCGTCCTGCTTGGCCCAGCTGAACGTCGACAGGCCCATCGGCGAGCCGTGGTCGGTCCAGTTGACCATGTCCGCCGACGACCAGACCCGCCAGTCCTTCATGGTGAAGTAGGTCGAGCCGTCCTCGTCGTGTCCGGTGTAGAGGTAGACGCGGCCGTTGTGCACCAGCGGGGCCGGGTCGGCGGTGTAGACCTGCTGGACGATCGGGTTGTCGGCGTGCGCGGTGCCGGGCAGGAGCGCCGTGGCGCACAGGGCTGCGGTCATCCAGGCGAGCAGGCGCCTTCGGTGGGGCACGGTGGTTCTCCGTTCGTCGGGAGGGATCAGCTCGCTGCGCAGGTCGCCGTGAGGCCGTCGGCGCTGCCGGTGCCCTGGAAGCCGAACTCGGTCGACTGCCCGGCCGCGACGGAGCCGTTGTAGGACACGTTCGACCAGGTGACGCTGCCGGTGGTCCCGCTGTTGGTGGCG
Organism: Amycolatopsis sp. lyj-109; assembly: GCF_046548995.1. NCBI lineage: Bacteria > Bacillati > Actinomycetota > Actinomycetes > Pseudonocardiales > Pseudonocardiaceae > Amycolatopsis > Amycolatopsis sp. lyj-109. The sequence goes on from NZ_JAJPWR010000039.1 coordinate 46,546, forward strand.
CTCCAGCCGTTGGTCACGGCCGCGCCGCCGGGCAGTCCCGTCGTCACTCGCCAGCCGTTGAGGGCGGACGAGCCCGCGGTGACCTTCACGGTGGCCACGAAGCCGCCGTTCCACGAGTTCAGCGAGACCGAGGCGCTGCAGCCACCGGGATTCGGCGTCGTCGGGGTGGTCGGAGTGGTCGGAGTGGTGGGCGTGGTCGGGGTCGTCGGCGTCGTCGGCGTGGTCGGCGTGGTCGGTGTAGTCGGGGTGGTCGGCGTCGTCGGGCCGGCGGCGTTCAGCGCGTCGAGGACGCTGTTGTACGCGGCCTTCTTGTTCCCGTTGCCGTCGAAGAGGAGCGGGTTCTCCCCGGTGCGCCACGAGTCGGTGTCGCGGATGCCCCACGTGGTGATCCCCGCGCAGCGCGCGACGGCCACGCAGGCGCGGGTGACCGCGCCGTAGGCGTTGGCCTGGTTGCCGCCGGCGATGTCGAGCTCGGTGATCTGGACTTCGACGCCGAGGTCGGCGAACCGCTGCAGGTTGGCCTGGTAGTCACCGGGCGGGTTGCCGGAGAGGTGCGACTGGAAGCCGACGCAGTCGATCGGGACACCGCGGGACTTGAAGTCCCGGACCATGTTGTAGATGCCGGTGCTCTTGGCGTTGACGCCGTCGGTGTTGTAGTCGTTGTAGCAGAGCTTCGCGCCGGGGTCGGCGGCCCGCGCGGCGCGGAAGGCCGCTTCGATCCAGTCGTTGCCGGTGCGCTGCAGGTTGGAGTCGCGCCGGCCGCCGCTGCCGCCGTCGGCGAACGCCTCGTTGACGACGTCCCAGGCGTACACCTTGCCCTTGTAGTGGGTGGCGACCTGGGTGACGTGGTTCATCATGGCCTGGCGCAGGTCGGAGCCTTCCATGCGCTGCGCCCAGCCCGGTTCTTGCTGGTACCACAGCAGCGCGTGCCCGCGCACCCGCTTGCCGTTGCTCACCGCCTGGTTGAGGATCCGGTCTCCGCCGCTGTAGTTGAACTGGCCCCGGTTGGGCTCGGTGGCGTCCCACTTCATCTCGTTCTCGGCGGTGACCATGGAGAACTCCCGGTTCAGGATGTTCACGTAGGTCGAGTCGCCGAGCTTCCCGGCCGCGACGGCGGCGCCGAAGTACCGGCCGCTCTGGGCCGCCGCCGCGCCGAGCGTCGTGGCCGCGCCGTCGGCGGACGTGGCGAGCACCAGCGAAACCCCGAGCGACGTCGCCAGGAACGTCGAGGCCAGTGCGGCGCGGGAGAAGGACCGCGATGTCATCTTCATGTTCACACCTTCATTCGTGGGCTGCGGGACTTCGTTGTCACGGGCTGGTGCACGTGGCCGAGCCGAGGCTCGGCGCACCGGGTCCGGACACGAGGAAGCCGAAAGTCGTGCTGGCGCCGGCACCGACCGCGCCGTTGTAGGCGACGTTCTTCACGGTCACCGAACCGGTGCCAGTCGCCGTGCCGCCCCAGATCTGGGTGACGCTCTGGCCACTGGGCAGGGTGAACTTCGCGGTCCACCCGGCGAAGGCCGCGGTGCCGCCGTTGGCGACGGTCACTTCGCCCTGGAAGCCGCCGTTCCAGGTGCCGGCGATCCGCGGGGTCGCGGTGCACGAACCCTCGCCTGTCGGGGGCTGGGGATCGTCCCCGCCGATGCTGCCCGGCACGGCCTTGAGCGCGTTGTACCAGGTGGTGGCCATCTTGCTGTAGCCGGCGGCGTTGGGGTGGATGCCGTCGGGCAGGTCGGCGATGGCGACCGCGGGGTACATGTCGACCAGGTGCACCCGCTTGCCGGCGGCGGCCTTGGCCCGGATGTCCGGCGCGATCGCCGCGTTGAAGGTGCGCACGGTCGGATCGGCGAACCGGATCGGGATGATGGTGGCGACGAAGACGTCGGCGTTCGGGGCCAGGTTCGTGATCCGGTCCACCAGGGCCGACAGCCGCCGCGGCGCGCCGCCCGGGTCGCTGCCGTACATGTCGTTGGTGCCGATGTGCAGCAGGATCGTGCGGGGGCGGTAGGTGTTCAGCCAGCCGGTGACGGATGCGTCGACCTGGGCGATGGTCCAGCCCGGGTGGCCCTCGTGGTTGCGGTCGGGCATGCTCGCCGGTCCGTCGGCCAGCGAGCCGACGAAGTCGATCGAGCGCCCGTCGGCCCGCAGTTTCGTGCCGAGGTCGAGGCGGTAGCCGCCGATCGAGCCGCCCTGGGTGATCGAATCCCCGAGCGGCATGACCGGCACCGGAGCGGCGGCGCTTTCGGCGTTTCCGGGAACGACGAGCAACGCGGCGCAGGCGGCCAGCACACCGGCGAACACAGTGGCGAGTTTCATCGGTGAATCCTTCGTGGGACGCGGATCCGGGGTAAATTACATTTCAGCTGGTTTCCGAAACTTTCGGCGCCCCCGGTTCCGGAATTGCCCGACCATGACGTTAGCGCTAACAATAAGCCGGCGATGGCCGGGCGCCTGGTGACGCCCGGCCGCCGATCTCTAGTTCACGCTCGCGGAGAACGAGTTGACCGCGAGGCCGACCCCGCCGCGCCACGGCTCGAAGCCGGCCTGGATGCTGGTGAGGTACCAGGACCGGTCGACGCGGGTGCGGTTGTCGACGTCGTTGACGAAGTCCAGCACGTTGAACGACCAGCCCGAGAGGGTGGACTGGGCCACGTAGGACACCACGTCGTTGCCGCCGTTGTTGCCCTGCCACACTTCCCAGCCGCGGCCGCCGATGCTGGTGGTGCCGACCCGGCCGCCGACCGGCTGGACCCCGCCGACGCGGTTGAACCAGATCATGATTTCCATCTGGTTGACCCCGTTGGTCTTCGGCGTCGGGTCCAGCCAGATATCGTAGGAGGCATCGAAAACCGAGTTGCCGACGTAGGTGTAGGAGATCGACGACGGCACGCTGCCGATCCGGCTGAGCTGCCGGGGCAGGGGACTGCCGGGGGAGCAGTTCGCGTAGTGGCAGCCGAGGTAGACGGCCGGGTAGGACAACGGCGCCCCGCCACTGGTGGATCCCTGCTGGGTCTGGATCCGGAACCCGCTGCCGGTGACGTTGATGCACTGCTGGGCGCTGCTGCCCCACCGGTTGTTCATCACGACGTACCGGCCGCCGATGGTGGTCGAGCCGTACTGGTCGCAGATCAGCGTGTCCGCGTGCGCGGCCGGCGCGATGGCGACGGGCGCCGCGACACTGGCCGCGGCGAGGAGCGCCGCGGACAAAGCGTGCCTCAGTTTCATAGGTCTCCTCCACGTCGTTGTGGCGTTTCTGGGAGCGCTCTCAGCCAGAACTGTCATTGATGTAACCACAGTGGGCGGCCGGAGCAAAGGGGATGGAGGTGATCGATTTTCGGAATGCGTTCTTCCGGCGGCAACGCAATTGCGGACGAGCCGGTCAGGCGGCCGCTCGCAAGGTCCACTTCTGGTTCACCTGCCCGTGGCAGGTCCACAGGATCAGTTTGGTGCCGTTCGTGGTGCCCTGCCCGGTCGCGTCGAGGCACCGGCCGGACTGCACGCCGGTGATCGTCCCGTCGGCGTTGACGTTCCACTGCTGGTTGGCCTGGCCGGAACAGGCCCAGATGATCACCGGGGTGCCGTCGGCGGTGCCCTGCCCGGACGCGTCCAGGCACTTCGACCCGAAGGCCGTCAGCTGCTTGCCGCTGGGCGTCCAGGTCGCCCCGGCGCAGTCCTGCAACTGCACCGCGGTGCCGTCGGCGGACCCCGGGACGTCCGCGCACCGGCCGGACTGCGCGCCGACGAGCTGCCGGGCCGAGGACTGGCCGGGGGTGCCGATGCTGCCCGGGACCGACTGCAGCGCCGAGTACCACACGGCGGCCATCTTGTCGTAGCCCCCGGCGGTGGGGTGGACGCCGTCGATCAGGTCGGCCGCGGTCAGCGCGGCGTGCATGTCCACCAGGTGCACGTGCTTGCCGGCGTTCTGCTTGCTCTGCACCATGCCGGGAATCGTGGCGTTGAAGGTGCGCCCGGCGGCTTCCTGGCCGCTGTTGGCCATCGGGATGATCGTCGCGACGAAGACCTCGGCGTCCGGTGCCGTCGCGGTGATGTGGTCGACCAGGGCGGACAGGCGGGCGGGGGCGCCCGCGACGTCGTGGTTCTGCAGGACGTCGTTGGTCCCGATGTGCAGCAGGACCGTGTGCGGGGTGCTGGTGCGCAGCCAGGAGACGATGTTCGCGTCGATCTGGTCGATGCGCCAGCCCGGGTGTCCCTCGTGGTCGTGGTCGCCGAGGGACGCCGGACCGTTGGCCTGCGACCCGACGAAGTCCACCTGGTAGCCACCCGCGGTGACCCGCTGCCACAGCCCGATCCGGTACCCGCCGGGGACCTGCGTCCCTTCGGTGATGGAATCGCCCAGGGGCATGACCCGGACCCCGCCGTTCGATTCGGCGGCGGCGGTGCCCGGCAGGAAGGTCGCGGCCAGGACCGCCGCGGCGGCGGCGAGCCACCCGAGCCGTGTGCGCATCTCGTCTCCTCGAGGATCCGCCGTCACACGGCGGTGACGGTCCACTGGTTGTTCGTGCTGCTGTTCGGGGTCCACAGGCCCACGCTCGAGCCGGCGGTGGTGTTGCCCATGCCGTCGAGCGCCGTTCCGGTGCCCCGGTTGACGATCTGGTACCGGCCGTTGCCGAGACCGGTCAGCTTCCACTGCTGGCTGGTGGCGCCGGTCCACGCCGTCTGCGCGCAGATCGCGCCGTTGGCGGTGTTGCCCCGGCTGTCCGCGACCAGCCCGTTGGTGCGGTTGACGATCCGGACGTAGCCGCCGCCTGCGTCGGTCAGTTGCCATTGGAGGTTGGTGCTGCCGTCCCAGTTCCACTGCTTGAGCGGGGAGCCGGCCGCGACGCTGCCGCCGCCGTCCAGCACGAGCCCGGTGGTGACGTTGGCGATCCGGGCCCAGCCGGTCGGCAGGGGACCGGAGCCGGGCGTGGGGAGCTGCCCGGAGAACGTTAGTTTCACCACGTACGCCGGTGCGTCGAACGGCGGGTTCGCCGAAGGCAGCTGGACGCGCAGCGCGGAAGCGTCCTGGACGGGCAGGGGCAGGGTAGTGGCGGCGCCGGCGTCCGGGCCGAGCAGCTGGGCCGAGACCAGGTTGCTCAGGTTGATCCGGCTCGACCCCAGGGTCGTGATCGGGAAGGTGCTCCCGGGCCAGCCCAACACGGTCGCGTACAGCACCGTGTTGTCCTTGCTGCGGGTGAACCGGACGTCGGTCCGGGTCCCCTCCACCGGGGTGGTGAACGAGCCGCCGCCCATCTTCGTCGGGCCCTCGCCGTAGACGGCCCAGGCGCGGGTGCCGTAGACGGATTCGCCGAACCGCTTGAGGTAGTTCCCGATGCCGAGCAGGATCGTGCGCTGCCCGGCCGGGATGGTGCCGTCGGCCATCGGGGCGATGTTCAGCAGCATCGTGCCGTTCTTGCTGACCCGGTCGAGCAGCGAGTGCAGGATGGCCTTCATCGAGTAATAGCCGATGCCGGTGGTGTAGCACCAGCTGGAGCTGGAGATGCTGTCGTCGGTCATCCAGTACGGACTCAGCAGGTCGCCGGGCCCGCCGCGTTCGAAGTCGAAGACCTCGCCGCGGTTGTTGAAGCCGTCCTTGTAGGTGGCGACGACGTCCTTGTTCCAGGCGACCGCCTGGTTGTAGTAGCGCGAAAGGAAGTTCAGCCGCTGTGCCTCGTCGACCTGGGGCAGGTTGAAGTCCTGGTAGACGAGGTCGGGCTGGTAGCCGTCGACGACCTCGCGGAGCTTGTCGTACCAGAGCTGGTTCTCCGCGGCCCGGCCGTTCTGGCCGAACAGCCGGCGCAACGACTCGGTCGGCTGGTTCGGCACGTGGTCGTAGTAGCCGGTGAAGTGGTATGCGTGGTGCAGCGCCGCGAGCAGCTTGAGGCCCTTCGCGCGGATCGCGTCCGCGTGCAGCCGCAGCAGGTCCAGCTTGGGCCCGGTCTTGACCGAGTTCCACTCGTTGGCGGTGCTGTTCCACATCGAATAGCCGTCGTGGTGCTCGGCGACCGGGCCGGCGAACTTCGCGCCGGCGTCGGCGAAGAGCTGGGCCCACTCCGCCGGGTCGAAGTTGCCGCCCGCGGACTTGAGCTTCGGCGCGAACTGCACCCAGTTGCCCGCCTTGTCCCGGGCGCCGTTGATGAAGTTCTGGTACGGCCACGCCGACGGATCGCCGAACACCTGCTGGTGGTGGTTGTTCTCGTTGGACCCGCCGATGTACATGTTCCGCGGGTACCACTCGTTGCCGAACGCCGGGACGCTGAACACGCCCCAGTGGTAGTAGATGCCGAACTTGGCGTCCTGGAACCACCCCGGCGCGGGCGGGTGCTGGTCGACCGACGACCAGCTCGGGGTGTAGCTGCTGGGACCTTCGGTGGCCCACGCGGTGCGGACGCGGAACACCCCGGCGGCCGCGGCGGCGCCGGCCACCACGATCAGCTTGCGCCTCGACAGCTCGAACGAAGACATGGCGGGACCTTTCAGCTCAGGGACCACTTCTGGTTGTTCGCACCGGTGCAGGCGGCCAGCTGGATCGCGGTGCCGTTCGCGGTCCCGGATCCGGTGACGTCGAGGCACAGTCCGGATTGGACACCGGTGACGGTTCCGTTGGCGTTGAACGTCCACTGCTGGTTGTTCTGCCCGTTGCAGTTCCAGATGATGGCCTTGGTGCCGGGAGTGGTGCTCTTGCCGGAGGCGTCGAGGCAGCGGGTGTCGCCGCCGCTGTAGACGTTCAGCTCACCGGTACCGGTGCGGGTCCACGTCTGGTTCGTGCCGCCGTTGCAGTCCCAGATCTGCACCTGGGCGCCGGGCGTGGTGCTGACGCCGTTGACGTCCAGGCACTTGTTCGCGCCCACCGCGTGCACCGCACCGGTGTTCGACGGGCCGCCACCGGTGCCGTAGCCGGCCGCGATGACGCTCGCCTGCACCGCGTTCTCCGTGGCGTCCGTCGGGAAACCGCTGGTCACGGCCCCCTCGAAGAACTCGCCGACGCCGGAGACGCTGTTGTCCCCGCCGGTGCCCAGCAGGATCGACGGCTCCAGCTTCATGGGCGAGTAGCCCCGGGGCAGCCCGCCCGAGTACGGCGTGGTCAGGCTGCCGCTGGTGGCGTCGCCGTACTTGAGGGTGAAGTTGGTGGTGCCGTTGTTCTTCAGCCACGCGCTGACGAACGGGTGGTGTACCCCTGGGTTGTTCGGGTCCTTGTTGGACCCGGAGCCGGTGTGGTACATGCCGTTCTCCAGGTCGGCCTCGACCCACGGGCCGGTTCCGGTGCAGCCGTTGAACCAGCAGGCGGTGCCCCAGTAGATGGCGTTCATGGTGGCGTTGCCGGTGTCGTTGTGGGAGACCTCGCCACTGCCGTAGTCGAAGCAGCACCACTGGTTGACGTAGTTCGACGAGGTGATCATGTAGATCCCCTCCGGCTGGGCCCCGACCGGCGCGCCCTTGGCGTTGTCGATCCGGTAGCCGACGCCCTGGGTGACCTTGATCCCGAACACCGGGTGCCCGCCGACCGTGACCGGCAGCGCCATCGCGTCCGCGCCGATGTCCGACCCGTTCGGACCGGGGCCCTTCCAGAACCCGCCCCACGAGATCGGCAGGTCGTTGTGGTTGGCGGTCTGGTCGTAGATCTTCGTGACCGTGCACCGGGTGCCCGCGCAGAACGAGACCTGCGGCGCCGAATCCGCGTAACCGCCCGCGGTCAGCAGGCCGACGTCGAGGAACTTCTGGTCCGAGGCCCGCTGGATCTGGTACAGCGGGCCGTGGTACGCCCCGAACAGGGCGCGGGTGGTGCTGTGGGCCGTGACGCACGGGGTGCCGCCGGCGGCGTAGAGGTCGCACGCTTCCTGCGTGGCGGCCTGGGCCGCGGCGCCCGTGGCGGCCACCGCGCCGGTGGCCAGGAGGATGGCCGCCGCGGCCGCCTGCAGTGTTCTGAGCAACGGACGCTTGCGGAAGACCATGGCCGAACTCCTCTGTTCGCTGGTGCGAGGTGAAGCGCCCCAAGGCGGCCTTGGTTGCGTCTGACGCACCCAAGGCGGCCTTCGGTGCGTCAGACGCACCGAAGGCCACATTGGGGCGCTAGCCGAGAGTCCACTTCTGGTTGTTCGCACCGGTGCAGGTGGCGAGCTGGATCGCGGTGCCGTTCGCGGTCGAGGACCCGGTCACCTCGACGCACAGTCCGGATTGGACACCGGTGATGGTGCCGTTCGCGGTGACCTGCCACTGCTGGTTCGCCTGGCCGTTGCAGGTCCAGATGACGAGCTTGGTGCCGGGGCTGGTTCCCTGGCCGCTGGCGTCGAGGCACCGCGTGCCGGTGTAGACGGTCAGCTCACCGGCGCCGGTCCTGGTCCACGACTGGTTGGTACCGCCGTTGCAGTCCCAGATCTGGACGGCGGCGCCGGGCGTGGTGCTGACGCCGCTGACGTCCAGGCACTTGCCGAGGGCGCGGACCGTGCCCGCGGCCGGGCTGCTCCCGCCGGTCCCGGCGGCGGCGATGACCTGCTGGGCGCCCGCCGGCCAGTTCGTGCCGCTGACCTGGACGTTCCCGCTCAGGACGTTGTTGTGCGGCGGTCCGGTGGCCACCTGGGTCGCGCCGCCGTTGAGCCAGTTGCCGCTGAACGTGCTGTCGTTGGTGTTGTTGTTGCCGTTGGCGTTGGTGAAGGCCCAGACGCCGGAGTCCTGGATCACGTTGGCCGACAGCGTCACGTACCGGGAGCCTTCGTCCAGGTACAGGCCGACCGTGCGGTTGTTGTCGAAGATGTGGTTGTGGTCGATCGAGCTGCCCGGGTTGGCGGAGAGGTTGTAGATGCTGCCGCCGTCGTGCATCAGCTTCTTCGTGCCGTGCACCCGGTTGTAGCTGACGACGGTGTCCCGCAGCGTGGTCGGCGTCGAGTAGACGGGCTGGTAGTCGTAGAGCCCGCGGTTGCGGTAGTCCTGGCTGCCGCCCTGGTCGTTGGCACCCCAGCCCCAGCCGACGTCGATGCCGTCGTAGGTCAGGTTCGAGACGTCGTTGTGCGTGATGACGGTGTGCGTCGCGTAGGTCGAGAGGATGCCGGCCATCTCGCGGTAGTCCAGGGCGACCCGGCTCACCGTGTTGTACGAGAGGGTGACGTCCTTGGTCAGCATCGCCGGGTTCGACGGGTGGTGGGCGTCGGGGCGCACGCCGCCGACGATGATGCCGCCGCCGGAGTTCTCGGTGAAGGTGTTGTGATCCACGGTGATCGACGACGCGCCCAGGCCGACGCCGGAGGCGTGCGCGTTCGCGTCGTTGCCGATGCCCAGGGCCACCTGGCCGAGGTGGGTGAAGGTGTTGCCGCTGAAGGTGATCCCGGTGGCGGCCGAGACCTGGACGGCGGCCGGGGCCTGCGCCCAGGTGTTGCGGGCGCCCTCGAACTGGCGGCAGCCGGACTGGCAGGAGGTGAGGAAGTCGCCCGGCATCGGGGCCGCGGCCGGGAGGAACGTGCCGGTCTGCTGGTTCGCGTACCCGACCGAAGTGCTGGGCGTCAGCCAGGTGGTGTGCTCGAAATTCAGGCCCTTGAAGGCGATTCCGCGCGCGGGGCTGTCGTAGGTGCCGCCGATCTGCAGCAGCGACTGCAGCCGCGGGAGCTCGACGTCGTGGCTGCCGGGCACCCAGCCGCCGGGTGCCTTGTAGAAGAGCTTCCCGGCCTGCGGATCGAGGTACCACTGGCCGGTGTTCTTCAGGAAGGAGTAGGAGTTCTCGAGGAACAGCTGGCCGCCGCCGAACGGCTTGGCGAGGGTGTCGTAGCCCCAGTTGTTGTTGTTCCACGCGGGTTGCTGCATGACGATCGACGTCCCGCTGATCCGGTCGACGGGGGAGTACCGGTCGGTGAAGGAGTTCTGGCTCTCCACCTCGATCCGGTTCTGCTGCGGCAGCGTGGCCAGGTAGTTCAGCGCGGAGTTCGTGATGGTCATCCCGCTCGTGGTGAACTGCACGTCGTTGCGGGAGATCGGGATCCCCGCGCGCGGGGCGAGCGCGCCGTCGACGAACAGCTGCCGGGAATCCGCGCCCTGGGGCACCGAAGCCACCCAGATGTTCTGGCCGGCGTCCTGCACCGACCAGCCGGTGACCTGCGTGCCGCCGGAGAGGACCGGACGCTGGCCGGCGGCGGCCTGCCAGGTCACGGTGTGGCCGTTCTGCCCGGAGTCGGCGCTGGTGAGCCGCAACGGGGCGGCGAGCCGGTAGGTGCCGCCGGCGAGCTGCACGACGACGTCGTTGGCCGCGGACTGCGCGCGGGCCAGTTGCTGGGCCTTCGCCGGGGTGGCGACCGGCTGGTCGGGCGTGCCGGGATTCGCGTCGTCCCCGTTCGGGGCGACCGCGATGGTGACCGTCGCGGCGTGGGCGGGCGGGGTGGCGAGCGCGGTCACCACGAGTGCGGTGACGAGCGCTGCTGCGATGCGCGGCGGCATTGGCGGGCACCTCTCCGGGACGGGGTGGCGCCAACCGTCCACTGTGTACTGGAAACGGGACCGGCCGGGCGGGCGCGGGGCCGGACCGGCCGCCGGCGCCGGCGGTGGCCGGGCAGGATGTGTACGACTCATCCGACACGGCGAGGTGCCGGCGGCTTTCGAAAGTTTCGAGGCTGCTTGACGGGTTTTCCGTTGTGCTGTCGGTGATCCATGAGAACAGCGCGCCTGCCTGGCGTCAAGCGAGGAGCAGGCTCATTGCTCCGTCCTGACCGCCGGTGGGCACCCGGGATGTAACTTTCAGGCCGCTTCGGCCGAGATTGACCGGATGGCGGGTGAAGGAGGTAAGGTGCTGACCGGAGTTACTGAGTCATACTCATTGCGTGACCCGTGACGAGGAAGTAGCACCGCCTGTCCCGTACCGCCCCGGCTACGAAGTGGTGGCGGAGCAGATCCTCCGGCTGATCGCCGAACTGGAACTGCGGCCCGGCGACCGGATGCCGACCGAGAACGAGCTGGCGGCGCGGATGGGAACCAGCCGGACCATGGTGCGGGAGGCCGTCAAGATCCTCTCGGCCATCGGCCGGGTGCGAGCGCACAAAGGACGTGGGCTGTATGTCTCCGACGACGAGGGCATGCTCGGTGGTTCCCGGTGGGGCGGGTTCTTCCTGCCCACCGATCTCGACCACGTCTACGGGCTCTTCGAATTCCGCCGGATCCAGGAGACGGCGGCGAGCCGCCTGGCCGCGGCCAACGCCACCCCCGCCGAGCTGCGCGCGATCGAGGCCGCCGCCGAGACCTGCCGGCACGGCCACCTGAGCGGGCAGTACTCGCTGTTCGACCGGGGTGACGACGACTTCCACATCGGGATCGCCACCGCGTCGCACAACCAGTTCCTCGTCGCGGCCGTGCGCGAGGCCCGCCGCCTGCAACGCCAGTCGAACATCATCGGGATGTCCGGCGCGATCGGCGGCCACGCGGTGGGCGCGATCGAGGAGCACGCCGCGATCTACCGGGCGATCCGCGACGGTGACCCGGACGCGGCGGCCCACGCCGCCGGCGTCCACCTGGACAACACCCTGGAGGACTACCGCCGGGAGATCCAGCGCCGGCTCTTCGGCCGGTGACCGCACTCGCTAGACGTTCCATTGTGGACCTTACTGCTCCCGGGATCTCCCCCGGCCCGGGAGGACGACGACGTCCGTAGACAGAGGGAGTCCCTGTGATGGTGAAGAGATCCCTGTTCGCCTCCGCCGTGATCGGAGCCGTACTGGCCTTACTGGCGGGCGGCACCGCGCAGGCCGCCCCCGCGGGCGCGGATCGGCCGGCCACCGCGGCCGCCGGCACCGCGGGCTGCGGGAAGGCACCAGGGCTGGCGAGCGGCAACCACACGATCTCCAGTGGCGGCCAGAACCGCAGCTACATCCTGCGGGTGCCGGCCAACTACGACAACAACCACTCCTACCGGTTGTTCGTCGGCCTCCACTGGCGGGGCGGGACGATGAACGACGTCGATTCGGGCGGGACCGACGGCTACAACTGGTCCTACTACGGGCTCCGCCGGCTGGCCGACAGCTCGGGCAACAACACGATTTTCGTGGCACCACAAGGCAACGGCAACGGTTGGGCCAACCCGGGCGGCCAGGACGTCACCTTCATCGACGACCTCCTGAAGCAGGTCGAGGCCGCGTTGTGCGTCGACACCACCCAGGTCTTCGCCGGCGGCTTCAGCTACGGCGCCGCCATGAGCTACGCCCTCGCCTGCGCCCGGCCCACGGTGTTCCGCGCGGTCGCCGTCTACTCCGGAGCGAACCTCAGCGGCTGCAGCGGCGGCACCCAGCCGGTCGCCTACATCGGGATGCACGGCATCGGCGACAACGTCCTGCCGATCTCCTCCGGTCGGCAGCTGCGCGACCAGTTCGTCCGCAACAACGGCTGCACCCCGCAGAACCCGCCGGAGCCCGGCAGCGGCAGCCGGACCCACATCGTCACCGCCTACTCCGGCTGCCGGGCCGGCTACCCGGTCGTCTGGGGCGCCTTCGACGGCGGGCACGACCCGGGTCCGAAGGACGGCGGCGGCAGCGGCTGGCAGACCTGGACCTCGGGCGAGGTGTGGAAGTTCATCACGCAGTTCGGCACCACCACGCCGCCGACGCCGCCGGTGCAGATCGGCGTGAACTACAAGCTGACCGCCCAGCACAGCAACAAGCTCGTCGGGATCACCGGCGCCTCGACGGCGGCCGGCGCGCTCATCGAGCAGGAGCCGGCCAACGGCGGGCTCAGCCAGCAGTTCGACTTCGTCGACTCCGGTGACGGCTACTACCGGGTCCGGGCGCGCCACAGCGGGCTGGTCCTCCAGGCCGCGAACGCGGACAGCGGCGCGGACATCAGCCAGCAGGCCGACACCAACGCCACCGCGCAGCAGTGGCGGGTCGTCGACCAGGGCAGCGGCGCGGTGAGCCTGGTCAACCGGTTGAGTGGCCTGGCCATGGACGTCTGGGGGGTGTCGACCGCCGACGGCGCGCGGATCTCCCAGTGGACGTTCACCGGGAACCCCAACCAGCGGTTCGCGCTCCAGCGTGCCTGAGCCCGTGACCATGGTCGAACCGTCGGGGTTCCGTCCCACCCTGGCAGACGTCGCACGGGCGGCCGGGGTCTCCATCGCCACGGCCTCCCGCGTGCTGAACGGCTTCCCGCGGGTGAGCCCGGAACGCCGCAAGCAGGTGGAGTCCGCCATGCTGGCGCTCGGGTACGCCCGGCAGCGGGCGGCGAAGGCGAGCAGCGCCCGGCACACCGGCTCGATCGCCCTGGTGGTGTGCGAGGAAGTGCCGCGGTTGTTCACCGACCCGTATTTCCCGCGGATCGCCGCGGGCGTGGGCCGGGAGCTGACCGCGGTGGGGGTGCAGCTGGTGCTGCTCACCGTGCCGGCCACCGACGACTACCAGTCGCCGGTGGTGCGGTACCTCGACGGCGGGCACGTCGACGGCGCGCTCGTCGTCGGCATGCACGGCCGCCGCCCGCTCGACCTGGACTGGCTCGGCATCCCGGTGGTGTTCGGCGGGCGGCCGGTCCAGGCGGGCCGGGCCGGGCGGCTGCCGTACGTGGACGCCGACAACCAGGGCGGCGCACGGCTGGCGACCCAGCGGCTGCTCGACGGCGGCCGCCACACCGTCGCGACCGTCACCGGGCCGCAGGACATGACCGCGGGGGTGGACCGGCTGCTCGGGTACCGGCAGGCGATGACGCGGGCGGGCCGCTACGACGAGACCCTCGTGGTGTGCGGCGACTTCGGGCAGGCGTCCGGCGAGTACGCGACGTCCCGGCTGCTGAGCCGCCGTCCGGACGTCGACGGCATCTTCGCGGCCTCCGACATGATGGCGGTCGGGGCGTTGCGCGCGCTTCGCCGTGCGGGCCGGAGGGTCCCCGAGGACGTCGCCCTCGTCGGGTTCGACGACCTGCCGATCAGCTGCTGGACCGATCCGCCGCTGACGACCGTGCGCCAGCCGGTCGAGGAGATGGGTGCCCGGATGACCGCCGAGCTGCTGGCGATGATCGACGGCGCGGCCCCGCGCCGGAACACGGTGCTCGACACCGAACTGGTGCCGCGCAAGTCGGCGTGACGCCGGTGTCCAGTCCAGGACGGACGACCCGAGGAGGAATCGTGCGCGTGTTCGTGGTGGTGGCCGCGATGGTGGTGACGGCGCTGGCCGGGGCCGTACCGGCTTCGGCGGCGGCCGCGCCGCTGGTGGGCGCGGCGTCGGGACGGTGCCTGAACGTCAAGGGCGGCACCGACGCGCCGGGAACGTCGCTGGAGATCCAGGACTGCGGCGGCCAGGCGGGACAGGCCTACGAGTTCACCGCGGCGGGGGAGCTGCGGACGCTGAACGGCACGCGCTGCGTGGACGCCTCCGGCAACGGGACGACACCCGGCACGGCGGCCATCATCTGGTCGTGCCACGGCGGAACGAACCAGCAGTGGCGGCAGAACGCCGACGGGACGATCAGCGGTGTCCAATCGGGACTCTGCCTGGACGTGACCGGCGCCGGCACGGCCAACGGCACCGCGGTCGTCCTGTGGACCTGCCACGGCCAGGCCAACCAGCGGTGGAGCGCCGGGACGACGACCCCGCCGGACCCGACCGGCACGGCGCCGTGTGACATCTACGCTTCCGGGGGCACGCCGTGCGTCGCCGCGCACAGCACGGCCCGAGCGCTCTACGGCACCTATGCGGGCAACCTGTACCAGGTCCGGCGCTCGTCCGACAACACGACCAGGAACATCGGCGTCCGGGCCGCGGGCGGCACCGCCGACGCGGCCGCCCAGGATTCCTTCTGCACCGGCACGTCCTGCGTCATCACCGTGGTCTACGACCAGTCCGGGCGCGGGAACGACCTGTGGTACCAGGGATCGACCGTGGTCCCGGGGTCCAACCAGAGCAGCCCGGCGAAGGCCACGTCGGAGTCGCTCACCGTCGGTGGGGCGAAGGCCTACTCGCTCTACATCAACCCCGGCAACAGCTACTGGCGGGACGGGCACCTGACCGGGGTGCCGACCGGCAGCGCGCCCGAGGGCATGTACATGGTGACCAGCGGGACGCACGTCAACAGCGGCTGCTGCTTCGACTACGGCAACAGCGAAACGACTCGCAAGGCCGACGCGGCCGGCGCGATGGACGCGATCAACTTCGGCACGGAGTGCTGGTTCGGCGGGTGCCAGGGTTCGGGCCCGTGGGTGCAGGCCGACCTCGAGTGGGGGCTGTATCCGGGCGGCAGCCAGCAGTGGAACCCGAACCAGCGGGCGTTGCCCAGCAAGTTCGTCACGGCGATGCTGAAGAACAACGGCACGTCCCGCTTCGCGCTCAAGGGCAGCAACGCTCAGTCGGGCGGGCTGACGACGATGTGGGACGGCGGCCTTCCCGGCGGCTACAGCCCGATGAAGAAGCAGGGCGCGATCATCCTGGGCAGCGGCGGCGACTGCTGCAAACCCGGCGGTGGGGCGAACCTGAGCGCGGGGACGTTCTACGAGGGTGCGATGGTCGCGGGCTATCCCTCGGACGCGACGGAGAACGCGGTGCAGGCGAACGTGGTGGCCGCCGGCTACCGCTGAGCCGCTGGGGCGGACGGGAGGGGCTTTCCTCGCGGGTGACGCGGGGGAGGCCCCTTCCTGTCCTTGGCGGCTGCGCCCGCCCCTGCCGCCGAACCGGTTCGCCTCCATTTGGCCGATTGTCGGTGAATTGCCTGCGGCGTAGCTTCTTTGATGGTCGAACCGGTTCGATGACCCGCGATCGACCCCCGCACGTCCACCCGCCGAAGGAGTCGTCAGTGGACCTCTCGCGTCAGTGGCCTCGCGTCCGCCGTGGCCTGGCCGCCCTCCTGATCACCGGAGCACTGACCGGTGCTTCCGCCGTGGCCCTGCCCGGGCCGGCCCAGGCCGCGGACGAGTCGGTCTCGGCCGACTTCTCCGCCGCCGTCGGCTCGCCTTCCTACCGGGCTTCCGGCTGGATCTACGGCATGACCGAGAACGCCTCGGGGCCGCCCGACCACTTCTTCCGGGACGTGCGCTTCCAGGCGATGCGGGCCGGCGGCGCGCAGCTGGACAGCCCGGGCGGCTGGGTGTCGGGCAAGTACGACCGGCGGTGGAACGCCACCCGTGCGCAACTGCTGCGCACCCGTTCGCTCGGCGGCCAGTTCGTCCTGCTGGTGCACGACCTCTGGGGCGCGGACGGCTACCCGATCTCCCGGTTCCCCGGCGACAACGGCGACTGGTCGGACTACGACGCCTTCCTCACCCGCCTGATCAACGACGTGCGGGCGACCGGGGCGCCGGTGGAGTGGGACATCTGGAACGAGCCCAACATCACCCTGTTCTGGAACCGGCCGCAGAGCCAGTACTTCGCCCTGTGGCAGCGCGCGTACCAGCGCATCCGCGCGGCCTTCCCGGCGCAAGCGATCGTCGGCCCGAGCCTCGCCGGAGTCCCATCGACCTCGGGGAGCTGGTGGACGCAGTACCTCGACTTCGTCCGCGGCTCCAGCACGGTGCCGGACATCGTCAGCTGGCACTCCCTGCCGGGCGATCCGGTGGCGAACGTCGCCGCGGCCGACGCGTCACTCGGCTCGCGTGGCATCCCGCACCCGCGTCCGTACCAGATCAACGAGTACGGGGCCTCGAACGAGCAGAACCCCGGTGACGGCGCCTGGTACATCGCCCGGCTCGAGCGCGCCGGCGCCGACGGGCTGCGCGCCAACTGGGCCAGCGGCGGGAACCTGCACAACGACCTCGGCAACCTGCTCGTCCGCAACTCCGCGGGCCGCTACCTGCCCAAGGGCGAGTGGTGGGCCTACCGCTTCTACGGCTCCCAGGCCGGCCAGATCGTGACCACGAAACCCAGCCAGTCCTACGACCCGTTCGCCACGAAGGCGGCCGGGGTGGCGAAGGTCCTGGTCGGCGGCGGTCGCACGACCGGAAACGTCGCGGTCGCCCTGCAGCGCCTGGACACCACCGCCGGCATCGTCCAGAACAACCAGGTGCGGGTCGTCGTCCAGCAGCTCCCGTACAACGGCGGGGCCGCGGTGCAGAGCCCGGTCACCATCCGGGACTCGGTGGTGGCCGTCTCCGGCAACGCCGTGACCGTCAGCGTCCCGCACACCACCGTCGACGACGCGATCGGCATCACCCTGCTGCCCCCGTCGGACAGCGGCTTCTCCTCCGTCGCCGTCGCCCAGCACTCCCAGCAGTGCCTGGACAACACCGACCTGGGCACGGCCGACGGCAACCGGCAGCAGCAGGACTTCTGCGAAGGCGGCGCCCAGCAGCAGTGGGACTTCCGCCCGGTGCCCGGCGTCACGGGCGCGTACACCGTCGTCAACCAGCAGAGCGGTAAGTGCCTCGAGGTGGCCGGTGCCTCGGCCGACGACGGTGCCGCCGTCCAGCAGCGGACCTGCACCGACGGCGCGACGAACCAGCAGTTCTCGCCGCGGCGAGTCACCTACGGCGGCAACGACGCCCACGACTACCAGCTCGTCGCCCGGCACAGCGGCAAGTGTGTCGACGTCAACGGGGTTTCCACGGCCGCGCGCGCACCGGTGATCCAGTGGACGTGCAAGCCGGTCACCCAGAACAGCCCCCTCAACCAGACCTGGCGGCTGTGGGGCCGGGGACCGGCCTGACCCCGGCGGGCCCGGCGCTTTCTCAGGCGCCGGGCCGGTTGCCGGTGGGGATCGTGATGGGTGTGCTCGTCGAAGACGTCCCCTTGTTGAGGAACAGCATGGCGAGCGCGCGGATGAACTGGTCGAAGAGGTAGAAGCCCGCCGGGGCGATCGGCAGCAGACCTTCCCGGAACGCGATGTACGCGGGCCACCCGGTGCGGATCAGGGTGGCCGCCACGTAGTCGCGCGGGAGGCCGAGCCAGTCGCCGACCTCGTTGCTGAGCACGTACCGCACGAACTCGTTGAGGAAGCCGCGGGTGACGCCCAGGTCGATCTGGGCGGTCAGCCCGAGCAGGTCCGCGGCGAGTTCCCTGCCCTCGGGTGTCGGGGCGAGCAGCGGCGTGAGCACCTGGGCGGACTGCGTGTCCGCCGCGGCCCACGTCTTCGGGATGAACTCGTCCCGGACGCCGAGCAGGTGGATGGCGACCTGCCACTGGTGCAGGAAGGCGTCCTCGTCCGCGGCCGACATCGGGACGTGCCACTCGCGCAGCTTGCGGTGCACGAAGGTGCCGAGGCTGTGGAAGGTGACCAGGATGTCGCCGTTGCTGATCGGCACCCGCTCGTCGGCGGCCGCCCGCCAGTGCGACGACTGCGGCAGCAGGTGCCGCACGGCAGCGTGCACCAGGCGTGTCTTGTTGGCCGTGACGACGAACTGGCCCGAGGGTTCGAACGCGCCGGCTTCGCTCAGGTCGTAGCCGAAGGTGAACGTCTTGGCCGCGCGGTCCTGCATGGCGGCGCCGCCCGCGGACCAGTAGACCGACCGGGCTTCCCGCGGGATGACCGTGCTCATGATGCCGCTGCCGAGGCCGTAGAGCACGAACAGGTAGGTGTCCTTGCGCCGGTTGAAGTCGGCGGCGCGGCGCAGCTTGGCGGGGTCGGCCCAGGAGGGCAGCCGGTTGACGCGCTGGAGCCAGGCGGTGAGGTCGGCGGGCAGGCCGGCAGGCAGCGGGTCGGCGTTGTCCACCCACGACCGCAGCGCGGTGTTGACCGCGGGGACCCGGCCGCTGTCGACGAGCCCGGCCATCAGGGTGTCGACTTCGTCGTCCCAGACCCACCACGGGTCGGTGCCCGCGGCCGTCGGTGCCGTCGGTGTCGTCGCTGCCCACGCGGGGACGACGCTCGTCGCGCCCACCAGGCCCAGTGCGACGCCGAGCGAAAGAGCGTTCCTCCTGCTGAGATTGCGCATTTACTTACCTAGCTTCCTCGGTAGGCAGTAGCCGTGCAGACGGAGAGATGAGCGGTGTTCGAGAGGAGATTCCTCATTAACATAGAAGCTCGCTCGCGGGTCGGCAAGACCCGGCCGGTCTGTGGTTGACTGACCCGCATGGCCCGATTCCCGCGCAGCTCGGCCCGGTGGCCGCGGTGACCGCCGAGCCGGCCGCGGCCGTCCGGCCCCGCAACCGCAGGCAGCTCATCGTCGAGGCGGGCGCCGCGGTGTTCAGCGAGCGCGGCTACCACGCGGCGTCGATGGAGGAGATCGCGGCGCGGGTGGGCATCACCGCGGCCGCGCTGTACCGGCACTTCCCGAACAAGTACGCGCTGTTCGCCGAGTGCGCGAACGTGATGGCGGACCGGCTCGTCGCCGCGCTCGCCGAGGTGCCCCCGGACGCGTCACTGGCGGAGATCTTCGCCGCCGTCACCCGGGTCACCGTCGCGCACCGGGAGGTCGGTGGCGTGTACCGCTGGGAGGCCCGGTACCTCGAGCGCGACGACCGACGGCTGCTGGCGGCCAAGTTCGCGCACGTCGTCGAGCGGGTGGCGGCGGCGGTGCGGCGCGAGCACCCGTGGCCCGGCGAGCACCTGCGGGCGGTGGGGGCCCTGGGCGCCATCGGGTCCGTCACGACGCACCACAACGCGATCGGCCGGCGCCGGGTCGGGGAGCTGCTGCGGGCCGCGGCCCTGCGCGTGGCCGCCACCGACCCCGCCGCGGCGCCCGCGCCCTTCGTCGAGATCCCCGCCCCGCCGGTGCCCCGGACCCGGCGTTCGGAGATCCTCGCGGCCGCCGTCCCGCTGTTCGAGCGGGACGGGTTCACCACGGTGACGAACGGCCGGATCGCCGAGGCGGTGGGGCTGGTGCCGTCGGCGCTCTACCGCTACTTCCCGGGCAAGGCCGACATCCTGGCGGCGGCGTGCCTGCAGGCCGCGGGCCTGCTGGCCCAGGCGGTCGAGCACAACCTGCGCGGGACGACCGGCTCGCACGACGCACTGAACGCCCTGACGGCGACGTACGTGGCGTACAGCTTCGAGCACAGCGCCCTGAATAGTGTGGCCAACGCGGAAATCGCCGGGTTGCCGGAGGCGCTGCGCCGCCCGCTGGTGGCGGCGCAGCGGGAGCACATCGCGGTGTGGGAGCAGCACCTGTGCGTGGCCCGGCCGGACCTCGACACCCGCCAGGCCCGGGTGCTGGTGCACGCGGGCTTCGGCGTGGTGGTCGAGGCCGGCCGGCGGCTGCGGTGGGCGGACCGCCCGGAGCACCGCGCCGCGGTGGGCGGGCTGCTGGTGAGTGCGCTCGGCCTGTGACCTCTCAGCGGGGCACCGCCCCGGTCCGCAGCTTCGGGCTGCACCTGGTCGATCACCCAGCGGGCAACTTGGTCTCGCACCGCACTTGCGGCGCGGCCTCGGTCCCGGAGGCCACGCAGTCGACGACCCGCCCGGGCGCGGGAACGGGGTAGCTGAAGAAGATCGGCCCATCGGCGTCCGCGCCGGCCGAGAACTTGACGACCGTGTGCTGCCGGTTCCCACTGCTGTGCAAGGTCTTCGAGTAGGAGGTGGTGTGCGGCCCGATGGCGGTTTTGACGCCGTCGCCGTCGTCGTCGAGTTCGTGCACGTTGAGCACGTAGTCCCCGGTGGTGTACTTGCCTTCGTCCCCGTGCCCGGCCTCGGCGGGCGTGGCGCTGGTGATTTCGGGCGCGACGGGATCGGCGGCGGTGGCGATCACGGTGGCCCCGACGGCGACCACGGCCACGCCGGCCACGGCCCCGGAGATCACGACTCGCTTGGCGGTGAACTTCATGGTCCCTCCTCCCCACCTGACGATCAAGCTAGGGGAGGGAAGGGCCTGGTCACCTCGGCCGAAGAGGCGGTTCGGGGGCCGCGGCCTCGTCCTTTCGGCCGATGTCCGCTGCGGCCGGCCGGATCGCGGTGACCGGCCGGTCGATCGGCGTTAACCTGGGTGCGGGCGAGAGGGGCCGCATGCGTGGTTGCTGCAGCTGGTTTCTGCTGTTCTTCGTCTCGAGCGCCGTCGGGCTTCCCCTCGCGACCGGCGACTGGCGGAACGGGTTCTGGGCGTTCCTGATCGCGCCCGTCCTGGCGTGGGCGGCCTACTTCTCCATGCTGGACCTCATTGCTCGCCGCCGGTTCCGCCGGTACTTCGCGCTCGCCGACCGGATCGGCGCCCGCGACGGCCAGGTCATCCGGGTGTCGACGAAAAAGTACATGGTCATCGGCTTCCAGCCCGGGGTCAACGTGCAGACCCTGCGCCCCGGCACCGAAGGCGGAGTGCTCGAGAAGCTCCGCCGGGCTGCGGTCGAGGCGGGCTACCGGCTCGTCCTCGGCGGCCGGGGTGACTTCGTGAGCGAGGCGTACGAGGTTTCACTCGTTATCCGGGTGTACGGGCCGGGCGGTCACCACCGGCAGCACGTTCCCGAGGGATATGTGATGACGGAAGTCTCGATCGACGAGTGGAAGGGCTTCCGGCCGGTCAAGGCCCGGGGCACCCGGCCGGCCTGAGCCCGGTCACGCCCGCGCCCGCCGCCACACCGCCAGTGCCGCCGCCAAGGCACCCCCGGCCGCAGCGACAGCACCGTGGTGCCGGCTCGCCCACAGCTGCGCGCTCCTCGGCGTCGCCTTGTCGTCGAACTGGCCGTGCGCACCGAAATCCCGCCCGCGATCCGCCGGGGCCCACAGGTTCTCCGGCTGGTCCGGCGGCTTCTCCGCCCCCGTCTGCTGGGAGCGGTAGCCGGTCCTCGCGAGGTACCGATCGAGGAGGCCTGGCGCAACGGCGTTCGCGATCAGCGTGCCGACCGTGCTCCCGCCGACCCAGTACTCCCGGCGGCGCGGGTGGCCGGCCGCGTGCACCACCGCGCGGGCCGCCACCTCCGGCTGGTAGATCGGCGGCACCGGCTGGGCCTGGTGCGGCAGCTTGGAACGGACCCACGAAAACTGCGGCGTGTTGACCGCCGGCAGTTGCACCATCGTCGTGCGGACGCCGCTGCCGTCGTGCAGGAGCTCGCAGCGCAGGGCCTCGTTGAACCCTTGGATCGCGTGCTTCGCGCCGCAATACGCGCTCTGCAAGGGGATTCCGCGGTACGCCAGCGCCGAGCCCACCTGCACGATCGTGCCGCGGTCGCGCTCCTTCATCCGGCGCACCGCGGCCATCGTGCCGTGCACGTACCCGAGGTAGCTCACTTCGGTCACCCGGCGGAACTCGTCCGGCCCGATCTCGGCGAACGGCCCGAACACCGACGTGAACGCCACGTTCACCCACACGTCGATCGGGCCGAGCTCCTCCTCGACCCGGGACGCGGCGGCGTCGACCTGACCGAAGTCGGCGACGTCGGCGGGGATGGCCAGGGCCGTCCCGCCGGCGCGGGTGACGTCTTCCGCGGCCGCCTTGAGTCCCTGCTCCCCGCGGGCCAGTAGCGCGACGCAGGCCTTCCGGGCCCCGAACGCCCGCGCGACCGCGCGGCCGATGCCGCCGCTGGCCCCGGTCACGACGACGACCTCGACCGCGTTCACGGCGTGCGGCCCTTCCCGCCCGGCAGGAACTCCTGCAGCTTCGTCTTGACGCCCTGCACGACCAGGTGGAACGCGTCCGGGTCGCCCTTGAGGACGGCCTCGGTCGCCGACTTCACCTGCTCGAAGGTGGCGTGCGGCGGGATCGGTGGCACGTCCGGGTCGCAGCGGACGTCCAGCACCGCCGGCTTGCCCGCGGTGAGCACGGTGTCCCAGGCCGAGGCGAGCTGGTCCGGCTTGTCGACCGTGACGGCCGTGAGCCCGAGCGACAGCGCGAAGCCGGCGTAGTCGACGTCCGGCAGGGTCTGGGACTCCTCGAACTTCGGCGCGCCGCCCATCGCGCGCAGCTCCCAGGTGACCTGGTTGAGGTCGTTGTTGTGGAACACGCAGATCACGCAGCGCGGGTCGCTCCACAGGTGCTGGTAGCGGGCGATGGTGATCAGCTCGGCGAGGCCGTTCATCTGCATGGCGCCGTCGCCGACGAGGGCGATCACCGGCCGGTCGGGGTGGGCGAACTTCGCCCCGATGGCGTACGGCACGCCGGGGCCCATCGTGGCCAGGGTGCCCGACAGCGACCCGCGCATGTCACCGCGCATCCGGAGGTTGCGGGCGTACCAGTTCGTGGACGAACCGGAGTCCGCGGTGACGATGGCGTTCTCCGGGATCCGCTTCGACAGCTCGGACACGATCGCCATCGGGTTGACCGGGTCGGCGTCCACCGCCGCTTCCTTCTCCACGGTGTCCCACCAGGAGGCGACGTTCTTCTCGATCTTCTCGCGCCACGACCGGTCCGGCTTGCCCGCCAGCTTCGGCAGCAGCGCGCGCAGCGTCGCCGCGCTGTCCCCGACCAGGTTGACCTCGGTCGGGTAGCGCATCCCGATCAGCCGGCCGTCCAGGTCGATCTGCACCGCGCGCGCCTGGCCGAAGTCCGGCAGGAACTGGCTGTACGGAAAGTTCGAGCCGACGATCAGCAGCGTGTCGCAGTCGCGCATCAGCTCGTAGCTCGGCCGGGTGCCGAGCAGCCCGATCGAGCCGGTCACCCACGGCAGGTCGTCGGGCAGGACGTCCTTGCCCAGCAACGCTTTCGCGACACCGGCGCCGGTGACCTCGGCGACCTGGCGGACCTCCTCGGCCGCGCCGCGCGCGCCTTGGCCGACCAGGATGGCGACCTTTTCGCCGGCGTTGAGCACTTCGGCCGCCGCGTCGAGCTCTGCCTCGGCCGGCACCGGCCGGGACCACGCCTGGCTCGGCGGACTGGAGGGCACCTGCTTGAACGCGTGCTGCGGTGGCGAGTACGTCTCCTCCTGCAGGTCCGCGGGGATGATCAGGGCGGTGGGGCAGCGGGACGACTCGGCCGTCCGGATCGCCCGGTCGAGCGCGTTCGGCAGCTGCTCGGCGACGTTCACCTCGACGAGGTACTCGCTCGCGACGTCCTTGTAGAGCGCCTGCAGGTCGACCTCCTGCTGGTAGCTGCCGCCCATCGCGCTGCGCGCGGTCTGCCCGACGATCGCGACCACCGGGACGTGGTCGAGCTTCGCGTCGTAGAGCCCGTTGAGCAGGTGGATCGCGCCGGGGCCCGAGGTGGCCATGCAGACGCCGACCTTGCCGCTGAACTTCGCGTAGCCGACGGCCGCGAACGCGGCCATCTCCTCGTGCCGGGCCTGCACGAAGCGGGGCTGGTTGTCCGCCTTGCCGAACGAGGCGACGAGCCCGTTGATGCCGTCGCCAGGATAGGCGAAGACCTGCTCCACGCCCCATTCGCGCAGGCGCTGGAGCAGGTGGTCACCGACTGTCTGGCTCATGACTACTCCCTTGGGTCGGGTTTCACCGGCGCGGCCGCCTCCTTTCGTGGTCGCCGCCGGCGCTCACGAATCGCTGTACCCGCTTTCGCCGCTAGCATGCTTGCGTGACGCAAACGTGGCAGGAGCCGGACGGTACCGACGCGGCCTTGGCCGCGCTGCGGGCGATGGTGCTGATCGCCGATTCGACCGTCGAGCGGAACACCGAGCGGTTGACGCTGACCCAGTTCCGCGCGCTGCGGGTGGTGGTCGACCGGACCCCGGTCACCATGGGCCGGGTGGCGCGCGAACTGGCGATGAACCCGTCGTCCGTCACCCGCGCGTGTGACCGGCTGGTCGCGCTGAACCTGCTGGAAAAGGCCCCGAATCCGCTGAACCGGCGGGAGACGCTGCTCGCCCCGACCGGGCCGGGACGGCAGCTCGTGGACCGCGTCGACCGCGACCGCCGCCGGGCGCTGGCGGGCGTCCTCGGCCGGCTCGACCCGGCGGACCGGGCGGCCGCGATCGCCGCCTTCGAGCGGTTCGCCAAAGCAGTCGAAGCGGACGAATCGGAGTCGCGCTCACCTTTGCGTCGTGCAACCTGAAGACCGGAGAAAGAAGTTTGGCCGCGGGAATCACGGGTATCCCGGCGCCCGGCGAGGTGCGGAGGTCTTGAATGACTCATTCAGGACCTGCGAGGTCCTGGCTCGTAAATCGAGGTGACTGTGGGCGCGCGGTAGCGCCCCCGGCGTAGCGCAGCGGAGCCGGGGCCCGGGGTGAAGGGGTTAGGCGGCGT
>NZ_JAJPWR010000040.1:0-70847 GCF_046548995.1 Amycolatopsis sp. lyj-109
CACCTGCTCCCAAAACCGCACCCGCACATCCCGCAACAACGGCACCCGACCTACCCGACCAGCCACAACACCCTCCAACCATCGGTGTTGCAACCACCCCATGAACCCAAGCGGCCTTCGGTGCGTCTGACGCACCGAAGGCCGCCTTGGGGCGCTTGGGTCGGTGAGGGTCAACGAATCTGCGGCGCGCGACACCGGCGTTCGGTGTGGCGGGTGCGTCAGATTCCCTTGAACGCGGGACAAGAAGGCCGATCCTGCACCTCGTCCGCCCCCGCACCCAGCGGCCCGGCACGAACCGGACCCCGGTCAGCGCCACTCCCGGCGCCGTCACCGAAGACCACGCCGCCGTGTCCGGTCCGGCCACGAACACCGCACCGCCGCCCACCACCAGGTCCACGCAACCGTCCGGGACGATCCGCGTCGGTCCCTCCGAAGCCGGCCGCCACACGCACCTCGCCACGCCCCGCAACGCACCGGGTGCCACGGGTCCGAAAAAAACCGGCGTCCCGGGAGACCCCCGTCCGGGTGAACATCGAACTTCCCGCGAAGACCGGCTAACACCCCGTCAGGTCACGGCGAGATATAGGTCGACGCACTCGATGGAAGTGCGCGCGACGAGAGAAGACCTCTCCATGGGCGTTCCCACCGCGACCCGGCTCCAGCGCGACTGCGCGGGGCGGGCTCGGTCGGCCGGCAGTTTCGTCGTCGTCCTCGGGGTGCTCGCCGCGGCCTTTGCGGTGACCGCCTACGTCGTGCCCCGGTCCGGGCGCGGGCCCGGCGGCGAAGAGCCCACCAGTGCGCCCGTCGCCCCGGCCGCGGTCCGCACCGTCGCCCACAGCGTCGTGTACGAACTGCTCGGCGCGCACGGCGCCCGCAACGTCACCTTCGCCGCCGCGGGCTCGGCGCTGACCCAGCACGCCGAGGTCGCGACGCCGTGGTCCACGCGGTTCACCCGGGTCGGCCCGGCCGGCCGCACCGAGTTCTACAGCCTCGCCGCCCGCAACCCCGGGCCCGGTGCCCTGCGGTGCCGGATCGTCGTGGACGGCGTCGTCGTCGTGGAGAAGGCCGAGATCGAGCCGGGGCGCCTCTTCAGCTGCGCCGTCTGAGCGGCAGGATCGGCGGCGTGAACGCCGCGATCACCTTCGGGCCCGCCCTGGTGGCGGTCCTCGTCCTGCTCGCCGTCGCCGGTGCGGCCGTCGTCCGGGCCGGCGGTCTCGGCCAGGGACGCGCGGTGCTGATCGCCGCCGCCCGCGCGGTCGCCCAGCTCGCCGTCGTGTCGCTCGTCATCACCGCCGTCCTGCGCTCGGCGCCGCTGACCGGCCTCTTCGTGCTGCTGATGTTCGGGATCGCCGCGGTGACGTCGGCGCGCCGGGTCGGCACCGGCAAGAACCTTCCGTGGACGGCGGCGGCCATCGCGGCCGGGTTCGCGCCCGTGCTCGCCCTGGTCCTCGGCGCCGGCGTCGTCCCGCTGAAGCCGATCGCCGTCGTGCCGATCGCCGGCATCCTGATCGGCGGCGCGATGACCGCGACGTCGCAGGCCGCCCGCCGCGCCCTCGACGAACTCGAATCCCGGCACGGCGAGTACGAAGCCGCGCTGGCGCTGGGCTTCCTGCCGCGTCCGGCCGCGCTGGAGATCTGCCGCCCATCGGCCGGGGAGGCGCTCATCCCGGCGCTCGACCAGACCCGCACGGTCGGCCTGGTGACGCTCCCGGGCGCCTACGTCGGCGTCCTGCTCGGCGGCGCGGGCCCGATCCAGGCCGGGCTGACGCAGGTGCTCGTGCTGATCGGCCTGCTGGCCGCGCAGGCCGTCTCGATCCTGGTGACCGTGCAGGCGGTCGCGGCCGGGAAGCTCAGCCGAGCGGGGTAGCCAGGTGGGCGGTGTCGTTGAAGCGCCGCACGATCCAGTGGTCGCCGTGCAGCACGAGGTGCGAAATCGAGCCGTTGTCGGCGCCGAGGAACGCGAACCGCTCGACCGCACGGCCGGCCTGGGCGAACACCTCGCCGATCACGCCGCCGTGGGTGAACACCGCGACGCGCTGATCCGGGTGCGCGGCCGCGATGCGGGTCAGCGCGCCGCGCAGCCGGGCCCCGAACCGCTCGTCGGACTCCGCGCCCGGGATCACGTCCCAGCGCTGCTCGGTCCACAGCCGGTCGACGATCGGGTGGCCGTCGGCGGTGTACTTCCGGAACAGGCCGTTCTCCCAGTCGCCGAGGTGGATCTCGCGCAGGTCCGGCTCGACGAC
Source organism: Amycolatopsis sp. lyj-109 (assembly GCF_046548995.1). Lineage (NCBI taxonomy): Bacteria > Bacillati > Actinomycetota > Actinomycetes > Pseudonocardiales > Pseudonocardiaceae > Amycolatopsis > Amycolatopsis sp. lyj-109. The sequence goes on from NZ_JAJPWR010000040.1 coordinate 2,244, forward strand.
CGGGGTCAGTCCCAGCTTCTCCGCCAGCGGCGCCGCGGTCTGCACCGTGCGGCGCAGCGTCGTCACGTAGATCGCGTCGATCCGCTCCCCGGCGAGCCGGACGCCGATGCGCTCGGCGTGGTCGCGGCCCTCCGGGGCGAGGTCCGGGTCGGCCTGGCCGTCGACGAGGTCGAAGGGGGCGTCGCCGCGGGCCGGAGCGGATTCGCCGTGCCGGACCAGGAAGATCTCCGTCGAGCCCGGGGGCGGGCTGAAGCGGTGCTGGCGGTACTCGATCTCCTGCTCCGGCGTGCTCATGACCCCGACATTAGCCGAGTTGCTTGTCCACGAAACACCATCGCCACGTCTCGCCCGGCTCGTAGCTGCGCATGACCGGATGGCGGGATTCGTGGAAGTGCTGGGTCGCGTGGCGGCGCGGCGAGGAGTCGCAGCAGGCGACGTTGCCGCACTTCAGGCACATCCGCAGGTGCACCCAGGTGGTGCCCTCGGCGACGCAGGCGGCGCAGCTGTCGGCCGAGCTGGGCTCCTTGTCCACCCACTCGTGGGCCAGGTGCTTGCACGAACCGGCCGTCGCGGCCGGGGTGCGCAGCTCGCGGCCCTCGGTGTCGGGCTCGGCCTCGTCGCGGTCGAGCATGGACTCCTCGATGTCGAGCCGCTCCAGGACCTTGCGCAGGACGTCGTCGTCGGCGCTGCCGCTGGCGCGGGCCTTGAGGAACTGGTCGCGCTCCACTTCCAGGAGCTCCAGCCGCAGCCGCCGGTAGGCGTCGCTCGGCGTCTCGGCCAGCGCGCTCTGCCGGCCGAGCTGCTCCCACGCCGAGTCGGCGCGGTGCTGCAGCCGGTCGCGCAGGCGCTGGATGATCTCCGGCGGGTCGTCGGGCTTCCGGATCTCCTCCAGCTTGGCCAGCGCCGCCCGGGTCATGTCGTGCAGGACGGCCGCCTCCTGCAGCGCGTCCTCCGCGGGGTCCGGCCGCGGCAGGCGCAGCCGCCGGATCAGCGGCGGCAGCGTCATGCCCTGCACGGCCAGCGTGCCGGCCACGACGACGAACGCCGCGAGCACCAGCACGGCCCGCTGCGGGGTGTCCGCGGGCAGCACGAACGCGGCCGCGAGCGTCACCACCCCGCGCATGCCCGCCCACGAGATGACGGCCGAGTAGCGCCACGGCCAGACCTTCGGCTGCGCCTTCTTCGGCAGCAGGCGCCGCTTCACGCGCTTCACCGCGCCGATCCCGGCCATCCACAGCACGCGGGTGAGGATGGTCGCGGCGAGCACGGCGACGCAGATCCAGGTGAGCGTGACCAGCGACAGCCCGCTGTCGCCGACCTCGGCGAGGATCCGCCGCAGCTGCAGGCCGATCAGCAGGAAGACCATGTTCTCCAGCAGGAACTGGATGGTCTGCCAGTTCAGCCGGGACGCCAGCCGGGTGGAGCCGGACAGGATCTGCGGTGCCTTGTGCCCGAGGATGAGCCCGGCGATGACGACCGCGAGCACGCCGGAGCCGTGGATCGCCTCGGCCGGGATGTAGGCGATGAACGGCACGGCGAACGACAGCGCGGTGTCGAGCACCGGCTCGTCCATCCGGGCGCGGATGAACGCCGCCGCGAACCCGACGACGAGCCCGACCACGGCCCCGCCGATGGCCGCGCGGAAGAAGTCGGCGCCGACCTGCCAGAGGCTGACCGACCCGGCCAGCGCGGCGATGGCCGTGCGGAGGGCGACCAGCGCGGCGGCGTCGTTGAAGAGGCTCTCGCCTTCCAGGAGCCGGATCAGCTTGCGCGGCATCCCGACCCGCCGGGCGACGACGCTGGCGGCGACCGCGTCCGGCGGCGCCACGACCGCGCCGAGCGCGATGCCACCGGCCAGCGGGAGCCCGGGGATCACCGCCCAGGCGACCACGCCGACGCCGAGCGCGGTGAACACCACGAGCCCCACCGACATCAGCCCGATCGCCCCGCGGTTCTTCCGGAAGTCGACCAGCGACGTCTGGATGGCCGCCGAGTACAGCAGCGGGGGGAGCAGGCCGACCAGCACGACCTCGGGGTCGAGGTGGACCTCGGGCACGCCGGGCACGTAGGACGCGGCGACGCCGACGACGATCAGGCACAGCGGAGCGGACCAGTCCAGCCGCCGCGCCACCGCGCTGACGACGAGGACGGCCACGACCAGCGCCACTATCTCTGCCGCTATGTGCACGGGGTAATCATCACCCGGGCGCGGTGGCGGGCGTCACCGGGCCAGCTCCGGAAGCACTTCCGCGACCAGCTGGGTGTCCAGGTACTCGGTGATCTCGCGGATCCGGCCGTCCTCGACGCGGAACACGAAGCAGTACTTGTTGTCGTAGCGTCCCCCGCCCTTCGTGGCGACGCTGCCCCGCGTCTCGACCACGACGACGTCGTCCTCGGCGACGAACCGGCTCGCGGTGCTGGTGTAGGTGCCGTCGAACTGTGCGCCCAGCGGCCCGAGCAGGTCGCGGCGGACCGAGTCCTTGCCGCGGAAGGTGCCGGACCAGCTGTTGTGCCCGCCGACCGTCCACGTGACGTCGTCGGCCATGGCGGCGATGAGCGGCCGGATGTCGCCGGTCGCCCAGGCGTCGAACGCCGTCTTCAGGAGCTGCTTGTTTTCGGCTGCGCTCATGGCTCGTAGTCAACACGCTGGAGTGTGCTCCAGGGCAAGTCCTCAGGCTGACGGCGTGACGATGGTGGAGATCGCGGCCGGCGTGCTGCGCGGGTCCGATCGGGACGAAGTGAGGACGTTTCTCGCGTGCCGTACGCCGAGCCGCCGGTCGGGGAGCTGCGGTTCCGCGCGCCGCGTCCGGTGGCGCCGTGGCCGGGCGTCCGGGACGCCACCGGGTGGGCGCCCCGCGCGCCCCAGCCCGAACTGACCGGGCGCGGCTTCACCGGCGACGAGGACTGCCTCTACCTGAACGTCTACTCGCCCGCGGCACCCGGCTCGTACCCCGTGCTCGTGTGGATCCACGGAGGCGGCGGCGTGATGGGCGCGCCGCACCAGTTCGATGCGTCCGCGTATGCCCGCGCCGGAGTGGTCGTCGTGACCATCGCCTACCGGCTCGGCGTGCTCGGGATGCTGCACCTGCCCAGCATCGCCGATTCGAACCTGTCCCTGCGCGACCAGGTCGCCGCGCTCGAGTGGGTGCGGGACAACATCGGGTCCTTCAGCGACGACCCGGGCCGCGTGACGCTGGCCGGGCAGTCGAACGGCGGCCGGACGGTCGGGACGCTGCTGGCCGTGCCCGCCACCCGCGGACTGGTCCACCGGGCGATCGTGCAGAGCGGCACCGGCGTCGGCTCGGTCGTGCACACCCCGGCCGAAGGCACGGCCTTGGCCGAAGCGGTCCTCGCGGAGCTGGACGTTTCGCCGGAGGATCTGGCGACGCTGCCGGTCACCCGGATTCTCGAGGCGCAGCAACGGGTTTCGGCGGCATCGGGCACCAAGGTGACCTACCGCGTGGTCGTCGGCGACGAGCTGCTCCCGCACCGGCCGCTGGACGGCGTCCGCGATGTCCCGCTGCTCATCGGCACGACGGCCGACGAGGAGGACCTGTTCAGCTGGCTGCAGTCGGGCGGCGCGAAGCTGCTGGGCGCCGGCTCGACGATGCTGGACGCGGCCGCGGTGGAAAAGGCCGTCGCGGCGTATAACGACATACTCGGTTGGCCGGCGGAGCAGGTCCGCAACCGCGCGCTGACGGCGGGGGACTGGTGGATCCCGGCGATCCGGTTCGCCGAGGCACAGCCGGTCGCCTGGATGTACCGCCTGGACTGGCGGATCGCCCCGCGCGGCCGGGGCCTGGGCGCGCCGCACGGGCTCGACCTCCCGCTGATGTTCGACGACATCCGCAACCGCAACTGGCGGTTCCTCGTCGCCGGGCGCCCGTTCCCGGCCGAGCGGATGCAGGCGATGGCGACGGAGATGTTCGACACCTGGGTCCGCTTCGTCGCGACCGGCCTCGCTCTGAAGTTCGTGAAGGCCACCTTGAGGAACTTTAACTTCCTCAAGGTGGCCTTCACGAACTTGCGCTAGAAGGTGATCTTGTCGAGGTTGGGGCCGCCGTTGGCGGTCGTCGCGGTCGCCTTGATCTTGTTCGTTCCGGCGGCCAGGGTGACGGGCACGGTGACCGTCTGCCACGTGTCCCAGTTGCCCGTGCCGCCGAAGGCCAACCCGGACGCCACCTTCGTGCCGTTGACCGTGATGTCCATCGGGCGGTTCGTCGTGGTGCCGTTGGCGAACCGCAGGACGACGTTTGCCGGGCCGGCCGTGGCGGCGGGCACGGAGAACTCCACCGCGCTGCCGGTCGCGTTGTCGTAGTTGACGAACCCGCTTCCGGTGTAGCCGAGGTGGTTCGACTCCACGACGCCGTTCGTGATCGTCGCGTCCTCGGCCTGGTAGTCGCCCGGGGTGCCCGGGTCGACCGAGCCGTCCGCCGGGATCGTCTTCGTCCCGGTGTTCCAGCCCGCGACCCGCACGGACGGCTTGGCGCCCTTGAGGTCCGCGGTCCGGTACGTCGCCGTCAGCGTCGCCGACTCGCCCGGCCACAGGCTGACCTGGTTGTCGGTCCACCGCACCGGCAGCACCGGCGCGCCCGCCGCGCCGACCACGTGCGCGTCGACGAAGAACGCCGGCACCTTGCCGGTGGTGCCGTTCTTCAGCGTCACCTTGGTCGTCGTGGTGCCGTCGGCGTTGGCGGTCGAGGTGGCCGTCGACCCGAGGGAGACCTGCGCGAGGCCGTTCAGCCCGGAAAGGTCCGCGTACGACGTCGTCGGCGTGTAGTACCAGTCGCTGTTGCCCCAGTCGAGGGTGTCGGCCTTGGTGGACAGCCAGTACACGTTCCGGCTGACCTCCTTGCCCGACGAATCGGTCAGGACCAGCTTCGCCAGGTACGTCGTCGACAGCCCGCTCACCGAGCCGATGGTCAGCGCGGTGGTCTTCGCGCCGTCACCGCCCACCGAAACGGCCTTCGTCTGGTCGAACTTCGCGGTGCCGTCCAGGTTGAACAGCTGCACCCGGGCGGTGAGGCCCGACGCCGCGTCGTGGTCGTGGTTGACCACCACGACCGACTTGGTGTCGTACGAGTACTGGATGTGCAGCGGCTCGTTCGCCTTCTTGGCCCCGAAGTAGGAGCCGTTCTGGTCGAGGTAGGCGTCGAACAGCTGCCAGTGCAGTGACGTCCAGCCGCTGTTGAGCATCCAGTAGATGATCCCGGTGGCCGGGTTCGAACCGTCGCTGAAGTTCCGCGAGTGCGACTCGAACTCGGCGCGGACGTTCTCGTACTGCGCCAGCTGCGCCTTCCGGACGAAGTCGTCGAGGCTCGCCGGCTTGCCGTAGCGGCCGGTCAGCGCGTTGCCGAAGAGCTTCAGGTTGGCGAACGTCGAGGACGACGACCGGTGGTACTGCGCGGTCTGCGGGCTCTTCCACATCGTGTCGAGCTCGCTCGCCGACATCATCCGCTTGAGCGTGTCCATCGTCGGGATGTCCGGCCCGGCGCTGGTCTCGGAGTTGAAGCTCCAGGCGCCGCCGAGGTCGGTGTGCGCCTTGTCGTACCAGTAGTTCGGCGGTACGTAGTCGTACGGCCCGTTCATCTTCATCCCGGACGACCCGAGCTGGGGCGACGACTTCGCCGACGCGGCCGGGACCACCGGGGTGGGCCAGTCCGCGGCGCTCAGCGCGTCGAGATAGTTCTTCTCGATCGTCGCGTCGGGCGCGAAGTCGCTGCCGATGAGGAACGAGATGACGCTCGGGTGGTCGCGCAGGCGCTCGGCCTCCGCGGTCATCGACGCCTTCGCGACCGGGTAGTCCGCGGCGGTCCAGGGGTCACCCTTCTCGTCGCCGTTGACCTGGCCTTCCCACTTGTCGCAGCACTCCCAACCGGGCAGCGTCAGCACGCCCATCTTGTCGGCGAGGTCGAAGAACTCGTCCGGCTCGATGTGGCCCTCCAGGCGCACGGTGTTGAGCCCGAGGTCCTTGACGTAGGCGAGCTTGTCCGCGGCGTACTGCTCGTTCCAGCGCAGGAACAGGTCCGGCGAGTAGCCGCCGCCCTTGATCAGCAGCGGGCGCCCGTTGATCGTGTACGCCCGGCCGCCGCTCGAGTTCTTGTTCGCCGTGACCTGGCGGATGCCGAAGGTGGAGTGCGAGGAGTCCGACGCCGTGCCGCCGACGCTCGCGGTCAGGTCGAGGTCGTGCAGCGGCTGGCCGCCCATCCCGGCCGGCCACCAGACCTGCGGGTTGTCGATCCCGATGACCGGGAACGTCACGGTCTTCTTCTCCTTGGCCGCCAGGCTCACCGTCTGGCTGATGGTGCGTCCGGCGACCGTGCCGGAGACGGTCGTGGACACGGCGGCCGCCGAGTCGTTGCGGACGTCGGCCTTCACCGTCAGGTCGGCGTGGGTCAGCCCCGTCAGCTTCGTGACGACGTGGCCGCCGCGCAGCGCCACCGGGCCGCTGCGGCGCACGAGGACGTCCCGCACGATGCCCATGTTCTGGTCCGGCGGGGTCTGCGCCCAGTCGATCCAGCCCATCGACAGGTCCTTGTTCGGGTCGTTCGGGTAGACCTTGAACGCGACGCTGTTCGTGCCGGCCTTCACCAGCGCGGTGATGTCGAGGTCGTGGCGGGTGTAGGCGCCGTTGACCTGTGTCTTGTCGGCGACGCGCGTCCCGTTGACCCAGACGTCGGCCTTGGAGAGCACGCCGCTGAAGTCCAGGTACGTGCGCTGGGTGGTGTCGGCGACGGTGAGGTCGGTGCGGTACCACCACGGGACCTGGAAGTCCGCGGCCGGCACGTTCTTCATGTTCGTCGAGTAGAACGGGTCGGCGTACTTGCCGTTGGCCAGCAGGCCGGCGTAGACGGTCGAGCGCGGGCCGACCGGGTACCAGCCGGAGGTGTTGTAGCCGGGCTTGGAGACCGCGGAGTCGTCGCCGACCTGCGCCGATGTCTGGATCAGGAAGCCGGGGACCGCGGTCGCCGGGGCGGCGGCCGCGACGACGGCCTTGACCGGTTCCTGCCCGGTCGCGGCCGGGACGGTCGCCCCGGTCACCGCGACGGCCAGCACCGCCGCCGCGAGGAGAGTCCGGGTTCTTCTCTGCCGATAGCTCACTAGCGCGCCTCCTAGGCACCCACGGCGGCGGGGGACAGCGGACCATCGTTAGGGAACTTTCCTAACAATTGCGGACGATCGTAGCGGTCCGGTCACGCCGGGAACAGGGGCGTTTCGTCAGACCCGGGCGGCCTGCCAGGCCGCGGCGGCGCGCAGGGCCAGCAGGAGCGGCAGGGAACCGTCTTCCAGAGTCGTCGAGGAAGTGCCTCGCTGAGCGGGACACCACCGGCGGTGCGCGGGGCGGGGTTATGCTTCCGCGTCGAGGTAGACCCAGTGGCCGTCCTCACGCCGGAAGCGGCTGTTCTCCTCGAGGAAGCCGTCCCGGCCCCGGTGGCGGTAGTGCGCCCGGAACTCGACGGTGCCTTCCTGGTGCAGCAGGCCGCCCCCGGTGCGGCCGAGGATCTCCAGCCGCGTCCACTCCTGGCCGGGATCGAGCCTGAGCTGCCGGGGCCGGGTACCGGGATGCCAGGTGCGCAGGAGGTAACCGGTGTCCCCGACGGCGAAGGCGCTGAACCGCGACCGCATCAGCAGCTCGGCGGTGGGAGCGGTGAGCCCGCCGTCGTGGAACCGGCCGCAACAGGCGGCGTAGGACTCGGCGAGGCCGCACGGGCACGACGCGGGAGGCATCGGGGAATTCTGCCACGACCGTCCATTCCGGACTAACCCGCGTTGACCGGCTTCCCGCTCTCCCGGGCCTCCTGCGCACCCCGCACCGCAAGCCGGTCGGCTCGCTCGTTCTCCGGGTGTCCGGCGTGCCCCTTGACCCACAGCCACTCGACCGTGTGCCCGCCGATCGCCGCGTCCAGGCGCTGCCACAGGTCCGCGTTCTTCACCGGTTCGCGCGCGGCCGTCTGCCAGCCGTTGTTCTTCCAGCGGGGCAGCCACTGCGTGATGCCGTTGCGCACGTACGTGCTGTCCGTGAACACGCGCACCTGCGACGGCCGGGTCAGGCTCTCCAGGGCGCGGATCGGCGCCGTCAGCTCCATGCGGTTGTTCGTCGTCGGGGTGGCTTCGCCGCCGTACAGCTCGCGCTCGTGCCTGCCGTAGCGCAGCACCGCGCCCCAGCCGCCCGGTCCGGGGTTCCCGCTGCACGCACCGTCGGTGTAGATCTCCACGTCCACGCGGCGACCCTACCGGTCGCGCCCCTCGCCGAAGGTCGCCACGCCGGGTTACGGTGAACCTCCGGAGGGGAGCCATGAGCGGGCACGACGACACGGCGGAGGGGCCGCTTCTGGCCTACCTCGCCGACGCCGATCGCGAGTACCTGCTCGCCCGCGGCACCCGCCGCCGGTTCCGCGCGAACGACGTCGTGCTCATGGAGGGCGACCCCTCCGACCACGTCCACGTGCTGGTCTCCGGCTGGGTGCGCGTCTCCACCATCGTCGAGGACGGCCGCGAGGTGCTCTTCGGGCTGCGCGGCCCCGGCGAGGTGCTGGGCGACCTCGCCGCGGTCACCGGCCGGCCGCGGTCGGCGTCGGTGCGCGCGATCGAACCGTGCATCGTCTTCCAGCTCACCGGCGCGGAGTTCGTCGACGTCCTGCACGCGCGGCCGGCGATCGCCATCGCGACGATCAAGACGGTCGCGGCCCGGCTCCGCAGCGCCGAGTCCGCCCGGGTCGACGCGGCCGCCTTCGACGTCAGCCGCCGCGTCGCGGTGGTCCTGGTCCGGCTGGCCGAGGAGCGCGGCCGGACCGTGCCGGAGGGAGTGATCGTCGACGCGCTGTCGCAGGAGGACATCGCCGCGCAGATCGGCGCTGCCCGGCGGACCGTCGCGCGGGCGCTGCGCGTGCTGCGGGAGCGCGGGATCGTGGAGACCGGCCGGCGCCGCTTCCTCATCCGCGAGCTCCGCGTCCTGCGCGCCTTCGCCCACTCTGAGCCAAACGGCACACAAGGCCCGTGACAGCGGACATCTGACGGACACGCCGACCGGGTGATCCTGGAGCCCGGCCGGAAAAGAATGTGATGCCACCCGGCCGGATTTCATTCAAGCGAGGTCGGGGAGCCCGTGCCGTGAACGTCTACTGCAAGATTCTGACCCTGGTGAAATCGGTCTTCGCCGCGTTCGTGGTCGGCGCCGTCGCGGGTTTCGCGGTGGCGGCCGGAAACGCGGCGGAACCGTCCGCGCCGACGTTCCACGGCTCCGCGCCGCTTTCCGCCTCGGCCTGGGTACAGCGATGAGGAGGTGTGTCTGATGGAGAGCCACTCGATCTGGGCCCTGATCTTCGGGGTGAACTGACCCGCGGTGAGACCCGGCCGGCCGGCTCGTGGGGGGTCGGCCGGCCGGGTATTCCAGAATGGTGATGTCCCCATTTTGTCCTGCTTTCTCGGAACGGAAACCTGGTAACGTGGGAAAATCTTCGGCGGGGGGTGGGACGACGGACGAGCACACCTCCCCGTTCGTGCGCGAGCTGAACGAGCTGCGCCGCGGCCGCGGCCTCGACGCCGCCGACCTGCACCAGCGGATCGGTCCCTGTCTGCGCGCGGCGTGCGCGATCACCGAAACCGACCAGCCCGCCTCCGCGCGCGAGAAGCTCGTGCTGCGGCTGACCGAGCTGTGCGGGCGGCTGCCGCCGGACCTGAAGCTGGCCGCGCTGGCGGCGCTCGGCCTGCACGAAGAGGCCGCGGGGGAGTTCCTCGACCGGCGGATCTCGTGGCTGGCCAGCGTCCTCGACCGCGATCCGCGCACCGCCCGCCGCCGGATCGACCTGGCGTTCCGCCGGCTCGACGAACTGCTCGGCGCGCCCGCCCACCGCAGTGACCTGCACCCGCTGGCCGGCTGGTACGTCGAGTCGATGAAGGCGATGCTCCGGCTCGACCGCGAGCCGCCGGAACTGCAGGAGGAACGCCGGATCGTCGCCGAAGTCGACGAGCTCGACGAGCTGGTCCTGCCGTTCAGCGTGCCGGCCGAAGCGGGCAGCGACCCGGTACCGGACATCACCGCGGACGCGCTGTTCGGCGGCGAGATCGTCGAATCGCGCCAGGTGTCGGCGAGCCACGCGCAGTTCGTCATGCGGCTGCCGAACCCGCTGCGGCTCGGCCAGCGCCACGAGTACGGCATCCGGTTCACGCCGAGGCGCACGGAACTGCGGCCGTACTACGCCATGACGCCGTTGCGCCGGTGCGAGGAGTTCGCGGTGCGGGTCCGGTTCGACCGGGCGGCACCGCCGTCGCGGGTCTGGCGCCTCAACGGGGTACCGGGCCGGGTGGTCGACGACGGCGTCGACTCGGGCGACGCGCTGACCGTCAACCGGGTGGGTGAGGTCTGCCTCGAGTTCCACGACCTGCACCAGGGCCTGAGCTACGGGCTGCAGTGGTCCTTCGACTGAACCGCCGTCCGGATGCTGGGACGCGGAATAGCGGCGCGCGCACCGGGTTGGCACAGTCGTAGCCGACGGAAAAGGGGCCCGCGATGAGCACGTTCACCCAGGAGTGGCAGGACTGGAAGGCCCGGCGCGAGACCGACCTGGCCGAGCCGCACGGCTGGCTGGCCCTGGTCTCACTGGATTGGCTGACCGACTCCCCGCGGGAGTACCCCGGGATCCCGGGCCGCTGGTGGCAGGACGCCGATGCCGCCTACGCCGACCCGGCCGGCGCGTCGCTGACGCACGACGGGGAGCCGATCACCGGCGTCCGCCGGTTCGAGCTGGTCAACAGCGGCGCCGGCACGCGGGTGCTGGCCGGCGACGTCGAGATCGAGGTCGCCCGCCGGTCGGGGTACCTGATCCGCGTCCACGACCCGAAGGCCGAAGTCCTGCGCGAGTTCCGCGGCGTCCCGGCGTACGAGCCGTCGCCGTCCTGGGTGCTGCCCGGCCGGTTCGAGCCCTTCGCCGAGGCGCGGCCGACCACCGTGGGTGCGGTCGTGGAAGGCCTGAGCCACGTCTACACGGCGCCAGGCCTCGTCCACTTCTCCCGCGATGGGGTCGAGCACACGCTGACCGCGTTCAACGGCAAGGACGGCGGCTTCAGCATCCTGTTCACCGACGAGACGAGCGGCGTGACGACGTATGCGGCCAACCGCTCGCTGCCGGTCGGAGCGCCTTCACCGGACGGGTCGGTGACCCTGGACTTCACCCGCGCGGTGAACCTGCCGTGCGCGTTCACGGACTTCGCGACGTGCCCGCTGCCGCCGGCCGGCAACCACCTGCCGTTCGCGGTCGAGGCGGGGGAGAAGATCCCGCACGAGCGCGGGTGACTCCCCCGCCCGCCTGCCGGCGGGAGACGTCTCAGTGGGCGACGTCGATGACGACGCGGTTGGGCGCGGTGAGCGTGAAGACGTTCACCGTGGTCCGCGACCGCACGCCGAGCCCGATGGTCAGGTGCGCCTCGAAGTCCCCGGTGAGCGCGACGGCCATGACGTTGTGCAGGTTCCGCGTCCGGAACTTCTGCGGCCCGGTGTAGGTCAGGTTCCCGTTGAGGTCGTGCGCGGCCGCGGGCGTGGCGGAGACGTTGATGAAGTACTCCCCGGTGAGCCACACGATTTCCCCGCTCGGGTCGGCGGTCAGCTCGTCGACGAGCTGGTAGGAAACGGCGGGCGCGGGACCGCTCCCGAGGTCGAGCACGACCCGGTCGAAGCCGGTGTTGAGCCCGGTCCGGATGTTGGTCAGGGTGGGGATGACGGGAGCGGCGGCCTGGGCGGGCCCCGCGGCGGCGAGAACGCCGCTCCCGGCGATCAGCAGGGCGACGGCGGCGAGCGCGCGCCACTGGGTTCTGGACATGATGGGCCTCCTGGCGGAGTGGTCCGATGGAAGTGCCAGCGCTGGGTTTGCTGGGGACGCCCGGTTCGTCCGGGAAGTTGTCCGAAGCCGGGTTTTGACGCCCCAAGCGTTACCCGGCTGCTCCGTCCGTGTCCGTGCCCTCGTCGACGACACCCCACCAGAGGAAGTCCCGGGCGCGCGTCGCCGCGACGAGGCGTTGCCGGTCGCGCAGCTCCGACGCCTCTTCCGCGGCGGCCCCGCTTTCGCCCGTCCGGGCCGGGAACTCGACGACCAGCACGGCTTGGAAATCGAGCCCCTTGGCGCGGTGCACGGTGCCGACCTTGAGGTGGTCGTCGGGAGCGCCGGAGTAGTCGTCGAGGGACAGGACGGGCACGCCGGCCTCGCGCAGGATCCGCCGGCACCGCACGACGTCCTGACGCTGGAACAGGATCAGCGCGGTCTGCCCGAGCGGAACGGTCAGCCCGGCGATCCGCCGGGTCAGTTCGGCCGCGAGTTCCGCTTCGGTGCCGTGCCAGGACACCGCCGTCCCGCCGGTGTTGCCCGCTTCCGCGTTCTTCAGGGCGATCCCGGACGCGCCGTCGAGGTCGTCGACTTCGTTGCGCGCGTCGAACCGCTGGGCGAAGGTCAGCACCTCCGTGCGGTTGCGGTAGTTGACCCGCAGCACCTCGCCCCGGCCCAGGACCGGGATGCCCGCGTCGGAGAGCCGCCAGCCGCCCGGGTAGACCTGCTGCTGGCCGTCACCGACCAGGAGGAGCTGGTTCGGGCCGGTGCCGGCCAGCTCCTTGATCAGCCGGAGCCCGTTGAGGGTGATGTCCTGCACCTCGTCGACGACCACCGCGGCGTACCGGATTTCCAGCGGCCGGCGGCGCAGCTCGGTCAGTGCGATGTCGATCACGTCGTTGTAGTCGCGCAGACCGCGCTCGGCGAGCATCTCCTGGTACGTCTCGTAGAACTGCCACACCGCGGCCTTCTGCTCGTGGCCGAGCCGGAGTTCGCGCCCCCGCCGCACGGCGGGACGGCGGTACTCCTCGAGCGTGGTGAACCCGCGTCCCTTGATGACGCGGTCGATCTCGGTCCGCCAGTACTCGTCGTGCCGCTCGATCGGCTCCAGCACGGCGCGGTGCCGCGACCAGGCGCGGCCGAACGCGGTCCGCACCGCGCGTGCGTCGACCTCGACGGGCCGTCCCCGCGCGGTCAGGAACCGGCGCACCCAGGCGTGGAGGTGGACGAACTCGGCCCGGTCGCCGAATTCCGGGGCCAGCCGCCGGAAAGCGGCCTCGTGGACGGGCGGCAGGGTGCGCACGAACGTGGTGAACAGCACGGGACCGGCCGTCCGCCGGGCGACGTGCCGCAGCCGGTGGAGCGCGACGACCGTCTTGCCGGTCCCGGCCGGCCCGCTGATCCGCGCCGGCCCGCGGTAGTCGCGCGTGACGACCGCCCGCTGGTGCGGGTGCAGGAAGGTCAGCCACGAGTCGAACGGCCGCAACTGGGCGGCGGCGACCTCGGCTTCGACGAGTGTTCCGGCGTCGAGGAATCCTTCGGCCGCCGTGCTGTGTCCGGGTGTTTGGACGCGCAGCGGGACGTAGCCGTCGAGGATCTTCCCGGTTTGCTCGCTGATCGCTTCGATCTGGCGCCGGTTGAGGTGGGGTGCGGCGGGCTTGAGCAGCTTCGCCAGCTCGGTCTCGGCGATGACCCGGAAGGGCCCGGCGTCCCGGATGACCCTCTGGGGGCCGGGGGTGATCAGCACGAAGTGGACGGCACTGCCGGTGAGTTCCCGGCCGCTGCCGTCCCGGATCCCGGCGCAGCTTTCCTCGGCGTGCCGGACGAGGGCGTGCAGGCCGTTTCCTTGGGGTGGGCCGGCGGCGATAGTGACGGCGAAAAGGCCTTCGGGGCCGATGAAGAAGGCGTCCGCGCGGTCGTCACGAGGGTCGGTACGGACGAAGAGGCGCCAGTTGCCCACGGTCTCGACGAGCAAGGCCGTGAGGATCCGGCGATGATCGGCGTCGCGGACCTTGTCCCTCAGGAGTGCCGAAGCCTGCTGCTGGAGTACCCGCTTGGCATGCTTGCTGAGCGCCACCGCCCCTCCCGTCGTGACATCCGGTCACCAGTCGCGACGTGAAGACTACGGTGCGAGGCTCCAGAGCGCGTCCAAAGGCACGGCTCGGATCTTGTCTCCGAACGGCAATGTTTGCTGGCCCGTGTAGAGCAGGTTGGTGGCGAGCCTGGTCGGCGTGCTCTTGCCAGCCTGTGAGCAGCAAGATCAACGGTCATCTGGAAGGTTGACTCGTGGTCGGGTGGACGCACGCTGATAAATCACTTGGACTCAGGTCCCAGCACGGGGTACCGAACTGCGTTGAGGGGGCTCACCAGTCCAATGAGCCCCCTCACGCGTCCCTGTTACCAGCCGCGCTCGCGCCACTCGGTCAAGTGCGGCCGCTGCTCTCCGAGCGTCGAGTCGTCCCCGTGCCCCGGGTAGAACCAGGTCTCGTCCGGCAGTTCCCCGAAGAGCCGCGTCTCGACGTCGTCCAGCAGCGACGTGAAGTCCGCCGGCGACGCCGTCTTCCCGACCCCGCCCGGGAACAGCGAATCCCCGGTGAACAGGTGCGGGTGCCCCGCCGGATCCCGGTACAGCAGCGCGATCGATCCCGGCGTGTGTCCGCGCAGGTGGATCACCGACAGGGTGACCTCGCCCACCGACAACGTGTCCCCGTGCTCGACCAGGAAGTCCGGGGGGACCGGCAACGGCGAAGCGTCCAGCGGGTGGGCCGCCGTGTTCGCTCCGTTCGCCCCGGCCACCGCGCCCAGGGCCTGCCAGTGGTCCTGGTGCTGGTGGGTCGTCACCACCGTCTTCAACGACGGCCGGTCCGGGCCGTGGCCGATCAGGTCGGAAATGCGCTCCGGGTCGCTCGCCGCGTCGATCAGGAGGGCCTCGTTCGACTGACGGCACACCAGGAGGTACGCGTTGTTGTCCATCGGGCCGACGGACAGCTTGGTGATGGTCAGCGCGTCCAGGGTGCGGCGGGTGGCGTCGCCGCCCGGGTCGACGTGCCCCGTGTAAGTGTCCACGATGTTCACCCGGCACACGGTAGTCGTTTCGCTCCAAGCGGTTCCACCCGCACAAGCGCGCGGCCGCCGCGACACGTAGGCTCACCGCGAACCCCGCCGGCCCCGACCTCAGGACGACTGTGCCCACCTCCCCGACGCCGCGCCGGATCAGCTGGGACCTCCTCCGGGTCGTCGCCGTCGTCGCGGTCGTCCTCGGGCACGTCACCCACCAGGGTGCCCTGCTGCACCCGGAACTCACGGGGTACCCCTTCCGGGTGACAGCGCAGTTCGGCGCCGCGATCCTGCTGGTGATCTCCGCCTTCTTCGTTTGCGCCAGCCTCCGCAAGGGCAATCCCCGCCGGTGGCTGTGGAACCGCGTCGCGCGGCTGGTACCCGCGTACCTGGTCGCCGTCCTGGTGACCTACGTCGTGACGCGGTGGGCCGCGATCTCCTTCAGCGGCCTGCCCCACCCGCCCGGCGTCACCGGCTTTCTCTTCGGCGTGCCGGCGGGGCCGCCGGCGAACCCGTCGCCGTGGTACATCCCCACGTGGCTGGACCTGGTCGCCAACCTCGCCATGGTGCCGGAGTGGGGCATCCGCTGGGAGGCCTTCTACTACCTCGACGGCTCCTACTGGACGCTGCCGGTGCAGCTGATGGCCTTCACCGGCGCCGCCCTGCTGTGGCCGCGGTCGTGGCGCACCCACCGGCTGACCGTCGGCCTGCTCTGGGCGCTGATCCTCGGCCCGCTCGCGCTCCGGTTCCTCGTCTTCCCGCCGGGGACGGCGGGCCCGGTCGTCGAGACGTTCTTCTACGGCCTGGGGCTGCACCGGCTGCACGTCTTCGCCATCGGCGCCGCGATCTGGCTGTGGGCGCAGCGCCGGCTGAAGACGTGGCACATCGCGCTCTTCGTCACCGCCGCCGTGGCCGCGCAGGACCTGCAGGTGTTCCCGTTCCACGTCGCGCTGCCGCAGGACGCCCTGCGCTGGCCGTCCACGATCGGGTTCGCCGTCCTGCTCCTGCTGGTCTGCCTGGCCGCCCGCGGCCCGGACTGGCGGTTCCCCGGGCTGGCCCGGATCGCCCCGGCCGTCACCTGGCTCGCGGGCATCTCGTATGGTCTTTATCTGGTGCACCAGGAACTGGGTTACATCCTGGCCCGCGCGCTGCTCGACTTCGGCCTCCCCGGCTGGCTGCGGCTCCCCGTGGTCGTCGGCGCCGCCGTACTGGCCGGCTGGGCGGTCACCGCGGGGGTCGAACGCCCGGCCCACCGGTGGCTCACCCGCCGGAAGCCCGAAGAACCGCAGGTCAAAGACGCGGAGCCAGTTTCTGTCGGTGGTGGCTCGTAGCATGGATGCGGCCACCCGTGCACCTTCTGAGCGGGTCGGCGACCGCAGCTGAGAATGACTGAGAATGACCTGAGAGGACCCTGGCGTGGCTGATCGCCTCGTTGTTCGCGGTGCCCGCGAGCACAACCTCCGCGGCGTGGATCTCGACCTGCCCCGCGACAGCCTGATCGTGTTCACCGGCCTGTCCGGGTCGGGGAAGTCGAGCCTCGCCTTCGACACCATCTTCGCCGAAGGGCAGCGCCGCTACGTCGAGTCGCTCTCGGCGTACGCCCGCCAGTTCCTGGGGCAGATGGACAAGCCGGACGTCGACTTCATCGAGGGCCTCTCGCCCGCGGTGTCGATCGACCAGAAGTCGACCTCGCGCAACCCGCGCTCGACCGTGGGCACGATCACCGAGGTCTACGACTACCTGCGCCTGCTCTACGCCCGCGCCGGTAAGGCGCACTGCCCCACCTGCGGCGAGGCGATCAGCAAGCAGACCCCGCAGCAGATCGTCGACCAGGTGCTCGCCATGGAGGAGGGCACCCGGTTCCAGGTGCTCGCCCCCGTGGTGCGCGGCCGCAAGGGCGAGTACGTCGACCTGTTCGAGAACCTCCAGCAGCAGGGCTACGCGCGCGTGGTCGTCGACGGCACGGTGTACCCGCTCACCGACCCGCCGAAGCTGAAGAAGCAGGAAAAGCACCAGATCGGTGTCGTCATCGACCGCCTGAGCGTGAAGTCGGCGTCGCGGCAGCGGCTCACCGACTCGGTCGAGACGGCGCTGCGGCTGGCCGACGGGCTGATCGAGCTCGAGTTCGTCGACCTGCCGGACAACGACCCGCACCGGATCCGCGGCTTCTCCGAGAACCTGGCCTGCCCCAACGGCCACCCCCTCGCCATCGAGGACCTCGAGCCGCGCTCGTTCTCCTTCAACTCGCCCTACGGCGCCTGCCCGGTGTGCACCGGCATCGGCATCCGCAAGGAGGTCGACCCGGAGCTGGTGGTGCCGGACGACGAGCTGTCGCTGGCCGAGGGCGCGATCGCGCCGTGGTCGGGCGGGCAGAGCGCGGACTACTTCATCCGGCTGCTGGAGTCGCTGTCGGAGACCATCGGCTTCCGGATGGACACGCCGTGGCGGCGGCTGCCGGCGCGCGCCCAGAAGGCGGTGCTGCACGGCGTCGACGAGCAGGTCCACGTCCGCTACAAGAACCGCTACGGCCGCCAGCGGTCGTACTACGCGGCCTTCGAGGGCGTCATCCCGTTCCTCGAGCGGCGCCAGGAGCAGACCGAGTCCGAGTACATGCGCGAGCGGTACGAGGGCTACATGCGCGAGGTGCCGTGCCCGGCCTGCCAGGGCACCCGGCTCAAGCCGGAGATCCTCGCCGTCACGCTGCAGCACCAGACCCGCGGCGACATGTCCATCGCCGAGGTCTGCGCGCTGTCCATCGCGGAGGCGTCGCAGTTCCTCGACGAGCTGGAGCTGGGGCCGCGCGAGGCGATGATCGCCGGCGCGGTGCTCAAGGAGATCCAGGCCCGCCTGCGCTTCCTGCTCGACGTCGGCCTGACGTACCTCTCGCTCGACCGCGCGTCGGCGACCCTGTCGGGCGGCGAGGCGCAGCGCATCCGGCTCGCGACGCAGATCGGGTCGGGCCTGGTGGGCGTGCTGTACGTGCTCGACGAGCCGTCGATCGGCCTGCACCAGCGCGACAACCACCGGCTGATCGAGACGCTGACCCGGCTGCGGAACCTCGGCAACACGCTGATCGTCGTCGAACACGACGAGGACACCATCCGCTCCAGCGACTGGGTGGTCGACATCGGCCCGGGCGCGGGCGAGCATGGCGGCCACATCGTCCACAGTGGACCGTACAAGAAGCTGCTGAAGAGCAAGGAGTCGCTGACCGGGCAGTACCTGTCCGGCCGGCGCAGGATCGAGGTGCCGGCGATCCGGCGGCCGATCGACAAGAAGCGGCAGCTGACCGTCGTCGGCGCGCGCGAGCACAACCTGCGCGGGCTCGACGTCTCGTTCCCGCTCGGCTGCCTGGTCTCGGTCACCGGCGTCTCCGGCTCGGGCAAGTCGACGCTGGTCAACGACATCCTCGCGACCGTGCTGGCGAACAAGCTCAACGGCGCCCGCCAGGTGCCGGGTCGGCACACCCGGGTCAACGGCCTGAACAACGTCGACAAGCTGGTGCGCGTCGACCAGTCGCCGATCGGGCGGACCCCGCGGTCCAACCCGGCCACCTACACGGGTGTCTGGGATCACGTCCGCAAGCTGTTCGCCGCGACGACCGAGGCCAAGGTCCGCGGCTACCAGCAGGGCCGGTTCTCGTTCAACGTCAAGGGCGGCCGCTGCGAGGCGTGCGCCGGCGACGGCACGATCAAGATCGAGATGAACTTCCTGCCGGACGTCTACGTCCCGTGCGAGGTCTGCAAGGGCGCCCGGTACAACCGGGAGACCCTCGAGGTGCACTACAAGGGCAAGACCGTCTCGGACGTGCTCGACATGCCCATCGAGGAGGCCGCGGAGTTCTTCGAGCCGATCAAGGCCATCCACCGCCACCTGCAGACGCTGGTGGACGTCGGCCTCGGCTACGTCCGGCTCGGCCAGCCCGCGCCGACGCTCTCCGGTGGCGAGGCACAGCGCGTCAAGCTGGCCAGCGAGCTGCAGAAGCGCTCCACCGGCAAGACGGTGTACATCCTCGACGAGCCGACCACGGGTCTGCACTTCGAGGACATCAACAAGCTGATCGGCGTGATCAACGGCCTGGTCGACAAGGGCAACTCGGTGATCGTGATCGAGCACAACCTCGACGTGATCAAGACCTCCGACTGGATCATCGACATGGGCCCCGAGGGCGGTTCGGGCGGCGGCCAGATCGTCGCCGAGGGCACGCCGGAGCACGTCGCCGGCGTGGAGGACAGCTACACGGGCGAGTTCCTGCGGACGGTGCTCACGGCCGAGTAGCAAGTTCGTGAAGGCCACCTTGAGGAACTACAAGTTCCTCAAGGTGGCCTTCACGAACTTGGAGCCTGGCCGGTGGTCTGGTGGACCACCGGGGAGAGCGGGCCGTAGTGCAGGGTCCGGACGCGGTAGGCCGAGCCCTCTTCGCCGGGCAGCAGCGAGAGCAGGCAGGTCGTCACGTCCGGGTCGGTCACCTCGACCGGGTCGAAGTCCGGCGCGCCCGGGCGGCGGATCTCCAGCAGGAAGCCGGCTTCGTCGCGTGTGCGGTCGGGCCAGGTGACCGTCACCGTGCCGTCCGAAGTCACCGCGACCAGGTCCGTCGAGACCGGGCCGGTGAACGGCTGCACCCGGTAGTAGAACGGCGTCTCCGGGATCAGGTCCGGGTGGCGGTAGCTCATCGTGTGCGCGGGCAGGAACCGCAGCGTCGTCCAGGGCCCGGCCGGGTCGTTCGCGTACTCGACGCGGTGCCCGGCGCCGTCGTCCTGCCACGTCAGCACCACGGCGGTGGGCGAAGTCAGGGTCGCGGTGAAGGCGGGCGGAGAAGCCTCGGAACAGCCCGCGGCCAGCAGCGCCACCAGGACGAGGGGTTTGACGGGCACGGCGGCCTCCCAGGGCAATGGGGTCGGCGGCGCGGACGTGCCCGAGCTTAGGAAGCGCGCCCGCACGGCGACAAGATCGTGCCGATCACCGGGGCACACCAATCCGCCGGCGGACCGGCACCGAATGGCGCGAAAACCGGGCTGAACCGTTTCGCTCCTGCCGCCGTGTTCTGGGTGTCGAGGTCCACCGGATGGTGGAGCCGCCCTCACCGAGGAGAGAACGTCATGAACCGTATCCGGCCGGTGGTCGTCAGCGCGGTGGCGCTGTTCGCCGTCGCCTCCTTGTCTGCCTGCGGTGACATGGCCGACGGCGCCCAAGGACCGCAACACGGGGAACCGGGGCACAAGATGCTCCAGGTCGCCACGGTGAACGGCGTGGGCGCGGTGGTCACCGACGCCGACGGCAAGACGCTCTACCGGTTCGACAAAGACCTCTCCCAGCCGCCGACGTCCAACTGCGACGGCCAGTGCACGGCCTCGTGGACACCGATGCTCGCCGGGGTGGCCACACCGATGCTCAAGGGCATCCAGGACACCCAGGTCGGCACCGCGACCCGCAAGGACGGCAGCAAGCAGATCACGCTCAACGGCTGGCCGCTGTACGAGTTCACCGGCGACAAGGTCACGGGTGACATGAACGGCCAGGGCGCCAACGGCGCGTGGTTCGCCATTGCGCCGGACGGCAGCAAGATCACCGCGAAGAGCAAGGCCGGCGGCGCCGGGAACTGACAGACGACGGTTTTGGGCAGAACGAGGAAGGACGGGCAGCCGATGAACACCATGGTCGCGCTGCGCTCGGCGCACGCACCGCCGGTGGAGCTGAGGGTTGCACTACTGTCCTCGACGACTCAGAACACCGTCGGGAGGACGAGGGTGGCCATAGGAGGCAGGCGGCCTAAGAAGGCCAAAGGCGAAGACCTGATTCGGCAGCTGTACACCGAACACGGGCGAAGCCTGCTGGCCTACGCGACGAGGCTGACCGGGGATCGTGCGGCAGCCGAGGACGTGGTCCAGGAGACGCTGGTCCGAGCGTGGAAACACGCGGACGACCTGCAGAACGACGGGAAAGGCTCGGTGCGCGGCTGGTTGCTGACCGTCGCGCGCAACCTGGTCACCGACCGGGCACGGGCCCGGGCGGCCCGGCCACAAGAGGTGGCCGAACCGGCCGAAGGCGTGCCGACCCCGGCCGTCGAGCGCGATCACGCCCAGGGCGTGGTCGACTCGATGACCGTGCTCGGCGCGATGGACGGGCTGTCCAACGAGCATCGAGAGGTCCTGGTGGAGATCTACTACCGGGGACGGACGGTGGCCGAAGCGGCGAGAACACTGGGCGTCGCACCGGGTACCGTGAAATCAAGGTCTTATTACGCACTACGAGCACTCAGAGCAGCGATGATTTCGAGCGGAACGGAGGTGGCGCGATGAACTCGGTGGACGAGAGTCACACGCAGCTCGGCGCGTACGCCCTCGGCGCCCTCGATCCCGGGGAGGCGGCCGACTTCGAGCGGCGGCACCTGCAGACCTGCGCGCAGTGCCGGTTCGACCTGAACGAGCTCGTCGCCCTGCGCGACTCGCTCGACGAGGTCCCGCCCGAGGCGTTCCTCGACGGGCCGCCCGAGGGTGGGGACCTGCTGCTGCAGAAGACCCTGCGCCGGGTGCGCGACGAAGAAGAGCGCGTGGTACCGGCCCGCTCGGGCCGGTCGTCGTCCCGGCGGGGCCTGGCTCTGGTCGCGGCGGCGGTGCTGGTGGTCGCTGCCCTCGGTGGCGGCGTGCTGGTCGGCCGCCAGACGGCCCCGGGCAACGACGGGGGCATCGCGGCACCGCCGTCGAACGTGCCCGGCACGAAGACCGTCGAAGGCCGGGATCCGACGACCGGCGTGCAGCTGGCCGCGTCGATCATCCCGTTCCAGGGCTGGGTCAAGACGGACGTCAGCGTGAAGGGCGTCAAAGCCGGAGAGAAGTGCCTGCTCCAGGTGGTGACCAAGGACGGCAAAGCCGTGACCGCCGGCAGCTGGCAGGTGTCCGAGAAGTGGGAGAGCTCCGGCTTCAACCTCGACGGGTCGGCGCTGGTCGCCCCGGACGACGTCGCCTCGATCGACATCGTCACGGTGGACGGCCGGAAGCTGGTCTCGGCCCAGGTGTGACGTGACGGGCGCGCTGTACCGGTTCCGCAGCACGTGGCTGCTTCCCGGTACCGCGCCCGGGCGGGTGTTCGACGTGGTCACCGACCTCGCCGGCTACCCGCGGTGGTGGTCGGACGTCCGCGCGGTGCATCGCGTGGACGACGACACCGCCGAGCTGGTTTGCCGGTCCCGGCTGCCGTTCCGGATCGTCGTCCGGATGCACCGGGACCACCAGGACGAGCGCTCGGGCCTGATGCGGGTCAGGCTCAGCGGCGACCTCGACGGGACCCTGGCGGGAGCGGTCCGCGCGGCGGGCGCGGGCACGCTGCTGGAAATCACGCAGGACGTCCAGGCCCGTAAGGAGTTGCTGCGGCGCTTCGACACGGTGGCCCGGCCGCTCTTCCGCGCGAACCACGCGCTGATGATGCGGCGGGGCCACCGTGGGCTTTCCACCTACCTGGCCTGACCGGCGCTGCAGACCTCCGGCTCCGAAACCGCCGGGGCCGTGGCAGCGGCCTTCCGGGTGCGGCGGGCCAGGACCAGGCCGCCCAGTGCCACCGCCGCGATCAGGAAGCCGGCGCTGACCCCGTAGGCCAGCCGGAACCCGGCCGCCAGTGCCTCGCGGTGGTCCACCGCACCGAGGCTTTCGGTCCGGGCAGCGGCCACCGCGGCCAGCACCGCGGTGCCGACCGCGGCACCCACCTGCTGGGTCGTGTTGATCAGCCCGGACGCCACGCCGGCGTCCTCCGCCGGGACGTCCGCCATCGCCAGGCCCATCAGCGCCGGGATGGCCGCGCCGGCACCCAGGCCCATCAGCAGCAGCGGCGGCAGGACGTCGACGAAGTAGGAGCCGCCGACGGAGACGCGGGTGAGCAGCAGCAGGCCCGCGATCACCAGGCCGAGTCCGGTCAGCAGCACCGCCCGCGGGCCGAACCGGGCCGCGAGCTTGCCCGCGAAGCCCAGTGACGCCACCGCGATCACCGCCGGCACCGGCAGGAACGCGATGCCGGTGCCCAGCGCGTCGAGGCCCAGCACCTGCTGCAGGTACAACGCTGTGACGAACTGGAAGCCGAGCATCCCGGCGACCATCAGCACCATCACCACGTTCGCGCCGGCCACCGCACGGATCCGGAACAGCCGCAGCGGCAGCAACGGCGTCCGCGCCTTCGCCTGCCGCACCGCGAACGCCGCGAGCAGGACGACCGCGGCGAGCACCGCGCCCCAGGACGACGACGAAACGCCGTACACGCCGAGCATCACCGCGGCGGTGACCAGGACCGCGCCGAGCACGTCCAGGCCCTCCCGCAGGCCGGTGCCGCGGTCGGCCTCGACCACCCGGACGGCCAGCAGCAGCGCCGCCACGCCGATCGGCAGGTTGACGTAGAAGGTCCAGTGCCAGTTCAGCGCCTGCGTCAGCGCGCCGCCCGCGATGAGCCCGATCGACGCGCCTGCCGCCTGCGTGAAGCTGTAGACACCGATCGCCTTCGCCCGGGCGCGGGGCTCCGGGTACATCGTGACGATCATCCCGAGCACCACCGCCGACGCCAGCGCGCCGCCGATGCCCTGCGCGAACCGCGCCACGACCAGGACGCCCGCGTCCGCGGCCAGGCCCGCGGCCAGCGACGCGAGCGTGAACAGGCTCAGCCCGCCGAGGAAGACGCGGCGGCGGCCGAGCAGGTCGCCGAGCCGCCCGGAGAGCAGGAGCAGGCCGCCGAAGGCGACCAGGTAGGCGGTGAAGACCCAGGAGAGCCCGGCGGGCGTGAACCCGAGGTCGGCCTGGATCGCCGGCAGCGCCACCGCGACGATGCTGCTGTCGAGCACGACCATCAGCGAGGCGGCGCACAGCACCGCCAACGCGAGGCCACGGGAGCGGGTGGGGTGGTTCTCGGCCACGTTGTTGTCGAATGGCACAGTAGGCCCCTCCAGTCGAGAGTTCCCCTGGTCGTTGCCAGGGCACTTCTTGTAACAGTGCCCATCATGTGTGACCATGGGGTCGCCGGTAAGGAGGCACTTTCATGTCCCAGGGGAACATCGGTGTACCTGTCCAGGTCACCGTGATCGACCCGGAGAAACTCGACGTCTGCACGGTGCTGGAGGTCATCAACCGGATCAGCGGCAAGTGGGCGATCGGCATCCTCCTGGAGGCCATCCGCGGCCCCGTGCGGTTCACCGAGCTGGAACGCGCGGTCGAGGGGATCAGCCGCCGGATGCTGACCCTGACCCTGCGCAACCTCGAGCGTGACGGCCTGCTGGTCCGCACGATCTACCCGACCGTCCCGCCGCGCGTGGAGTACGAAGCCACGTCGATGGCGAAGGAGCTGTACCAGTCGCTGAACGGCCTGCTCGGCTGGGCGGAGCAGCACCGCGACGAGATCACCGCCGCGCGCCTCACCTACGACACCCAAGCCGCCTCCTGAACGCCGCACGCGCCGCTTTCACGTGAAAGCGGCGCTTTGCGCGGCAAAGCGGCACTTTCACGTGAAAGTGCCCCTTGGCGGAGACGTGGAACGGGCCGCGGTGCGAGGTCGGGGGGACTCGCACCGCGGCCCGCGGTGGTTCGTGCTCAGCGGGGGCAGTGAGCACGAACGTCAAGGGGTCAAGCCGGGACCTTTTCGCCCTCCGGCTCGGTTTTCACCGGTTCGTGTTCGTCGAGCATGGTGGCTTCGTCGAACGGCTCCTCACCGGCGAACACGCGGTGCGCCTGGTCGCGGTCGAACTCCTTCGTCCAGTTCCCGATGAGGACGGTCGCGACGGCGTTGCCGGCGAAGTTCGTCAGCGCGCGGGCCTCCGACATGAACCGGTCGATGCCGAGGATGAACCCGACGCCGCCGACCAGATCGGGCCGGTGCGACTGCAGGCCGCTGGCGAGCACCGCGATGCCCGAGCCGCTGACGCCGGCCGCGCCCTTCGACGCGATGATCATGAACAGCAGCAGCACGATCTGCTCACCGACCGAGAGGGGCGCGTCCTGGGCGGAGGCGATGAACAGCGTCGCCATGGTCAGGTAGATCGCGGTGCCGTCGAGGTTGAACGAGTACCCGGTCGGCACGGTGATGCCGACGACCGACTTGCCGACACCGAGGTGCTCCATCTTCGCGATCAGCCGCGGCAGCGCCGACTCGGACGACGACGTCGACAGGATCAGCAGGAACTCGCGGCGCAGGTAGTTGAGCAGCTTCAGGATGCTCACCCGCGCACCCACCCACAGGACCGTGCCGAGGATGCCGAACACGAACACCAGGCAGGTCAGGTAGAAGCCGATCATGATCACCGCGAGGCTCTTCAACGCGTTGACCCCGGTCGCGCCGACCACCGCGGCGATGGCACCGAACGCGCCGATCGGGGCGGCCCACATGATCATCGCCAGGATCCGGAAGACCAGCCGCTGGATGTGCTCGATGCCGCGCAGGATCGGCGCGCCCTTCGGGCCGAGCTTCTGCAACGCGAAGCCGACGAGCAGCGCGACCAGCAGCGTCTGCAGCACCTGGCCTTCGGTGAACGCCGAGACGAGCGTCTTCGGGATGATGCCGAGCGCGAACTCCACCGGACCGGCGGAGCCGGTGGCCGAGTCGTGGGCCTTCTTCACGTCGCCCGGGTTGAGGTGCAGCCCGGTGCCGGGGTGCAGCAGGTTGCCGACGATCAGGCCGATCGCCAGCGCGAACGTCGACATCGCGATGAAGTAGACCAACGCCATCAGGCCGATCTTGCCGACCTTCGCCGCCTTCGCGACCGACCCGACGCCGATCACGATGGTGCAGAAGATGATCGGCGAGATCATCATCTTGATCAGGTTCACGAAGCCGTCGCCCAGCGGCTTCAAGCCCTTGGCGAAGCCGGGGAAGAGGAAGCCGACCGCGATGCCCAGCGCGACCGCGACGATCACGGCCAGGTACAGGTAGCGGGTCTTGTCGCGGCGCGGCGCCGCGTCGGGGGTCGGTGTAGGCACCGTTGCCTCCAGCTCGGGGATGTCCAGGTTGCGGCACACTGTAGGCCGAGTTCGGTGATCCGGCTCACTTGTGTTCATTGAGTTCGTGTGATGATCGCACCGTCCCGTTCGGACAGCGGCTCGCGCGGTGTGCTGGTATGAGGAGGTGCCCCCGACGGTGCGGTCCCATTGGAGCCTCGCGCGCCAGCTGCTCGTGCTGCAGCTGGTGGTGCTCTGCGTGCTGGCCGGCGCCGGGATCACCTTCGCCTACCTCGACGCGCAGCGGGCGGTCGACGAGAACGCGCGCGACCAGGTCCGCGTGGTCGCCCTGACGGTCGCCGACGCGCCCAGTGTCGTGGCGGCGCTGGGGACGCCGGACCCGAGCGCGGCGCTCCAGCCGTTCGCACTGCGGGTGAAGGACCACACCCGCGTCGACTTCATCACGATCATGAGCCCGGCCGGGATCCGCTACACGCACCCGACTCCGGCGCTGATCGGACAGCACTACATCGGGAACATCGACAAGGCGCAGCGCGGCGAGGAGCAAACCGAGACCTACACCGGCTCGCTCGGCCCGTCCGTGCGCACCGTCGTGCCCGTGTTCGACGCCGGCCACCGGGTGATCGCGCTGGTCGCGGTCGGGATCACCGTCGCGGCGATCTCGGCCGAGCTGCGCGAACGCCTGTGGCCGCTGTTCGGCGTGGCGGCCGCGGTGCTGGTGGTCGGCGCGCTCGGTGGCTGGCTGATCAGCGCCCGGCTGCGGCGCCAGACCCGGGGCGTCGCGCCGGACGAGCTGAGCAACCTCTTCGAATACCACGAGGCCGTCCTGCATTCGGTGCGCGAAGGCGTGTTGCTCGTCGGCCGGGACGGGCGGATCGGCCTCTGCAACGACGGCGCGCGCATGCTCCTCGGCCTCGACGCCGACCCGGTGGGCCGCGACCTGGCGACGCTGGGCCTGCCGGACGGGCTGGCCGAGGCGTTCACGTCGGAGGAGAACCGGGCCGAGGAACTGCACCTGACGGACTCGCGCGTGCTGCTGGTCAGCACGACCGCCGTCCGCTCGGCCGGCCGCTCGCACGGCACCGTCGTCGTCCTGCGCGATCACACGGAACTGCAGTCGCTGACCGGGGAACTGACCACCGCCCGCGGGCTCGCCGAGGCGCTGCGGTCGCAGGCGCACGAGGCGGCGAACCGGTTGCACACGGTCGTTTCCCTGGTCGAGATCGGCAAACCCGAGCAGGCCGTCGAGTTCGCCACCGCCGAGCTCGCCTTCGCCCAGGAGCTGACCGACCGGGTCGTCGGTGCCGTCGCCGAGCCGGTGCTCGCCGCGCTGCTGCTGGGAAAGGCCGCCGAAGCGAGCGAGCGCGGGGTCGAGCTGACGGTCACCCCGGACACCGTGATCGACGACGCCTCGCTCGGCGTCGAAGCCCGCGACCTGGTGACCATCCTCGGCAACCTGATCGACAACGGCCTCGACGCGGCCGTGCGCGGCACCGGCCACCCGAAGGTCGTCGTCACCGCCCGCTCCGAGGAGGACGGGCTGCTGCTGCGCGTTGCCGACTCCGGGCCCGGCGTGCCCGAGGATGCCGACGTGTTCCGGCGGGGGTGGTCGACGAAGGCCGAGGACGGTCACGGGCTCGGGCTGGCTCTCGTCGGGCAGGCGGTGCGCCGCTACGGCGGCGCGGTCGAGGTCGGGCGCGGCGACGGCGCGGTGTTCACCGTCCGGCTGCCGCGGCAGGAGGCGGCCCGGTGATCCGCGTGCTGGTGGTGGAAGACGAGCCGGTCGCCGCGGAGGCGCACCGCGTCTACGTCGAGCGGCTCCCCGGGTTCGCGGTGGCCGGCGTGGTCCACTCCGGCGGCGAGGCACTGCGGTTCTGCGAACGCGAACCGGTCGACCTGGTGCTGCTGGACTTCTACCTGCCGGACACCCACGGCCTGGCGGTCTGCCGCTCGCTGCGCGCGGCCGGCCTGCCGATCGACGTCATCGCCGTGACGTCGGCGCGCGACCTCGGCCTGGTCAAGGCGGCGGTCTCGGTCGGCGTGGTGCAGTACCTGCTCAAGCCGTTCACCTTCGCCACCCTGCGCGAAAAGCTCGAGCGTTACGCGGAATTCCGCGACGCGTCCGGCGAGGTCACCGGCCAGGCGGAGATCGACCGCGCGCTCGGCGCGCTGCGCACGACCGAGCAGCCCCCGCTGCCGAAGGGCATGAGCGTCCAGACCCTGGAGGCGATCACGGACGCGCTTTCCGGCGCGGCGGAAGGACTTTCGGCGGGCGCGGCGGCGAGCGCGATCGGCGCGTCCCGTGTGACGGCGCGCAGGTACCTGGAGTATCTGGCGGACAACGGCATGGCCCACCGCGAGCCGCACTACGGCCAGGTCGGGCGGCCGGAGGTCTGGTACCGGCTGACCCGCGTATAACGACCTATAACCGGTCGAGCAGGAGCTGGGCGATCTTCGCGTAGACCTCGGTTCGCTGGGGACGCAGGTCCAGCTCCGCCAACCGGGTCTCGCCGTGGGACTTTTTCGCGACCATCAGCACGACGCCCTCCTTTCCGGGGGTGGTCGGAGAGCAGGTGCGCGCTGTCCCGGTGACCCCGGCGACCGGCACCGCGGCGTCCGCGCACTCCTGGGACCATTCCTTCAGCACCGCGTCGAACCGCCCGGTCCCCGGAACGGCGGCGACGTAGAGCTGGTGGATCTGCCTGCCGCCGACCCGGGAGGGGTAGTCGCAGCGGTAGATCGCAGCCCGCCATGACCGGTCCGGTGCCGCTTCTTCGGCCCACGCATCGAGCGCCGCCCCCATGGCGGCGCGGACGTCGTTCACCCCGAGGAAGGGGCAGGCCGAGGTGACCTTGTCCGGCGACTGCGGCGGTGGCGGCTGAGGCGTGGTCGGTGGCTGAGAGCCCGGGCTGGCGCCCAGGGCCGGCGCGTCCGAAGCCGGCACCGCCTTCGTGGTCGGTGGCGGCGCCGAAGAGGTGGTGCTCGCGACCGGCTCGGCAGGCGAGCACGCGGCCAGCAGCGCGAGCACACCCGCGGCGACCAGGATTCCCCTCGATTCCCCATCGCCCGAGAATAGTCCGACTTCCGGCGGTTCCGGTCACGGAAGTACTGCGGTAGACCGGGATCATGCGGAAATGGGTGGGGTTCTTCGCAGCGTTCGTCCTGTCCCTCGGGCTCGCCACTCCGGCGCACGCCGCGGAGCCCACGGCCACCGTCACCGAAGTGCAGGTCACCGGGCCGGTCACTCAGCGGTTCACCCTCGTCGTCCTCGGGGACGGCTACACCGCCGCCGAGCAGCCGAAGTTCTTCGCCGACGTCGAGCGGCACGTCAGCACCCTGTGGTCGCTCGAGCCGTTCAAGTCCTACCGCAGCTACTTCAACGTCTACGCCGTGTCGATCGCCTCGCCGGAGTCCGGTGTGGACTGTGACCCCTCGCTCGACGCACCCCGCCGGGACACCCCGCTGGACATGGGTTTCTGGGGCGGCTGCAACCCGCAGAGCGTGCAGCGGCTGCTGACCGTCGACGACGCGGCCGCTCAGCGGTACGCCGACCTCGTGCCGGGCACGACCCGCGCGAACCGCCAGATCCTCGCGCTGGGCAACAGCACCACCTACGGCGGCGCGGGCGGCACCTACGCGACGGCGTCCGGCGGGAACGCCCTGTCCGCGCTCATTTCGCCGCACGAACTCGGCCATTCGCTCGGCGGCCTCGACGACGAGTACGACTACTACGCGCGCGCAGTTCCTGGTGGGGCGTACGAAGGCGGCGAGCCCGCGTCGATCCACCACACCCTGCTGACCGAGCCGCAGCTGCGCGCCCAGCACGCGAAGTGGTGGCGCTGGCTCGGCGAGCCCAGCGAGTCCGGCGGCACGATCGGCCGCTTCGAAGGCGGGCTGTACACCCAAACCGGCGTCTGGCGGCCGAGCAGGCATTCGATGATGAAGACGCTCGGCTACGCGTTCGACCAGGTCGGCCGCGAGCGGATGACGCAGCGGATCGCGGCGAAGGTCCCGCTGATCACCGGCGGCACCCCGGCCGGGACGATCGGCGCCGACCGGGTGGTCCGGGTGCGCCCGATGCACCCGGTGGACCACCGCTTGGACATTCGCTGGACCCTCGACGGCGTTGCGCTGCCCGGCCGGGACGCGGTCGACCTGCGCCGCGCGCACGTGCGGCCCGGTCGCCACACGTTGACCGCAACGGTGACCGACCCGACGCCGTTCGTCCGCGACCCGGCGGCCCGGCCCGCCGCAACTCGTACCTGGACGGTCGATACAGCGGTGGTCACGCCGCCCGCGAGTGGTCCGGCGGTGGTGGCCTCGACGCCGACTTCGCGCCCGGTCGGCGGCCACGACGTGGTGTACGTCGAAACCGGCGAGCCGACCGGCTCGATCCCCGAGGTCGTCTGGACCCTGGACGGCCGCTACGCCGGGACCGGCTCCGACCACGCCCTCGACGCACCCCGCGGCACGCACACGCTCACCGCCACGACCGGCGGCACGACGGTGAGCTGGACGGTGGACGCGACGGGCCCGGAGACCACGGCGGAGCTGCCGGCGGGCACCGCGTACCACGGTTCGTTCACGATGCGGCTCACCTCGCCCGACGGGATGCCGGAGTTCCGCGTCGACGGCGACGGCTGGCACAAGTACTTCGGCTGGCCGACGGACCCGAACGCGCCGTACCTGTTCACCCCGCGCGGCACGGACATCGACGGGCTCGCGTACGGCAACCTCGGCGAGGGCGGGCTGACGGTGTCGCCGTTCTCCGAACGCAAGCCGGGCTACGGCACGCACCGGATCGAGTACCGGTCGATCGACGCGGCCGGCAACGTCGGCCCGGCGAAGTCGGTCACGGTGACGCTGCTGCCGCAAATGGTCGTGAGTGGTAATTAGGGTTAGAACCCGAATTACCACTCACGACAAGCCGCGGCAGATAGGTGAATCCAGGCTGAGTCAGCGTGGCCGGCCGGGCACCCCGGGCCGCAGCTGCCACGGATGCGGCCCGGCCAACGGCCGGTACTCCACCCCCAAGGCGTCCAGCCGCGGCAGGTGGTGGTCCCGCAGCCGCGGCAGGAACTCCGCATAGTCCCGCGGCCCGGAGCTCCACGCCACCTCGGC
Organism: Amycolatopsis sp. lyj-109; assembly: GCF_046548995.1. Taxonomy (NCBI): domain Bacteria; kingdom Bacillati; phylum Actinomycetota; class Actinomycetes; order Pseudonocardiales; family Pseudonocardiaceae; genus Amycolatopsis; species Amycolatopsis sp. lyj-109. The sequence continues at coordinate 33,160 of NZ_JAJPWR010000040.1, forward strand.
GAACGCCGACAGCCGCGGGAACGCCATGTAGTCCACCCGCCGCACGCTGTCCAAGTGCTCGCTCCACACCTGCGCCTGCACGCCCCGCAGCCGCGGGCCGCTCAGCGCCGGCTCGTACGCGTACACGTCCTCCAGCGTGTGCACCTCGCCGACCGGGATCGGCTCGCCGGGATCCGCGGACTGCCGGTGGTCCAGGTACACGTGCTGTTCCGGGCACAGCACCACGTCGTGCCCCGCCGACGCCGCCTGCCGGCCCGCCTCCTCGTTCCGCCAGGCGGCGATGACCATCGGGGGCAGGCCGCCGATGTCGAGGACCTCGTCCCAGCCCATCGGGGTGCGGCCGCGGGCCACCAGGTACTCGGCCAGCTGCCGGACGAACGCGCGGTGCTCGTCGGTCGCGCCCGGTGTCTCGTCGCCGCCGAGGGCGATCACCGGGGACGGGAAGATCGCCAGCAGGTGGTCGAACACCGTCCGGAAGAAGTCCAATGCGGACGGAGTCGGCGAAAGGAGCGAGGTGCTGATGCCCCACGAAGTCCAGACTTCGTAGGACGACGACGTCCCCAGCGAAGGATAGGCCGCCAAAGCCGCCCGCGCGTGGCCCGGGATGTCGATCTCCGGCACCACCGTGATGGCCCGCGAAGCGGCGTAGGCGACGATCTCCCGAAGGTCGTCGCCGGTGTAGAACCCGCCGTGCGGACGGCCGTCCTGCTCGCCTCCGCTGCCCACCATCGACGACGGCCGCCAGCCGCCCACCGACGTCAGGAGCGGGAGGGAAGGCACCTCGAAGCGCCAGCCCTGGTCGTCGGTGAGGTGCAGGTTCAGCACGTTCAGCTTGTGCGCGGCCAGCAGGTCGACGAACCGGAGCACCTCGGCCTTCGTCCGGAAGTGCCGGGCGACGTCCAGCAGGCAGCCACGCCACCCGAATCGGGGATGGTCCTCGACGACCCCGCACGGCAGCGACGACGGCGCGAAACCGGCCACCCGGAACGCGGCCGGCCCCGCCAGCTGCCGCAGCGTCTCCCGCCCGTAGCACTCGCCGGCGGCGTCGGCCGCCTCCAGGACCACGCCCGAGGGGGAGATCGTGAGCCGGTAGCCCTCCGGCGGCAGCGCAGCGGGCCGGACGTCCACTGTGGACGGCCACGGGCAGGAACCCGGCGCGGGCGTCACCGAAACCGGGCGGGGGAGCAGGGTGTCGAAAGCCATGTCAGCCCTTCACGGCGCCGGCCATGCCGGACACCAGCCGTCGTTGGACGAGGACGAAGAACACGAGCACCGGGATCGTCATCAGCGTCGAGGATGCCATCACCGCGCCCCAGTCGGTGTCCTCGGGCTTGAAGAACACCAGGATCGCCTGCGGCAGCGTCTGGTTCTCGGTCTTGGAGACGATGAACGTCTTGGCGAACAGGAAGTCGTTCCACGCGTGGATGAACGCCAGCACACTCACGGCCACGAGCCCGGGCGCCACCAGCGGGAACAGGATCTGCCAGGTGAACCGCATCCGTGACGCGCCGTCGAGCTTCGCTGCCTCTTCGAGTTCCACCGGCACCGCGGCGACGAAGCCCCGCAGCATCCAGATCGCGAACGGCAGGCTGAACGCCAGGTGCACCAGGACCAGCGAACCCAGCTCGTTCAAACCGAACGCCGGCACGACCCCGCCGAGCGACCGCATCAGGAAGAACAGCGGGATGGTCAGCGCCTCCACCGGCACCATCTGGGCGACCAGCGTCATCACCAGCAGCACGGTCCGGCCTTTGAAGGCGAACCGCGTCAGAGCCACCGCCGAGAGGAACGACAGCAGCAGCGACAGCGCCACGACGACCAGGGCCACGAGCAGGCTGTTGACGAAGAACCGCCCGAAGCCCGACACGGTGAGGACCCGCGAGAAGCTGTCGAACGACGGGCTGAGCGTCCACGGCTTCGGGTTCGCCGTCTGGATCTCGCCCGCCGGCTTCACCGCCGAGAGCAGCATCCAGTACAGCGGGAAGGCAACGATCCCGGCGATCACGACCGTGACGACTTCGGCGATCAGGCGCCCGGGGCGCTTCACAGCCATGCCGCGCTCCGGCGCTGCGCCCGGACGTACAGCCCGGTGACCGACAGCAGCAACAGCGTCATCACGACTCCGATCGCCGAGCCGAGGCCGTACTCCTGCCCGGCGAAGGCCTGTTGGTAGGCGTAGACGTTGAGCACGAGGTTGCGCCCGGCCACGCCGCCGCCGTTGGTCATCACGTAGATCTGGGTGAACACCTTGAAGTCCCAGATGATCGACTGGACGGTCGCGATCATCAGCAACGGCCGCACCATCGGCAGCACGATCGTCCACGTCGTGCGCCACACCGACGCGCCGTCGAGCGACGCGGCCTCCAGGACCTCGTCCGGCACGCCCTTGATCCCGGCGTACATCGTGACCAGCACGAACGGGAACGAGCACCAGATGACCTCGGCGGCGACCAGGCCGAACGCGCCGAGCGTGCCGAACGTCCACGAGTGGTGCTCGAACGGCAGCCCGAGGCCCGACAGCACCTCGTTGACCAGGCCGAAGTCGGTGTCGAAGAGGAACAGCCAGACGTAGGAGCCCGCGATCGCCGGGGTCGACCACGCGCCCAGCGCGGCCAGGAACAGCAGCATCCGGGGCAGCGAACGCACCCGCGAAGCCAGCACCGCGAGCCCGGTGCCGACGAGCAGCGAACCCACGACGCAGGCCGCGGCGAACCCGACCGTCTTGCCCAGCACGGTCCAGAACTGCGCCTGGGACAGCAGGTCGGCGTAGTTCGCGAAGCCGAGGAACACCAGGGGCGCGTTGCCCGCGGCCTGCGGCTGGCCGTAGTCGTAGAACGAGATCAGGACCAACTGGTAGATCGGGTAGGCCAGCAGCGCGGCGAGCAGGATGCCCGCCGGGGCGAGGTAGAGCGCGGCGGCCCGGCCGTCCCCCGTCCGCCTCGGCCGCCGCGCCGGGGCCGTGACGGAAGAGGCCTCCTGGACCGTCACCACTAGCCGAAGGCCTTGTCCATCGCGGCGGCCGCGTCGGCGAGGGCCGCCGACGGGTCCTTGCCGCCGGTGGCGATCTGCTGCACGGCCGTCGGCAGCACGTTCTGGCTGTCGATCTTCGACCACGCCGGCGTCGCCGGGACGAACTTCGTGCCCGCCTTCAGCGTGTCGACGAACGGCTTGAGGAACGGGTCGTTCGCCGCGAGCTTCCGCTGCACGCTGCCCAGCGTCGGCAGGTTGCCCATCGCGGTGTACATCTTCTCCTGGTACTTCGCGCCGCCGAGCAGCTCGACGAACTCCAGCGCCAGGCCGCGGTGCTTGCTCGCCTTGAACACGCCCAGGAGGTTGCCGCCGGCGAACGCGGGCGCGGTGCTCCCCACAGTCAGGCCCGGCAGCGGCACGACGGCGTACTTGCCCTTCACCGCGCCCTGCTCGACGGCCTTGCGGTTGAAGTCGCCGCCGATCGTCATCCCGGCCTTCCCGCCGGCGAACGCCGTGACGCTCTGCGTACCGGTCAGGTTCGCGCACTGCGCGGGCGGGCAGATGTCGTCCTTGAGCAGGTTCGCGTACTGCGTGACGCCGGCCTTCGCCTGCTCGCCGGTGACCGCCGACGTCCACTTGCCGCCCTGTTCCTGCGCCAGCTCCCCGCCGTTGGCCCAGAGGAAGGGCAGCATCGCGTAGGTGTACTTGCCGCCGACGGAGATGCCGTAGAGGTCCGGCTTGGCGGCGCGGATCCGGCGGGCGGTGTCGGTCAGCTCGGCCAGCGTCGACGGCGGCTTCAGGCCGAGCTCGGTGAAGACGTCGGTGCGGTAGTAGAGCGCCCGGATGCCGGTGTACCAGGGCAGGCCGTAGGTCTGGCCACCGGACTTCGCGGTGTCCAGCACGGTCGGGATGAGGTCCTTGCCCGCGCCCCACGCCGCGAGGTCGCCGGTCAGGTCGGCCAGCGCCCCGGTGGCCGCGTAGCTGGAGACGTCGGTGTTGCCGAACTCGGCGACGTCCGGGGCGTTGGCCGGGTCGTTGAAGGCACCGGAGAACTTGTCGGCGCGGCCCTCGACCGGCACCCACTGGACGTCGACCTCGACGCCCTGGTGCGCCGCCTTGAACTCGGTGATCGCCTCCTTGACCGCGGCCTCCTTCGGCGCGCGGTTGGCTTCGTCGAACAGCCAGACGCGGACGGTGCCGGTCTTGTCGTCCCCGCCGCCGCCCGCGGGTGCGGACTGGGTGGGCGCGCAGCCGGCCAGCAGGGCCAGCCCGGCGACGACGGGCAGGGTGCGGCGCAGTCTCATGAGGAACCTCCCGTAGGTACCCTCGTGAGTGGTAATTAGGGTTAGAACCCTAATTACCACTCACGAGGGGGTTGGGGCTCAGGCGAAGTAGACGGAGTTGACGCTGCCGACGGCGAGCGAACCGGCGGGGGCGCCGGGCAGGCCGGAGGCCGGGTCGCGCGGCAGCCAGGTGACGGTGCCGGAGCGCTGGTTCGAGACGTAGAACCAGCTTTCGGACGGGTCGAGGGCCACGTGTCGCGGCCAGTTCCCACCGGTGGGCACGGTCGAAACAAGCTTCAGCGTCGCGCCGGAAGCCGCGAAGGTGGCCAAGGTGTTGGGACCGCGAACGGTGGCGTGGACGAACTTCCCGTCGTTCGACACGACGATCTCGCCCGGGAACCGGTCGCCGGTGCTCCCGGCGGGCACGGCCGGGACGACCGAGAGCGCTTTCAGCTTTCCGGCCGCCGCGTCCCAGCTCGCCACGGTCACCTCCGCCCGCAGCTCGCCCAGGATGTAGGCGAACTTCCCGGTGCGGTCGAACGCGAGGTGCCGCGGCCCGGCGCCCGAGGGCAGCTTCAGCTGCTGGTGCAGCGAAAGCTTCCCGGCGGCGAAGCCGTAGACGTACACGGAGTCCGCGCCCAGATCCACCGCCAGCACCCAGCGGCCGCTCGGGTCGTTGACGACCTGGTGCGCGTGCGCGTCCCGCTCGGCACCGTGGTGGGTGACCAGGTCCGTGGCCGCGCCGAGCTTGCCGCCGGCCAGGACCGGCAGCACGACGACGCTGCCCGAGCTGTAGTTCGCCGCCAGCACGTACTTCCCGCTCGAATGCACGCTCAGGTGCGTCGGCGCGCCACCCTTCGACGACACCTTGTTGAGCAGCTTCGGTTTCGCGGGATCGGCGATGTTCAGTGCCGAGACGTACCCCGCCGGATCACCTTCGTTGGTGACGTACAGCGTCTTGCCGTCGGCGCTGCGGTCGAACCACGACGTGTCGGTGATGCCGGGCACCGTGCGGACGGGGTTCAGCGCGGCGCCGGATCGGGTCGTGACGTCGAGCCCGTGCCCGGTCGCCCCGCTGGTGTAACTGCCGATGTACACGGTTCCTCCGGCGAAGCAGCCTTTCGGCGTGGTGACCGCCGACGCGAGCTGGCTGCCGAGGACGGTGGCGGCGCCCGCGCCGGCCGCGGCGCCGAGGAACGTGCGACGGGAAAGTCCGGTCATCGTCATTGTCTCCCAACGGGTTTCGGCGGTGACAAGCTCCAGTATGGTCTAGACCACGGCCATGAGCAATGCCGAAGCGGCGAAACCCGAAAGGGAAAGCACGGTTTCCAGCGCGGTCCAGGACTTCAACGTCTGCGGCACGGTGAGGTTGAAGTACCGCGAAACGATCCAGAAGCCGCCGTCGTTGACGTGCGAGGCGATGATCGAGCCGGCCGAAATCGCCATCACGAGCAGCGCCAGCTGGATCTGCGAATAGCCGAGCTGGGCCACGGTCGGCGCGATGATCCCGCTCGTGGTCACGATGGCGACGGTCGCCGAACCCTGCGCGATCCGCATGCCGCAGCTGATCACGTACGCCGCGAGCAGCACCGGCAGCCCGGCGTCGTGCAGCGAGTCGGCCACGGCCTTGCCGATCCCGGTCGCCGACAGCACCGCGCCGAAGAACGCGCCCGCGCCGACGACCAGCAGGATCATCGCGACCGGCCGCAGTGACTTGGCGGCCAGCTCGTTGAGGTCCTTGCCGGTGAACCCGCGCCGCAGGCCCAGCAGCCAGGACGCGAGCAGGACGGCGACGGTCAGTGCGACCGCGGGGGTGCCGATGAACGCGGCGACGCCGGCGAGCGCCGAGCCCTTCGGCAGCCAGATGCTGCCGAACGTGCCGGCCAGGATCAGCACCAGGGGCACCGCGATGATCGCCGCGACCAGCCCGAGCGACGGCGGGTTCTCCTCCTTCTCGCCCTCTTCCTCGGCGAAGACCATGTCCTCGGGCACATCGACGACGATGCGCTTGCCGATCCACGTCGAGTAGAGCACGCCGCCGACGAGGAACGCCGGGATCCCGCAGGCCAGGCCCATCAGGATGATCCAGCCGAGTTCGACGTGCAGCAGCCCGGCGGCGGCCACCGGGCCGGGGTGCGGCGGCAGGAAGGCGTGCGTGATCGACAGGCCGGCCAGCAGTGGCATCGCGTACAGCACCAGCGACTTGCCGCCCTGCTTCGCGGCGACGTAGACGAGCGGGGCCAGCACGAAGATGCCGATGTCGAAGAACACCGGGATGCCGAAGACGAACCCGGCCACGCCCATCGCCAGCGGCGCGCGCTTTTCCCCGAACGACCGCAGCAGCGCCCCGGTGAGCACCTTCGCGCCGCCCGAGCGTTCCAGGATCGACCCGAGGATCGTGCCCAGCCCGATGATCGCCGTGATGTGCCCGAGGATGCTGCCGAACCCCTTCTCCAGCAAGGAGTCCGACGCCTTCTGGGCCGAGCCGACGATCGTGCCGACCGGCAGGCCCGCCGCCAGCGCGGTGAGCAGGCCGACCACGATCAGCGCGATGAACGGCTCCAGCTTGAGCTTGATGATCAGCACCAGCAGGACGGCGATCGAGACGGCGGCGAGCGTGAGCAGCCCACCCGTGGTGTGTTGCAGCCAGTGGATCATCGGGTTCTCCCGGGATTGCGCAGGGATCCACCGGCGAGGGCACCGGTGGGACGGCCGTCGTCGAGGGCGGCGACGCCGTTGACGAACACATGGGTGATCCCGGCGGCAGCCTGCCGGGGATCGTCGAAGGTGGCGGTGTCGGTGATCGTTTCGGGGTCGAACAGCACCAGGTCCGCGGCGTACCCGGCCCGGACCAGCCCGCGGTCGGCCAGCCGCAGCCGCTGTGCGGCCCGCCCGGTCAGGTGGGCGACGCACTCGGCGAGGTCCAGCACGCCCAGCTCGCGCACGTACCGGGCCAGGTAGCGCGGGAAGGTGCCCCACGCGCGCGGGTGCGGCCGGGCGCCGACGAGCAGCCCGTCACTGCCACCGGTGTGCGTCCGGTGCCGCATGATCGCCTGGACGTTCTCCTCGTGCCCGACGTGCATCAGGCACGACGTCCCGAGCCGCTCGTCGAGCAGGGTGTCGAAGTACAGCCGGGCCGGTTCGGTGCCGTGCGTGCGCGCCGACGCGGCGACGCTGTGCCCGACGAGATGGGCGTTGTGCTCGTTGCGGACACCGTTGATTTCGATGGCGTCCCAGTCGATCGGGACGCCGTGTGCACCGTCCGAACCGGACTCCTCGATCTCGGCGCGGATCCGCTCGCGCTCGTCCACATCGGACAACCGGGCGAGCGTGGCGTCGAGCCCGCCTTCGGTGGCCCAGCTCGGCAGCAGCGCCGAGAGGTAGGTCGCGCCCGGCAGGTACGGATACGTGTCGAGGGAGATGTCGCAGCCGTCGTCGAGGGCGTCGTCCAGAAGCTGCAGCAGGTCGGGCGCCTTGCCCTTGTTGACCGAGAAGTTCATCGTCGCGTGGGCCAGGTGCAGCGGACAGCCGGACTGCCTGCTCACCTCGATCATTTCGGCGAACGCCTCCAGCGCGCCCTTGCCGTAGCTGCGGTGGTGCGGGCTGTAGAACCCGCCCCGCTCGCCGACGACCCGGCACAGCTCGACCAGCTCGCTCGTTTCCGCGTACATCCCCGGCGTGTAGGTGAGGCCGGACGACATCCCCATCGCGCCTTCGGCCAGCCCCCTGGACACCAGTTCCTTCATCCGGTTCAGCTCGGCGTCCGTGGCGGGCCGGTCGGCCCAGCCGACGGCGAGCATCCGGACCGTGCCCTGCGGCACCAGGTAGGCGGCGTTGACGGCGATGCCCCGGTCGAGCCGGTCGAGGTACTCGCCGACCGAGCGCCAGCTCCAGTCGAACCCCGGCGGGTCGTCGTTCCAGCCCGCGAGCTGCTGCCGCAGGGCTTCGAGCACGACGTCGTCGACCGGCGCGTACGAGAGCCCGTCCTGGCCGAGGACCTCGGTCGTCACGCCCTGGGTGATCTTGGCCGGGTGGTCCGGGTTGGCCAGCAGCTGCAGGTCGGAGTGCGAGTGCATGTCGATGAACCCGGGCGCGACCACCAGGCCGTCGGCGTCGATGTGCCGCCGCCCGGCCAGCGATCCCGCCTCGGCGACACTCGCGATCTTCCCGCCCGTGAGCCCGACGTCGTGCCGCGTGATCGCGTCGCCGGTGCCGTCGGCGACCAGTGCGCCGCGGAAGACGACGTCCATCAGAACCACGTCCGGACGTAGTCGACGACCGTCTCGCCGTCGGCCGCGGTCACCGGCAGCAGCGGCCACTTGTCGAACACCGTGCACGGGTGCGAGAGACCGAGGCCGATCCAGTCGCCGACGTCGACCGGCGAGCCCGCCGGCAGCGTGAGGAACGCGTGCTGGTCGTTCATCTTCGCGACGACGTGGCCTTCGAGGGGTTCGGCGGGGCCGTCCGGCGTCCGGTGCAGCTGCGGCTCGGGCATGCCTTCGTCGAAGGACGCGTCGCGCTTGCCGAGGGTCAGCAGCGCGAGCTCGTCCGACGGCTTCGACGTCACCTGTGCCCACGCCCGCAGCGCGGGCCGGAAGGAGTCGAGGCCCTCGATGCGCGGGTGGTCGCCCAGTGGGGAGATTTCACGGTAGAAGCCGTCGTCGTGGGTCAGGTAGGCGCCGCTGCGCAGCACCGGCAGCACGTCGAGGCCGTCCGGCCACGGTTTCGTCAGCTCGTTCGCGACCTGGTCGAAGTAGGCGCTGCCGCCGGCGGTGACGATGATCTGCCCGTCCAGGAGTCCCTTGTCCGCGAACGAGATCGCCAGGTCGCGTAGGCCGTCCACATAGGAGCTGATCTTGGTCAGCGCGGCTTCGTCGGTGCCGTGGGACAGTGCGCCTTCGTACCCGCCGGTGCCGCGCAGCCGCAGCACCGGGCTCGCCTGGACCGCCTCGGCGACCGCCAGTGCGGTCGCGGTGTCGCGGACGCCGGTGCGGCCGCCGTCGGCGCCCAGTTCGACCAGGACGTCCACCGGGCGCTGGGCGCCTTCGAGGGCGGCGGTCATCAGCTCGACCCCGCGGACCGAGTCGACCCAGCAGAGGAACTCGAAGTCCGGGTCGGCCGCCAGCTCCGCGGCCAGCCAGCGCAGGCCGCTCGGGTCGAGGAGCTGGTTGGCCAGCAGGATCCGGGACACGCCGAAGGCGCGGTAGATCCGCAGGTGCCCGGCGTTCGCGCAGGTCACGCCCCAGGCGCCGTGCTCCGCCTGGCGAGCGAACAGCTGGGGTGCCATGGTCGTCTTGCCGTGCGGCGCGAGCACCACGCCCCGGGCGGCGCACCACGCGGCCATCGTCCGGAGGTTGTGTTCGAGCGCTTCGTCGTCGAGGACGACGAAGGGGGCGAAGAACCCGTCGGTGAACAGGTTCAGCCGGCGGTCCGCGGCTTCTTCGAGGGTGAGCCCGGTCAGGGCTGGGGCAGCCGAGCGGAAGCGCCAGTCGATCCGCTCCTGGCGGAGGGCGGCGAGCGCGGCGGTGTTCATGGTGCATACGTTCATCGGCGGCGACCCCTGTAGTAGGAGTGTTACTGTTGCGTATGTTGCAACGACTGTTGCGCATTTTGAGTGCCATAGGTGTAGCATCCGGGTCGCCACAGGTCAACGGGGTGACGGACAGGGGAGACGGAAAGTGACGAGCGGGCCCGAGGTGCTGTGCGTGGGCGAGACGATGGCGCTGTTCGTGCCCGCCGAACCCGGCCCGCCGGACGAGGTGAAGCGCTGGATGCGCACCATCGGCGGGGCCGAATCGAACGTGGCCTGCAACCTGCCGACGCTGGGCGTGTCGAGCGGCTGGGTGAGCGCGGTCGGCGACGACCCGTTTGGCCGGGCGATGCTGCGCGAGGTCGCCTCCCACGGCGTCGACGTCAGCGCCTGTTCCGTCGACCCGCTGCGCCCGACCGGGCTCTACGTCAAGGAAAGCGGCGCCGGCGGTAGTCCCGTGCGCTACTACCGGACCGGCTCGGCGGCGTCCGGGATGGGCCCGTCGCTGCTGGACCGGCTCGACCTCGACGGCGTCCGCGTGCTGCACCTGTCGGGGATCACGCCCGCGCTGTCGGACAGCTGCCTCGAGCTGGTGCGCGCGCTCCTGGCGCTGCCCCGCGGCGACCGCCTGATCTCCTTCGACGTCAACCTGCGCCCGGCGCTCTGGGCGGGCCGTGACCCCGGCCTGCTCGCCGAGCTGGCCGGGCAGGCCGACATCGTCCTGACCGGCGACGACGAGGCCAAGCAGGTGTGGGGGACCGGTGACCCGGCGGAACTGCGGGCGCTGCTCCCGGAGCCTCGCACGCTGGTCGTCAAGCACGGCGAGCGCGGCGCGACGCTGGTCGAAGGCGAACCGCTGTTCGCGCCCGCGCTGCAGGTCGACGTCGTCGAGCCGGTCGGCGCCGGCGACGCGTTCGCCGCCGGCTTCCTCGCCGCGACCCTGCGCGGCGCCCCGCCGTTGGAACGGCTGCGGCAGGGGCACCTGCAGGCCGCCGTCACCCTGCTCACCCACGATGACGTCGGCGTGCCGCTGCCGCCCGCGGTCGTGGATACCCTGCTCCACGCCGACCCGGACGAGTGGCGTTCGGCGCGGCTGACCGGTGAAGGGGTGGTGCGCACGTGAGTCAGAGCCTGGACCGCGCGTTGACGCTGCTGAACTCGATCGCGCAGGACGCTCGGACCCTCGACGACCTGGCCGACGAGATCGGCGTGCACAAGTCGACGGTGCTGCGGCTGCTGCGCACCCTCGAGCAGCACCACTTCGTCCGCCGCGAAGGCACCCGCTACTACCGGCTGGGCAGCGCGATGTTCGACCTCGCCAACCAGGCCCTGGACTCCTTCGACGTCCGGCGCAGCGCCCACCCCGCGCTCGCCGCCCTCAACACGCGCACCGGGCACACCGTGCACCTGGCCAGCTACGAGGACGGCGAAGTCGTCTACATCGACAAGTTCGAAGGCCGGCACTCCGTGCGGATGTACTCGCGCATCGGCAAGCGCGCGCCGCTGCACTGCACGGCGGTGGGGAAGGTACTGGTCGCGGCGATGCCCGTGGCTCGCCGCGAGGAGATCGCGCGGTCGATCGAATACCCGGTGCGGACGCCGAACACGATCACCACGCCCTCGGAATACCTGGCGGAGCTGGAGCGCGTGGCCGAGCGTGGGTACGCCGTCGACAACGCCGAGCACGAGGACTTCATCCACTGCATCGCGGCGCCGGTGCGGGGGACCGGCGGCGAGGTGCTCGCCGCCGCGTCGATGTCGGTGCCGAAGGTGCTGCTCGACTACGAAGGCCTGCTGGCGCTGGTGCCCGAGCTGCGGGCCGCCACCAGGGAAGCTTCCGTCCACAGTGGATGGACGGAGAACGGAAAGGGGCACTGATGAGCAAGACGGCAGTTTCCACCGAGAACGCACCGAAGCCGCCGGCGAAGTTCTCACAGGCCGTCCGCAAGGGGAACCTGCTGCAGGTCGCCGGCCAGGTCGCCTTCGACCCGGCCACGAACGAGATCGTCGGCGACGACGTCGTGGGCCAGACCCGGCAGACGTTCAAGAACATCGAAGCCGTGCTGGCGGCGGCGGGCGCGAGCCTCGCCGACGCGATCATGGTGCGGGTGTACCTGACCGACACCGCGCACTTCGCGCCGTTCAACGAGGTCTACAACGAGCTGATCGGCGACGCCCCGCACGCCGCGCGCACGACCGTGTACGTCGGCCTCCCGGGCGAACTGCTCGTCGAGATCGACGTGCTCTGCGTGCTGGACTGAGCCTTCGGCGGGCGGTCAGCCCAGAACGCTCGTGTAGCCGTTCAGGGCCGGCTGCCCGCCGAGGTGGGCGTAGAGGACGTTCGCGTCGCGCGGGATTTCGCCGTTCCGGACGAGGTCGATGAGTCCCGCCATGGACTTGCCCTCGTACACCGGGTCGGTGATCATCCCCTCGAGCCGGGCGCAGGTCTCGATGGCGTCCACTGTGGAGTTGTCCGGGATGCCGTAGATCCCGGCGTGGTAGCGGTCGTCCAGTTCGACTTCGGGGATCTCGCCCGCGCCGATCAGCTCGGCGGTGTTCCGCGCGATGCGGGTCACCTGTTCACGCGTCTCGGCGGGTTTGGCGGAACCGTCGATCCCGAGGATGCGCCGCTTCTTGCCGAGCGCGGTCCCGGCGACCATCCCGCCCTGGGTGCTGCCGGTGACCGAGCAGACGATCACGGTGTCGAAGAAGACACCGAGTTCCTCCTCCTGCTGTTCGAGCTCCACGATCCAGTTCGCGAACCCGAGCCCGCCGAGCCGGTGGTCCGACGCGCCGGCGGGGATGGCGTACGGTTTCCCGCCGCCGGCCTCGATCTCGGCGACCGCGTCCTCCCACGCCTGCTTGAAGCCGATGCCGAAGCCGGCCTCGACGAGCCGGACGTCGGCGCCGAGGATCCGCGACAGCTGGATGTTGCCGACCTTGTCGTAGAGCGGGTCGTGCCAGTCGACCCAGCTCTCCTGCACCAGCACGGCCTTCAGCCCGGCCCGCGCCGCGGCCGCGGCGACCTGGCGGGTGTGGTTGGACTGGACGCCGCCGATGGAGACGAGCGTGTCCGCGCCCTGGGCGAGCGCGTCGGCGACGAGGTACTCGAGCTTGCGGGTCTTGTTCCCGCCGAACGCGAGGCCGGAGTTCACGTCCTCGCGCTTGGCCCAGATCTTCGCGCCGCCGAGGTGGGCGGTCAGGCGTTCGAGGGGGTGCACCGGCGAGGGCCCGAAGAGCAGGGGGTAGCGCGGGAAGTCGGCGAGGGTCATCGGTCCTCCAGCAGATCGGTCCAGATGGTCGAGATCACGGAGACGGCGGTTTCGGTGTCGTGCTTCTCGAGCGCGTCGATGAGCTTCGTGTGGCGCTCGACGGAGTTCCAGGCCAGCGCGGAGCTGAACCGGGTGTGCTCGAGGCGGCGCAGCAACGGGGTGTACCGGTCGAGGGTGGCGGCGACGGCGGCGTTGCCCGCCAGGCGGACCGGGACGTCGTGCAGCTCGTCGTCCGCTCGCACGGCGGCCGCGATGTCCCGGGCCTCGATGGCGGCGGCGAAGCGGTCGTTGGCCGCGCGCATCGCGGCGATGTCGGCCGGACGGCAACGGTGCGCCACCTGGCGGACGGCGAACTCGTGCAGCAGCCGGACGATCTGGCGGGCGTCGATGACGTCGGGGGACATCACCTCGGAGACCCGCGTGTAGCTCTGCGGCTTCGAGTCGACCAGGCCGTCGTCGGCCAGGCGCAGGAGGGCCTGGCGCACCGGCGCCTTGGACAGGCCGAGCTGGTCGGCGAGGTCGGCGTCGCGCAGCGGGGTGCCGGGCGGCAGCGTGCCGTCGACGATCGCGCGGCGGATGCGGTCGTACGCCTCGTCGCGGAGCAGCGGGCGAGTGACCTTCGAGAGACTCACATCTAACATGTTAGATGTGAGCGACGAATCGCGCCAGCCCCCTCGGGCGGGCTCAAGCGCCCCAATGTGGCCTTCGGTGCGTCTGACGCACCCAAGGCGGCCTTCGGTGCGTCAGACGCAACCAAGGCCGCCTTGGGGCGCTGGGAACCGGAGCTGTCAGTAGACCGGGCCGGTGTACTTTTCCCCGGGGCCCTTCCCGGGCTCATCGGGCACGGCCGAAGCCTCCCGGAAGGCCTTCTGCAGCGACTGCAGGCCGTCGCGCAGCGGCCCGGCGTGCAGGCCCAGATACTCCGCGGAGGCCGTCACGAGCCCCGCGAGCGCGGTGATGAGCCGGCGTGCTTCGTCGAGGTCGCGGTGCGGGGACGTCGCCGGGTCGGCGTCGGCGAGGCCGAGCCGTTCGGCGCCGGCCGACAGCAGCATGACGGCGGCGCGGCTGATCACCTCCACGCTGGGGATGTCCTCCAGGTGGCGGGCTTCAGGGGAATAGGGGGGCTGTTCGGAGGGTTGATCTGACACGTCTGGTACCCTTCCACGTGCGACCAGCCCCCGAGTGATCGGGGGCGGCAAGTGGAGCCCCGCTCCCACCCGTGTCACCGTACAGGTGTCCGGGTCCGGTCTCGCCCGGGCGCAAGTCCAGGGTGAAGTGCCCGGCCTCGCGGCCGGGTGCGATCGGAAACAGAGTGGGCCCCGCACCGAACGGTGTCGGGGCCTTCGCTATGTGGGCACCAGGTCGAAACGAGAACAGGAAACATTCCTCGGACCAAGGAGGCCCCATCAGCTCCGAGACACGCATCAACGACCGAATCCGGGTGCCGGAGGTCCGTCTCGTCGGACCCGCCGGTGAACAGGTCGGCATCGTCCGGATCGAGGATGCGCTGCGCCTGGCGCAGGAGAACGACCTCGACCTCGTCGAGGTCGCGCCGCAGGCCCGCCCGCCGGTGTGCAAGCTCATGGACTTCGGCAAGTTCAAGTACGAGAGCGCGCAGAAGGCCCGCGAGTCGCGGCGCAACCAGCAGCTGACCGTCATCAAGGAACAGAAGCTGCGCCCCAAGATCGACCAGCACGACTACGAGACCAAGAAGGGTCACGTGTCGCGCTTCCTGGCGGCGGGCAACAAGGTCAAGGTCACGATCATGTTCCGCGGCCGCGAGCAGTCCCGGCCGGAGCTCGGCTACCGGCTGCTGCAGAAGCTCGCCGAAGACGTCACCGAACTCGGCTTCGTCGAGTCGTCGGCCAAGCAGGACGGCCGCAACATGATCATGGTGCTGGCCCCGCACAAGAACGTGAAGCCGAAGGCCAAGGTCGATGCCGAGCAGGCCCCCGACCAGGTGACTGAGGCGTAACGCCGACCAGCACATGCCAGCGGCTCACCGGATCTCCGGTGAGCCGCCGCACGAAAGAGGACAGAAATGCCGAAGATGAAGACCCACAGCGGGACGTCCAAGCGCATCCGCAAGACGGGTACGGGCAAGCTGCGCCGCCAGATGACCGGCCGGCGCCACCGCATGGAGAAGAAGTCCAGCCGCGTGACCCGCCGTCTCGAGGGCACCACCGAGGTGTCGAAGACCGAGGCCGGCCGCCTCAAGCGCCTGCTCGGCATCTGATCCCGCAGAACTTGCTGTAACCACCCGGGGCGTCCCCTTCGCCCCCTGAGATCGACAGGATGGACCCGTGGCACGCGTCAAGCGGGCGGTCAACGCCCAGAAGAAGCGTCGCGCAACTCTCGAACTGGCCAGCGGCTACCGCGGCCAGCGTTCGCGGCTGTACCGCAAGGCCAAGGAGCAGACGCTTCACTCGCTGAACTACGCCTACCGGGACCGCCGTGCCCGCAAGGGTGATTTCCGCCGGCTGTGGGTCACCCGCATCAACGCGGCCGCCCGCGAGAACGGTGTGACCTACAACCGGTTCATCCAGGGCATCAAGGCCGCGGGTGTCGAGGTCGACCGCAAGATCCTCGCGGACCTGGCCGTCAACGACGCCGCCGCCTTCACCGCGCTGGCCGAGCTCGCCAAGGCCAACGTGAACACCGAAAAGAAGTCGGCCTGACCGGCAGCTTTCACCGACCCGGGGCGGATCCGTTCACCGAGCGGACCCCCCGGGTCGTTGCTGCGCGCAAACTGACGCGGCGCGCCGAACGCGACAAGACCGGCCGGTTCCTGGCCGAAGGCGCCAACGCCGTCGAGGCCGCGCTCGAGCACGGCACCGTGCACGAGCTGTTCGTCACCGCGCGCGCGGCGGAGCAGCACGCGGACCTGCTGGACGCGGCTCGCGCGGCCGGTGTCGGAGTCTCGCCGATCACCGACCGCGCCGCCGACGGGCTGTCGGAAACCGTGACGCCCCAGGGCATCGTGGCCGTCTGCGCGCTGCTGGACCGGCTCCTCGAAGAAGCCCTGACCCCGGCCGCCCGGCTCGTCGTGGTGCTCGTGGACGTCGCCGACCCCGGCAACGCGGGCACGGTCATCCGCGTCGCCGACGCCGCCGGCGCCGACGCGGTGGTCCTGGCGGGCGACACGGTCGACCCGCACAACGGCAAGTGCGTCCGCGCGGCCGCCGGCAGCCTGTTCCACCTGCCGATCGCGCGCGTCCGCGACGTCCCCGCCGCGCTGGCCGCCTGCTCGGCCGCGGGCCTGCGGACGTTCGCCGCCCACGGCTACGCCGACGCCGAACTCGATCGGGTGGACCTCGCCGTGCCGACAGCGTGGGTGTTCGGCAACGAGGCCCACGGCCTGCCCGCCGACGTCCTCGACCGCACCGATCTCGCCGTCCGGATCCCCCTGTACGGCCGCGCCGAGAGCCTCAACCTCGCCACCGCGGCCGCCGTCTGCGTCTACACGAGCGCGATGGCGGCGCGGCGCTGACCTGCGAGTAGGCTGCCCGATCATCCGTTGTGGCCGTTCCGGGGGGATTCCATGGGCAGGCTCGCTCGTTCGTTCGCGCTGTTCTCCGCTTCGTTCAAGGTGCTGCGCGCCCACAAGGGCCTGGCGTGGTTCCCGGTGCTCGCCGGGATCGCCGGGCTGGTGGTCGCCGCGGTGTTCCTGACACCCGCGTTCTTCACCGTCCACCTCGACGCAGACAACTTCCGGCCCACCGCCGGCACGTACGTGCTGCTCGGGGCGTTTTACCTCGTCTCGGCGTTCGTCACGACCTTCTTCAACGCCGCCCTGATCTCCCAGGCGGACGTCGCGCTGCGCGGCGACGGCGGCATGCCGGGCGTCGGTGCCGGCCTCGCCGCGGCCGGCCGCCGCTGGCCGGCACTGCTCGGCTGGGCCGGGGTGACCGCGACGGTCAGCGTGGTGCTGCGCACGATCGAAGAGCGGCTCGGCTTCCTCGGCAGCATCATCAGCGGCCTGGTCGGCCTGGCCTGGCGGCTCACGACGTTCCTCGTGCTGCCGGTCGTCATGCTCGAAGGCACCGGGGTGAAGGCCGGCGTCAAGCGGTCGGTCGAGCTGTTCCGCCGCACCTGGGGCGAGAACGTCGCGGGTACCGCGGGCATCGGCCTGGTCGGCTTCCTGCTGACCTTCGCCGGTTACGTCGTCCTCCTCGGCGCCGGCTTCCTGCTCGGCGGCACCGCCACCGTGTTCGTCTGCGTCGGACTGGCGATCATCTGGACGCTGCTGATCGCGGTCTTCACCACGACGCTGACGGGCATTTACCAGACGACGCTGTACCGCTACGCGGCCGACGGCGTCGTGCCCGGCGAGTTCGCGTCGATCGACTTCACCGAGGCGTTCCGCCGGCGCTGACCGTGCGTCCGCGCGCCCCCGGGGCGACCGGGGGCGCGCGGAGCCGATCCCATAGACTTTTCCCGCCTTTGACCTCTCGCGCGCCGTGTGCGGCGGAGCGCGAACGACCAGTCCCAGCGGACGCCGAGGAGTTATGCCCGGAGCCACGGAGAAGGAAGCACAGGGCGCGGTACTCGCCCCCGAGACGCTGCAGGAGGCGGTCAAGGCCGCCGAAGCGGCGTTCGCCGCCGCGACCGGGCTCGAAGGGCTGGCCGAGGTCAAGCCGGCCCACCTCGGCGACCACGCGCCGCTGATGCTGGCCCGCCGCGAGATCGGCGCCCTGCCCAAGCTGGAGAAGGCCGAGGCGGGCAAGCGCGTCAACGAGGCCCGCCAGGCCGTCCAGGCGGCCTTCGACGCCCGCCGCGCCGAGCTCCAGGTGGAGCGCGACGAGCGCGTGCTGCGCGAAGAGGCCGTCGACGTCACCCTGCCGTGGGACCGCGTCCCGCGCGGCGCCCGGCACCCGATCAGCACCATCTCCGAACGCGTCGCGGACGCCTTCATCGCGATGGGCTACGAGGTAGCCGAGGGCCCGGAGCTCGAAGCCGAGTGGTTCAACTTCGACGCGCTGAACTTCGGCAAGGACCACCCGGCCCGGCAGCTGCAGGACACGTTCTACGTCGGCGAAGAGGACTCCAGCCTGGTGCTGCGCACGCACACCTCGCCGGTCCAGGCCCGCACGCTGCTGCACCGCGACCTGCCGGTGTACGTCGTCTGCCCCGGCCGGACGTACCGCACCGACGAGCTCGACTCGACGCACACCCCGGTGTTCACCCAGGTCGAGGGCCTCGCGGTGGACAAGGGCATCACGATGGCCCACCTCAAGGGCACGCTGGACGCCTTCGCCCGCGCCATGTTCGGCGAGAACTCGAAGACGCGCCTGCGGCCGCACTTCTTCCCGTTCACCGAGCCGTCTGCCGAGGTGGACGTCTGGTTCGAGGAGAAGAAGGGCGGCCCCGGCTGGGTCGAGTGGGGCGGCTGCGGCATGGTCAACCCGAACGTGCTGCGCGCCTGCGGCGTCGACCCCGAGGTGTACTCGGGCTTCGCCTTCGGGATGGGTATCGAGCGCACCCTGCAGTTCCGCAACGGGATCCCGGACATGCGCGACATGGTGGAGGGCGACGTCCGCTTCACCCTTCCCTTCGGAACGGAGGCGTAGTGCGAGTCCCAGTCAGCTGGCTGACCGAACACCTCGAGCTCGCTGAGGAGGTCACGCCGCAGGACCTGGCCGACGCGTTCGTCCGGATCGGCATCGAGGTCGACGACCTGCGCGAGCTCGGTCCCGTGACCGGCCCGCTGGTCGTCGGCCGGGTGGCCGAGATCGAGGAGCTCACCGAGTTCAAGAAGCCGGTGCGCTTCTGCCGCGTCGACGTCGGCGAGCCCGCCGACGAAGCCGACGACCTCGACGACGAAGAAGACGAAGACGAGGACGACGACGAAGCCGGCGAGTTCGACGAAGGCCCGCACGGCATCAAGACCCGCGGCATCATCTGCGGCGCGCGCAACTTCGTCGAGGGCGACCTGGTCGTCGTCGCGCTGCCCGGCGCCGTCCTGCCCGGCGACTTCGAAATCGCGGCCCGCAAGACCTACGGCCGCGTCAGCGACGGCATGATCTGCTCGGCGCGCGAGCTCGGCCTCGGCGACGACCACACCGGCATCCTCGTGCTGCCCCCGGGCACCGCGAGCCCGGGCGACGACGCGAGTGAGCTGCTCGGCCTCAACGACTCGGTGATCGAGCTCGCCCCGACCCCGGACCGCGGCTACGCCCTGTCGATCCGCGGGCTCGCGCGCGAGCTGTCGAACGCGCTCGACGTGCCCTTCGGCGACCCGGCGCTGCTGGAGGTCCCGGCGGCCGAGGGCGACGCCTGGCCGGTCCGCATCGAGGACCCGGAAGGCTGCCCGCGGTTCGTGCTGCGCCGGGTCACCGGCCTGGACGCGACCGCCCCGACCCCGTGGCGGATGCGGCGGCGGCTGATGCTGGCCGGCATCCGGTCGATTTCGCTGGCCGTCGACGTCACGAACTACGTGATGCTCGAGCTCGGGCACCCGCTGCACGCGTTCGCCACCAAGGCCATCCAGGGCGATCTGGTGGTGCGCCGGGCGAAGCCGGGCGAGAAACTGACCACTTTGGACGATGTGGAGCGCACGCTCGACCCGGACGACGTGGTCATCGCCGACGACAGCGGCGTCATCTCGCTCGCCGGCACGATGGGCGGCGCGAGCACCGAGATCACGCCGGAGAGCACCGACGTGCTGCTCGAGGCGGCGCACTGGAACCCGGCGGCGATCAGCCGCACCGCGCGGCGGCACAAGCTGTTCTCGGAGGCCGCCAAGCGCTTCGAGCGGTTCACCGACCCCCAGCTGTGCGCCGCGGCGGTCGAGCTGGCCGCGCGGCTGCTGCGCCAGTACGGCGACGCCGCCATCCAGCCTGGCCGCACCGACGAGGGCGCGGTCGAGCCGAACCCGCCGGTCGTGATGCCGATCAACCTGCCCGACAAGGTCGCGGGCGTGAACTACCAGCGCGGCGTGACGGTCCGCCGGCTCACCCAGATCGGCTGCAAGGTTTCGGTCAGCACAGGCGACGACGGCACGGGCCTGGTCACGGCGATCCCGCCCAGCTGGCGCGGCGATCTGCGCCAGCCGGCCGACCTCGTCGAAGAGGTGCTGCGGCTGGAGGGCTACGACAGCATCCCGTCGACGCTGCCCGCCGCCCCGGCCGGTCGCGGCCTGAGCGACGGCCAGCGGCGCGTCCGGAGTGTCTCCCGGGCGCTGGCCGAGGCGGGCTACGTCGAGGTGCGCCCGTTCCCGTTCATCAGCGACGCGGTGTGGGACGCGTTCGGCCTCCCGGCCGACGACGTCCGCCGCAACACGATGGTGGTCCGCAACCCCCTGGAAGCCGACCGCAACCGGCTGGCGACGACGTTGCTGCCGGGCCTGCTGGACACCCTGCAGCGCAACGTGTCCCGCGGGATGAAGGACGTGTCGCTGTACCACATCGGCCAGGTGGTGCTCCCGGCCCCGAACCCGCTGAAGGTCCCGGACCTCGGCGTCGACCGCCGGCCTTCGGACGAGGACCTGGCCCTACTGGAGGCGGCGGTCCCGGAGCAGCCGCTGCACGTGGCCGTCGTCCTCGCCGGGAACCGCCGCCGAGCGGGCTGGTGGGGCGCAGGCGAGCCGGCGAACTGGGCCGACGCGGTCCAGGCGGCCCGCGCGATCGCGGAGGCGGCCGGGGTCGAGCTGACCGTCCAGGCGACCGACCTCCCGCCGTGGCACCCGGGCCGCTGCGCCCAGCTCCGGGTCGGCGACTGGCCGGTCGGCCACGCGGGTGAGCTGCACCCGAAGGTGGTCGAGGCACTCGGACTGCCGCCGCGCACGGTGGCGATGGAGCTGGACCTGGACGCCATCCCGCTGCCGGACTCCCGCCCGGCGCCGAGCGTCTCGGGCTACCCGCCGGTGCTCCTGGACGTCGCCCTGGTCGCGGCGGCGGACGTCCCGTCGGCGGACCTCGCCGAGGTCCTGCGCACGGGGGCGGGCGAGCTCCTGGAGAACATCACGCTGTTCGACGTGTACGCGGGCGAGCAGGTCGGCGAGGGCAAGCGATCGCTGGCGTACAAGCTGCGGTTCCGCGCCCCGGACCGCACGCTGACGGTCGACGAGGCCATCAAGGCCCGCGACGCGGCAGTGGCAGCGGCAGGCGAGCGCTTCGGCGCAACCCTCCGCGCCTGACGGTCACCGGCCCCTCCCGCACCCCGGCAGGAGGGGCCGGCGCCGTGTCGTCCACCCAGGTACGCGTGTCGACCCTCCAATCACGCGAACTGACCCTCCAATCACGCGAGCCGGCCCGCGCGGCACGCCCGCCGTCACCTCAGCCGATGTGCTTGAGCGCCTCCCGTCTCGACAGCCCGGCCAGCCCCGGGTGGTCGTGCACAAAGCACCGCACCCAGTCCGGCGCCGTCTTCGCGTAGTCCCGCAGGGCCCAGCCGATTCCCTTCCGCAGGAAGAACTCCGGCTCGGCGATCGACGGCTCAATCGCGCGGGCGAGCAGGTCGGTGTCCGTGTCCTCCTTGGCCCCCACCTGGCAGATGATCGCCGTCCGGCGGCGCCAGAGGTCGCCGTCGTGGGCCCAGGCCAGCATCGTCGGCGTCATCCGGGCGCGGTCGTCACGGAGGATCGGGCCGATCCTCCGGATGGCGACCTCGTCCACGACGTCCCACCAAGCCCCGTCGACGATCAGTTCCTCGTACACCGGGACCAGGTCGGGGTCCTGCCAGCGCCGGTAGGCCCGGTACCCGGAAAGATCGATGGCCGCGTAGCGCTCCTCGCGGAATTCGGCGGTCCGCCACATTTTCAGGACGGTTGCCGAAAATGTCACCCGATCGGGCAATGTGTGGTCGGCCAGCACTCGTTTGAGGAGGGTGCTGCGCTGGGGTTTCGCCACCCCGCGGAACGGCATGGCCGACTTCATGTACGCCTGCATCGCCGGCGCTTTCGCCGGGTCGGCCAGCTCGGCCAGCCCGGCGCGGATTGCCTTGACCAGCGTCTCGTCCGCGCTCATCTGTCCTCCCGTCGGGCTCCGGCGCTCCGAGGCGTACTGCCGGCCACCGACAGTTCCGGCGCTGCGCGGACGTCGCAGGAACCGACGAAAGGCGGATGGCGAAAGTCGCGTCGGTCGGCGAGATTGTCCAAGGTTGCCGGTAGTTTCGTCGAAATCTGCCGAACGCTGTCGAATGCGGACGAAAAGGACGACTGTGAAAAGAATCGTTGCCGCCATCGCCGCCGCGGGGCTCGCGGCGGGGCTGATGGCCGCCGCGCCCGCCGCCTCGGCGGAATCCGGGGTGCAGTTCACCCCCGCGCCGATCGCCTGGGGCCCCTGCGCGTCGGCGAGCCTCAAGGCCGACGGCGCCGAGTGCGGCTTCCTCGAAGTGCCGATGGACTACGCGAAGCCGGGCGGGGCGAAGGTCTCCGTCGCGGTGTCGCGGATCAAGCACAAGACCGCGCGGTCCCAGGGCATCATGCTGGTGAACCCGGGTGGCCCGGGTGGCTCTGGCCTCGGCCTGTCGGTGCTCGGCAAGTACGTGCCGAACGGCGCCGGGGACAGCTACGACTGGATCGGCTTCGACCCGCGGGGCGTCGGGTCCAGCAAGCCCGCGATCAGCTGCGACGGGAACTACTTCAGCTACAACCGGCCGGCGTACGTGCCGACCACCGTGCAGCTGGAGAAGACCTGGCTCGCCCGCTCGAAGGGGTACGCCGACGCGTGCCGCAAGAACGGCGAGATCCTGAACCACCTCAAGACGACCGACGTCGCGCAGGACATGGACAGCCTGCGCAAGGCGCTCGGTGAGAAGCAGATCAACTACTACGGCTTCTCCTACGGCACCTACCTCGGCCAGGTGTACAGCACGCTGTACCCGAAGAACGTCCGCCGGATGGTGCTGGACGGCAACGTCGACCCGCGGAAGGTCTGGTACGAGGCCAACCTCGACCAGGACGTCGCGTTCGACAAGAACATCAAGATCTACTTCGACTGGCTCGCGAAGTACGACTACGTCTACCATCTGGGCAAGACCGGCGACGCCGTCGAGAAGTTGTGGTACGACACGCAGCGCAAGTTCGCCAAGAACCCGGCGGGCGGGGTCATCGGCGGCGACGAGTGGACCGACGTCTTCCTGCAGGCCGGCTACTACGTCTTCGGCTGGGTCGAGATGGCCAAGGCCTTCGACGGCTTCGTGCACAAGGGTGACTGGCAGACACTCAAGGAGCTTTA
This sequence comes from Amycolatopsis sp. lyj-109, assembly GCF_046548995.1. NCBI lineage: Bacteria > Bacillati > Actinomycetota > Actinomycetes > Pseudonocardiales > Pseudonocardiaceae > Amycolatopsis > Amycolatopsis sp. lyj-109. The sequence continues at coordinate 56,393 of NZ_JAJPWR010000040.1, forward strand.
CGACAACTCGAACCCGCTGGGCGACGACAACGGCTTCGCCGTGTACCTGGGCGTGCAGTGCACCGACGTGCAGTGGCCGACCGACTGGAACCGGTGGCGGATCGACAACTGGCTGACCCACTTCAAGGCCCCGTTCGAGACCTGGGGCAACGCCTGGTTCAACGCGCCCTGCGCGTTCTGGCCGGCGAAGGCGGGCAAGCCGGTGAACATCGACGGCCGCAAGGTGGCCGGTGCCCTGCTCATCAGCGAAGAGCTCGACGCCGCCACGCCGTACACCGGCAGCCTCGAGGTGCGGAAGCTGTTCCCGAACTCGAGCCTGATCAGTGCGCCGGGTGGCACCACGCACGCCGGTTCGCTGTCCGGGGTGGCCTGTGTGGACGACAAGGTCGCCGACTACCTGGCCACCGGCGCCCTGCCGAAGCGCCGGCCCGGCAACCACTCGGACGTCCAGTGCAGCCCGGTGCCGGTGCCTGACGAGCCCGCGGCGCAGAAGCCGGACAGCTCCGCGAAGGCCGCCCAGGAGAAGCAGAGCGCGCTGGCCCAGCAGCTGCACTTCTGAGCGAACCCGCTTCATCCCGCTGCCCCGGCCCGGTTCTTCCGGACCGGGGCAGCGTCTTGTCCACCGGTGTCCCATCGTCGCCTCCTCGTGACGGTTCGTGGTCACCGGAGACGTTAGGGGAGGGGTCCGACAATTTCGGAGCGGAGTGGGCCGTGAGCAGCGCGTGGCCGAAAATTGTCGGGGGTGCGCGCTAGCTTCGTGGCATGTCGATCATCGAAGAGCGCCGGACCGAGGTCCGGGCAGCCGACAACACCTACCAGATCGTGGTCGCGACCAGGACGGACGTCGACCGCGCCGAACCCACACCCCGGGTGATGATCACCCTGGAAGCGGGCGGCCCCGGCGGCGAACCGGTCGCCGAGGGCAGCCTCGACCTCGACGTCGCGGTGGCGAACACGGTGGCGGAGCTGGTCACGGACGGATTGCTGTCCGCGTCCGGAGCGGGTCGCGGGTCGCGGCGAAGATCCGCGGGCCGTCCTGCCCAGCAGGGCCGCCCGTGGAACGAGGAGATGGACGCGGAGCTGGAGAGCCGGTGGATCGCCGGGGAGAGCGTCGCGCAGATCGCGGCGTACTTCGAGCGCACCCCCGGTGGCATCCGCGCCCGCCTGCCGCGCGTGGGCTGCGACCCGGAGCACCCGGGCTGCTACCTCCCCGTGCCGCCGAGCAGGCGCACGGACCTGGACGGCGGTGAGCCGAGCTGACCGGCGGCGGTGGGCCGGTCCGCAGGGGTGGACCGGCCCACCGGGCCGGCACGGTCCCCTGCGAGCTGACGGCGCGCCACCCGGAGCTGCCGGACAACGCATGGTCTGCGGATTCGACCATGCCTGGCGACGCGGTGCACTCACCGCCGGCCTCGCGCGGAGATCCGGTGCCGGTGCTGTCGGCCTGCGACGGCTCGCGGATCGAGAACCCCGGCGCGGCGGACATCGAGGCGGCGGTGGCGCGGTTGTCGGCCGGGAACTGGTTCGCGGTCCTCGATCGAGGCGACCACTACGTCCAAGTGGGCTTCGGCGAGCAGGCGGCCACCCGGCGCGGCCGGTTCGTGCTGGAACACCGCGCAGGGTTGCCCGACCGGCATTTCCGCGCCGAGGTCGAGGACCGGTCCCGGATCGTCCGGGCGTTCACGGGCTTTGCCTCGGGCGACGACGGCTGGCAGCAGGAGTTCGATTGGCAGCGGATGAATTCCTGACCGCTGAAGCACTTTCGGAAAGGAGAGGGGCAGTGCACTACAGGCCAACCCCGCGGCGGGCCGTCCGGTCAGTCCGGCACGGCCGCGGCCGCCCGGTTCGCGAGCACCCGCAGGTGCGCGATCAGTTCCGGCGGTTCCTCGACCGTGAACGCGCACCCCAGGCCCAGCAGCCGGAACGCGAGCCAGTCCACCGTGTCCGCGTGGCTCCGCCACCGGCACCGGCCGTCGCCGAGATCGGTCAGCTCGCCCGTCGCCTGGCCGAGGCGGGGTGCGATCCGCGACGCCGGCTCCGCCAGCACGGCCACCGCTCGGTGCGACGGCGCCAGGTCGTAGAACCGGTCTATGACATAGGCCGCCAGGTCCGCGGCGGGTGGCTCGCGCGGCACCACCCGGCCGCCGGTCGCCTGGGCCTCGCGGACGCGGTCGGCGCGGAACACGCGCCAGTCCGCCCGGTCGAGGTCGTAGGCCACCAGGTACCAGCGGCGGCCCGCGGCCACCAGCCGGAGCGGCTCGGCCCGGCGCCGGGTCTCGGCGCCGTCGTGGGCGCGGTAGCGGAACCGGACGGTCTCGTGGTTGGCGATCGCCCCGGCGAACACCGTCAGCTGCGCCGGATCGACGACGGGCCCGGTGGCCGGTACGGCGACCGTCGCCGCGCCGATCGTGCCCACCCGGCGGCGCAGCCGCGCCGGCAGGACCTGCTCCAGTTTGGCGAGCGCCCGCACGGACGCCTCCTCGATCCCGGAGACGGACTGCCCGGCGGCGGTCCGCAGGCCCACCGCGATCGCGACCGCTTCCTCGTCGTCGAGCACGAGTGGCGGCATCGCGGTGCCGGCGACCAGCCGGTACCCGCCCGCGACACCGCGGCTGGCCTCGACCGGATAGCCCAGGTCGCGCAGCCGCTCGATGTCGCGGCGGATGGTGCGCGGGCTGACGCCCAGGCGCTCGGCCAGTTCGCTGCCCGGCCACTCGCGGGGCGTCTGGAGCAGCGAAAGCAGGCCGAGCAACCGGGCCGGGGTGTCCGTCATGCGCCCAGCATCCCAAGGTGGCGGCCACCACTCCGGGTTTGTTTAGACTTGCAAGGGCGTGCATAATCATGCGTATGACGGTGAACATCGCGGTGGCCGGAGCCAGCGGGTACGCGGGTGGTGAGCTGCTGCGCCTGCTCCTGACCCATCCCGAGGTCGAGATCGGCGCGCTCACGGCCGCCAGCAGCGCGGGCACGAAGCTCGGCGTCCACCAGCCCCACCTCGTCCCCCTCGCCGACCGCGTCCTGGCCGAGACCACGCCGGAGACCCTCGCCGGCCACGACGTCGTGTTCCTCGCGCTGCCCCACGGGCACTCCGCGGCGATCGCGGCGCAGCTCGGCCCGGACGTCCTGGTGGTCGACCTCGGCGCCGACCACCGCCTGGCCGACGCGGGCGACTGGCAGCGCTGGTACGGCGGCGACCACGCCGGCCAGTGGCCGTACGGCCTGCCCGAGCTGCCCGGCGCCCGGGAAAAGCTCGCCGGCACCAAGCGCATCGCCGTGCCCGGCTGCTTCCCGACCGGCGGATCACTGGCTCTGGCACCCGCGTTCGCCGCCGGGCTGATCGAGCCGGACGTCACGATCGTCGCGGTCACCGGGACCTCCGGTGCGGGCAAGAGCCTCAAACCGAACCTGCTCGGCTCCGAGGTGATGGGCTCGGCGAGCGCGTACGGCGTCGGCGGCGCCCACCGCCACACCCCCGAGTTCGCGCAGAACCTCTCGGCCGTCGCGGGCGAGAAGGTCACCGTGTCCTTCACCCCGGTGCTCGCGCCGATGCCCCGCGGCATCCTCACCACGGCGAGCGCTCCACTGAAGGGTGACGTCGACGAGGCGGCCGCCAGGGCGGCGTACGAGAAGGCCTGCGACGCGGAGCCGTTCGTCCAGCTGCTGCCCGCGGGCGCCTGGCCGACGACCTCGGCGACGCTCGGCTCGAACAACACCCAGCTGCAGGTCACGGTCGACGCCGACGCCAAGCGCCTGGTCGTCGTCGCCGCGATCGACAACCTCACCAAGGGCACCGCGGGCGGCGCCGTCCAATCCATGAACCTGGCCCTCGGCCTCCCCGAGACCACCGGCCTTTCCACCGTAGGAGTGGCACCGTGACCGTCACCGGCCCCCAGGGCTTCCGCGCGGCCGGCGTCGCCGCCGGGATCAAGGCCTCCGGCGCGCTCGACCTCACCCTGGTCGTCAACGACGGCCCGCTCGACGTCGCGGCCGGCGTCTTCACCCGCAACGTCATCAAGGCCGCGCCGGTGCTGTGGTCGCAGGAGGTGCTCAAGCAGCAGCGGCTGAAGGCCGTCGTCCTCAACTCCGGCGGCGCCAACGCGGCCACCGGTCCCGGCGGCTTCCAGGACACCCACGCCACGGCCGAGAAGGTCGCCGAAGTCCTGCAGGCCGGCGCGATCGAGGTCGCGGTCTGCTCCACCGGCCTGATCGGCGAGCGGCTCCCGATGGACGCCGTCCTGTCCGGAGTGGACGTCGCCTTCAAAGCCCTCGACGCGGGGCCCGAAGCGAGCCTCAACGCCGCCAAGGGCGTGATGACCACCGACAGCAAACCGAAGCAGGCTTTCGCGAAGCACGACAGCGGCTGGAGCGCCGGCGGCTTCGCCAAGGGCGCGGGCATGCTCGCGCCGAACCTCGCCACCATGCTCTCGGTGCTGACCACCGACGCCGTCGTGGCCAAGGACACCCTCGACCGGGCCCTGCGCGCGGCGACCCGCGTCACCTTCGACCGGCTCGACGTCGACGGCGGCACGTCCACCAACGACACCGTCCTGGTCCTGGCGTCCGGCGCGAGCGGAGTCGAGCCCACCGAAGCCGAGCTCACCGAGCTGCTCACCGCGGTCAGCCACGACCTGGTGCTCCAGCTGCGCGCGGACTCCGAAGGCGCGACCAAGGACGTCGACATCACCGTGCGCGGCGCGGCCACCGAGGCCGACGCGATCGCCGTCGCCCGCACGATCGCCGAGGACAACCTGGTCAAGACGGCACTGTTCGGTTCCGACCCGAACTGGGGCCGGATCGCCATGGCGCTCGGCCGGGTGCCGGCCCGCATCGACCCGGAAGCCGTGTCGATCGCGATCAACGGCGTCACCCTGTTCGCCCAGGGCGTGCCCGCCGCCGACCGGTCCGAGGCGGACCTCACCGGCCGGGCCATCGAGATCGTCGTCGACCTCGGCGTCGGCACCAGCACGGCGACCATCTACACCACGGACCTTTCGCACGGTTACGTCGAAGAGAACAGCGCGTACTCCTCATGAACCAGGAGGCTCTGATTTCCGCGGACGAACGACTCGCGACGGCGGCCGAAAAGGCCGGGGTGCTCATCGAGGCGCTGCCTTGGCTGCAGCGGTTCCACGGGGCCACCGTGGTGGTGAAGTACGGCGGCAACGCGATGATCGACGACCAGCTGAAGGCGGCCTTCGCCGAGGACATGGTGTTCCTCCGGCTGGCGGGCCTGCGCCCGGTCGTCGTGCACGGCGGCGGCCCGCAGATCACCGCGATGCTCAAGCGCCTCGGCGTCGAAGGCGAGTTCAAGGGCGGCCTGCGGGTCACCACGCCGGAGACGATGGACATCGTCCGGATGGTGCTCACCGGCCAGGTCAGCCGCGAGCTCGTCGGGCTGATCAACGCCCACGGGCCGTACGCGGTCGGCATCTCCGGCGAGGACGCCCGGCTGTTCACCGCCGAACGCAAACAGGCCACTGTGGACGGTGAGCAGGTCGACATCGGGCTCGTCGGCGAGGTCGCCGAGGTCAACCCGGACGCGGTGCTCGACATCGTCAACGCCGGGCGCATCCCGGTCGTGTCCACGGTCGCCCCGGACGTCGACGGCGTCGTGCACAACGTCAACGCCGACACGGCCGCGGGTGCGCTGGCGGCCGCGCTGGGTGCCGAAAAGCTCGTGGTGCTCACCGACGTCGAAGGCCTGTACGCGAACTGGCCCGACCGGTCGTCGCTGATCGACCGCATCCGCGTCGACCGGCTCGAGACCATGCTGCCCGGCCTGGCCAGCGGCATGATCCCGAAGATGGAAGCGTGCGTGCGCGCCATCCGCGGCGGCGTGCGCCGGGCGCACGTGATCGACGGCCGCCTCGCCCACTCGGTGCTGCTGGAGGTCTTCACCTCGCGCGGCGTCGGCACCATGGTCTTTCCCGAAACGGAGCTCCCGTGATCGACCTCACGTCCAATGTGGACGGCCAGGCGCACTGGCAGTCCGCCGTCATGGACAACTACGGCACACCCAAGCTGACGCTGGTGCGCGGCGAGGGCGCGAAGGTGTGGGACGCCGACGGCAAGGAGTACGTCGACCTCGTCGGCGGCATCGCCGTCAACGCGCTCGGCCACGCGCACCCGGCCGTTGTCGAAGCCGTCACCGAGCAGATCAAGCGGCTCGGCCACACCTCGAACCTCTACGTCAACCCGGTGGCCGTCGAGCTCGCCGAGGCGCTGCTCGACGTCGCCGGCCTCACCGGCCACGGCAAGGTGCTGTTCGTCAATTCGGGCGCCGAGGCCAACGAAGCCGCGCTCAAGATCAGCAGGCTGACCGGCCGCACCAAGGTGGTCGCCGCCGAAGGCGCGTTCCACGGCCGGACCATGGGCGCGCTGACACTCACCGGCCAGCCCGCCAAGCGCGACGCCTTCAAGCCGCTGGTGCCCGGGGTGGAGCACGTGCCGTTCGGCGACGTCGCGGCGCTCGAGGCCGCCGTCGACACCGAAACCGCGGCCGTCTTCCTTGAGCCGGTGCTCGGCGAGGCGGGCGTCATCCCGGCCCCGGACGGCTACCTGCAGGCCGCCCGCGAAATCACCAAGGCCACCGGCACGCTGCTGGTGCTCGACGAGGTGCAGACCGGTCTCGGCCGGCTCGGCACCTGGTTCGGCTACCAGCAGGCCGGCATCGTGCCGGACGTCATCACCCTGGCGAAGGGCCTCGGCGGCGGGCTGCCGCTGGGCGCGGTGATCGGCGTCGGCGCCGCGGGCGACCTGCTCAAGCCCGGCCAGCACGGCACCACCTTCGGCGGCAACCCGGTCTGCTGCGCGGCCGGCCTGGCGGTGCTGAAGACCATCGCCGCCGAGGGGCTCCTCGACCACGTCGCCTCACTGGGCAAGGACATTGCGGCGGGTGTCGAGGCACTGGGTCACCCGCTCGTCGCCGGCGTGCGCGGCGCCGGGCTGCTGCTCGGCATCGCCCTGAAGCAGCCCGTCTCGGCGGCGGTCGCCCAGGCCGCCCAGGCCGCGGGCTACCTCGTCAACCCGGTCGCGCCGGACGCCATCCGGCTCGCGCCCCCGCTGGTCCTCGACGGCGACCAGGCCGAAGGCTTCCTCGCCGCCCTCCCGAACGCGCTCGACTCCACCACGAAGGACTCCGACTGATGCTGCGCCACTTCCTCCGCGACGACGACGTCAGTCCGGCCGAGCAGAAGGCCATCCTCGACCTCGCCGACGCGCTCAAGGCCGACCCGCTGGGCAACAAGACCCTCGCCGGCAAGTCCGTCACGGCGATCTTCGAGAAGAACTCGACGCGGACCCGGTTCTCGTTCGAGGTCGGCATCAGCCAGCTCGGCGGCCACCCGGTGATCGTCGACGGCCGCTCGATGCAGCTCGGCCGGGAAGAGACCATCGAGGACACTTCGCGGGTCCTCTCGCGGTACGTCGACGGGATCGTGTGGCGCACCTTCGCGCAGAAGCGCATCGAGGCGATGGCTTCGGCCGCGTCGATCCCGGTGGTCAACGCGCTCACCGACGAGTTCCACCCGTGCCAGGTGCTCACCGATCTGATGACGATCCGCGAGCGCAAGGGCAAGCTCGAGGGCCTGACGCTCGTCTACCTGGGCGACGGCGCCAACAACATGGCGCACTCGCTGCTGCTCGGCGGGGTCACCGCCGGGATGCACGTCCGGGTCGTCTCGCCGGTCGGCTTCCAGCCGGACCAGGGCGTGATGCTGGACGCGAAGAAGCGCGCGAACGAGACCGGCGGCACGGCCACCGTCTTCACCGACCCGTACGCGGCGGTCGACGGCGCGGACGTGCTCGTCACCGACACGTGGACGTCGATGGGGCAGGAGAACGACGGGCTCGACCGGGTGGGCCCGTTCCGCGCCCTGCAGGTCAACACCGAGCTGCTGAAGAAGGCCGCGGACGAGGCGATCGTGCTGCACTGCCTCCCGGCGCACCGCGGCTGGGAGATCACCGACGAGGTGATCGACGGCCCGGCCAGCGCGGTGTGGGACGAGGCCGAGAACCGCCTGCACGCCCAGAAGGCACTGCTGGTCTGGCTCTTCGAGGAGAGCCGGCGATGACCGGCAGCCGGGTGGGCAGACAGGCACGGATCACCGAACTGGTGTCCACCATGACCATCCGCAGCCAGACCGAGCTGGCCAAGCTGCTGGCCGCCGAAGGCATCGAGGTGACCCAGGCGACGCTCTCACGCGACCTCGACGAGCTGGGCGCGGTCAAGCTGCGCGGGCCGGACTCCGGCGCGCCCGTCTACGTCATCCCCGAGGACGGCAGCCCGGTCCGCGGGGTGCAGGGCGGCACGTCCCGGCTCTCCCGGTTGCTCGCGGAACTGATGGTCTCGGCCGACTCGTCGGGCAACCTGATGGTCCTGCGGACGCCGCCGGGCGCGGCCCAGTTCCTCGCCAGCGCGATCGACCGGGCGGCCCTGGAGGAGGTCGTCGGCTCGATCGCGGGGGACGACACCGTCGCCGTGATCGCCCGGGAACCCCTGACGGGCAAGGGACTGGCGGAGCGCTTCGCCGCCCTCGCCCAGCGATCGGCGGACGAAGGATCGCCATGATCGAGATCTTCCCGGCCGAGGGGGAGTTCCTCGCGCCGGACGAGGTCGTGATCACCTTCGACGGCGGGATCCCGGTGGCGATCGACGGCGAGACCGTGTCCGTCGCGGAAGCGCGCCGGATGCTGAGCGCGCGCGGCGAGGCGCAGAAAATCGGCCGCGGCGAAGCGTGCGCCGCGCTCGAACGGCGGGCCGGCCGCGGATGCGCCAGTCTGACCGGCACCGCTTCGGGCGAAGTCCGGCTGGTCCTGTACGACGGCCGGATCACGGTCGCCCGAAACATCCGAACGAACACCGAGGAGAAGCGAGAACAGTGAGCGGGAACGAGCAGCCGGTGCAGCTGTGGGGCGGCCGGTTCGCCAGCGGTCCGGCGGAGGCCATGGCCGCGCTGAGCGCGTCGACGCACTTCGACTGGCGCCTGGCGCCCTACGACATCGCCGGGTCCCGCGCGCACGCTCGCGTGCTGCGCAAGGCGGGCCTGCTCACCGAAGACGAGCTCGCCGGCATGCTGGCCGCCCTGGACGCGCTCGCCCAGGACGTCGCGTCGGGGGAGTTCACCCCGACGATCGCCGACGAGGACGTGCACACGGCCCTCGAACGCGGCTTGCTCGAGCGTGCGGGCACCGAGCTCGGCGGCAAGCTGCGCGCCGGCCGTTCGCGCAACGACCAGGTCGCCACGCTGTTCCGGATGTGGCTGCGCGACGCCGCTCGCCGGGTCGTCGCCGGCACCCTGGAAGTCATCGACGCGCTGGTGTCGCAGGCGAAGCGGCACCCCGACGCGATCCTGCCCGGGCGCACGCACCTGCAGCACGCCCAGCCGGTGCTGCTCGCCCACCACCTGATGGCCCACGGCCAGGCGCTGCTGCGCGACGTCTCGCGCCTGCAGGACTGGGACGCCCGCACGGCCGAGTCGCCGTACGGCTCGGGCGCGCTCGCCGGCTCGTCGCTGGGCCTCGACCCCGAGGCCGTCGCCGAGGAGCTGGGCTTCGCCTCCAGCGTCGAGAACTCGATCGACGGCACCGCTTCGCGCGACTTCGTCGCCGAGTTCGCCTTCGCCGTCGCGATGCTCGCGGTGAACCTGTCCCGGATCGCCGAAGAGGTGATCATCTGGAACACCGCCGAGTTCGGCTACGTGACCCTCGACGACGCCTGGGCCACCGGCAGCTCGATCATGCCGCAGAAGAAGAACCCGGACGTCGCGGAGCTGACGCGCGGCAAGGCGGGCCGGCTGATCGGCAACCTCACCGGCCTGCTGGCCACCCTCAAGGCGCAGCCGCTGGCCTACAACCGCGATCTGCAGGAGGACAAGGAGCCGGTGTTCGACTCGGTCGAACAGCTCGAGCTCCTGTTCCCGGCGATCGCCGGGATGCTCGAAACGCTCACCTTCCACACCGACCGGCTCGCCGAGCTGGCCCCGGCCGGCTTCACCCTGGCCACCGACATCGCCGAGTGGCTGGTGCGCCAGGGCGTCCCGTTCCGCGTCGCGCACGAGGCGGCGGGCGAGAGCGTCCGCGTCGCCGAGTCCCGCGGTGTCGGCCTGGAGGAGCTGACCGACGAAGAGTTCGAGAAGATCAACCCGGCGCTGACGCCCGCGGTGCGCGAAGTCCTCACCGTCGAAGGCTCGGTGAAGTCCCGTGACGCCCGGGGTGGCACGGCGCCGGTGCGGGTGGCCGAACAGCGCGCGCGGCTCGAGGAGCGTGTCACCGCGGCGCGCCAGTGGCTCAACTGAGGGACTTGCGGAGCTTGGCCCGGACGGCCCGCGTGGCCACCGGGCCGAGCCCGTCCAGGACGTCGACGAGCACGGCCAGCTGCTCCAGCGCGGCGACGGCCTGCTCGGCGCCCTCGGGGTCGACCGTGTCGAACAGCGTCAGCCCGAGGAACCCGGTGGACACGGCGTGCGCCAGCCCGTCGGGGTCCGCGAGCTCGGCCAGCGGCGATCCTTGGAGCACGCGCTCGAGAGCCATCCGGACTTCGGTGATCCACTTGTCCAGGCCTTCGCGGGTCGCTTCGGCGAGCCGTTCGCTGCCCTGCGCGCCGGCCAGCGTCTGGGCCAGGAGGGCCAGGTTGCCCTCCGCGCGTTCCGCGATCCGGATCTCCCGCCCGAGCACCAGCAGCTCGCCGACCGTGGCCACGGCCGCGAAGCGGTCCCGGTAGAGCGCGACGCGGGCTTCCGTCGCGGAGATGCACGCCTGGGCGACAAGCTCTTCGACGCTGCCGAAGTGGTAGAAGACCAGCGCCTGGTTCGCGCCCGCGGCACTGGCGACCGACCGGGCGGAGACGGCGGTGATGCCCTGCTGCCGGACGACCTCCAGCACGCCGTCCACGAGCCGCTGCTTCGTGTCCTGCGAACTGGAGTTCCGGCCGGTGCCCATCAGTCCATGACCTTCTCACGAAGGGGCTTGACCGCCCCGCTCACCCCGCCGCCGACGTCGACGAACCGGGCGCTGAAGCTGCCCTCGTAGCCGAACACCGGCCCGTAGCGGGGATGGACCACCGCGACCTCGATCCGGAATTGCCCGAGTGCGTCGTCGAACCACTCGTCGACCGTGGCGATCACCGTGAGCGCCCCTGGCAGGCACGTCCCTTCCCGGATCCGGAACTCGCCGGAGCGGATCCGGAACCCGCCGTCCGGCCGGACCGACACCGCGAGGTCCACCGCCAGGTGCTGGTGCGTTCCCAGGTAGTCGACGAGCCCGCGCCCGGCGCTGAACACCATCTGGGCGTCGAAGCGCCGGCGCCGTCGTGGGAACTCGAAGGTCCGCACGAAGGACACCGTTTCGCGGCCGTGCCCGTCCACGTACGGGTAGTTCTCGATGGTGAACGGCACGTTCCGGCCGCGCTCGGGGAACAGGATGTGCCGCGCCGACCCGAGCCACAGGAACGGCAGGGTGAAGCCGGGGCCGCGCCAGATCCGGTCCATCACGCCGTGGCCGATCATCCCGCGCCCGTCCGACAGGGCGAGCCGTTCCCGCATCCGGGGGTGCAGTCTCGCGAAATCCGCACCGAGCGTGCGTTCGAAGACCCCGGTCACGACGACGCTCCGGCAGTCACCTGGTGGCGAGGCCGGGTCCGGCCGCAGCGGGCGGCCGAGGGTGCGGTCAGCGGCTGGTCCTCCGGCGGGACGCCGGTCTCCAGCCACAGCCGCAGCCGGTCGAACGACCACGCCGTCATCCAGCCGAAGACCGGCCGGAACAGCCAGTCGGCCAGCTGTCCGAAGCGTCCCCAGCGGGTGCCGTAGTCGAAGCCGGTGACGAACCGGACGCCACCGGGGACCGGGGTGTAGCGCCAGAACCCCGCCCCCGCGCTGATCAGCGAAAGCGGGTCGGCGCTGGCGAATCGCAGCACCGACGTGCGCGAGCCGTCCGGCCGGTCCCGCGAAGCCACGCTCACCCCGACGCCGGCGACCGTGACCCTCAGGAACCGCGAGGCGTAGCGGAAGTGGCCGTCGTGGCCGTCGATCGGCGTGATCTCGGCGAAGCGGAGGTCCCAGCGACGGTGCAGGACCGGGTCTTGGGTGTGCTGCCACAGCGTGTCGAGGTCCGTGCGGATCACGGTCTCGACGTAGAGGGCCTTCGGTCGCATCTCCGTCTCCCCTCAGAGTTTGAGCGACTGCTCAAAACGACTGTAGAGAAGTTTGAGCGATCGCTCAAGGGTTAAAGTGGACGCGCCAGGCAGCCGAGGAGGAGGACCCCGTTTGAGCGGCGACGCAGGCCGGTTGTTCACCCGCGACGAACTCGCGCTGGACCCGGTCGACCTGGCCCACCTGCTGCTCGGCTCGGTCCTGGAGGCCGACGGTCCCGACGGCACGGTCGGCGTCCGGCTGGTCGAGGTCGAGGCCTACCGAGGCGAGGACGATCCGGCGTCGCACTGCTACCGCGGCCAGACCCCGCGCAACGCCGTCATGTGGGGCCCGGCCGGGCACCTGTACGTCTACTTCGTCTACGGGATGCACTTCTGCGCGAACATCGTCGGCTCGACCGACGGTGTGGCCGGCGCGGTGCTGCTGCGGGCGGGCGAGGTCGTCACCGGCCTCGACGTCGTCCGCAAGCGGCGGCCGAACGCGCGGGGGACCGGTGAACTCGCCAAGGGCCCGGCGATCCTGACGTCGGTGCTGCGCATCGACCGGCAGGAGAACGGCGCCGACCTGACCGACCCGGCGGCGCCGGTCCGGCTGTACGCGGGCGAGCGGGTGCCGGCCGAGCGGATCCGCAGCGGCCCGCGCGTCGGCGTCGCGATGGCGATGGACACGCCGTGGCGGTTCTGGGTCGACGGCTCGCCCGCCGTGTCCACCTACCGCCGCGGCGGTAAGCGACGGGTCCGACCCGCCAGTTAGTCGGTTGACCTGGTGCGGGAGGATCTACAGGCGTGAGCGAACACATCCTCGACGAGCTGTCCTGGCGCGGCCTCATCGCGCAGTCCACCGACATCGACGCCCTCCGGCGCGAGCTCGACCAGGGTCCCGTGACGCTCTATTGCGGCTTCGACCCGACCGCGCCCAGCCTGCACGCCGGCAACCTGGTCCCGCTGCTCATGCTCAAGCGGTTCCAGCGCGCCGGGCACCGGCCGATCGTGCTGGCCGGCGGCGCGACCGGGATGATCGGCGACCCGCGCGACACCGGCGAACGCACGTTGAACACCCTCGACGTCGTCGAGGAGTGGGCCGGGCGCATCCGCGGCCAGCTGGAGCGGTTCGTCGACTTCGACGGCTCGCCGACCGGCGCGATCGTCGAAAACAACCTGAACTGGACCGGGCAGCAGACCGCGCTGGAGTTCCTGCGCGACGTCGGGAAGCACTTCTCGATCAACGTCATGCTCAACCGGGAGACGGTCAAGCGCCGGCTCGAGGGCGACGGCATGTCCTACACCGAGTTCAGCTACCTGCTGCTGCAGTCGCAGGACTACCTGCAACTGCACCGCCAGTACGGCTGCAAGCTGCAGGTCGGCGGGTCCGACCAGTGGGGCAACCTCATCGGCGGGGTCGATCTGATCCGGCGGACCGACGGGGCCGGCGTGCATGCGCTGACCGCGCCGCTGGTTACCGACGCCGAGGGGCGCAAGTTCGGCAAGTCCACCGGCGGCGGGAACCTCTGGCTCGACCCGGAGATGACCTCGCCGTACGCCTGGTACCAGTACTTCGTCAACGTGGGTGACGCCGACGTCGTCCGCTACCTGCGGATGTTCACCTTCCTCGACCGGGAGGAGATCGCCGAGCTGGCGGAGGACACCGAACAGCGTCCCCACCTGCGGGCCGCGCAGAAGCGGCTGGCGGAAGAGTTCACCACGCTCGTCCACGGCGAGGAGCAGACCCGTCAGGTGATCAACGCCAGCCAGGCGCTGTTCGGCCGCGGCGAGCTCGGCGACCTCGACGAACGCACCCTCGACGCGGCGATGGCCGAGGTGCCGAACGGCAAGGTCGACCCGGCGGGCGAGCCGACGATCGTCGACCTGCTGCTCGCCGGGGGACTGGTGGACAGCAAGGGCGCCGCACGCCGCACCCTCAAGGAGGGCGGCGCGTACGTCAACAACGTGAAGATCGCGGACGAGGAGTGGAAGCCGGCCCGGGAGGACACCCTCCACGGCAAGTGGCTCGTGGTCCGCAAGGGCAAGCGGAACGTCGCCGGCGTCGCACTCGGCGGCTGACCGGCTCCGGTGGCCCGGAACAGGGGCCTGACCTGCGGGAACGCGGTTAAGGGACCCCCCTGTTTCGGGCCCTCGGGAGGGGTGTAAAGTTCTCCAAGTCGCCAGGGAAACCGGGTGGCCACCGGGACACGAACCAAGCTCTCGCGGATCGCGATTGAGTGGGTGTCCCACCAAAACTGCTAGGAATAACTCGCTTCGGGTGACGCTGGGCTTTGGGTCCGGGGTTGGTCGGGGTGTGTTGCTTGAGAA